>NZ_BAABCK010000021.1:0-113391 GCF_039538805.1 Salinicoccus jeotgali | reverse complement strand
GTCTCGTCTGTCGCTTCAAGAAGAAACCACATACCGAGAAAATCATTGAACTACCGGACACCATTGGAAGTCTTTTTGAGTTACATGGGTGAAAAGGAACTGTCTAGCTTATTTTGACAAACGAAAGAATAAAAGCCTTATAAGAAAATTATAAGGCTTTCAGTCCATCAAAACAAAAGTTTCGCTTATGGATTCAGTTGGAATATCGCTTCTGCAATTTCATCCAGGTCTTTAACCGTATACTGGAACCGGCCGTGGAAGACATATTTCATGAAGAAATTTTCAAGTTCCTCCTCGCCCACCAATACTTTTATGGAAGGGTCATTGGAGTAGTTCGCGATGGAATAGTTGCCGTTGTCTTCAGGGTTGAAGTAGATGATCGGCACAACGTCGTACTGGAGCTTGAAGATATTCTTGAGTTTTTCAGCAGAGATTTTAGTTTCTTCGATCGTTTCATTATAATGGTTGACTGCCACATTCTGCTCATTTCCCTTTTCGAATATCAACGTCTGTTCTTTTGCCTTGTCAATATCCAGAAGATCAAAGAAATGTTCTACATAAGGCAACTGTTCAAAATTCTCTTCATTGACACCATGCAGTATATGCCCACTCCAATATTTGGAGTCGATCAAATAGATGCCCGTCCGCGTAAGTACCAGATGATCGATTTTACGGGTGTTCGTGTAATTGCGTGAAGGCAGATACACATTGGAGAGTATGTACATATCCGTCTCCCTGATCTTTTCATCTGCCACAAGGCGGTCCTTCAGCTGTATGAGCGATAGATCAGTCAAGTACTCTCCCTTGTCTACAGTAAACTGGCGCAGGCTTGAAAGTTTATTGTTGAGCAATGTCGTTTCTTCATGATATTTTTCATTGACTGACGACAATTTCTCTTCATGTTCCTGGCGCTCGGCTGCATTATCAGCCTCATATTGTTCGACCAGTGCATCCTTCTCTTTATCATACTCCTCCCGGAGCGTATTCACTTTACCTCTATTCCTGAAATAATAGACCAGGAACGCAATTGCAACGATAAGAAGTAGAATTGCCACCACGATGAATATCGGATTGGTAAAAATATCTGTATTCATGGACTTTCCTCAATTCCTTTCCTGTTTGACTTTCCCGTCTTAATTAAGACTCCGTTCATTATACCGGAAATGCTATATCTTTACATAGAAAAAGTGAGCTTTTCAGGGAAAATAATGCACATGCATCTAAATATCCCGGATTAGCGTACTTATGTAATTTAGCCCCCTGTTTCATAGGGGGCTATCCATTTATTTCATCGTGACACTCTCAAGTTCTGTCTTTATGGCAGCGGCCTTATCAATCTTCTCCCATGGGAATTCAGCATCGTTACGGCCGAAATGGCCGTAGCTCGCCGTCGCTTTATATATCGGGCGCTTTAGGTCAAGCATATCTATGATGCCGTCAGGCGACAAGTTGAATTGCTTCCTTATAACCGCAACGATATCCGACTCACTATATTCAGAGGTTCCAAATGTATCTACTGAGATCGAGACCGGTTCGCTGACCCCTATCGCATAAGCCAGTTGAATTTCACATTTCGCGGCAACTTTCGCCGCCACGATGTTTTTTGCGATATAGCGCGCAGCATAGGCTGCAGAACGGTCGACTTTAGTCGGGTCTTTACCGCTGAAAGCCCCTCCACCATGGCGGGCATATCCTCCGTATGTGTCGACGATGATCTTGCGTCCAGTCAACCCTGCATCACCTTGAGGACCTCCGATGACGAAACGGCCCGTCGGGTTGATGATGTAACGTGTGTCTGCGTCAAGCAGTTCTTCAGGCACCACCTCACGGATGACATGGTTAATGAGATCTTCGCGGATCTTTTCCGTCTCCACTTCTTCATGGTGCTGTGAAGAAATGACGATGGTATCGATTCTCTTTACATTATTTTCCTCGTCGTACTCCACCGTCACCTGAGTCTTACCATCCGGTCGCAGATAATTGATGATCTCTTCTTTACGTACATCCGTCAACCGCTTGGCAAGCTGATGTGCCAAGGCGATCGGCAGCGGCATGAACTCCTCTGTCTCATCGCACGCAAAACCAAACATCAGACCTTGATCGCCTGCCCCTGTTGAAATGGTTGACGAATCGCGCGTTTCAAAAGCGTCATCAACACCTTGGGCGATATCTTCAGACTGTTCATCAATTCCCGTCAGTACTGACATCGTCTTATAGTCATAACCATATTTAGCACGGATATAGCCGATATCTTTGACTGTTTCCCTGACGATTTTAGGAATATCTACATAAGTATTTGTACTTATCTCTCCAACAATCAGTGCCATACCAGTATTGACCACCGTCTCGCAGGCCACCCTGGCATTTTTATCACCTTTCAGTATCTCATCAAGTATCGCATCGGAAATTTGGTCTGCAATCTTGTCGGGATGACCTTCAGTAACAGATTCCGAAGTGAAAAGTCTACGCTCTGCCATTAACTTTATCTCCTTTAAGTATATTAGCTATCTCCCACTGCAAAAAAATAGAGCCTTTTTCTCCATAAGACGAGAAAAGGCTCCGCTCTTCCCCTTATCGATCAGAATCACTTCTGCATCCTTTAGCACCTTTCTTCAGTAAAGAGGTTGCTGGGCTTCATCGGGTATGTTCCCTCCACCGGCTCTTGATAAGAGATAACTTAACCTATAATATACTAGATGAGAGGTTTCAAATCAAGCCATTCTTGTTTGATATTTATTATGTCACCTCAATTATGAATGTGTTATACTAATTCATGAAAAGCTTCATCTATGCATAATCTATAAAACGGGGGCATAAACAATGGTAAACCATTCCGAGTTAATTCAAAATCTCGTGTCGAAGGATGCGGCACACATTCAACTCCCCACTTCCCAACTTGTCGAAAAATCTTTGGAAAGAGGAGAGGGAAAACTGACCAATACGGGGGCTTTGCGTGCAGAAACCGGAAAGTATACCGGCAGAAGTCCTAAGGATCGCTTCATCGTCGAAGATGACACTTCCAGGGACAAGGTTGATTGGGGAGAAGTCAACCAGCCAATTTCCGAAGAAGTCTTCAACAACCTCTTTGCGAAAGTCGTCGACTATCTCGATAAGAAGGAAGAAGTCTTTATCTTCAACGGGCACGCAGGTGCTGACGAGGCAACCAGCCTTGATCTTAGAGTAATAAATGAATACAGCTGGCACAATATGTTTGCCCGCACCATGTTCATCAGACCGGAAACGAAAGAAGCGGCTCTTAACATCAATCCTGACTTCACCATCGTATCCGCCCCGACATTCAAGGCAGACCCTGAAGTCGATGGTACCAAATCGGAAACGTTCATCATCGTTTCCCTCGAAAAAGGCATAATCCTCATCGGCGGTACGGAGTATGCTGGTGAAATGAAGAAATCCATCTTCTCGGTCATGAATTATCTGCTTCCAGAACAAGGAGTCATGAGCATGCATTGCTCTGCCAACGTCGGTGAGAATAAGGATGTTGCACTGTTCTTTGGCCTTTCAGGCACCGGAAAGACGACATTGTCTGCAGATGCGCAACGGGAACTGATTGGTGACGATGAGCACGGATGGAATGAAAATGGTGTGTTCAATATCGAAGGTGGCTGCTATGCCAAAACGATCAATCTATCTGCTGAAAAGGAACCAGAAATCTACCAGGCAATCCGCTTCGGAACGGTTCTGGAAAACGTGGCAGTAGATGAAGAAGGCACTCCGGACTATGATGATAATTCATTGACTGAGAATACACGTGCAGCTTATCCGCTTGATTACATCGACAATGCACGCATCCCTTCAGTGGCAGGCCACCCGAATACGATTATATTCCTGACTGCTGATGCATTCGGCGTGTTGCCTCCCATCTCTAAGCTGACTAAGTCACAGGCCATGTATCATTTCCTAAGCGGCTTCACTTCCAAACTTGCAGGTACAGAGCGCGGCGTCACTTCTCCGCAGCCTGTCTTCTCTACATGCTTTGGTTCTCCATTCCTGCCGCTTCATGCGACAACTTACGCGAATATGTTGGGTGACCTCATCGATAAGCATAACGTCAATGTCTACCTCGTAAACACCGGTTGGTCCGGAGGAGAATACGGCGTCGGCAAGCGTATGGATCTCAAATATACGCGTTCCATGGTAAGGCGCGCCATCAGTGGAGAACTTGTCCTCAATGATTTCGAAGAAGATTCCGTTTTTGGTCTAAGTATACCGGTTTCTGTACCTGGTGTACCGAAGGAGATATTGAATCCGCGCAATACATGGGTATCCGAAGAAGCATATGATGAAAAAGCGAAGCAACTGAAGGAATCATTCATCGAGAACTTCAAAAAGTTCAGTAAAGATTCCGAACATATCGCACAAAAAGGTGGCTTCACAGTCTGATGAAGCTGCCTGCACCATAATAAAAGATCAGGTCGCATTGCGACCTGATCTTTTATTTGTCATCTGGAATGCTCAACTGAAAAAGCCATCAGTTCTACTGATTTCATATATGTAGTGGATGCACGGGTCATCAAGCAGGAAACTCCGCTTTTCTTCTGGCACTGCCTCTATCGAAGGGTAGACGACAGGGCCATAAGTTTCCATGTATTCACATTTGAAGAAAAGGTCATCGACGATGCCGAAGTAGACTCCTTTTTTGAATGGTTGGGTGCCATGTACAGTATATGCCCCCATATACTTGAGTTCGGCGAGGCTCGCGCCCGTCTCTTCAAACACTTCCCGTTGCAATGCTTCTCTGAGCGTCTCACCATCTTCCAACTTGCCACCCGGGAATTCAATGCCGCGGACCTTATGTTCTGTGAATAGATATTTTCCATCCATCTTGCAGATTCCCAGCACATGGTCTGCATCTTCTGCACTATTTGGGTCAAAAGTGACCTTGCGTTCATGATGATCTGTAAATTCCAGCATTGCATCCTCTCCAAATCGATTTTGAGTCTTAAATTTGATTAAATCCAGTGTACCTTATATTATGGAAGTTATAAATAAAAGAGCGGTGATAACAAATGAAATCAATCCTTCTATCCATGATTCGTTTTTACCAGAAGGCCATCTCCCCGATGTTTCCACCAAGCTGCAGATTCTATCCGACCTGTTCGAACTACAGCATCGATGCTGTACAGGAACATGGCGCTTTAAAAGGCGGGTATCTGGCTGTCAGACGCATACTCAAATGCCACCCGTTCCATGAAGGCGGTTTTGATCCTGTGCCGGTAAAAAATAAAAAAAGAAGCGACAGTTCGACATGACCTTGAGGGCCTGCGCATGATGCAGGTTTTCAGGGTCATGTCATTTTAATGACTGCCATTTTTACTTTGATCGTAAACTTGCTGGTTTTGTCCCCGTGAAACCTTGCCAGTCGAGGTCATTATAATATTTTCAACCACTTTTATTTCTTTCGGCAGCTTGTAGCGGGCTAACCTTGCCTCGAGATGCCCCATCAGATTACTTTCTTGTATCGTTTCACCTGCTGCTTCTACGAGCAGAACAGGCACTTCGCCCCATTCATCATCCTGACGCTTCACTACAGCGGAATTCGCAACTTTTACATATGCGTTTGCTGCGTCCTCTATTTCTTTCGGATAGATGTTCTCTCCGCCGCTGATGATCAGATCTTTACGCCGATCAAGGATATAGAGGTAGCCTTCTTCATCCAAATATCCCATATCACCTGTCCTAAAGAATTTTTCAGTGATTTCGATATCTGCATTCAGGTAATGTCCTATGACAGGGCCGCCCTTGACCAGTATTTCTCCATCGTTTGCATGGTCGATTGCCACTTCCACATTATCCAATGGCCGCCCTGCAGTGCCTTCCAGGATTTTCGGGTCGTCGGCTCCAATCGAGACGATCTGCGAACATGTTTCCGTCATGCCAAAAGAGTTGTAGACCGGCAGCCCTTTTGATAATGCCTCTTTCAGTACCTCTCTGGTCACGCCTGCTCCACCGAGCAATATGCCTTCAAGCCTATGGTCAGGAATAGAATGTGCCATCAGTCTCTTAAGCATTATCGGAACCATGCTCGTATGCGTTATGTCATATTCGACAACCTTCTGCCAGATGCGCGCTTCGTCAAACTTGTCGACCAATACCATCGGACATCCCGCGATGACGGACCGCATAAGAATCGAAAACCCCGATATATGATAGATCGGATTGACGTTCATCCAGACGCTCGCATGCCCATAGCCGAATCGTTGTTCACATCCCTTGGCAGAAGTGAAATGGTTCCTGTAACTTTGGGGTACGGCTTTCGCCCGGCCTGTGGTGCCCGAGGTGAACATGATGGATAATGTTGTTTCACCGGCTGGGGAACCGACCTTGTAATCGAGTGGCTCCAGTTCATATAAATCAGTGAGATCATATAGACGGTGCCCTTCCAATTCGAAAGGCTTTGTTGTTATGACCGTGTCCACATTAATATCTCCAAGCTGAACTGTAATTTCACGTGCTGTCAGACGAGTATTGATCAGGATGATTTCAATTCCCGCAATCATTGAAGCATGTACCAGAACGACTGCTTCCAGTGTATTACCGATATAGAGTCCCACTCGATTACGGTCGAGCCTTTTCAGGTGTCTGCTCAGTTTCAAAGCTTCTTTGTAGAGACTTTTGAAGCTTAAATGCTGACCTTCGTAGACTACTGCTGTTTTGTCGGGCTGCTCCTCTGCTTGTGCTTTCAGCCATTCATACATAAATGTCTCACCTCTCAAAAGAAAGCCCATCATATGATGGGCTTTACGATTTCTTATGGGAATCTCGGGAATTGTCCGAAATCAGGCTTTCTTTTTTCTTTGAATGCTTCGCGTCCTTCTTTTGCTTCATCAGTGGTGTAATAAAGGAGTGTCGCATCCCCAGCCATCTGCTGAATACCCGCCAAACCGTCTGTGTCAGCGTTCATTCCAGCTTTTAGCAGGCGTAGTGCTGTCGGGGAGTGCTCGAGCATTTCCTGACACCACTGGACTGTTTCGTCTTCTAGCTGTTCAAGCGGCACTACAGTATTGACGAGTCCCATATCGAGGGCTTCCTGGGCATCGTACTGACGGCACAAGTACCAGATTTCTCTCGCTTTCTTATGGCCGACGATGCGTGCAAGGTAACCGGAACCGTAACCTGCATCAAATGAACCGACTTTCGGGCCTGTCTGGCCAAAGCGTGCATTATCTGCTGCAATAGTCAGGTCGCACACCACGTGCAGAACATGTCCACCACCGATTGCGTAGCCTGAAACCATCGCCACTACCGGCTTCGGAATGACCCGGATGAGTCGCTGCAGATCGAGTACGTTCAATCTTGGAACGTTGTCTTCCCCTACATAACCACCGTGTCCGCGTACTTTTTGGTCGCCGCCTGAGCAGAATGCCATATCGCCTTCCCCAGCCAGCACGATGACACCGATTTTTTCATCGTCCCGCGCTCTAGTGAATGCATCAATCATTTCATTTACTGTCAGTGGTGTAAAAGCATTGCGTACTTCAGGACGATTGATTGTCACTTTAGCGATGCCATTATAATATTCATATTTAATTTCTTCATATTCGCGAATCGTTTGCCATTCTCTTGCCATCATTCATTCCTCCTGATAAATAGTCTAATAGTAGTATACCAAACTTCGGGCCTGCTTCCATATGAATATTATGCCCTGCCCCATCTATGATCTCCAGTCGGGCATCAGGCATATGCAGAGACATGCGAGTATTGATATCGATGAATTTCTGGTCCTTACTGCCTACCGCCAAAAGAATCGGCATGTGGAGCCGGGATAATTTTGTCCAGTAGGAAGGTTGCACCCCGGTCCCATATTTCAACAGGCTGTCAGCCACTTCCTCCGGTTTTTGGGCCAACCGGTTTTCACGCTGTCTGGCCTGGTCATCACGGGTCATTGTTGCTTGACTCGAAAAGAGGGGCAGCATTTCCCATTGTGAGATAAAGGCGGGATAATCCCGTAATATTTCATCAGCACGACTTTGATCCACCTGTCGGCGTATAGCACGATCTTCCTTGGAAGCTATGCCCGGTGAAGTGCTTTCCAATATCAGCCGCTTCACATAACCCGGGTGGTTGATTGCGAATGACAGCGCCACACGCCCGCCCATCGAATAGCCGTAGATATCCGCTTGGGTAATTGAGAGTGACTCAAGCATCCCAGCCAAAGCATTCGCGATTGTTTCGATACCGTAGTCTTGTCCTATGCTCTTTGATTGCCCAAACCCTGGCAAGTCTACAGTGATGATGTTGCGGATGCCATCGAGCTCGGTCGATATCTGTGCCATGCTCGACTTATCCGAGAGGAAGCCGTGCAGGATCACTATAGTTTCTGTTTTACCGTTATCTTCAAAATGATAATTAAGTTCCATAAGATTGGATCATCTCCTGCACCTTGAACCGCAGTTGTTGATGACTCTCCACGTTAGCATCTCTATCCGTCCTGATTTCCATGATATTCCGGCCAGCTGCCGACATATCATCTTCAGTGATTGCCTCTGCCGCCTCCACCAATCGGTAGTTAAAACCGTACATGGCAGCAGCGTGTGAGAAATCGATGCTGATCGGCGTACCGAAAAGGCGTTCATAGTGGGTGGCTTCCTGCTTTTGGGGCAGGAAGCCAAAGATACCGCCACCATTATTATTGAAGACGATGATGTTGATGTCGATCGATTCAAGCTTTGATATGAGCAATCCGTTCATATCATGGTAAAGGGCAATATCACCAATGATCAGAGTGACTGGTGTCTTTGTAGCCATACCTAAAGCGGTCGAAACGACACCGTCTATGCCATTCGCGCCCCTATTGGCTAAGATCTTGTGGCGATTGCCAACATCATACCGTTCAACATCCCGTATCGGCATGCTGCTGGAAACGAACAGTGTGCGGTCCTCCGGCAATCGTTCAAGCATCTCGTACATGAATCTGCCTTCATCTTTATAATCCGGCATCTGCGTCATGATGTAGTCACGGATGGCAGCATCGACCCCAGCGAACCACCCTTTGACGGTGGAGCTTCCCCCTTCAAAATCCATGGAACGGAGTATGTGTCCGATAGAACCGACAAATACCCTTTCCGGCGTTTTCGGATAAGTCTTCAACTGTTGATGCTCACTGATCAGATATTGTGGGATGGATGTCTGGGACAAGAAGCTGTTGAGTGCCTTTGAAGTGAATGGATCGCCGATTCTGATAATGAAGTCGACTTCATTATCAAGCCAAGCCTTCTGCTCTTCAGAAAGGCTGCCGAACAGAAGATCATGGTGTGTGACTGTCGCAGCCTTCATTCTTATATGTTGCCTCGGATCGGTGATGACCGTCAGCCCCTTGTTCTCCATCAACGGTAAAAGACCCTCGAGATCTTCGATGGTCTCCCCTATGAAGACGATGCCACTTCCTTTAAAGGTGAAGCTTGGCACTGGCCCTGTAATCTGGGCAGGAGGCTCCGATCTACTCCTGAAAAAGAGGTCTGTTCGCGTCAAATCAGGCATCAATGGCTCGCGGATGGGTACATTGATATGAATAGGGCCCCGATTGGCACCAAAAAAGTATTGGGCTCCCTGGAGTACCTTGGCTTCCAATAAGTTCTGACTGCTCAAATGACCATCAGCAATCGGCAACTCCGTATAGTATTTCGTATAGTTGCGGTACATATCTTCCTGACTGATCGACTGCGGTGCCCCGACATCCCTCAGCTCATGTGGCCGATCTGCCGTCAAGGCAACGAGCGGCACATGGCTGAGGCCTGCTTCTGCGATTGCCGGCGTATAGTTTGCAGCCGCTGTACCTGATGTACAGATCAAAGCCACAGGTTCACTTGAATATTTGGCGATTCCAAGCGCAAAAAAAGCCGCGCTCCGTTCATCCGGGTGGACATGCGTCTTCATGCCCGGGTGCATTTCTGCTCCGATGGCCAGAGGTGTCGAGCGCGAGCCTGGGCTGATGACGCATTCGCTGACGCCTTGGGCATATAGCAGGTCAATCAGAGTAAAGACTTGATATGTCATATTGTCTTTATGATCTTTAGTCATCACTCCGGTTCCACCCCCAGCACATTCAGCATCGGGGTGAATTTAATCCGGGTCTCCTCATGCTCCTTCTCACTGGAAGACCCTCTGACTATTCCACAGCCCGCAAACAGCGTGGCGCTTTTCGAATTAAGGAGCATTGATCTTATGGAAACGACAAATTCGCTGTCGTCATTTTCATGGATCATACCAAGCGGTGCCGCATACAACCCCCGAGTACCGTATTCATTTTCCATGATGTAATCCCGCGCCTTATCTTTCGGCATCCCTCCAACAGCAGGAGTCGGATGAATGGCATCAAGTAGTGCAAATAAACTCGCATCTTCAGCAAGTTTTGCACTGATCGGTGTATGGAGATGATAGATGTACCTATTTGACAGTATGGCCGGACCTTCAGCAAATTCGATATCCTCTGTATATGGCTCCAGATTCTGGACAATCGATTCCCGGACCAATTCATGCTCGTAACGGTTCTTCTCATCATTCAGAAGGAACGCCTTCTGCTGCTCATCAGTCGCTTCTACACCCGTGCGCTCTGCCGAACCGGCAATCGCATTAGTACGGAGCACGCCGTCCTTGATGTCAAAAAGCTTCTCTGGGGATTTGGAGATGAAGATCGACTGACCCTTTTCGTAATATATCGTATAAGTGCCCGATTCATCATTCAACCTATCCAGGAGGTAGAGCGGATCAGCCTGCGCCTTGAATGTCAGCAACCTCTGCCTGGCAAGTACAATTTTCCTGAAGTCGGTGTCGTCCAGGACCCCAAGCGCCTCATCCACTAACGCCTTCCACTCTTCCGGGAAGATATCTTTCATCATATGGACTTCGGGCGCCTGAGCTGGTTCTGGAGTGATGGCTCCAATCTCCCGAAGCTTGTCGCTGATATCTATAAGGATCTCATCAAGATCCACTTCGTCTGTCCTTACCGTATAGAACAACTCACTATTCGCCAAGTCAAACTGCCACTTCGGCAGATGGAATTCCACCATGCCGAAATCGTTCCATTCGTCCGTCGTGTCCTTATCATCAAAGCGTGTACCTCCGAACAGACCTAAAGAAGAAGCCATCCCATCCTTCACAGCCACTTGCTGGATTTTTTGAAATAGAGATGTCTTCTGCTCCTCAAGGACTTCCGCCGAATACTTATCCCGCTTTATGCTTTCCTGGAATTTGATGCCTATGGAATCATAGCGGCCATCCTTCGAACGGAACCAATATCTGGACCCTTGTGCATCATGGAAATGCGAAAATATCTTCCGCTCATTTAAATCAAATCCGTCAATTGGCATTTGCAGACTCAAGTACTTTTTATCAGTATCAAGTTTGAGGTCATCCAGAATACGCTGGTAAGCTTCCAAATTCATTGCTACACACTTCTTTCTGCATAATTAATACCATTTTATCATTTATTTATTTCCCTGTGTATGATAACAGGTTAATTGTGATAAAATTGTTATCATCATAGATACAAAGGAAGATAAAAAATGCAAGGAACAGATACACATACTGGGATAAGGAAATATATAAGCCTGACACGGCCACATACGCTGACCGCCGGCTTCATCCCCGTGCTTGTGGGTACTGCAAGCGTATTGTTATTCTCGTCGATCAGATGGGATATGTTTTTCGCCATGCTGATCGCAACACTCCTCATACAGTCTGCAACCAATATGTTCAACGAGTACTTCGACTTCAAAAAAGGACTGGACAGTGAGGATTCGGTCGGCATTGCAGGTGCCATCGTCAGGAACGGTATGTCCCCGCGCATCGTCATGACCATTGCAGTCATATTTTATGCCCTTGCTGCAGTGATCGGCATATACATCACCGTCAACAGCTCGGTATGGGTGCTCATAGCCGGCATCATATCGATGGCCGTCGGCTACCTTTACACCGGCGGCCCGTTCCCCATATCATGGACACCGTTCGGTGAAGTGTTTGCGGGGTTCTTTATGGGTACCGTCATCATCATGATCACCTTCTACATCCATACGGGTATATTGCACATCTTCCCGTTTCTCATCTCGATTCCTGTAGCCATCACAATCGGACTTCTGAACATGGCGAACAACATAAGGGATCGTAAAAAGGATAAGGAAAGTGGCCGTAAGACCTTCGTCATATTGGTCGGCAAACCGTTAGCCGTCATGACTACCGGAGTGCTGTTGGCATTCGCCTACCTGTTCATCACATGGATAGCGATATTCAAACCTTACGGCTCCCTATTTATGCTGCTCACCTTCCTCTCCATACCACAGTTCATAAAGACCGTGAAGTTGATGTGGCAGGGAGACACGCCGCAGGAATTGATTCCCGCGATGGCAGCTATGGGCAAATTGAATTCGATCTTCGGCATCTTATTGACATTGGGTCTTGTCCTCTATGGATTGACGGGAATCTAGAAACTCCGGCACTTATGCCGGAGTTTTTATTTTATCGATACATATCCAACTTGAAGGATGCCCTTTTAAAACCTTCACTATATGCGAGTATGTTGTTTTAAATATTTATTTATTTCAATAACCGAAATAATATTGATTATTCCGTATAGTATACTATAATTAACCTGTATCTAATTAATAGGGGGAAATAAAATGAGTCTAAGAAAGTACCTGCTTACGGGTGGCCTTTCTGCTGTACTGCTCCTTGGAGCCTGCAGCGATGATGGCGGTTCTGACGAGGGGCAAGCAGAAGACGAAGCAACGGGGGAAGAATCAAGCGGTGAGGCCTCTGATGAATCAAATGAAAACGGATCATCTGAAGAGGGTGCAGTTTCATACTCCGGAGAATATGGGGATTATGCATTCAATGAATTCAGTCAATTCACCATCGAGCCAGAAGAGAACGAAGAAGAGTCGACTGAAGAAGGTGCCGAAGAACCCCAACCTTCAGAAGTTGTAGTCATAGAATTCGAATTCACGAATAACTCCGAAGTCCCGACTGCACCACAAGAAGCATTTGGTCTGGATCTTGCGGTAAGACAAGTAGCTGAAGGAAGTGAATCGACACTTGAAAATATGACCACAAGCCTTCCGGAAGATTTCGAAATGAGTGAAGAGGCGGCAGCCGCCACCGAGACAGTCGAGCCTGGAGAGAGTGCTACAGCCGTACTAGCTTATGGATCAGTCGACCCGGAACTTGAAACAGTTCTCCAAAGCCGTGAAAATCCGATGGCAGAAGAGCAGTCGGAACCACTTGACCATAAGATAGAACTTGAAAAATCCGAATGATGAGTAAAATAATATAAAAATGCTTCAGGCATTTTAATCCGGCCCCCAGAATATACAATTTTGGGGGCCGGTGATTTTATCCATTCTTACTAAAGGAGTCTCCGCGATGATTATAACTACCGGCGGCAGAACGGATGAACAGACCGTTTTGTACGCATATTCCCTTGCCGATAAATATGATGCCCCCTATATCAAGCGTTCGAAGAGATCGATTGAAACCCTAAAGAGGCATTATCATCAGGATGTCGTGGTCGTCAGCAGGAGCGGAATCATCATCCATCCGTTCCCTCAAATCGAGCCGATTCATTTCCATCCCAATATGGCGATGGTAAGGGCCAAAAGAATATTGGAAGGGAAAGCCGATCCTTTCATCAAAACAGCTGGTCTGGAATCTGGCATGCATGTACTCGACTGTACAATGGGACTCGCTGCCGACAGTTTGATTGCCAGCCTTGCTGTAGGCGATGATGGGCGGGTAACCGCGCTCGAAAGCGATCCACTCCTCTACTTGGCCGTATCAGAAGGCCTCAAGCACTTTACCACGCAACACGTAGAAATCAGAGAGGCGATGAGTCGAATAGAAGCACTGCACGCCGTGCACCACGAATTCCTACAGAGGCAGGAAGACAATTCTTTTGACGTCATCTACTTCGATCCGATGTTCACCGAAACCGTCGAAACATCAGATGCAATGCAGGTTATTCATGAACAGACAGATAAATCGGATTTGTCACTTGATACCATCACTGAAGCCAGACGCGTCGCCAGAGAACGCATAGTCATGAAAGACCACTGGCAGAGCAGCCGGTTTCATGACTTGGGTTTCGTTCAAGAGAAAAGACCTTCCAGCCTTTTTCATTATGGCTATATCAACATAGATCTTAGCGAATGATATCGCTTATGTATGCGTTTCATCATGCAACATAGAGGAAAGAATAGAGCGTATTAGACTACTTGCCAGCAGGAGATTTCCAATGGAAATTCAATGCAATCATCCGCTTGAAACGCTGCAGCAATGCATGACCGAGCGCAACTGCTGCTTCGATGCCTGTCTTAAGGAAGACGATGTCAAGATGATGGCGGAATGCATACGACTCGACAGGGAATGCGCCGATATGTGCGGGTACTTGGAACAGGCCATCTCCAGAATTTCTCCATTCATCAAAGCACTTGCAGTAGTATGTGCCTCAATGTGTGATGCGTACGACGAAGAATGCGAAAAAAAGACCATGAACATTGCCAAAGATGTGGAAAAACATGTGCTGAATATGCAGAGGCGCATAATTCGGCTTTGTCCAATAAGCCCTGTCACTTGAGATGGGACTTAATTCATTGTTTGCCATCCTGGATTCTACAGTTTGATGCTTAAAATTTTGCAGCTCGATAGGAGGGTCGTCCTGATGGAAAAAAAGCATTACAAGAAGCTGGTACTGCTGCTGGCATCCGTCTCCTTCTTTCTGGTTTCCTGTATTACACCGCCTACATCAGAACTGTTGGAAGATCCCTCACCCAGACAAAATCTATCCGGCACCTCAAATAATGTTTCCCTTTCCCTCGATAAAACTACATACGACCTACCCATGCAGACAATGACACTTCACCTCCATAATGCTGGTGATACCGTGTATACATACGGTGAGTTCTTCTATATAGAAAAGCAATTCGAAGATAAATGGCATATGCTGGAAATAGAGGACTCCGTCTTTGACGACTTCACCTCATTCGATAACTACGGCAGTCGACTTGGACCGGAAGACAAAGCAGATATTACAGTGATCTTGGATGATTATGGACTAACATTCGACGTGGGTACATACAGAATCGTCAAGGCGTTCAGTGATGAGGACACGGGAGAGACTACTTGGCTTGCGGCCGAGTTTGAAATCATTGACTGATTGTTTCAAAAGCAAAAAACCCTCCCGTAGAAATTTTATCTGCGGGAGGGTTTTGGATTATCTTACATATTCGAAGATGCCTGCTGCGCCCATGCCGACTCCAATGCACATGGTGACCATGCCATATTTCGAATCGGTTCTGCGTTTCATTTCCGACAACAGTCGTGCCGTCAGCATTGCACCAGAAGCGCCTAGCGGATGTCCAAGCGATATCGCACCGCCGTTTACATTCGTCTTATCGATGTCCAAGCCAGTTTTACGGATCGAGGCGACGGTCTGAGAAGCAAATGCTTCATTCAATTCCACCAGGTCCATATCCTCAACTGATAGGTCGGCCTGCTCCAGCACTTCAGGAATGGCATATGCCGGACCAATCCCCATTATTTTAGGGTCGACGCCTACAGCTTTGAACCCGACGAACCTCGCGATTGGTGTCACCCCGAGCTCCTTCACCTTATCACCTGACATCAGAACGACGAACCCGGTACCATCGGTCAATGGCGCTGATGTACCTGCAGTCACTGTACCATCTGCCTTGAATACTGTACGCAGTTTCGCCAGTCCCTCCATTGTAGTGTCCGGTCGTATATGTTCATCCGTTTTAAACTCTTCCTTAGTGACGACGGGACCATTCTTGTCATAAGATACTCTTGTCACATCAATCGGGATAATTTCATCTTCAAAACGGCCCGCATCTAGTGCCGCCTTGGCACGCTGGTGGCTCTGCACCGCGTAAGCATCCTGATCTTCCCGGGAGACCTCGAACTCCTCAGCCACCATCTCTGCGGTCAGTCCCATCGGATAGGAGACGCCTGAGTCTGCATCTTGAAGAATGGGACTGTTCGTAGGCTCATTCCCACCCATCGGTACAGCGCTCATCAGCTCAATTCCACCTGCCGCCAGGACATCTGCCTGGCCTGCCTGAATCTGATTTGCTGCAATCGCAATCGTTTGAAGCCCCGATGAACAGTAGCGATTTACAGTCTGTCCCGGTACACTGTTTGGCATTCCCGCAAGCAATGCAATGGAACGGGCTATATTTTGCCCCTGTAGTCCTTCTGGAAAAGCATTGCCCACTATGACATCTTCAACCATGGAAGATTCAAATCCTCCATCCACACGTTTCAGCACGCCTTTAAGTACTTGTGCCGCTATTTCATCTGGCCTATCGTGGAACATCGCGCCGTTTTTAGCTCTGCCTGCAGCAGAACGGCCATAAGCCACTATATATGCTTCCTGCATTAAGACTCATCCTTTCTTTTTAGCCGATCCATTAATTGCGTAGTGGTTTCCCTGTTTCAAGCATATGACTGATTCTTGCATGCGTCTTTTCATTTTGGAGCAGGCTCAAGAAACGCTCGCGCTCCAGTTTCTGGATATACCTTTGATTTACATAGGTGTTTCGCGGTAGATTTCCACCTGCCAATGCTTCTCCAATTTTCAAAGTAATCTCATGATCATAGTCGCTGATGAAATGACCGAGACGCTGTGCATCAAGTTGACCTTTGACAAGTGCAATGAAATCCCGACCTAAGGCGATGTACTGCCCTTTTGTCTTAGGTATATAATTGGTTTTGGCTTCAAATCGCGCTTTTTCAAGCGCCACTTCAATACGCTTTTCTGAATTAAGCAGTATGGAATCTGTATCTCTCAAGTAACCATACCTTTTCGCTTCATAAGCATTTGTCGAAACTTTAGCCAGGCCGATATTCATCAGTACTTCCGTCATCAATTCCTGTTTGTCATTTTGTTTATGGGATGTACTTAATATACGATCTGCCATTTCAGCGAGTCCACCACCACTCGGTAATAGACCAACCCCGGTTTCCACCATACCCATATAAGTTTCGCTTGCAGCTACGACGAACGGTGAATGCAGCACCAGCTCACACCCACCACCAAGCGCCTTGCCCTGGACAGCGGTTACAACCGGCTTCAATGCATATTTTAAGCGGCTGAAGCTTTTATGGAGCTGATCTATGGCTGGGCCGACCAGATCATCCACCTGCTTCATTTCATGTGCTTTCTTCATCATATATAGATTTGCCCCTACGCTGAAGTTCCGGCCGTCTGCATAGATGACCATACTTGAGAAATCCTCAGTTTCGAGCAAGTCTATGGCTTCGATCAGATCGCTTGAAAAACCATCTGAGATGATATTGTTGGCACTTTGCAGCTTCAACAACAACTGATCGGAATGGGCTACCGAGAGATTGGAATCTTCCCGGTCCCATATCTGACTGTCTATAAACGATGCCACTGGAGTTATCCGTTCAATGGTCTCGCCTGCTTCATAGAATTCTGAAGCACGTTTCTCGATCCAATCAGGTAATTCTTCAAGTTCTTCCTTCATGCGGTTTTTAACGCGATCGAATCCCATAAGATCCCAGAGCTGGAACGGCCCCTTCTTCCAGTTGAACCCCCATACAAGCGCCCGGTCTATATCTTTATAGTCAGAAGCCGCTTTCGGTACGTTCAAAGCAGAATAATAGAAGTTGTTTCTGAGTGTCTCCCACATGAACAGCCCCGCTTCATCTTGAGCATTGAATATTACATCCATGTTCGCTTTCAGATCTTTGCTGAACTGCCCCAGGATTTCAAACTGTGGTTGCTGTTGGGAGACATAATCATTCTGTTCCGGGTCGAAGACGAGAATCTCTTTTTTGTCCTTTTTGTAGAAGCCCTGCTTGGTCTTCCTGCCGAGTGCACCCTGTCCGACTAGTTTTTCGGCTACTTTGGTGTCATGGAAAAATTCTTTTTCCTCAGGAATCTGCTGCAGTCCTTTAGTTACAGTGACTGCAATGTCCAATCCGACCAAATCGCTCAACCCGTAGGTCCCCGTACTCGGTCTGCCGATGCTGCGCCCTGTCAGAGCATCCGTTTCGGTAATCGACATACCTTGGGTTTCAGCCCGGTGCATGATGTCATTCATCGTCTGTGTGCCAACCCGGTTAGCGACAAATCCTGGAACATCATTAGCAATCACTACACCTTTACCGAGCTTATCTTCAGCGAAGGCTTGCGCTTTATCGACCGATTGTTCAGAAGTGTCTTCAAGCGGAATGATTTCCACAAGCTTCATTATCCTTGGCGGATTAAAGAAATGCATTCCAAAGAATCTTCTGCGTTCTTCTTCACCCAATACTTTTGCGATATAAGCAATCGGTATGCCGGAAGTATTCGTTGCAAATAGTGCGTTATCTTTTGCAACACCCTTCACCTTATTCCACACTTCATGTTTAATCTCCAACTCTTCCTTAACAGCTTCGATGAAGATATCCGAATCATCCTGCCCCTTCAAGTCATCTTCAAAGTTGCCGTAGGACAAGTTTGATGCAAAATCCAGGTCGAACAGCTGTGGACGCTTTTTATCTGTTATCATCTCATATGCTTTTTTTGAAATCTTGTTGCGATCCTTGTCATCCGCCACTATATCCAATAATTTCACTTTCAAGCCGGCATTGACGAGCAGTGCAGCAATCTGACTGCCCATTACCCCAGCACCTAGAACGGTTGCTTTTCTTATCGTCATGGAAATACCCTCCAAATTATTTGATCTCCGATGTACTTTTGCCCTACGGACTTTAGATGAATGCAGAGTCGCCGGTCAATGCACGGCCTATCACCAATGCATTTATTTCATGGGTCCCTTCGTATGTGAAGACCGCTTCAGCATCCGAGAAGAACCTGGCGATATCATACTCGGCAAGGATACCATTGCCCCCTGTAATGCCTCTGCCCATAGCCACAGATTCCCTTAGGCGTAACGCGTTCATCATCTTCGCAGTAGAGGTCGCCACTTCGTCGTATTCACCCTTCTCCTGCATACGTGCAAGTTGTGCAGATAAAGTGATTGCCTGCGATAGGTTACCTTGCATCATGGCCAATTTTTCCTGGATCAATTGGTACTTGCTGATTTCCTTGCCGAACTGTTTACGTTTAGTCACATAATCAAGTGTGGCACGCAGTGCCCCTGCCATTGCGCCAGTCGCCATATATGCCACGCCTGCACGTGTCGAATAAAGGATTTTGGCGATGTCTTTGAAGCTGTTGATATTTTGAAGTCGATCTGCCTCTTCCACTACGACATCCTTTAAATGGATGTTGGCATTGGGTACGATCCTGAGTGCAATTTTATTCTCTATGATGTCGATATCGACACCTTCCTGTTCTGGTCGGATGATGAAACCTTTCGGTTTGCCGGTTTCAACATCGACCGCAAACAAAGGGATGACATCTGATACATTCGCTCCCCCAATCCATTTTTTCGCGCCATTTATAATCCATTTGTCACCCTCACGTTTTGCCGTCGTCTCCAATCCTCCCGCCACATCGGATCCGTGCTCCGGTTCAGTCAATGCAAAACACGTTCTGAGTTCATGGGACTGTAGTTTTGGAATATAGTGCGCAACCTGCTCTTTACTCCCTCCAAACAAGAAGGCATTGTGACCAAGTCCTTGATGGACACCAAGCAAAGTCACCAACGATACATCAAACCTGGCTACTGTGTAGGATAGGAAGAACTGGAACATCTGACTTGCCATCCTGGCGCCTTCCCGACCTTCAAACAACAAAGGATTATTGAAATAGTCAAGTTTGCCCATCTCTTCAAAGAATCCCTCTGGAATGGTTGCATTTATCCAATGGTCATTGATGGAATCCCGGTATTTACTCTCAAGCAGGTCGTTCAGTTGCTTTAAAAACTTCACCTCTCCTTCAGTGAGCTCTTTAGACACATTCAGTAGATCTTCTGGATATAGTTCCTTCAATAGTTCATCTTTAGTTGCCATTATATTTCCCCCATCATTTTATGATACCGCTTCCAAAATCGCTGTTGATCGTCTAGTGCACAAGCCCATTCTCCTGTGCTTTTTCGTTCATGAGTTTCTGGATGGCCATCCTGTCCGGTTTTGCAGTCGAGTTCAACGGGATATCCGTCAGTTTCAGATACATCCTCGGAACTTTATAACCTGCTAATCTTTCCCTCATATGTGCGTTCAAGACCTCTTCAAAACCTTCTTCATCCTCCGTCAAGACGACTGCTGCAGAGACCGATTCACCATATTTCGGGTGATCGAAGCCGACTACGATTGATTGCCTCACTAATGGATGCTCGGATAATACAGACTCGACTTCAGACGGCAATACGTTTTCACCACCGGTGATGATTAGTTCTTTCTTACGGTTGACGATGAATATATCGCCATCCTCGTCTTTGCGGGCGAGGTCTCCAGTTAGGAAATAGCCGTTGTGGAATGACTTTTCAGTCAGTTCCGGTCTATTCCAATAGCCTGGTGTTACGTTTTTACCTTTAATCGCCAGTTCCCCTATTTCATTCGTTCCAACTTCATTACAATCATCATCGAGCAGCTTCATATCGACATACATGATCGGCTTACCGATACTCATCGGTTTTCTTTTGGCATTCTCTGGCGTATTGACCATTGCTAGAGGTGCCTCAGTCAGACCATAACCATTAATCAATGTATGGCCCATGCTTTCAAAATGTCTCTGGACAGCTGGTAGCGGAGAGGAGCCTCCCTGGATCAGGAACCTTATATTTTCAAAGTTTTTAATATCAAAGTTGTCCGCAAAAATCATGCCGTAGTACATCGTCGGTATTAATGTGAGGTAATCTGGTTTATGCTCCGCCATCAGATCATTCAACTGTGCCCCATCGTAGTAGCGGTGCAGCACGAGTGTACCCCCTACCATGATTGCCGGAAGTGCGGTGTCATTCAGCCCGAGGACGTGGAACAACGGCGTCGTAAGGATTGTTTTATACGAGGCATTGATCTTATAGGTCAAGGCCGTGTTCACGATATTGCTGATGAATGAATCATATGTGAACATCACTCCTTTAGGGAGTCCAGTCGTGCCGCTTGTATAGATTAGTGCTGCAAGCTCATCACTTTCAACATCGACGGTTTTGAAAGGTCGATGGTTATCAGGGTTGCATATGTCATCATATTCTTTTGAATCGATATTCATATGAAGTAGACCTTCAGGAGTGCCGGTCAGGCTTTCCTTATGCTTTTCTGCATACAAGATTAGTTTGACGCCAGAATCTGAAATGACGCTTTGTATTTCTTTTGGACTCAAACGCCAGTTCATCGGTAGAAATACCGCCCCCATCTTGAATGTCGCGAATAACAGGTCGAATATTGCTACATCGTTGGGCGCAAATATCCCGACTACATCCCCGTGGCCAATACCTTGTTCCCTGAGGTGATTCGCCAAGTTTTCAGCGCGTTTGTCCATATCCTGATAAGACCACTCTGTCCCCTTCAGAGGATCTATTATTGCTGGTTTCACTTCATCATAGTCCGCCCGTGTCTTGATCCAATCATAATTCATGTCTATCTTCCCCTTTGTTTGTAATTATTCTCCCTTTATGGAATATTGCAGTTTCCCCCATGTTTCCTGATAGATTTCCGGATCCATTACTTTTATATCTTCTGCAATGATCGGTTTGAAATCCATCTGAGAAAGTACATCCTTTTCCAATTGAAGCCCTGGTGCGATTTCAATGACTTTCAATCCTGCATCAGTCAACTCAAAGACCGCACGTTCCGTAACATAGTAGACCTGCTGCCCGAGCTGTCTGGAATAAGCTGCATTGAAATCCATGCTTTTGACGCTGTCCACGAACTTCCTGGTGTGCCCCTCCTCTTTTATCTCAAGAGTTTTATCGCGGCACGCTGTCTCGCTTCCCACGACCATGGTGCCTGAAAAGATCAATGTCTGGACAGTTTGACTGATGTCTATAAAGCCGCCGCTGCCGTTCAGCCTTTCCCCAAAAGCCGAGACATTGACATTGCCGTGTTGGTCGATTTCCGCAAAACTCAAGTATGCGATGTCGAGACCACCATTGAATATGAAATCCCAAGTCATGTCATGGCGTATTCTCGCATCCAAGTTATAATTCATGCCGAAACGCTTGCCGCTGCCGAACATGCCGCCAAAAATACCGGTATCGATGTTCAAATTCACAAGCTCGCTCACCTTCTCTTCACGTAGCAGGTTGGAGAGCTCGTTATTGATTCCATAACCGATGCTCACACCATCTCCCGGTGAAAGGAACTGGGCTGAGCGTCTAAGAATTATTTTCCGTGCATCGAATTTCGGGAATCTTTGTCTAGACTCTGCAATCCTGTGGTGCCCTGCCAAAGCAGGATCATAATAATCCTGTATCACTTGCTTATGATATTTGGGGTCTTCATTGACGACTACGTAGTCTACAAGTTCGGCCGGTATGAATACGTCCTTTGGATTATAGCTGCCATTCTTGATGATCTCTTTCACTTGGACGATTACCTTGCCGTTATTACTGCGTGCTGCAGCAGCTGCAGCATACCCTTCTCCGAGATGGGATTCATGAGTCATGTAGATGTTGCCCTTCTCATCCGCATAAGTCCCCCTTAATAAAGCAATATCAATCTTAGGGAAATCATAGTGCAGATATTCATCACCATTGATATCAATGACTGACACTATATCTTCCCCAGTCACATCATTTGCTCTACCACCCGAATACCTTGGATCAACAACTGTGTTCAAGCCAATTTTAGAGATCATGCCCGGTGAAGCCGATGATTGATGGCGATACTGGGTGGCGATGATGCCTTGTGGCAGGAAATACATTTCTATTTCATTATTTTTAACCGCCTTGACTGTAAACGGCGATGCTATCACCAAACTTGTGATGATGCATTTGACCATCCCCCGTGTTACAAAGGAATCCAGATCGAATCCATCATCAAAATCACTGATGTCGTTCGAGACGACAAACGTAAGACTATTTACTTTCTTATTCTCATCATGCTGTTCTGCCAAGTTTTTAAGTATTTCGACTGGCAGATTACCCACTGATAGAGCAGCTATCGAAATGACATCCCCTGTTTTAACGATATGCTCCAAATCATTGTATGAAATAATCTTCATATTCCATTCTCCCGACATTATTTATTCCAACAACACTTTTAACATATAACATCCCCCTGTTTATGTTGACCTTACAATTTTAAATGTATCACTACGACAATTAGTTGTAAACGTTTTCATTTCAGAAATATTTAAATTTTCTCATTATAAAGTTTTATATCTGATGTTATAACCTAGTACTAAAAACATCTTAAAGCCTAATGATACAAGCAATTAAGGAAAAAATAACAAGTCTATCTGTATAACATTTAAGGATAGAATTAAAAGTGTAAATATGAAATAAGTAAATATTGACCTTTAATTAAAAAAATGGCCAATAAAATATTTAATTGAAATTTTACCGCTCTCTGACCCGCTTACGTATATCCTGAAAATTACTAAAGTATTTTTGCAGGCTGTGTTAATGATTTCCTTTCAGGCACTTGAATGCTAGAATTTACACCAAAAGATATTAGGGGGTATTAATAGTGGATTTGAAGGATAAACTTTTTAGGAAACTGGAAGATAAAAAGCAGGATATGATTGAAACCAGAAGATTTCTGCACGAAAATCCCGAGCTGTCATTCGAAGAGCATAACACTGCGAAGTTCATCGAAGACTTCTATCACGATAAGGATGTCAAAGTTACAAGCAACGTGGGCAATGGATACGGCATCATCGTTGAAATCAGTGGCAAGGGCCCGGGTCGGGTAATCGGATTGCGCGCTGATTTCGATGCGCTTCCCATAGAGGAAGAAGCAGATGTGCCTTTCAAGTCCAAAAATGAAGGTGTGATGCATGCTTGCGGCCATGATGTACACACTGCCTATATGCTCCACTTGGGTGAAGCGCTCATTGAACTCAAGGAAGAATGGCCAGGGACCATAAAACTGATTCATCAACATGCTGAAGAAGTCCCGCCTGGCGGCGCAAAAAGCATTGTCGAATCAGGGATGCTCGATGATTTGGACGAAATCTACGGCATTCATATCTTCCCAGCATTCGATACCGGTACCATCGCCCTCGTTCCCGGCAACGCAATGGCCGGCAGATCGAACTTCACTTTGACCATCCAAGGTTCCGGTGGTCATGGCGCCATGCCGCATACGACCCGTGACGCCCTGGTTGCCGGCTCGTACTTCGTCACAGAAGCCCAGACCATCGTGTCGCGACGCATGGACCCGAACGATTCAGTAGTCGTATCCATCACAGCATTCGATGCACCTGGAGGGTTTAATGTAATACAGGATAAAGTCGTACTGCGCGGGACTGTCCGCTACCTGGACGAAGATAATAAAGAGCCTGCATACGAAGCAATGAAGAAGATCACTAGAGGCATCGAAACCTCTTTCGATGTCGAGTGCACGCTCGATTATCTTTATGATTATCCCGTCACATATAATCACCCCAGGGAAACACAACTTGTGGAAGATATCCTCAAAAAGAGCGTTGGATCTTACATTGATGAGATAACCCATCCCAAACCTTTCAGCGGCTCGGAAGATTTCTCCTACTATCTCGAAAAGATACCAGGCACTTTCATAAACATCGGTGCCAGACCTGAAGGCATGGAAGACCCGTACCCCAACCATCATCCTAAATTTTTGATAAACGAAGACTCTTTATTGATCAGTGCAAAAACGCTTGGTGAGATTGTCCTGGATAGACTTAAAGGATGATGAACCTTAGATGCAAGATATATACACCCTTTGCGTCAACCATACTTCAATAAATACGAGAGAAACGCCCACTAGATATTTATCTAATGGGCGTTTCTTAGTTGATGAAAGATTTCGAAATTAAAATAGAATGCCAATGTATTAAATTTTTCCCAATCGCTAACTCTTATCCTCTTTATTAAACAGTAGAAGAGATGGTTTTATCTTATATGGTCTCTGTATTATGTTTAGATTTAAGAGCCTGTAAATTTCTCAAGAGGAAAAATTAAATAGTAACAACAATTATTACCAATATTAGGATACAATGTAATTATAATATTAATGAAAGTTTTTACATAAGATGAATTACTTACTTCCAATAAACTTTTAGCCAGTAATCAACAATTAATCTATCGATTTTACCACTGTAGCAAATGAGGTGAAAAAATTGTAAACTTCCTTCATCTACTTAGAATCTTTACCATTACAACATCCTAACTGATCAGATAATAATGAATTATAGTGGTTATATAACATCCTATTGAAAATTTAGCCATATAAAGGGGGTGATTTTATCGATTGAGATTGAGTGCACACATCATATTACATAATTCAGAAAAGGGGATGTTTAGGTTGGCGAAAAAGCAAGAGGAACAAGAATTTTTTGACAAGGATGGCAATAGAGTTATTATGCAGCAACCAAAGAAAAAAGGCGGTTGCCTGAAATGGGCATTTATCATTATAGGTGTCATAATTTTATTTGGTGCTTGTAGCGCTCTATTGAGTGAAGGAGATGGAGAAGATACTGAGACTTCGAACAGTAATAATGATTCGGAGACGGTAGAAACAACTGAGGATAATACCTCAGATGAAAGCACAGAAGAAGCCAGCACTAAAGACGAAACTGAAGAATCTGAAGAACCTGAAGAGGATAATGCGAAAGAAGAAGAAAATAATGACGATGTAAGCCGGGAATTTAAAAATGCTTTAAAAAGCGCAGAACAATATAATACCACTATTCCGATGTCAGAAGCTGGTTTGTACGATCAATTGACAAGCTCAGCCGGCGAAGATTATCCAGAAGACGCAGCCCAATACGCCATAGATAATCTGGATGCTGATTATAAAGAAAATGCTTTGAAATCAGCGCAAAGCTACCAAGATGTCATGCCAATGTCAAAAGCCGGTCTATACGATCAATTAACAAGCTCAGCCGGCGATAAATATACTGAAGAAGAAGCTCAATATGCTATAGATAATTTGGATGTCGATTATAAAGAGAACGCTTTAAAATCAGCCCAAAATTATCAAGATATCATGCCGATGTCTGACAGTGAACTATTTAATCAATTAACAAGTGCAGCAGGAGATCAATACACAGAGGAAGAAGCCCAATACGCTATAGACAACTTAGACAACTAGTTTCCAAGGGGCATTGTGCCCCTCTTTTTGTTAATTTTTATAAATATCTTACGAGAGATAAATAATACATTTCAAAAAATGATTCATTGTAAGCATTATCAAAATTTTGTACTACTTTCAAAAGTTTTTAAGCGAGCAAAAATTTATTCCATTATGTATCCTCCCTCAACTGTGGGAGGCATTTTTATTAACTAAACGTACCCCAATCTGTGCCGACCTCACCAGTAACACTATTCCATGTTTTGACTGGCAGATATTTTGTCTGACCATTTACATAGTATTCAATCCAGATATGATTATCCTGCCTCAATAGATAACTGTACTCTGTTGACCATCCTGGATTTGCGTAGCCGCCTTCAGGGGCGGACAGGAATGGACTGCCAATGCGGGACATGATCCGCGTGCCTCCTACTTTAAAGGTTCCATTTGTTTTAAGGTATTGTGTGCCATATTGATTAGTCTGCCATTCTTCTTCAGGCGCGGGTGCCCCTGTATCTGATAGTGTCTTGAACGGCACGCCAAAGTAGTCACATACCGCTTTGACATCACAGTCCGCCATATCTGTAATGTACCGACCTTGTTTATCTCCGAAGATCAATGGAAAATCTAAGTTGTTCGTCATAAACCCATGCTCGACCAGGACCATCGGGAAAGTAGTGGATTCCCTGATGATGTGAAGGTTTGTCCATGAGTTATATTGGGCTGCATGCAGTCCATTACCATGGACACTATAACCCTTCCCTTTCATATTGTTGATGATGTTGGTTGCGAACTGCTTGCCCTGGCTACTGGTATACCAATAGAATGCACAACGGCCGTTTGCACTTGATGTCCCAGCGTTCGCATGCAGGGATATTCCAAGATCTGGGCGCTTGCTGTCATAGTAGTTGGTGCGATTCACAAGATATACATCCTTGCTGTCGAATGGCTGTGCCATTATGACTTTAAAACCGTTATGTTCAAGCAGACGCTTTACACGTTTCCCCAACTTATTATTAAAATCGAATTCCGCATAGCCTTTTCCATCTTTGTAGACACCTTTACCTGGTGGGAATGTGTTGTTCCCATGTCCAATATCCAATGCAATTACTTTACTCATACTTACCACTCCTTAATCTATTTTTAAAATTCGGCATAAAAAAGACACCCTATTTCAGAGTGTCTGTTGTAAATCCTTCTCTTTTGCTCGCAACTTCCCATGCACCTGTTGCCATCAGACCGCTGATCACCCCTGCGGCCACCCTGCCACCCATTGATAATTCAGCACCCAGTTCAGGCACGAATGTGGTCAAGGCACCAAGACTTGCACCGATTGTTACGCTGATCAAGGGCAGAAAATTCTTCTTCATCTTTTGGGTACGTTTCAACACTTCCACGATGCCAAGTGTGATGCTTGCTATAACTCCACTGAACAACAGTATTCCTTCCATCGTTTTTCATCTCCTCTCATTATATGAAGATGAACCCAAGCACAAATATAATGAACGGCACCAATATGCCGGCTGCAAAACCGGCTGCCCATTTCAATGTCAGCTTGAGCTCCTTCACCTTCTTCTCGTTATGTTGGCACATATCGAACGCCTTATTAGACTTGTCATATGCCTCATCCGCACGCTCCCGTATCTGCTCCAGCCCGCTCAGTTTGCCATCTATCTGTCCCAAGCGGTCAAATATCTTAATGGCGATATCTTTTTCATCTACTGGCATCAAATCACCCCTTCACTTATATTCAAGCGCATATTGACCACCCCCTTTTTCCATAAAAAAGAGGCCGCTTCTCAGCAGACCCATATCTTTAAAATGCTCTTTCCAGTAATGCAGATAGATCATCAGAGCTAGCTTGGCCCTCAAACTTTTCTCCTCACCGCTTCACGCCCCCTACTTTTTGTGTATTGTTCTACTCAAGATCGTTAATGTTTGGCGACAAACAAGAAAGACACTCATATGAGTGTCTTCACAGTATCTGTATTTAGAACGAGGTCAATGAAGAAAAGTTGTGCGGCCAAGCATTTCATCTTCTCTATCCACCCTTAATTCTACAGTAGTCCCCCCTACATCCTCATCATTTTTATAACAATTTCATCATTTTCAACTTTTTCAGTCCTTCATCAACAAACATGCATCCTTCATGATCTGGTAGACGCGTGTCGTTGACACCCCAACTTCTTCTGCGATGCTTTGGTACGTCATGCCATCGAGTCTTAGATTGAAGACTAGCGCCATACGTTCGTCTGTAATACGGCTCCACCTATTCTGGATATATCGTGCTTTCGCTTCAAGACGGGATAGTTCAGCATCCATCCTCAACCGTCTTTCAACTTCATTGTGTACCGGGTCACTGGTGGTACCCTGTGCTTTTGGCATGGCGGATTCGATACCATACTGGGCAGTCGCACCACCACCCACGTCTGACTTATATTGCGCGCGCAATTCTTTTATTTTCGAGATATAGTACGGATAACTATTGATCATATCCATAATCTTTTCTGTTGAGTATGTTTCAGTTTCATATTTCATAATTCAGCTACACCCCATTTTAAAATTTGATTAGTGTTTAAGTAAACGAGACACCCCCGCTCGTTCTGCAGATTGAGTTGTACATTCTGCATCTCTTCTATATATCGTTCCATTATTAAATACGAGCAAGTTTTGTAATGGCTAAACACTTCTTTTATAAGCAGTTCTTGTTATTGCACATATGCTCTTTTAACATCTCGCCTATCCGTCGCTTCTGAATTCCGCAATCATCTTCTGAATTTCAGGATCCTCACCAGCTGTCTTGATTGATTCTGGTGCTCCCTCCGATTTTGATCTGTTTTCATCATTCAACCAGGATGGTGCAACCTCACCCATTCGCTCACGCTGCCTCTGTTGGTAAGAAGGCTTCGTGCGCTTTAGGTTGGCACGTTCAAACCGTTGTCTGTCCGCTTTGACTTTTTCTATAGTATCCAAGCCATCAGCCTGCCAACGGGATAAAATACCGTTGATATAGCTGTGATGCTTTTTGCCTGCATCATACGTTTCTTTCATGGCTTCGATAATGATTTCTGGAGAATGTCTTTTTAACCATTCATCCACTTGTGCATTTAAAGCAGCAGCCACTACCCCGAAACCGAAATACTCATATGCTTGATATATCTTCCCAATCCGTTCCTCGTAGACTTTGGATGTATATTGCTTATCATCATTGTTGTTCATTATTAATTCGTTATTCACCTTATCGTCATTATTGTTTGTGCTTCTTTCTGTCACTTGTGCGCACTCAGTGTGTCCCTCTTGTATCTTTTCAGATGCTTTCCTGTGTCTTTTCTGTATATCTCCATTTTGATAGACGTCATAATTAACGACAGTCAGTAGCGTCTTTTTGGTGTCCTTTTCTGTAAGTATCATCCCATCGCTCTCCAATAATTTCAGGAAGCCATCAACCTTTGTTCTCGACCAGCCCCAACGTTCTCCAAGCTGGCGTATACTGGTAATCCTTTGTCCTCTCTTGACTCGAATCAATTCATTATCACACACCACTTTGTTGTCTTTATGATTGACCATCAGCAGTAAATCCACCCAAACCTCAAACTTAGAAAATTTTCGTTTTTCCTGGAAAAGCCAATGATCCTCTATACTCCGGTGTAGACTGATCCAACCAGTCATGCAATCATCCCCACTCTTCTTACTTCATTTCTTCAGTTATCTATTCAGCAACCAGTTCATCGGTGACTTCTTTCCAGAAACAACTGCATATTCCGTTTCGATTTAGTTTAAGGTAAGCTGCTGATAAGTTACTCTTAGTGAGTAAATTTAAATCAAAAAATTTTATTTGCTTGCTATGGCTTCGAATACAATAAATATACTTTTGACCATTAAAATAAGCATCCTGCTAACTTTCATTATAATACTCCTTATGAGTAAGTCAATAAATAATTTACTCATTATGTATAAATAACTTTCTCTATTAGAGTAAATGACATATACTTATCATGTGAGCAACATCTATGAAAGCGGGGAGTGCCATGAATAAAGACCGTCTGATACATCTGAGGGAAAAGAAAGGATGGACTAAGGCCGAGAGTGCCCGTAGATTAAGCATAGCTACCAGCACTTATTCGAGCTATGAATATGGCCATCGAAAGCCCGACAGTGAAATGCTTGTAAAAATAGCTAAACTACATGATGTGTCCACCGACTACCTGCTGGGAAATGATAGGGAGGAAAAAGAGAATCTCTTCGATGAAACAGATGTTTTGATGTTTTCTGATAAAGAGGGATTTGATAATCTTTCAGAAGCTGACAAGCAGGAGTTAAGGGAATTGTTGAATGATCAGTTGGAGTTCTGGATTGAGAAGAAGAACAAGGGGAAATAACTTGCTGCCATAGGCAGCTGTGAATATGAGTAGAAGCAATGCTTTCTAAGTGAATTATAACGATTAGTCTTCGCTAGAAAGTGCTTTTAATCTACTTCAGCATTTAAAACAATGCTCAACTGACCACAAGGGTTTTAGGTGGTCAGATATTTTTTAAAGTCAAAATCGAACATACGTTCCTTAAGGGGGATTTTATGAGAATTGAAAAAGTCGTCAACGAGCTGGTTGATACTTGCGTTACAGATAGCCTGGACTTGAACATCCCTCACCTATCTTTTATGTTCTCTGCACACATCATGTATAACGATCATACAAGTTTTTACTACAATAAGCAGGGGGTAGATATCATCGCCATTAAGGTTGGCGACCCCTTCGAGATGTGGCAGTCGTTTTGCCATGAAGTTGGGCATATGTTCCTCCACTGCACCAATCAGCAGGTAATGCCTCATGCCTTCAACTATAAGCAGGAGGCTGAAGCAGAGAAATTCGCATTGCTGTTGATGATGCCGGAAAAGCTGATTATGCGTCATAAATTATATGAAGCGCAAGATATTGCTAATTATTTTGAAGTCCCAATCGATTTGGCCATGCTGCGCATGGAAATGCTGATAGAATATACGCGTGCGAATACCTTTGACTAGGAGGTTTAAAATTATTATGGGCGAGTAAGTGATAAAATCATCATTTCTTTTTTCTTATTATTAATATAAAAATAAAGATAATCACCACTGCAATAAGAATGGCATAAATGATCTTTGAGTAGATATCCATATACTCGACAATTGTCTGCCACGAGCCACTGGCCGAAGCACCTAAGTACACAAGGACCGTATTCCAAATTAGAGTACCCAATGTGGTCAACGCAAGAAACAGCAGAATATTCATGCGCGCCATCCCTGCAGGAATCGAAATGATGCTGCGCATCAAGGGAATGAAGCGGCTTACGAGGACCGCCCCTATTTCATATTTACTAAACCAGTCATTGTATTTACGGAGGTCTTCCTGATCCAGACGGAAGATATGCCCCCACTTGTCGACAGCCTTTTCCATCCGCTTCTGGCCTTGAGATATTCCGAAGTAATACAATGCAGTAGCACCACCGACGGAACCGATGGTCGCTGAAATGGCAGCACCAGCTACGCTCAAGTTTGACTGGGTCGTCATGAAACCGCTGAAACTCAGCACCACTTCGGAAGGAATGGGTGGAAAAACATTTTCTAAAGCCATCAAAAAGGCGATGCCGAGATAACCGAAACTATTTATGATATAGGTAAGCAGACTTTCCATTTTATCCTCCCCATCGCACCCAAATTATGGATGGATTATACATTTAATGTCCTTTTCAATTACCCGTATTTGATTTCATTATGCTGTAATTGTTTAACAGCATGGATAATATGGTAATAATAATTAAATGAACAGACAAAGGAGTGTTTGATCATGTCAGAAGAAAATAAGAACCAACAGGAACAGATGAAAGAAGTAGCAGAGCAGAAGGCAGAAGAAGGCAAAAGACAGAAAGAACAGATGAAGGAAAAAGCCCAAGCCAAACAAAGTGATTATAGAGATGAGAAATCAAAAGATCTTGCTAAACATGTTGAAACACAAGGTAGAGCCCCTGATGTAGAAGATCAGGCAGAGTTGGAAAAAGGCGAAAACCCATCCAATCAATACAGATAAACACACTGCAAAACACAGGCACACCCTAAATGGGTGTGCCTGTGTTTTTAATTCCATATACACTATTTAGTTGAATCTTTAAGTTTTCGAATTTGATATTTGAGTTGCATAAGTAATATATGTTTGAGCGAACGATGCTTAAATTAAAATAAAATTGATATTTAAACTTTATAAAAAAATATGAATGAAATCTAACTTAGCCAACAAGCAACCTATGTTACAATAAATGTAATTTAATCTAGGAGGTTACATATCATGAAAAAGTATCTATTAACTGGCGGCTTTGCCACTGCACTATTACTTGGTGCTTGTGGGACCGATGAAGAGCAGTCAGAAGAAACTGTAGCTGAAGAAACGACAGAAGAACAAACTGAGAAATCCGAACCAACTGAAGAGGTCACTGAGGAAACAACTGGGGAAGAGACTACTGAAGAAGCTGCTGAAGTTGAAGACGAGGTTGATGAAGTGGTTGATGAAGTTGAGGAACCAAATTCACTTGCAGAGGCAAACGAAGAACTTGCCGGCGAGGATGGGTTGACAGAAATATACGGATATAATGATGAAGAAGTTACTGAAGAAATAGGTAGCCTAATTGTTACACGTAATTCCGCTGTTGTGTTTGGCATGGAATTAGATGAAGATACAGCATGGTATTTTGAAGATGAAGGTTACTCACTCGGAGACGAAGTACAAATGATAACTATCGAGTACACAGTCGAAAATACTGTGGAGGATCCAAGAGATTTTTATCTTAACCAGACAACACTTATTACAAGCACGGGCGAACAAATAGAAAGCGAGTGGTTAATGGACAGTGGTTTACAGTCTGAAATGCTAGGTGCTGTTAAGTCGACAGGAGACGTAACTTTTTTACTGCGAAATAGTGATGCGGACGATATTGAATGGGTAGATATTATTATCCCGAGTTTGAGTGATGAGAATTACGATATAGTGTCTGAAGAATACAAACAACGTATTGAAATAATGAAAGAATAAGATTAAGCCACTTCATGAGTGGCTTTTACTATGGTCTAGATCAACACGGCGCATTTCGAGTACTCTGTTTGTTTAAACCAAGCAATATAGGGACTGACTCCTTGCAATCTTTTAACTGTACCTAGAAGTTGAATAATGCCACGTATAATTGAATATCCATTTCGCGGAATAATCTATGTATAATTTGTCTTATAGCATGAGTAGCCTATTAGACAGGTATGACTAATCTCTTTATAGTCAAAGTTATTCTATTAGAGTATAAATTTCTCATCTCATTACCTCTATTAAATCTAACGGCAACAAATACAGAAAAGGCATAAAATCATAGAAAATATACTAAGTAGAATAATATTTTGCAGATGTACATAAATGAGGTTGAGGCCAGCTCATAATTTTTGAGTACAGTGACAGGACTGATATGGTTGTCGATACATCTAATCTCACAGTTTAATTGTACCTTGAGCCCTTCTGCTGAATAAAGAAGCATAATACTATACTTAGAGCCATTCGCTCGATGAACATAGACCAGCTCAGGGAAACATGATGAAGAAAAATTTATAGAAGAAAATAAAAAGTGGACACGTATTGAAAACGTGTCCGCCTTAAACGTTGCTATATCAATAAGTTTTAACGGACAGTGAGGGATTCGAACCCTCGATACGGGGTTACCGTATACACGCGTTCCAGGCGTGCGCCTTAAGCCACTCGGCCAACTGTCCAAGATTTAAAAAGAAGTGAGAGTTCTCACTTCAGTATGACCCGTACGGGACTCGAACCCGTGTTACCGCCGTGAAAGGGCGGTGTCTTAACCGCTTGACCAACGGGCCATGGCTCCACAGGTAGGATTCGAACCTACGACCGATCGGTTAACAGCCGATAGCTCTACCACTGAGCTACTGTGGAATAAATTGGAGCGGGTGATCGGAATCGAACCGACAACATCAGCTTGGAAGGCTGAGGTTATACCATTTAACTACACCCGCTTTAAAAAATGGGGCGGCTGATGGGTTTCGAACCCACGCATGCCGGAACCACAATCCGGTGTGTTAACCACTTCACCACAACCGCCATTATTTAAAGATGGTTCAGGACGGAATCGAACCGCCGACACTGTGAGCTTCAATCACATGCTCTACCGACTGAGCTACTGAACCTTGCTCTATTTAAGTTGTATATAATCAAAAAAATGGCGGTCCCGACGGGAATTGAACCCGCGATCTCCTGCGTGACAGGCAGGCATGTTAACCGCTACACCACGGGACCTTTTATATGTAGACAGAAAAAAATTGCGGGAGGTGGATTTGAACCACCGACCTCCGGGTTATGAGCCCGACGAGCTACCGAACTGCTCCATCCCGCGATAATATTATTACGTTTTTTAACGCCTGATATATATACTAAAGGTTTTCTGTTTTATTTTCAAGTTATTTCATCAATTTACTTGAGTAAAATTTACACTTTAATCCTCAATTCTCTCCCCCTATCAACTTTTCTATCATTTTTCTTTAATATAGAGGCTGTAAATGAAAAAAATTTAGATATACATTCGCTTTATATCAACTCCTTGATATTATTGTCAAACAGAACTTGGTATTAAATATTTCACACCCTTGCCATCTAACTCTTATCAACGTTTTCACGGTGTTTTCATAATGGTTTCTGAAACTAATTTTTCAAACATTATACAATTAATATTTCACTTTATATACTGTATAAATATGAAATAAATCACATTGAACCCTCTGAAAGCCGTGTACGCGTTTGAAATACCATTCAATCTTCTATATAGTATAAATGTCGGTTAATTATAAAATTTCAAAAGAATGGAGAGGATATTTATGGGATCTGTGCAAGTGACAGATCAGCAGAACACTCATAATGTCGAAGAAAGTGACTACTCACTGAACAAAGTTCCCTATAAAGAACGGAACATGGACTGGTTAAGCATAACCAATATCACCTTCGGGATTGCAACTGCTATCTTCTATTTCCAGCTTGGCAGTGTAATGGCATTGCAATTTGGTGCAATCAACGCCCTTATCTCAGCAGGTTATGCGATTGTAGTCGCTGGTATCATGGCGACAATCATCTCTTATCTATCTGCACGATCGGGCATGAATGTGAACTTGATGTCCAGAGGTGGCGGATTTGGCTACATAGGCGCCTCGTTGACCTCTTTGATATATGCTTCAAACTTTATTATGTATTGTGCTTTTGAAGGGATGATACTGGTCTACGCGGTGCACGAATTTTTCCCGGCCATACCGAAGTGGTTGTTGATTGTGGTATTCGGCTCCCTCGTCATTCCTTTGAACTGGTTTGGAATCAAACAATTGGATAAGCTGCAGAAATGGTCTCTGCCTATATTTTTCGCCTTTTTGATTGGCGCAATTACAGTCGCTCTCTTTACAACATCACTTTATGATGGGGCATTCTGGACATACATGCCTGAAGGCGTCCAAGTAGGCGGCACAGCACTCTTGATGTGCATTGGTATGCAACATGGTATCATGGGGCTCACTGCCCTACTCGCTTCCGATTATGCACGGTTCTTGAAACCTGAACACATCAAGCTTGGATCGGTCGCTATCGGATTCATCCCGCAGATTTTCTGCTACGGAGTAATGGGCGGCTTAGGTATCTGGTTCGGAGTAAGACTTGCAGAACCAAACCCTGGTGTCTATATAGTACAGCTCCTCGGTATTGGCGGGGCATTGTTTACAATGCTTACACAAGTTCGCATCAATGTGACGAACATATACAGCAGTTCCCTATCCTTATCCAATTTCTTCGAAAACGTATTCCGTTTCACCCCGGGACGTAGATTCTGGATTGTTGTAGCCGGGATGACTGCTATGGCACTAATGCTTGGTGGCATCGTCGATCACCTCGATGCAGCACTTACATTCCAGGGGGTGTTCCTCCTCGCTTGGGCGTCTGTTCTTATAACCGATGCTCTCATCGTTAAGATGCTGCTCAAGATCGGGCCTGCATTCTATGAAGCCCGACAAGACAATTTGTATAAATGGAACCCTGTCGGGGTAGTATCATTGATCATCGCAAGCGTACTCGGCACTGTAGCGGCATTAGGTTATATGGGGCCATTCCTGGCCAACACTGCAGCCTTTTTCGCTTCTCTTCTAGCTGCCTTGTTGACGGTGCTGATTGCCATTATTACAAAAGGTGAATTTTACCTTAAAACACGTGTAGATGATGTCGATAAAGAAGATTATCTATTCAAACCAAAATCATATAAGAGAAAAACTTATAGGGCAAAACGTCCTGTATTTCTGAACGCCGAACGCATGGAAAAATAAGTTGCCAAAAAGCAGGAGAACCTCTCTCCTGCTTTTTATAATGTCCATAGATAACAAATCCCCTCTACATTATCCATAATCGCTCTAATTTAGTTTGAACACCATACCAAAGGGAATAACTATGTAAAACTTAGGAGGCATTGTATATGTATAAAAATCAATACAAACCATTTGAAACAGAGAAGGATGCAGAACTCTATTTGGATAACTACATCGACTTGAAATAGTATGTAGTCATTTCAAACCAGAATCTTGCAGATCTTAAAGACAAATTCCCTGAATTGGAAATTGTCGATAGTGAGAGCAATGATTTCGACGATAAGGTGACACAACTGGAGTTTGACGCAGGAAGTAAAGATGACTTCATGAAGCATTATGATGCAGGCGCAGTCATCATTTTCGAAAGATTTGATGAAACAGATTCATTAAAAACCGAACAAGATGAATCCAGTGAGAAGCAGACCAACGTCAAACCACGTGATGAGTACGATACTGAAATTGTAGATACAAATACAGGCGAACGTTCCATGATGAAAGTTAAGAATAATGATCCATCAAATGCAGACTATAATAATGACGAAGCCGTCTACTTCAGAAAAAGCGACAAAGAAGAAGAAGAATTCCTAGAAGGCAAATAAAGAACACATGACCGTACGGTCATGTGTTCTTTATTAACTTTACATCAATTGTTGCGTTATTGAAGTGAACTTAATATAAAACCCCGCAACCTTATGGTTGCGGGGTTGGTACGGAGATGGAGGGAATCTTGATAAGCGATTTCCTCTTAAATATATAAACTGTGAAATCAGTGTTTTCAAGGGATGCAAAACATATCATAAAATATACAATGTTTTTTAAATCCAAAAAGATGAATTATGTGGCCACCTCATGGGTGGCTTTAACTATGTCTACTATTCGAAGTGAGATATCAACAATGTCTCACTCAACTCTATCGCATTCAGCATGCCTGCGACGGCGCCTGGTACATCATTCAGATCTGTGTAGTAATCGACAATTAAATCATTCTCCATCGTGTAATAGAGCGATTGGTACTTGTCGATTTCACCAGATACAATGGCTTGCTGCAGTTTGTGGTTAAGTATGACGTAGTGCTCAATAATGTTTAGTTTCATAGTGTGTCCCTTTTAGATGATTATAACATAAAAAACCACCTACAGTGAGGTGGTTTCTATTTCAGTTTTTTGAGCGCAAGTTGCAAACCATTTTTGGTCGTATATTCTTTAAGGTTCGTGAATCCAAAATCTGAATAGAATTTGTGAAGAAAATCAACATCTTCATATTCTAGATAAACGATACTCCCACCGGTTATATTGCTTGCTTTCATTATATGGTCGTAAGCACTCTGCAAAATATCTACTCCTGATATAAGCTTAGCTTTTTTGCATTCATCAGAATAGTTTTTAGCAATCTGCCCAATTAAATAACCTGTAATGATAGTTGAGTTATCTTCCACAACTCCTCCACCAAACCTTATCTTACCTCTAATAGCGCTAGACAGCTTCTTATAATGTCTGCTTGGGATGACTAGAGGTCTATTAGCTATTGCGAAATAGCCAACTAATATAGATTCTCCTCTATATGATCCAAAAATAAGATGAGTTGCAGAAATACCAGCTTTTGAAAACTCAATCGCTTTACTTTTCAGAAAGAATTCCACATCGTGAGCAGTGTCTTTGCCGCTTACTGTGATGCTTTCAAACGTGTTAAGGATGGTTTGCGCTACCTCTTCACCATGCTCATCAAGAATTTGCATCAAGGGTACTACTTCTAATGCCATTATTTAGAAAAGCTACCTACTATTGAAGATAATCTTTCTTTGCTTTTCACTTCCGTGATTGTTTTGGTGTCTCTAACCTTTTGGTAGCGTTCTTCTTCCAATGCTCTGGCAAGCACTCTTGCTGACTTACTATTAAACTTAAACTCTGTAGTAAAGCTTTTAGTAGCCATTTGATTCTCCCCCTAGTGTGCACACTCACACATTTATCTTGTACATATAGTTTAATACAATTAACCACATTTTACACGACATATGATTGGTATTCTAGTGCTAATTTCGAAATGTCATAATTTCGTTATCAAAAGCTTATATTATTAAATACCCTTTTCGTACAAAAATGATTCATCTTATAGGGGTTTTATGTATCTCCTCCACAGGACAGAGAGAAAGACTGTGGAGGTTTGCAATACACATATAGTGTTTTCTTACTTTACTCTACTTCCACGCACCCCAGTCATCGCCAACTTCACCAGTGACTGGATTCCATTTCTTGACCGGAACCCACTGGTCGGATTTCAAGTCGAGTAGCCAGATGTGACCATCAGAACGTGCAATCTCTCTATAGTCTAAGCGTTGCCCAGGCTTCATCCATCCAGTGGATTTAGCGGCAAGTTTCGGACTGCCCTTACGTTTTTTAATTGGCTCATTGCCGTTAATCCAAACGCCTCTTAACTTCTTCCATTGCGTACCGTGCTTGTTTGTTTTCCATTTAGCATCGTTTTTCTTGCCTGGTTTCGGCTTTGCTGGCGCAACAGGTGCGTCCACTTTACTGTCGAGCGTTTTGAATTTCACACCGAAGTAGTCGCATACCGCCTTCACATCACAGTCCGCCATATCCTCGATATATTGATTCTGTCTGTTGCCAAAAATCAATGGGAAATCCAAGTTGTTTGTCATGAAACCATGTTCGACTAATACCATAGGGAATGTCGTACACTCACGGATCATGTGAAGATTGGTCCATGAATTATACTGAGAGGCGTGCAGGCCATTACCGTGTATGCCATACCCTTTATTAATCATGTTGTTGATGATATTAGTCGCAAACTTTTTCCCCTGCTTACTGCTATGCCAATAGAATGCACAGCGACCGCCCACATTAGGGTTGCCTGCGTTTGCGTGCAATGATATGCCGAGGTCTGGACGCTTGCTGTCGTAGTAGTTGGTCCGGTCCATCAACGGCACGTCTTTGCCATCGAACGGCTGCGCCATGATGACTGTGAAGCCGTTATGCTCCAGGATCTGTTTCGTCTTTTTGGCCAACTCATTATTGAACGTGAATTCCGCATAGCCTTTGCCATTTTTGAATACGCCCTTGCCTCGACCAGGGAAGGTATCGACACCATGGCCGATATCGAGTGCGATGACTTTGCCGTTTTTCTTCTTCGGCTTTGTCTTCTTGGCAGCTGTCTTCGTTTTAGGCGGTCGTGTGGCGTGTGTCTTGCTCACGTTAATGTTCAGAGGGTCAATGCCATTGCACGTGAACGCTTTTGCGTCTAGCGCACCGTATGGCTGGAATTGAATGTGCAGGTGGCTGTTCATATCATCTGCGTTGATATTATTGGAGTTGCCTTGATATGCGACAATTTGCCCCTTCTTCACTTTCTGCCCAATCTTCAAATAATCAAGTGGATTACGATCCAAGTGACCATAAATAACCTGGTAGTGCTTGCCATTAGCATCAAAGAAAGTCAATACTAACGTCCAGCCAAATGTATTCCAGCCGGTGCCTGGTGCAACAAGCGCATTGGCGACAGATTTAATCGGTGCTTTATGCTTTTTAGACACATCATATGCTCTATGGTAGCCGCCACAATAGGAATCGACATTCATGCCGTATTCATAATGGTCTCGTTTCCCCCAAGGTTTTTTGCCTTTGTCGGGATCATAAGATTCAAAGTATTTATTAGGGTCTGAAGTAATCCTGAAACCGTCATCATTCAGATACTTAATCGGATTATTTTTTACTGCCATCGGCACTGCCTCCTCCACCAAATTGAGTATCACTATTCAAGATGGTCGGATCTGTATACACTTCTTTTTCTTTATCGGAGTTCTTTTGATTGGATTTGTTTTTATTGTCTTTTTCGGACATTACACTCACTCCTTATATAAAATAAAAAGGCACCTCAGTTAAGAGATGCCTCACCTTATTTCCTTACGTTTCTAGGCCCTTGCGTCTGCCCTTCTCGTTTGCTCGCCACTTCCCATGCGCCGGTTGCCATCAAGCCACTGATAAGCCCAGCAACGACTCTGCCACCCATTGATAATTCCGCGCCCAATTCGGGTACGAAGATGGTCAATGCGCCAAGCCCTGCACCAATCAGGACACTGATCAGTGGCAGATAGTTCTTCGGCATGCGCTGCGTCCGTTTCAATACCTCCACGATGCCGAGTGTGATGCCTGCAATAACACCACTGAATAATAGTATGCCTTCCATCATGTCTCACCTCCTCTCATTACGTGAATATGAACCCAAGCACAAATATAATGAACGGCACTAATATTCCAGATGTAAATCCAGCCACCCATTTCAATGTCACCTTGAGTTCCTTTAACTTCTTTTCATTGTGTTCAGACATATCGAATGCTTTGTTAGACTTGTCAAACGCATCATCTGCCCGTTGCCGTATCTGTTCTAGTCCACTTAGCTTGCCGTCAATCTGCCCTAAGCGATCAAATATCTTAATGGCAATATCTTTGTCTTCTGTCGGCATCAAACCCATCCTTTCATCGATGTTCGGGCACATATTAATCACCCCTTTATTTAGACATAAAAAAGAGACCTCTACGGTGTAGGGTCTCCAGTTACTCGATTGCCTGTATCGTCTAATCGAAAGGCATCCTCATCTTTTTGAATGACATAGTAGTCGTAGTCTTGCTTGATAAACGGCGGGGCGCTGTTGAGCCAATCCTTGATACCTTTCGCCTCCTCAAATGTGCTGTATGCGTCCGCTTGGCTAAACTCTGTCACACTACTTGTCATGCCGTTGAATGTATTTACTCTGACGAGAGATTCCTCTTGATTACTTTCTTTTTCACGTGCTACAAAGTACCTTGTATCTTTACCTGTCAGTTTTGCCATATTATTTTTCCTCCTTGATAATCTCATCCAATAGAATGAGTGTTTGTGTTTTGATCGTACCTTCTGCGACTTGTTCGATTTCCTCGGTGCCGATGCTTTCCAGCTCTACTTCCACATTTTCATCCATGAGTTCCGCCCTTTTTCTGTGGAACTCTGGAGCTGTTTCGGCTTTTAGCGTCACACCCCCTTGCCCGTCATCTGATTCTTTGTACTGTTCAACAAGTTTTTTATTCACCTCTTCTGACGGTTTGAGTGCATCCTGCACCTTTTGATAATTCCGTTGTATCTTGAGTGATGTCTTGACGGGGAACTCTTTTGCCGCCAACTGCGATAGTCCGGTAAATATATTTTGCAGTTCTGATATTTTCATAATCATTCTCCTCAATATAAAAAGCCGAAGCATTTAAGCCACGGCTTCTTTTAAGATTTTAACTTCTTTTTCCAACGCTTTGATCCGCTTGTCCTTGTCGCTATCCAATTCAAATAGCGTCTGTATTTTTAAGTCTTTTTCATAGTCGTTTATCGCAAGCAACTTAACGCCTTGCACCGCCCACCACAGCACCTTATTGCCATTGAATCCATCGCCCTCACGCCACTCAGATGGAAATAGATCATAGTTGCTGTTCTCCCTGATGACAATGCCTTGATGAATCAGGTCTTTTTCAGTTCCTTTTTCAGAATCTAGTTTATAAGTGTGGAGCTGTAACTCGGTGCGGAATATTTCGAGAACGTCAAGATTCCACTCTTCAATGCTATTCTTATATCTCTCGTGTGACATTGCACGCCAGTTGGCAAATCTAATATCTCGATAAGCGGTAGAGTCCCCTTCATAAAATCTATTGCTAGTGAATCTTACCTCACTGTTACTTCCAATATAGGAGTTACCGTCATTGTTGAATCCTATCTTTCCGCCCTCTATAAATACACCGTCAGTCCGTAAAGGCATGTAGTAGCTAGTGTTTCCTGCGATAGTTGTGCGTACTTCTCCATCTGTTAAAGTCTGCAAGAACAGATGCCTACTATTACCATGTAGGCTATTCACAACTACTTTATTTACAATAGCTCCATCAGCTCTTAAATTCTGATAGTTCGTGGTTTGACCGTTTAACGTGATACGTAGTTCTCCGCCTGATAACGGTCGAGCGTAAAGGTGTTGCGCCCCTCCCAATGTGGACGCTGAGTTTATGTTCCAAAAATTTGCATATAATCCGCTTGCTCTGATAGGGAGGTACCTGTAACTGTCAACAAAGCCATCTCCCGGAATGTCTGGGTATGGGCTGACACGCACTTCGCCGTTACTCATAGGAGCTAAGTACACGTTGGCATTAGATGTACCGAGCGCAGCACTTGTAACCAATACACTGTCCATACTGAATCTTTTCGAGCCATTACTATTATACATAGAAATGCCGTCAATATTCATATCCATCTTCGCATTATCGTCTCGGGTAATTGTCATGAACCCGCCCTCAATATTCAGTTCGTGCGCTCCATTTCGTGAGTAAATGCGACGTGCCGACAGGTCTAAGGCGTTTAAATTACTAATAAACGCACTCTTAGCAGTAAGACTGTTAATGAACCCAACATCAGATGTGAACCGATTAAATAACGCTGTATCAACTTTCAGCCAATCTGACTCAATCATGTTCGCACCAAACCACTCAGATGTAGCTGATGCAAAATTCGCTTTAGCTGCGTCAATGGACATGGTATTAATTTCGTTGATAAACGCTGTATCAGCGACCAACTTATTGACCAATGCGGCGTTGACCTTCAGCTTATCCGCATCTACCGATTCAGTAGCCAAGTGTTTGTTTTTGATAAACTGCAAGTCTGCTGTTCCTGCGACGATATCCCCAAAGTTTGCTTTAGCGGCTTCAACGGAGAGTGCTTTGACATCATCAGCAAAGACTGTGTTTGCAGTCAACTTGTTTACAAGTGCCGTATTAACAAGCAACTTATCTGCGGAAACCACTTCCGAATCGAGCATCGCGTTCTTAATAACACCCGTAGTCAGGTAATCAATCGTTGCTGATGCAAAGTCTGCTTTGACCGACTCAATGCTCCATGACTTGATCTGGTTCTGCACGGTGATGTTGTTCGAGAAATCCACATTGTTTGCAATCATCGACATGCCGGTAGCATCCCCGACAATGGCTGTCGCAAAGTCTTCACCGCCGACGTGTGTGGTTCCTAGCAGGAAGCCATCTGATTGCAGCTTGAAATCTGTGAACTGGATTGTATCTTCTAGTGCGGGTGTCCAGTCTGTGGCCTTGTTGCCTTTTTCGAGTTTTAAATAAGGTTCTTTAACAGAACCACTACCGAAATCTAGGTACACAAATATGAATTCTCCTACCGAACCAGTTGTAAAAGTCCTATTAATTTTTGAACCCTCAACTGTGTTTATATACCCTATTACTGTAGAGATATTAGGAGAAGGTTTTGAGATATCCCCATTCGGTAAATCACCTTGATATATACCAAATCTATTAGACTCAGTTACAGTATAACTAATCGTATAAGTCGTATTTGGTTCTACTTTTATTACAGCTGATGTAGCTGAATTGTTTATTGTACCTTGGTTATGAAGATGTTTAGAATAATTAGATTGTTGAAACAAATTCCTTCCACCAATCTCAATCGCATCTATATCCGTCTGCCACACCCTCGTGCGAATCGCATCCGCATTACCATCTATAATAGCACCTTTATCTGCCATCCAACTATCCGCATCATCAATATCTCCTTGCAATGTGACAACCTCAGTCCTAAATCCATCCACATTTGCTTCATATGATGCAACTTGTGACTGTATAGCACTCATGTCATCACCAAAATCAGATTGGTATCGTGCAAAATCCGCTTTCAATCCATCTGCCGTAGCTTGAAATTCACCAATTGCTCGGTCATTTTTATCTACCCTTGTCATCGTTGCGCCGATTAAATCTGCATTTGCAATGATGTCAACTTTTGCAGTAGATATATCTGATTCAGTTTCTGATACTCTACTGATGACACGTTCTAATCCCTCTGCTGTTTCTCTCGATTCATTAGTGACTGATGTAATTAAATCATCCTGTTCACTGTTATGCGTGAGGATTCTACTGACTTCTTCTGCTGTTGATGTCGCTTGATTGCTCCACTGTTCAATATCATCATCATGCAATTGAGTTTTATCTTGTAACAATCCGATAGATTCTGCATTGGCATCTAACGTTGTACCATACTCTGTGATTTTATTCTGGATAGGTTCGATTTCTGTTCGATTGAGTTTCGCTTCAAGTTGTCCATCAATATATTCGATTTGTTGATTCAACGTTGTGATTTTCGCTTCGGTGTCTTCGGGGGCGGGTTCGTAAGGAGTCGCTTTATTCCCTTGTTCTAATTGTAAATTTCTTATCTCAACTTTATCTCCAAGTAATGCGCCATCTAATGATGATAAAACTAATAAACTTCTTGTTTGTATACCACGTGAGCCACCCTCCACTTTAAGTGTCGAATGTCTTTGCCATCCATCGCTAGGATAAATTGCATTATCTTCGCTATACAATGCTCCGTCAGGCGTTCTTGTGTCGAATCTCAATCGAACACCGTTTTCCACCGTAGTACGAATATCAAAAGACAATATATAAGGTATACCTTTTTGAATTTCTTCAAATATGATGTCAGGCATGCTCATATCGGATTGAATCCAATGATATGCGTTGAATCTAGGGGTGTCCGCTGTTATTTCGGTAACAGACATTTTGTTTTCTTCATCGTAATACCTTTCGGTTACATCTGAATTATCACTTGATTCTAAATAAATGCTTTTACTGCCAACCAGTAAATTCCGCCCACCAACTTCCAATCCATCCAGTTCAGCTTTCGCCGCATCCAACTGTTGTTGAAGGCTCTCCTTCGTCTCACCGAACTCAATACTCCCGACCTTACTCTTCAAGTCACTGATGACTTCCCGGAGATTCTTAGTGACCGTTTCAACATCACCACCGGCCAGCGTTTCAAGCCGTTGCTGTGAGGTCTGCTTATAAGTCTCGAGGTCATCCTGCACAGCGCCCGCCTTTTGAGCGGCATCTGATTCCGCTTGAGAGATGGCGTCTGTCTTCGCTGTACTGATAGCCGATTCAATTTCCGTTCTTTGAGTGGAGATTGAGGTGTTCAGCCTGTTTTCCACATCGTCGGAATAGTCGTTTGCCGCATTTATTGCGCCAGTTCTCACCGTGGATATTTGTCCTTCCAGCGTCGTCTTCTGCTCATTCAGTGCCGTACTCATCCGCTGTTCAGCCGCTTGTGTTTCCGCTTTGGCGTCGATGACGGCTTGCTGATAGGCGTTCTCTATGGCTGTCGTCTGGGCATCATACCGGGCATCAAAGTCATTTTTGAGTTGTGTGATGTAGCTTTGCGTATCACTCTGATTCCGTTTGATCTGAGCAGTAATATTTTGCTGCCGACGGTCAGTCTTGAAATGCTGATAGTCGCCTAAAGTGATTTTACTGAGGTTGTCATCGAGTAGGTTATTCTCTATTTTGTGTATGCGCGCCTTTTTGATGATGTCAGCTTGCTTATAAATCACACCAACACTATCACCAAGGTCATGCGCCCCTACTCTGGCAACATCAGTCTTCCATGTTGCTTTCGGTACACAGTTTTCAAGGAGCCATTGATAGGTTGAATCAGCAAGCAGTTGCTTATTCTCTACATTCTCAAAAATGACTTCTGGCATTACACGAGGATGAATCTCGCCGTTTTCAAAATAGCCATATTCTGCAGTAGCTGATGGAATCTCTATCCAATTTTGCCCGACCGGACTTGTGATGCCATCTTTCGACCATTCGATGTCGCCGAATTCAAGACGTGGACCGAAACCGTCACCAGCTTCTTCACCACGTCCCCGTCCGACTGCTGCGGTATAGACTTCCGATTCGTCTTGCTCTTGCGTCAGGTTCAACAAGTTAGTGCCATAAGCAAATCGCTTACCCGTCCATTTGCCAAGGCGTTTTTTAATGTACAGATCTTTGCTAATGATTTTGCGTCCATCAAATGTCAGGCCGTAGTCAAACTCGACCCCGAATTTCTCGATGATTAAGCTGCGGGCATTGGCAACACTGTCTCGATAAAAGTTGATATCTGCGGTACCCGTTACATCATAGTCTTTTACATACCACCCAATCGGATTGAAAGCGGCATCTGCCACGGGCTTTATATCGTAATCCCTGAAGCGTCTATCATGTATGTTGCCCATTGCCTTGGCTTCATCGAAGAAGATATGCACGCCATCAAATAGCAGTATGCGTTTGTTATCCGCCCTTACTTTTCGAGCGTGGATTTTATACAATTGGAACCGTTTATGTCGGTCATAGTGCCCTGCAAACCATGCCCGTTCTATATTCTTCTTGTGATTGTACTGCGTACCCTCTTTCGTTTCATAAAAAAGAGGAACTTCAACGGACAACTGATACAGTCCATTGAGCTCCACTGTTTGAATTGCGGATAGCAAGTGCTTCTTCGGTATAATCTTCTGTAGCTTTTTCTGTCTGTCGAATAGATAAATCATAGGCTCACACCTCTATACTTGATGGTGATACTTGCAGGCGTCGGTGTGACGACCAGTTGGTCCCCTGTCTTCACTGTGAATTCTTCCATATCGCTTTCTATATTCAAACCGTCCATTGCATCCGTCTCTGTCACATTCTTGGTCAATGTCTGGTCTTCCAAATACAGACGATACACAGAAGAAACGTTCTCATGAGAATAGTTGATATTCAAGTCAGTTGTCGTATTCCTCAAACTCCACTCCTTGATACCTGTATCAAATTTGATTTCGATATAGGGTTGGACAGGTTCAGAAGACTCTATAGAAAGTATTTGAGCGCTAGTATAGTTGATTGTGTGCTCATCCCGATATTTCAATGGATCGTGCCATAGGAAATCCAAGACGAATGACTGTTTTTCAGCTTCATCATCTGGTATCGAGCCACCTTCATACACCACATAGTAGGTTAAGTTCGCTTCATCACTGAATCGGATATGCTTTGCATGCTTCAGCAAGCCATTCAAGGCGCTCAGTTTTTCTTTGAGGACACTTGTATCAACTGCATCGATTTCGACCGTCACACTGATGGTTTTAGACGCCATGCGCTTACTGAGCACCATCAGCCCATCATATCCAGCTGGTGTGGATGTCTGAATGTCGTAACTGTTCAACTGACGGCCAGTGACGTTTGTCGTTTCTACAATGCAGTTGATGTCGCTTAGCGTCTCGTCAATGTTCGTACCTTCTACAATCAACTGATGAGGAGACGGGAGATGTAGCCCTCCCGTTCGTTCTCCTGGCAGTTCAAACTCTATCATTCATACACACCTCCTAGATATGACTCTTCGAGATTGGTGACACGGACAGATTCATCATTGATATCCTCGACAAATCCTCTGTATTCTTTATCACCAAGACTAAACCGGATATTGGCGGACTGTTTGACATCCAGACCATTCTCCAAGTCATGCTTGATTTCCGCATCGCCAATCGCCGTAATGCTATTGTTTAAGTCTTTACCATCCACATCGAATCCAATAGGATCAAACTCTGGCTGGTACGCATTCTGCATCTTATCAGTCATCCTGAGTATTTCATTGACGACTCTTCCAGATTCATTGCCGATACCAATTGCCAAGCCCTGGGCTGTATATTCACCCATTGCCATGGTTACACGGGATGGTGACTTAATTTTCAGTGCGCTCCGGATGGTAGCAGCCGCTCTGTTGGCAATGCCTCTTGCGGTCGCATATACAGACCCTGCCTGACTTTGCAGACCGGCTCTATAGCCGCCCATTGTGTATGCGCCTGCGCTGTAAAAGCCGCCGTAACTGCCCCGGATTGTCGCGATAGACCGTGACATCGTGGACTGAATGCTCGCGACTGCACGGGCACCGCCACTTGTGATGCTACTGACCATAGCGTTCATGCCTGAATTCGTTGCGGCGACCATCTGACTCATACCGGCACTCGTAGCCTGAGACATCGCTTGCATACTGTTTGTACCGGCTACTTGCATCTGTCTGTAACTCTGCGTAGCTGCTTTATTCATACTGGAAGTTTCGGATGTACCTGTGCTGCTGATATCAGCAAAGTTACTGTTTGAATTACTGAGGAGACTGTCGAGTTCAGACATGGAGCCACTACTCATTCCTTCAAACTCACTTAGCACATCACTACTCAATCCGGCCGTTTCGCTACTGCCCGTACTGGCCAAACTTTCGAAGTCGCCGCTCATTATGGCATCCATATTCGCTGTCTCTGCTGTGGAGCCGCTGGACATTTCTTGAATGGCCGCTGTAAAGTCACTGCTCAAGCCAGAGGCTTCTGTTGAGCCTGTACTGTGGAGGCTCTCCATGTCTGCAGAACCCATCTGATTCATGCCGCTGATGTCCTGCGTCGCATGGTCACGCATGTAGCCTGTTTCGCTGGTGACGCCAGTGTTGAGCGCTGCTGCATTCGTTGTACCTGAAGACATCAAGCTCTCGAAATCAAATGCCGAATTACTCGCCATCGCACTGGTATTACTGTTGACACCAGAAGCCATGCTGCTTGTATTGTTCGTAGCATTGGCGCTCATTGTACTTGTGTTCGTGCTGACACTGTTGGCCATCTCAGATGTTTTGGCACTTGTGTCACTGCTTGCAAGACCTAGCGTATCACCGATGAATCCGAATACTTTTCCAACTGTTTCACCAATGGCGCCGAGCACCGTACCGACGGTTTCTCCGATAGAGCCAAATATTTCTTCAGTCGTTGCTCTGATGCCTTCCCATGCTGCTGTCCATTGACCAGTTACCACATTGATAAAGAGCTCAATGATGCCAAGTATCAACGTAACTGCAATTTGCACGACGTTTGAGATCAACGCCCAAGCGACTTCGAAAGCGCCTGTGATGACATGCAGTCCGGCTGTTACAACGGCAATGATGCCACCGAGGACGCCACCGATGATTGTAAGTACTGCAGGGAATACTACGCTCGTAATCTGCATAATCTGCTCACTGTTGTTACTCCAAAACTCGCGAACTTTTCCGAAGATGCTTGAAACAGTATTCCAGATAGCACCAACTACTGTGGAGATAAGGCCCCAAACGGCCTCCCACACCATGCTGGCGACAGCAATGATTGTTTCATGGTTCGCTTGCCAGAACGCAACGACTGCACCGACAATGGTTGAGACGATGTTATATATCGCTGTGACCACTGTAACGATCGTATTGAGTATGATGTCCCACACTCGCATTGCCACATTGACAATTGTTTCATGGTTATTCGTCCAGAAGTTCGCAACTGCAGTAATCACTGTGGAGACGATATCCAAAATGAAGCCAAGCACTGTGAAAATGGTGTTTTTAATGAAATTCCAAGCGTTCACGATAACTGGTACCAGCGTGTCCATCACGTACTGCACAACCGTCAGGACAGCGTTCCATACACCTGTGACTATCGTTAGGATGTTCTGTTGATTCGCATCCCACCAAGCGACCAGCATGCCCCATACGGACATGATGAAGTTACTCACTGCCGTTATGGCGTTGGAGATATGTTCTTTGACTTGGTTCCAGATATTGACGACTCTGTTCCTGAATTCTTCGTTGGTCTGCCATAGCCATATAAATGAGCCGACTAATGTCGCGAATACAGATATCACGGCAAATACTTTCAAAGTCACTGCACTGAATACGCCAGTGAGCGCTTGAATACCGGTCCATATTGCCATTGCAGCTGGCACGGCCATCATAAATACGCCAGCCAATGTTGTAATGACACCGATAAGTAGGCCAACTACCGGATGATTCGCCAGCAACTCTTTCGTAAACTTGAATATTTCATTAGCTACGTTAAGTACAGCTTCACCAAGCGGCGCCATGGCAATACCGAGGTTGACCAGTGTTCCGATGATATTGCCGATTAAATCGACGACTACCGGCCCGGTTCGCTCAATGTACTCGACAAAGTTTTGGAAGGCTCTGTTATTGGATAACTCAGCTGCCCATTCTCTAAAGCGTTGCGTCATACGCTCCAAGCCATCAAATACATGACTGCTGTTTGCGCCGAATGCAGCGAATAGGTCAATGATGCCGAGGAATGTATTGCCAAAGATGCGTCCAATTTTCGGCATGTTCTCCATCACATAATTCGTAAAGTCGTGGAAGCCGTTCGTTTCAGCCATTTTAGCGGCCCAGTTCGCAAACTGCTCGCCTAGGTTATTAAATCCTTGTGCAACCCAATCAATCAATGGCATGGCAGCGTTCATCATGTCGATTAAGCCCTTGCCAAATTGACCGGCCGCTCGCATGATATTTTCGAATACCCGAACGCCTGTTGAATTCAGATTGTCAAAGAACCGTGTCATTGTCGGTGATTTGTCCAAGAAGTTTTGAAACTCCTTTGACATGCCAGAGATGGAATCGACCACTCCGTCAATGAATGGGCGCATCTGCTGCAATGCACTGTTAGCGCCGTTAATCGCATTCGACATGATGTCAAAGGTCGCATCCATATGCGCATCGACTATATCGCTCCATGTGGATTTAATGCCATCTAACGCTGATGTAAATCGTTTTGATGCGTCTGTCGCCCGAAATGCCTCATCGTTGTATCGTTTGAGCACTGTGGCAACAATGCCTCCAAAGGCCAAACCACCTGCGCCAGCTATTGCGAATGCTCCAACCAGTGCCAGGAGGCCCCCTGTGACAGTACCAAGCGCAACGCCCAGTGCCATAACGGCTGACGTCAATCCAGCTATGATCGGAATACCTGCCGCCAGTGATGCGAACAACGCACCTTTAAAGACATTCGCCATGACAGTCGCGACTGACCGGATGTTAGTGGCCAGCTCACCCATTCGCCTGTTAAATGGATCCGTAAAATTCTTCTGTATGGCATGGTACGCACGACGGAAACTGAAATGGTCCACATCTGCTTTTATCTTTCTGGTGACTATCCTCCGTTCAAATGCTTTTGAGAGTGCTTCTGCTTGCAGCAAGCCACGACGGAACTTGGAGATGTTTGCATCCACATCCGTATTGATTTCATCCGGCACTTTATTCGCCTGGGCTGCCGCTTTATTGATGTTCCGCTCGAAGTTACGGATATTCGCATATATGCGCGCTACAAAGCTCTGCACATCATCCATCTGCTCACCCCTTTTTATTTATCTATTTTTATTGACTGTTTTGAGCCATTCGTCCATTTCTGCAACTTGCTTCTTGCGGATATGCTTGCGTCGATGCTTATCCACCCACTTTTCGTACTTAACCTGCTCCTTGTCTTTATCGATGAGCTCACGCTGTTCTTCGATATATCGTTTTTGCGGCTTCACATTGGCGCCGTTGTTCATCCGAGCCATTGCGTTGGCAGTGAACAATCCGTCCTCAAGAGTGTCCAATCGCCGGTGTCTGGCGCCTTTAATTAAATTGCGCCAATACCGGGGTGTCATCTGCCATATTTCGTGTTCTGGAATATAGCCAAGCATGCGCTGGGTGGTGGCAAAGACATAATCCATGTCAATTACTTCATTGCTTCTTCTTCCTTCGCTGGATCCATCACTGCTTCGTACATGTCCACGAGAGACTGAGCGCTCTCCTTGGCCGCCTCTTTCGCTTCTTCCTTCGTCTGGCCATCTTCCGGCTTCGCCTGTTTGTAGCTCTGCCTCACGTTCAGCCAAAACCCCCTGATTTCCTGCTTGAAATAACCAGAGTTTTCTAGGGTTTCGATGGCACCCCGGATGAGCTCGATCGTATCTTCTTTCTCATCGATGATTTCGCCCAACGCTTTTTGAATGTCACCTTTTTTAAAGCGGGTTACATGAGCCGTGGCGCAGTCCCAGAAGTTCAGCAGTGCATCCGTACGGCGTTGCACCAGTCCAAGATAGATGGCATTGATACCGGGCGTTTCGTTGCCGTCCTTGTCTTTCGTCGCATATTCTTTGGCACGCTCTCCGAAAAGGAATGAGCCCTTCGCTTCTACCTGTTGATCTTTGATCACAAGTTCTTTAATGGATTCAGTCATAATGTAATTGCTCCTTTATAGATAAAATAGATAAATAAAAAGGACGAGCGATTGCCCGTCCGGTGTGCTTTATACTCCTGATGATGCGTTATCTCTATTCTCGAGTGAGCCTGTGAATTCACCTGGTGCTTCGAAGTCTATTGCGGCTGTAGATGGATTCAGTACCGCATCCGGTAGCTTCGGCAGTGCACCTTTAGCCGTCTCGACTTTAATAGCCAGTGTGTGCTCGATGGTATCTTCTTCATCGTCAAATGACTTGCTGATTTCAGAAACAACAGAGTAGCCGAATACGGCATCATGTCCATCTACCTGAGCTGCATCAATCGTCACTTCTTTCACGCGTTTGTCAATGAGCCATATCTTAATCTGCTCTTTGTTTCGGATGGCGTCATCTAAGGCTTCTTGCCCTACGTCGCCTTCTACACGATTGGCAGTAAATGTGACTTCTTCAGCATGTGCGCCGTAGTCACGATCTGTTTTACCACCTCTGATTTTATCAACAACCTCATTTGTAATCGTGTGACCGCCTTCTGTAATGTCGCCAACTACTATTCCTTCAGCGCCCAACTCTGAATTGGCAGGCTGTACCAGTACTGCATAATTGTTAGCCATTCACTTCATCTCCTTATTTTTCGTTTCTGTATAACACATGATGTCGGACTGTATAGACCAAGCGCAACACACCATGAGATGTGTACTGGTCAATGTCCGTCATCACCTGCTCATTGCTTAATCTGATTTTCTCGACTTCATAATGCGCCATCGGAATCTTTACACGGGTGTAGAACTTCAGCCACTTCATCAGCTCCCGGCATTCCGGCTTACCGTCTGCATAGACGTGCATCTGTACGGCAATATCCTCACGCATGGATGTGGAAGTTACCTCTTCAGTGACATTCGTCTCACCGATGACGATGTACGGTGTCACGAGTTCCTTCTTCACGCCATCCTCGACACCCTTCACTTTAGCCATCAGAGGCGACTGCAGGACCGTATTGAATAAGCCGTTATATAGTTCCTCATGAGCACTCACCCAGTTCATCCAATCTCCTCCTAACTAAAGTAATTTTTGAAGTATCTTCTCGCGACATCTATGGCAGGGAACCAGAATGGCTGGGCGACCATGCCATAAGTCGTGTACCACTTGCCGTCATCCCCTTTATAGGTCCACGGGATCTTCTTTGCTCTAGAGCCACCAGGGCCTGTAGCGTAGATGCCAGTCCCAAACTCCAGGAAAACTGCCCAATACGTACCAACACTAACTGTCGCTTCCAAGCCGCCGATGTCAGACTGTATGGAGTTCTTTGTCATACCAGTATCGACTGCTACACGACTGCTTGCTTCCGTATCGAGTAATACAGCGGTCTCAGTAACACCTCTTTGAACCTTCTCGATCGTTTCATCGTTGTAGGCTTGCAAAGCTCTTGCTAAATTCTTCATTCGTCCACCTCTTTCAGTGGAATCCGATTGACTTCATGCTGTCCACCCTGGTCTTCGACATCGCCGATGATTTCGTACTCTTTCCCATCATGCATGATGATGTCGGTGTGCTTGGGCTTCACCCTGTACGGCACATAGAGCGCCCGTGTGAGCTGTTTCTGCATATTATGGAAGGTTAGCCTTTCAGATGTAGAAGGCGTGTCCATGAAGCCGTTGACCATAATTACCGTCTCCACGACTTCTTCCTTAAACGGATAGGAGCCAGATTGAATCGTCTTTCGAGTGATGATGCTGATCTCATGTGGGAATTCACTCATGAACATGTGCGCCACCCCAATTCAGCTTACGCAGCGGTTTAATGATCGCATTCAGCTTCTCATCAGTGTCAGCATCATAGCTATAACTGACCGAGCCCATAGAACGGCTAGAGATGCCCTGCTGTTGCGTGAAATCCCGTGCGATGGACTTGGCAATGTATTGCTCCACTTTAAATGGCAGCTGTGGGCTAAATGTCCGATTGCAATACTCTTCTGCCATGCCCTGATAGTGTGGGATAAGCGTTTCGATGTGCATATCTTTTGATGTGTCCGCGATATCCCACTTATTGATTGCTTTTACTTTCGTTGCATCCATTTACTGCACCTCCTATTCCTGGAGTGCTTCGATCAGTTCCGGCTTCTTCATTTCAGAATAGCCTTCGACACCCTTTTCTTTAGCAAGGTCTTTGAGTTCGGATACTTTCATGTCGTCGAGTTGTTGTTTAGGAGAGAGGTCAGACTGTTTCGTCTGCCCCTTCCTTCTGTGTCTGCGTAGCATCATCTATACCAGCCCCCTTAGACGCCTGCTGAAGCGATTTTTACAACACCATTGTCATTCTTGAGGTTGACAGCGTAGAACTCGTTACCTGCAAGCACAACTGTACGTGCGAGGATGTCCGGGTCAACGTTGATTTCAGGTTGTTTCTTGTAGACGATTTCCACAGCGCCTTGCTTTTGGAGGTAGGCTTCTCCAGCTGTGATGCGGTTGGATGTCACGATGGAAGTTACGCCGACAATTTCGGATACTTGACCTTTAGTGAGCGCTCTGTCCTGTACGGAACCGCCAGCGGTGAACAGGCTTTGGATGAGGTCGTAGTAGTCGGATGGATTCATGAAGAGAACATAATCCTCTGCATCTTCATCACCGAAAGTCTTCAGTGCGCCCAGTACGGATTCAACCGTGTTCGGTGCGCCATCGAAGGACTGTGCTGTACCAGCGAGCGCCGCTACATAGTCGATGTCGATTTTGTCCGCCATCGCTTTAGCGAGTTGCGCCTGTGCTTCTGAAAGTGTGCCATCCACATTAGTAAGGATGGCTGTTTCAGTAACCTCTACCGCTTTACCAGCTTCTTTGACAGTGACCTGTGTAGTCGTCATGCTCATTGCTGTCGGGTCCATTGGTACGCCTTCAGTGAGGTCTTCGGCGGCGCCGATGTAAGCATACTTCGGACGAGTGATTGTGTCGCCACCACGGCCTACGAGTGTGTTATCTACGGATGCGAAAGGTGAAAACTTGATTTTGTTAGGCAGTTCTGCGGAAATTGCATCTGCCATTACCTGTGGATTTACTAGGTTTGCAGCTTGTGTTTGAGCCATATTCAATCATCTCCATTAATATTATTTGGTAAATTCGTCGTAAAGCTGTTTGTTATTGTTGTAGAGGTCATTCTTTTCCGTGTAGGACATCTTGTCAAAGTCCTCTTTCGTGATGCTTGGTGCAGGCCCACCCTCTTGTGGTGTCCTGCCTGTCTTCTTCTGCGCTTGGAACAGGTACGGTTTATTCTCTTTGAGTGTGGACAACTTATCATCCAACCCTTTGATAGTACCGTCTTCTGCGACTTCCAAGCCGTCTTTGTCGATGAATGCCAGTACGTCGGATGGATCATTCGCCTCTTTGGCTACTGCCAATTTGATGGCGCTGTCCAGTTGTACTTGCTTCAGTTTGTTTTCGTAGTCTGCGTTAGAAGTTTCGTACTCGTTCAGTTTCTTCTGAAGTTCTTCGTTGTCAGTCGAGTTTTTAAGCTGTTCGATTTGATTATCCCGTTCAGTGATTTCTTCATTCGCTGTATCGAGTTGGGATTGTAGGTCATCTGCTTTACTTGCAGACTCCTTATACTCCCTCACCGTGTCGTGATGCTCATCAATAATCTTCGGGATATGCTCCTCGTCAACGCCTAAATCTCTCAAAAATTGCCTTTTCATATATAAATCAATCCTCACATTTTTTATTAACACTGGTCTAATCCAGCACGAGTTATACACCTTTTAACGCCATGAGTAGTTTGGGCAAAATAAATACGCTTACCCGACTGGATAAACGTTAAGCACGGTGTAGTGCCATCAAGATATTCCCACTCTTATCATCATGGGAGATCACCTCCTCGTTAATGTTTACAACTGAAATTAATCACTTGGCATCACTCCCTTCGGTGGTCTATTTGTCGACTCTTAATCGCATCTGCAATCTCCGTTGTTCTCTCATCGATGGTTGGTTTTCGTCCTTGCTTTTTGAGTTCTCGAGCAATCTCCGCTGTATTCTTCTCAACAGCTTGTAGTGACTTGGCAATGTCTTTCAAGTAGCGTTCTGATTTATCCATAATTGACCTCCTAGAACCTTCTTGAATTGCGCTCTTTCTTCCACAGCTTTATCTCACGAATAGTCAGCAAGATGCTCAGTACTGTGAACACAGCATATGCTGTGCCTCTAACAGGGTCTTCCGTGCCGAAATGTGCAATGGAGAAAAGAATTGATGTTAAACCAAAGAATGCGAATATGGCTATGTTTAACCCCTTAACACTTCCCATGCTGACTACCTCCTTACAATCATTAGAGCACCTGTAAATGGGTTCTTGATAACATATACATTCGGTCTTATCTGTTTTAAATCGACTGAGATGTTCATTCGACCAGCTCATATGTCGCATGGAAGATGTCGGGTTTGCAAGGATAGAATCGTCTATTTTCCGTGGGACTCGGTTCTTTGATAATATAATCGCCTTCGCAAGCGGTCATAATACCTTCTCGCGTCCTTATTTTTAAAACAGGCTTGCCGTCTTCGTATGTTGCATTGAGGCTTATATAAGGGTCGTAATACATCCACATGAATACTCTATCTTTGTCTTTATCGGTGAACTTCATGGCCTCAACCTCCACTGGTTTCTTTCTGTACTTTGCCATCAGTCATCCACTCCTTTAGATTTAGCCCACTCTTCATACGTTTGATAAGGTATCAGGCTTGTACTACCATCATCATTCCTTGCCCGTCTGACAGAGGGTAACTGTCCATTGACCTTATATAACTTCTTACATCTGCAATTGATATTCTGCTTGGCACTGTCCACACCTACCAGATTCCCGGGAGACGGTCCAACGGATAAGCCGACTTTAAACATGCCGGTCTCATTTTCTGACTTGCCGTCCATCTTCTGGTGCGATGCTCGGGTTCTGCGGTCAAGCGTTGCATCCCAGTAGCCTTTGATACGAGCGCCGAAGGAACGCGCTTTATCTGCTGCATCATCTGCGGATTGCGTTTGTGCCCGATGACCTTCTGTACGTGCCACCATTCGAGCCTGTCGCATGCTCAGTCCGACATCCTGGTTGATGCGGTTTGCTATCTGGTTGTAGCTATTGCCTGCCAGGATGCCCTCTCCAATATGCCCCTGGAGCTTCTGAATGACCTGTTTACGATGTCTTTGAAACGTCGGTGCCAGCTTAATCAATTCGATCGGCTGCTCCAGTGCTTTCTTAATCTGCTCAGTCGATGGCACCGTAAAACTCATCTGAATACCACTAGAATACTCGAATAGATACATATGGCGCATATAGTTGTCCAAGTAAATCTTTGTCTGACTGAACACAATCAGGTTGACGATTTCGCTGTAGTCATCCTGCAGAAGCTCTTCAATGCGCTGCAGCTCCTTTTTGAATCGGTTGTACTTGTTGAATTCCGTCCAAGTAATATGCGGATCATCGTGTTGATACTTATCCAACATTTCAGCGAAAGACTGTTTGATGTGTTTCAGACGGGCAGCTAGTATCTTCTCAGCTTCGTGTTCAGCTTCGGCAATGAGTTTGTCGATATGCTTATCGATGTCATTCTGGTTCTGGACCATCGCCCTCACCGCCCATCACGATACCCTCCGTGTCCTTGCGTTCCTTCTCCTTTTCTACATCATCCACCCAAGGATGGTGCGTCAGGACTGTTTCCTCGGATAGATAAGACTGAGATGTCGATGCAATCTCTGACTGTTCTTTTTCATTGACCATACGGTTGTAGTTGAATGTGACATCCACTTCTTCAGCAAGGTTGCTGTCAATGCCTTCATACTCGAATATGAACCACAGGAGCTGTTTGATGGCCGGGATGGTCTTCCGTGCCAACTGTTTGGCTTTAAGATCTAGGCCGGTATATAAGAAACGTAGTGCAATACCTGAAGGACTGTTGCCGAGTTCGTTTCGGTTGAAATCCACGCCTCTGCCATAGTCATAAATATAGCCGCGCAGTTTATCCAGCCATTCATTAGAAGATGTCACGGGCACCTCTACGCGTATTGTTTCAACGCCGCCTTCACTGTCCACGTTGATGGCTTTGTAGTACTTCAGGTTCTTCATAAACTCCGATAAGTCTGTGCCTTCATAACCTTTAAGAATGTAGATAAGCTCAGTCGATTCATCAAACATGTTCTGTGTGTCAGAGGACCGTCGGTTCATTGCATCAATAAATGTCTTATAGCGCCATATATCGCTTGTGGAGTCACTGTTGTTCTTGAATGGTATAAACGGTACTCTGCCCCAACTCTCACCATCTAGATGCGTTGTTGGGTTGTCCTCGTTCATGCCATGATACCAGGCAAGCTCCAAGCCACTATCTACATAGAGATAGTAAGTCACATCATCAGCCGTCCAGTACTCGACCCGGTATTCATTCCTCACCGTGTAATGACGGATGACAGCATTAAGCACACGCTGCTTGCGGTCTTGCCAAATGGGGATAATCTGCTCAGCTGGAATCTCCAGCATCTTGAAGTCACCTTCTTCATCCACGTATGGATGCACCCACTCAACCCCTTTATTAGAAGCAGCAGTGAGAATGTCGTTTAGGTCATCATCAAAATCATAGTCAAGATGCTTCTCAATGGTTGCCATGACCGTTTCGTCTTTATGTTGATAGTTGGGGGACTCTCCTGCGATGTAGCCCACTTTCTGGTCTACCAGATTAGCATGGGGATTGTGGTCGAACCGCCAGTCCGGCTTTAAGGGATCAAAGTTCCCTTCATGGTCTGTGGGTTTTTGCTCATCTATGATATCCGGATGGTTATCGTAGTACCGTTGGCCCGTTCGATAGATTTCAATATTTGATGCGTTTTCTTTAATAAGACGAATAATCATTTCTTCTTGTGTTTCTTCAGATGGCTTGACACTGTCTGTCAGCACCTCACCATGCGGTTTTGTGAATGGATCCATGGGAAGCCCCCTTTATTTGAGTATTGATAATGATGATTGCTTCATATCGCGTTCCATTGCATAGCGTAACTGGTCGATTGTGTGGTTATCGACATCCTGGAGCCTCGGCAAAACATTGCCGTCTTTGTCTGTTTGATAATCTATATTTTCAAATTCATACGCTGTCTTTGGCGTCCGTTTAGGATCAATCACGATTGCATCCAAATCATCCAACCACTTTTCACCAAACTCAACAGAACCAGGACCTTTCTTCGAGCCTTTCACTCTTAATCCGTATGATTTTACTTCATCCACTGATTTTGGCTCTGCACCATCGGCAGTAATTGATTCATCATCATATCCTTTACTTTTAATTCTTTGAGCAGCTGCTCTGTTGCTTAACTTCACTTCATGTATTTCTGCAATGGCGTATATCGTTCTGCGCTTCTTATCGTAATGCCACCGTCCAAAGCTGAATGGATCTGAAGCATAGCCCCAGTCAATGCCTTGTCGAATATTGTCGAACATTGCAACCTCTTCATCGGTAATGGTCCTGAATTGCAGATTGTCGAATGGCACGACACCAGAGCCGATGGCTTCGCCTAAGTATTCATGTCTGTATTTACGTTCATTTCTTGCCTTGGTTGCCTCTGCTTCTTCAACAAACTGCTTAGAGATGAATGGGTTGTCCAGGTATGTTGAGTGATGCACGAATGTGTTATCTGCGATGAATGCTGATTCATACTTCTTATTCACCCAGGATTGCTTACGCTTTGGCGGGTTATACGAATAGAAAAATTTATAAAAAAGACCATCTTCCAGTTCTCCTCTTAACAGGGAGTTGGTGATGGTCGTGACTTCATCTTCAGTTAGGAATTCGGCCAGTTCTTCAATCCAAGCGATTGCAAATGGGAATTCAGCACTCTTCAAGGATTTGATGCGCTCCGGCTCTTTTGCCCCTCTGAAGACCATATAGTTTCCACGCGGCAGATATGTGACTCTCATGGGGGATTTATTGACCTTGAACAGATGACTCACTTTCTGTTCTGATATCGCCCACTTGATTTGTTCGAAGATGGAAAGCTCAATGGTGTTATCTATCTTACGGATGCCAACAGCGTTCACTGGATAGCGCATAAGCATCTGTACGATGATATGAGCGATGTCTGATGACTTGCCGGAGCCCCTGCCCCCCTTGCAGACGACGTTGAGGATGTTTGGATTCTTCGCTGTTTTCCACACCGGATGAAAAGCTGTAGGCAGTAGCTCTGATATCTTAATCGCAGTTGTCATTCCACATCATCCACAAACTGAACGGCGCCGGTGTGTTCGACTTCTTGCTTGTCCGTCCAGAGCTTGTAGCGCTTGCCTAATAGCTCAGCCGCCTTAGTACGTTGTGAAGTATCAGATCGTCGCTCATGGCGCTGCACTTCGCTTTCAAAATCACCTAGCGGAACAACCATCAACTCCTCATCCTCAACTTGCCCACGCATGACAGAGGTGAGATACTCCATGACCTCCTGCTGATCTGCAACGGCTTTGCTTTGCAATTCGGCCAAACGCTCGTCAATATAAGCTTTTATACTATCATTTTCTAACAACTTACTCGCATTCGTCTTTGCATAATTCTCGCTATATCCAGCATTGATCGCCGATTTGAAGACATTCGCATGTATAACATATTCATCAGCAAAGCGCTGCTGCTTCAGTGTCATTTTCCTTTTAGCCACTTCATATCTCACCTACTTTCTCTATTTATGTATTGTCTTGCTCAAAACCAGCGCTGATTGCCACCTGTATTTGTGGATTCTCTATATGGATCAGCACCAGTTTTCAGCAAACATTGAAAAAAGCCACCCACGTTTGTGAGCAGCTTTCTAACTATGGAGGTCTGTCGTTGAGCGGTGTGAGTGGGCCGTCCGCTCCTACCCACAGTTTACACTTTGCACATGCGACTCCCCAAATTAATTATTTTTGTTATTTTCGTTATTTTTGTTATTTGTCTGTAAGTATTTCTGCGCACTCTTCCAGTAGCTGCATTACCTTATTTGGCGACAAGTTAACTATTTTCGATATCTCCTTGATACTCGTGCCGTTTAAGCGATGATGCAGGACGATGGCTTGTGGTTCGTTTATAATCCAGTCCAGACGATTTTGAATGTACTGCACCTTCTCCTTGTAACGGTCAATCATCCGGTCTTGCTTGATACGCCTGTCCACTTCAAACAGTATCGGTTCACTTGCGCCGCCTACGGCTTTTGGCATTCCTGCTTCATCCCCGTATTGAGAGACGAGCCCGGAGCTCGATAATTCCTGGTGTGCGCGTAGCAGCTGGTCAATCGTGTTGATGTTTTTGTTGTACTCGTTTATCAGCACAAGCACCTCGTCTTTTGTCGGTTCAATCAGTCGCATAATTAAAACTCGCTCCCCGTTTTATAGTTTGTCTATCACTATGAGCACATGGTCAGTGTCCCCATATTGTTTCCTTACGTTAAGCTCTACAATTTGTGAATCATCCTTGTATACCGTTTCATTCAGTGCATCCAGTATGCCTTTGGCCAAGTTATCCAGGTCTGGCTTTTTCTGATACACCAGCGAACCGTCTTCTATGGCCTTTAACTTCTTTTTGGTGTAAGACTTAGGCGGAGTAAAAACGAATGTCAGATGAACGGTTATAGGACACTCAGCAATGGTCAGTCGCTGTCTATTCATGTAGCTCTTGGCTGTCAGTTTCACTAAACGCTTGTATGTTCTGCTTCGCCTAGAATTGACTGCCTTTGATTTACCCGAAGCAGCCTGATACACACGCGGTCTTGGCTGTGGTACTGGTTTGCCCTCTACTTTAAATTCAATCATTATCACGCTCCAGTATCTCTTTCACTTGCTGCAGTATGTCTTTAGAGGTCTGTTTCTTTGATGAATGTGCCATTAATCGTCTTACCTTTCCGTCCTTTAATCTCGTCGTATGCGTACTGCAAGCACTCCTCCAACGTCATACCGTGCTGTTGAGCCAATATAATCAGTGTGACCACCGTGTCGCCTATGCCGTCCTTTAGTGCTTCTGTGTTGCCTCTTGATAATGCAGCAGCCACTTCTCCGGCTTCCTCATAGAATTTAAGCGCTTGTCTGTCTGAGTTACCTTCGTGTAAGTTTTTGTCTTTGCTCCACTGTTCTACTTGCTGTATTAGTTGATTCATTTATTTAATCTCCTCCAGTACATGTATTTCGTTCGCTTGAATATCAGTTGCAGACTGACCGTAATTTGTCATGATGCATAGTTGCTTATGATCTAGGTAAAAGAATGATTCATACAATCCTTCTGGCGCTGAACCATTGACTGCAAATACAGCAAGCGTGTGAAAGCCATCAGTGAATGTGCCTCTATACTCCAGGAAGTCACTTTCATTCAGATGAATGCTCCTCGCTTTTCTGTCCGCCTTACCGATTAGTGTGATTCGATCACCTGGCATAATGACTTTATCTGCAATATGCAGGAAGTCTTCTCTGATGTCGTCCTGGCCTAATCTAATGAAATTGGCATTTACGGTCATGAAGAAGTCTTTACTTCCGAAATCGCTGACGGCTGCTTTCATTCCAATTCCTCGCTTTCGTACTGCCAAATAATATCCATGATTTGATTCCTTAACAGATGTGGTCTATCGACGTACTTTAAATTCTTAGGTTCTAATTCGACGATTTCATCAAACGCCTTAGCTTTGCGAAGAGCCGTCTTCAAATCGTTGTACTCGTCACGCTCGTCTCGGATAGGGTTTCTTCGCTCGAAACGCTCTTCGTAATACTTAACCGCCTTTTCCAAGTAAGGATATTCATGCTCACTCATTCCTTCTCCTCCTCCATCATTTTTCAAGCTCATTGATTTTCTTATAAAAAGCGAAAGATGTTATGAACAGAAATGCATTCAGCCCAACCGATACGACAAGCAGTCCAATAGTTGTTGCTAATAAAATAGTCATCATTTCCTCAACCTCCCAATCCAATTTACAGCTAAATCGATAATCACCATCAACGTTGCAATAATCAGCAGTATGAATGCTGTGTAGCCGAGCAATACGAGTCCTGTCATCTAACCCTCTCCCTTCTCTTACCGCCATCCCAATTGGCATCCGATCGAGCAGCCGCTTTAGTGTAGCTGCATTTTAGGCGTTTATTTTCCTCGCCCAACTTATTGACCAACGCTGTCAGCTCTCGTTTTTCTCTCTGGAGCTGTGCCACTTGCTTGCCTGCTTTTATAGCCAAATGCGTTTTCTCGATAAGTAGTTCATGGTATTTCTTGCGCCACTTATTTTTTAGTAGGTTTTCCCGTCGTATCGTTGTTGCTTGTGCATCGAGCCGTTCTCCACATGTACCATTGCAGTGATGATTGTAATGCATTAAATCAGCTCCTTATATATAGTCAAATAGCGTAGCCTGTCGCGCGTTTTCTTCATTTTGGACACTTAGGTCGGGCAAACTGCTTTCAACGCCCTGTGGCGTCTTCTCGCTGAAGCTGTGCTGTTTTATAAAGCTTCGATACTCTACATACGTTAATTCCATATCCTCCGTCAGGACTGTTTGGTACATATGCTTAATGACTGCGACATGATCTGCCTTAGGAATGGCTGTGGCAAACCTTTCGCCGTCCTGGTACAAATGACGGAGGTTGAGGAAGTAGCTCATACGTTACAGCCTCCTTAACTTCATTAATTCTTTATGCATTTCAAGGTTTTCATCACTCAGTTCTCGCGCCCATTCTTTCCACGCTTTAGCCGCTTGTATCTGTGCGATCAATGTACCAACCAAGCCGCCTATAATTGCCATTAAAATCATGATGGTTGCACTCATGTCATCACTCCCCTTAGATATACACTTTATATTGATTCTTACCGTACTCTTTCATTTTGACCTGGTCCGCACGCTTTAAGTCCGTGTTGTAGACCTTGACAATCGTCTCAATGATCTTTGGCACAGTGTTCAGCAACTTTAATTCATCTTCTGTTACGTTGACCGCAGTAACCAGCCGCTTTGTATCGACACCTGCGTCATACAAACGCTTCAAAGCCGAGATTATCTTGCCGGTCGGCGCTTCCATCCTCATACGCAGCACCACCTCATCAGTAAAGCTATACGCATCTGTTTCGTGAGTAACTACGAACACGCCATGCTGGATAATCTTTGCAGATGACTTGATTCTTGAATCTGCGCTTTTACCGAGAATGCGCATCGCTTGGACCACTGGCATACCACTGTACTCTTTAAACTCGTTCAGTTTGGCATAGTGTTCATTGCCGCGTTTGATGTGATACTCGATATGCTGTGGCGTCGTCCACTTGCTGACGTCGGTATTCGCACGTTGTATGGCATTCTCTTTCATGTCTCTCTGAATGATGAAGGTAACGGGCTCGTCCAGCTCTTTATGTGCCATCAACCGGTGCTGACCATCCATTACTTCCATATGTTCGTTGACGATGATTGGCGGCATCTCATATCCGTCTTTGATATTCTTGACCAGCGCCTTTACATGGTTCGCTGAAATCCCTCTATTCTCTTCCATGAAGCTGAAGTCGTCGTACTGATCGGTTTCGTATACGCTGTAGGCAACTTTATACTTGTCTGTTACAGTCATTATCTCCACTCCTTAAACATTGAATGAAAGCAATCCATCCAGTAATCAGATAGCCGCAACGGCTTATGCTCCACTGGTCGATGGATATAACTTTTAACCGCGTCCGGTTCTTGCTGGTCGTTGGTTGGTATTGGAGCATGTCTGTTGTGTGCTTTCTTTTGAATCATTCGCTCATCTCCTCCAGCTTGACTAACTTAGTCCCACGGTATTTTACTTCTATGTTATGACGCTCCTTTTTGCTCACATAAGTTTTAATCGTTTCTTTTGAAAGGAAAAGCGCTTCAGAAAGCTCTTCAATCGTCCCTGTCGATTCAAGGGCGCCGTCCCGGATTAGATCATACACAGGTTCATACTTACCGTATTCGACCACCTTTTCTGCACCCTTTATTAAACCTTTTTTAGTCCGATATGCAATTTGATAGATGCCCATCTCGGACTTCCCCATTCTTTTCGCTATCGTTTCCACAGTGCCTTCTGCCATAATGTTGCCGTGTCGTAGATACCGATATACCTTCTTCTTTCTACGCTTCGCTCCACTAGCCAAGATCCATCACCCTCCTAGGTTCGACTTCATCCACGGTCATCCCCATTGCAGTAATACGCTCAACCATCGGAGCCGGGTATGTCATTGGGAACTCTTTGTTTAGTTTGCGCATTGTCTTAATTCTGCCGATCACTTCCAGCACTTCTTCATCCGTCATATCCTCTTTAGGCTTCTCCACTTTTTCTGTCGCTGCTCTTTCTTCGTTCCACCCTTTACGAATCCTGTTGTAGAGGAGTGCATAGGAGATCCCGTTGCGCTCTGCTTTCTGGATTAAGTCCGCGTCCAAGCTCTTTTGATTCAGAATGGGGGTTGTCGCTGCTTTTTCCAGCGTCCATCCCGCTTTCAATCGTGCACCGAAAGTGTTGTCTGATACCCCATTCTCAGCAGCCATCTGGGCATAGCGCACCTTTTCCATTGACCGACGGCCGCTGAGTGGTCTTGTTTTGGCTTCCTCTACCGTCCAACCGTTCCTGACGCGCCTGGTAAATGTTTCATAGTTGATACCATTACGCTCTGCTTCTGCTACATCCTCACTTCTGTACGTCCTTTTCACTGTTCTTTTCTCCTTTCTCACACTTCTTGTATGCCATTTCGCGTTAATGCCTCTGCGACCTTCTGCCGAGCGATTTGTTGGCCAGCTCGGAGCAGTAAGTCAATGTAATGGTCGTTGAACATGCCAATGCTTTGTATGTCTCGCTTGGTGATCTCGTCGCCATCCAGCAGCTTGTAGACAATTGATTTCTCTGTAGTTGCAATCATCGGTTATCTCCTTTCAGTCTGTAGTCTTCAAAGTCCATTCGGATCGTGTAAGCATCCTGATTCATTCGAGAGTGAATACGCTCCAGTTCAATCGTTCTAACGAATTCCTCGTCTGATAAGTTGGTTGTAAATACATTGAATTTTCCTTTGCGGATTTCCATCAGCTTGTAAAATTCATCCACCTTCCATGGCTTGTCAAAACTGGTGCCGATGTCATCCAGTACGAATAAGTCAGCTTCTTCTCGATACTTCCTTAATTGCACTTTTGCAGCTGAATCATCGAACCCGTCTTTGACGCGCTCCAGGTATTCGCTCGAACTGATGAAGAAGCATTTGAACCCTTCTTTATGCAGCTGATGGTATATCGCATTGGCCAGCATCGTTTTTCCTGTGCCAGGTGCGCCTTTCATGATGAGGTTGGTCAGTATGTCTTCAGCGTCCTCTTCCACGGCTGTACCGTACTCCTGGTTGAATTCTTCGAGTGTCAGATCTGATCGTTCATAGCGTTCATACAGACGCTTCTGTTTGAAATTCTCCGCAAACTTGTCTGCATACCGTTTGGCAATTATCAGCGCACGCTCCATCTTTTTATTGTCGAAGGTTTTGAATTTATCGAAGGATGCGCGCTTATGAGAATACGGGAACATGGACGCGCGCCAGTATTCCTTCTGTTTCCGTATCTCTATTTTCTTTCTGTCACTTTGCACTTTATCGCAGTGGCAGCCGATTTCTTTTTTGTTGCCATCATCGAATGTCACCAGTTGCACCCTTCGGTTGCATCCGTCACATCTATGACTGAACGTTCGTTCAACTGGCTTCCGGGTTGGAACAGCCACCTTGCTCTCGACATCGCGATATAATTTACTCAGCTCTTCCATGCTGTGCCTCCTTTAAAATGGCGTGTAGCCCGTCTTCTCATCTTCTTCGAGTCTTGCGTTCATTTCTGCGATTTGCCTTTCTTGACGACTGGTGTCCCGAGAGGGAGAGTTAGCTTTGTAAGTCGACACCATGTTCTTCGCTTCTTGCTGATACCCTTCGATATCCAGATAGCTTTCTGCGTTTAAGAAGGTTGTCGGATATTTTTGAAACTGCTTATCTGTGACAGTTCTGAGATATGCTTCCGTTCCTTTCTTGATCGCTTCGTAGCCATGTTTCTTGTGGCAGCGTTTAAAGATTGATTTGACTTTCTTCTTGTCGAGCTTCTTATCGTAAAGATTCCACCATTTCTCGAAGTCGGATTCGATAGCATCCGGAGGATGCGGAGATTCGCTGTAGTCAACTGTGTAGTCAACTGTTTTGTAATCATCTGTTATTGAAGAAAATGAAGTTTCTTCATAATCGGAAAATGAAGTTTCTTGATAATCCGATTGTGAAGTTTCTTTATTATCAAGTTTCTTCATAATCGAGTTTGTTATCTCTTGGATATTCGCCCTGTAATGATTTGTCGGCGCGTTATTAGCTTTTTTTATCTTTGTCGAGATGAAACCTAATTGCTCCAATTTCGTCGCTGCTCGCTTCACCTGGTACTGAGTCAACATAATTTCGTCTGTCCAGTCTTTATAGCTTTTGTAGAAAAAGCCATCTTTTCTTTTCGTCCGATCACTCCAATAAACTATTTGATTTAATAAGAGTGCTGCGTTAATATCTTCAGTTAAAATCAAATACACTTTTGGGAAGCTGATGATGTTGTTCTGGCCAGAAAGCGAAGATATTATTGTCTTAATTTTTTTGTCGTTATTCACTGTTTCCACCTCTCATGCAGTTTCGAATTCGCGCTCGTATAAGTCCTCGAATAATTCTTCTAATACCTCTAGTGCCGCACCTTCTTTATGATTTTTAACAGTCACTCCGTTGTATCTAATGCAATCCACACCGTTAGAGTTAATAATGTAGTCTGCGATATTCTGATTCTTTGGATCTTGCATCAATCGACTCTCGTCTATTTCCACTGCAACTGAGGCTTTTCTGTACAACAATCGATTCGGTTCGCTTTTGTACTGATTCAATGTCACCATAAAGTCTGCGAAATACATTTTATCTTCGTGATAAAACTCGTACTGTTCGTATACATCCAATCCAACTTGATTTTCTGCCGCCACTCTTGCATGTTCGAAGAGCCTAAATAATTCTGTCTTAAACTGATTTTGAAGATCTGTTTTACATCTGTTCACCAGATCACTCCATTCATATATATTATATAAGTTATATAACTTATATGCTTAATATACTGCTTCCACCATCTCTTGTCAATATGGGTTATATAACTTATAATGGTTATCAATATAACTTTAGGAGGTTATTGTCATGGCGGTTGATAAAGAGAAGAACAGGCAGGTGCTCGTCACTTTCACTAATGAACAATTGAAACGAATTGAAGATTATCAATTTGAAAACCGCATCCCCAGCCGCACTGAAGCGATTAGAGATCTGGTTGATAAAGGATTAGAGAGTGCCAAGTAGGCACTCTTTTTTTGTTTAGAACGGCAGATCATCATCACTGATATCCACCGGGCCATCACCCTGGAAGGGATTATCTTCTACCTGTTGTTTATTTTGACTGCCATAAGCGTTGGTGTAGCTATTCGAATTGTTCCGCCCCCTGCTCTCGCCACCGTAGCTGCTACCTGAGGCGCTTCTTTGGTCTTGGGGAGTCGATGGGCCACCGGAGCCATTGGATCCCTTAGGCTCCAGGAATTGCACGCTGTCAGCGACCACTTCAGTCACATAGACTCGTTGCCCCTCTTTATTCTCATAACCGCGGGACTGAAGTCGGCCATCTACACCAGCCAGGCTCCCCTTCTTTAGATACTGATTCACGTTCTCAGCTTGCTTGCGGAAAGTAACAATGTTTATAAAGTCTGCACCCCGTTCGCCATTGGCGTCGGTAAATGGACGATTGACTGCCAAGGTGAAGTTGACCACGGATATATTGGATTGACTGACTTTGAGTTCAGGATCTTTAGTAAGGCGACCCACAAGTACTGTTCTATTAATCATGATTTATCCTCCTAATTAGAGAGGGAGTTATTCCCCCTCGTTTTCTCCATCTGCAGGTGTGTCCCCTACCATCTCAGGAATGTCTACATATGCTTCATCATCTGGCGTAATATCTTTGATATTCCTTCCAGTGCCTTCGTCATGTTCAACAGCATTCTGCATTTCTACTGATACCGGAAGATACTTCCACATGTGACGGATCACAGTCTTTTTCGCCATTTCCTCATAATCCGTCGCCCAAGGACTGTACTTACTGTTGCCTGCTTTACTACGCGCCCTGCGTTTCTCAATTTCTGATTTCGGCATGTATTCGAATTGATAGCCGCCGTCTTTGAAGTGTGCTACTGCATAAGCCCCTTTAAACTGTCCACGATTATCTTCTGCCGGCTTGTGCTTCAAGTCGCTATGCAAGCCAAGCTCATACTCAAAGTCATCATTCTCATACACTGCATGGGCGTAGATACTTTGGATGTGACCAGAACGCCTGGCCAAGTCAATCATGCCGCGATAGCCAATGATGAACGTGACATCCGTTGTCCCTTTCTTATTGTTCTTAAATGGTAAGAAGTAGCAGTGCCCCATTGGACCCGGCTCCAGGCCAAGTTGTGCAGACTGCATAACGGCGCCCAGGAGACTTGTCACATCCGCCTCTTTCAGTTGTGGTGTAGTCCTGATGACTGTCGTTGCCATTCTTGTCATACGTTCAACGCTCATATGCTTCGGCAGCGCTTGTGCCATTGCAGGTGCCATCTGATCGATATAGTCGTTTATGGTCATTGGCTTCTTGCCGTTTGCCACCTCGTTATTCTGTTTAGTTGCTACTTGATTTTTGAGTGTTTCGTTTGTCGCCATGATTATTTCTCCTCCTTGATTTTGCTGGAATCAGCGATTAATTGAATATCTTCTTTGCTTACGCGTCTGATACAATTCATTCTCGTAGCGACTAGATAGACATCAATGTGCTTTGAATCAATCTGATGAATACCTTCTCCCGCTATACCGAACCCGGTATCAACTCCTTCTTCATAAGAGAGTGTGTAGTCCGTTTTTACGTTATTCCTGAATCCGCATATAACACCCTTTTCTTTCGCTGTTACTTTCTCGAGTTTTTTTATTTCAACCATTGAATCATCATCATTGTGTTTTTCGCACCATTCATAGAAATCTTTTTGGCCTTCAAATACAGGCACTCCTCTTTTCGGTTTTGTCCAACGTTTGGATATCTCAACATAATCTCCGATCTCAAACTTCATCACTCTTCCTCCTTGATTTCTTTGATAGCGAGCTTGCGGAACGTCGTTTCTTTGTGGAATGCATCGAGTGTGTCCTTACCGTACTTCTCTTCAAGCGCCTTCTTATCAATCGTGCGCCTGGTTTGCGGCTTCCAGGACACCAAGAAGTTTGATGTCTTACCTGCTACGTTATGGCCAAGCTGGTCCTTCAGTTGGTTCTCGTACTTCGACTGGAGCTCCTTCGTCTCTTTGATGTCCCGTTTACATGCTTCGATGGCCTTCAAGAGTGTGTCAGCATCGTCACTGAGCGCCACTTCTTCGTCGTCGATGTCTTGATACATATGATTGATGAAGGCGCTCGTTGCATCGCTTCCATCGATTTCAGGGATGACGCCAGCTTGCACATGGTTCTCCCAGAAGTCCTTTTCGGCTTCGATGATGATGTCAATCAGTTCTTCATCACGGTCAATCTCTTTCCAGATATAGGTGTTACCCCCACATAGAACGGCGATGTAGGCTTTTTCATAGCCTGTCACGGCCATATAATGTTGCACCTGGCAAAGGTACTGTGCCGGGATGTCATCACCCTCCCACTGGTCCTTGTTGTACTGTGAAGTAGTCTTGCATTCGAGCAGTGCTTTCTCCCCCACTACCACACGATCCATATTGGCGAGCATGAAGTCGTGCTCTGGATGCCTCAGCATCCTGTTGTCTCTTCTCACGCGCTTGCCTGTGCGGTTCTCAAACTCTTTGGCTACGATGTCTTCAAGCACATGACCCCAATAGATATATTCGTTGTCGATGCCCTGCCTGAGCTCCGGGTTCGTCTTCTCGAAGAACAACTGCGTCTTGGACTTCCATTTATTCACGCCAAGGATTGTGCCCGCGTCGCTGCCGCCAATGCCTGTCTGACGGTGTTGCAGCCATTCTTCGTGGGTCAATTGCTTAATATTGATTGGTTGTACCATGATAGACCTCCTGTGATATAATTAAGTTGGTATAATTTCCTTACTCGTCCTGATTGCAGTCAGGGCGTTTTTACTTTATAAAGAACAATTGCTAGGAACCTTGTTCTTTTCCGGTCGTGCAGTATCGGCGAAAACTCAATGTCTACCACTTCGATATTCGTAGTGTTCACGAGCGACTGAACATCCCTCTCAAAGACTTTCTTGCTATCATGCTGGATAACTTTCACTTTGATTTGATCCATTCCATCACCTCCCTTCAGTAATCTTCGAGCTTCAAATCCACAAGCTCAGTTGTTTCATAATTAGCTTTAGTGACGGCATCCTTGATCTGCTGCTGGATGTAATCCTCGTTGCGTACATCGTTGAAATCTTCGACATAAGCAACATCGACAGTGGCGTTTACAGTGACTTCGATGGATTTCACTTTGACGACTGGTAGTGTTGGATCTGCATGCATGTAATCACTCCTTCTGCGCCATTTTGCCTGCTATTACAGGTGCGACCATCGTGAGTAGCGCGACTGCGATGAAACTAATGAAAAGTATCTGTCCTGTACTGATGACTTGTAGTGCGGAAAGCGTAGCGACAATACCAAACGCGAAGATGCCAAGCCATACCATCTATCCCACTTCCCTTCTGATCTTCGGCGCTTCTTGGAATAGTTCATCCACAGACAAGCCATAATGTTCAGCCAACTTGAAGGCCTCTTTTAACTTGAAATCGGTGATGCCATTCTCACGGTTCCAATAGTTCCCTTTAGTGAGTCCGAGCAGCTTGGCGGTATCTGCTATAGAGTCGCCGGCTTCGTTTCGTGCAATGTAGAGTGTGTAGAACTTCTTCATATACGTCGCTCCATTCTGAGTCGAGCGTCCCGACCCTGGTTGATTTCTTTTGGTGGAATACCGTAGTCATCCAGCAGTTTCATGAGCATGCCTTGCCCTTCAAACAGAACGTCCTGCAGCTCCGATGCGATTCGAGTGACGGATTCCTTCTCTTCTCTTGTCAGGAACTCTGGGTGCTTGTCCAAACGGATCTGAGGCAACATGTCTGTAAACTCCTCAATCTCCTTCTGAATGCGGAACCTGAAGCTCATGCGGTGGTCGTCGTACACTCTGTTAGATGGTGTTGGCATGGTATAACCACCCGTGACTTCATGGGCCATGTCATTGAGTAGATGTGGATCTGGTACATTGTTGAAGCCTGCTTCATACATTGAAACGGTCATGGTGCGGTCGCCTTTTTCAATCTTGCAGACTTGGGACTTGTCCGTGAAAAGCATATTTGCAACGTCTTGTTGGGTGGCTCCGGTGCGTTTTCGATACCTGACAATTGATGATTTCATAAGTTGACCCCCTGTCATTTTTCATCTATTGAATGTTGTCAGTGTCTACGGTTATTATTAAGTTAGAGTTAATCAGTCGCATAATTGATAACTCACTGGTAAGGCTAGTTGGTCGCTAGTCCTTACCGCCTTTCATAACTGTGAACCCTTTCCTCTTTTGGGCATCTCGCAGCATAGATACATCTATTTTTTTGAGCGCTTCAAGCTGATCTTCCAGTTCTTTAACGGTCGTTTCATCGATCAGTACGTCCTGCACGTGAGAAAGAATGTATTCCAGGAATCCTTCTCTATCCGTCAGCGACTTGATTTTTGCACCTTCATATTCTTCGGGAATCGTGTATACTTTCTCTTTATTGAGCCGCGCCTGTTCAATTAGGTCGATTAGATATTTTAGTCGATTGTAGGTATGTTGATTCATTATGAACTCTCCTTTAAATTTGAATATCTTTTGCTGTAAGTGATTTGATGTACCGTGTCGCCCTATCTACATCCACGCTTCTGATATGGTCATTTCGGGCGTTACCTTTCATCCCCAGATACTTCTTGGTGGAGACAAGAATCTTACTTTTGACAGCTCTTAAGTCTTTCCTGAATTGCTTCTCTGCCGCATTTCGCTTGATTGTAATTTCTTCTAGGGTCATATGACCGACTGGTGTGATTGCATCTAACGTAAGTTGAACCCCGTTGCGTCTGACAAAAAGCTCCGCTTTATCGGATACTGCATTTTTTATAGCGTCCACTTCCCAAGGTTCCGCATACTTTTTTGAGTGCTTTTCATCGACGGTTTCGATGTCCTTCCTGACTTTGCCGAACTCCTCTTTGTTCAATTCATGCCTTCTTTCCTCGCGTCTATCGTTCATCTTCAGATGCCTGACCAGTTCGTCGTTTCGCTCCTTGAATGCTTCTAAAACCGCCATGATCCCTTTATCTAGGTCAGCTACCGTCAAGTTGTACTCTTCCATTGCTTGCTCTTGCTTTCTAACTCCGAACATTTCTTGAAATTTCATGTGAACCGCCTCCATTAATTTACTGTGATTCTATTGTTCAATGCTGTACGCATTGCTCGGCAGAAGGCTTCCAATTCTTCTACGCCCTGCAATAGATTGTCTTTCGTTCTCTGGCTACTTGTGGCAATTGCACCTTCTCTAAAGGCGTTGACGGAGTTTTCTTCAAGGAAATCGTTTATGTTTTCCTTCAGGAAGAGGACGTTGCTTTCCGCTTGGAAACGTCTTGATCCAATCTGCGTCTCTTCGTCAACTTCTTCGACGCGTTGCATCTTTTCCTGATTCTCCTTGGCCTTCCGCAATTCGCTTTCAAGTTGGGCAATGGAGCGCTTGGAATCAAGGAGTTCTCTTTCCTTATCGCTCATCTGTTGCTCAATATACTTCGGTACTTTCTCTTTGTAGACGGTCTTGATTTCAGGCTCTTTGTTCTCGGCTTCATCCACCTTTGATTGAAGAATCTCATTCTCTCTTTGGGTGGATTGGATGACAGAGTCACGTTGTTTTAATGCTTCTTCCTGCTGTTTGAGTTGCTTTTCTAACTCCCTGTATTCTTTGTGAGTTTTAATATCACCATCGAATACTTTCTGATTAACTTCAGGATTCGCTGATGGTTTGGACATTTCGTTTTGTAAACTAGGTGTGAGTTCTTGGAATGTTTCTAGCATTTTTGAATCTTCCAATTTGGAAGAAACGAATTCGTAACGGTTGATATATCTATAAACGCTAGTAGTTTTTAAGCCTAATGACGTGTACCAGTCTTCGAAGCATCCATATCCTTTTTTGGATAGTTTCTCTTTCGCTTTAGTCAAATCTTCTCCGAGTTTTTCGGCTGCGTTTTCCAACGTCTTACTCATGCTGTTTTCTCTATCTTTCAGATATTCAGCAGTGGAAGAATCCAAAACCGAGTAATCGAAGTTGTTCGTTTGAATTTCATTCATTTTCATCACCTGTCCGTAATAGTCGCATGGAGTAATAAAAAACCTTATCCCTTTGCACTCTATTAAAATTCTCTTTTAGCCATTGATCCATCTCTTCGCAACTAAATACTTTTTTGGAATTGTCACTTGTGATGGCATGAATTAAACTATGGCAATTCGGGCACAGTATAGATAGATTTTCTATATCGTCCGTCCCTCCTCGAGAGACAGGTATTTGGTGATGCACTTCTAATGTCGGTTTAAAATCGAAACCGCAAATCTCACAGGACTCAATAATTTCTAATAAAGAATTCTTTTTATTTTTTATAGATTTTCTAGATAGCTGTTTCTCGTTCATGTCGTCTCTCCTTTCTTTGGTATACTCCCTTTAGATGGGAGGTGATTAAATGAATTATTCTGCTGAAATCCAAAGCGTTCTTGATTCGAATAGAGGAGTACATGCTTACGTCAACGGTAAGCCTCTAAGAATCAAAGAAGTTATTAACGAAACAGACGACACGCTCTTGATTTTAGGTAATCAATCAAGATTTCTTATAAACAAGGATAGAATCGACTATCTGAAACTTGATGAACCTAAATCAGGCGATATGCCAAGCCTTAAGCATTGATGTTGTAATCCGTAATGGCTTTAATGAGATTCGCAGTTGCTTCAACCAATTGCGGATCTCTACCTTCTTTAATTTCTTCAAGTAGTGCTTTGACTGTTTCCTGCATTAGTTCTTCCATGTTATGCCTCCTTAATTAACGTTATCCGTTACTATAATGTCAAAAAAATTTGATGGGTCTACATCCAGTATTTTCGCTAATTCAGGAAGGAGATTGGCATCTAATTTCGCTACGCCTGTTTCAATCCTGTAATACTGCATCTGGGAGAGCCCCAGTTGTTCTGCAACGTGCTTCTGAGTGAGCCCTTTTCTTTGACGGATAGATCTGATATTTTTGTTAATCATTTGCCTCACCTCCCACTAACGCTATCCGTTAATTAGACTATACTAACGTTTTTAGTTAATGTCAACACTTTTAGATAAAAAATTATCAAATTACGTTAGTAAGGTAACATATACCGTTATTTTTGATAGTATTAAAGATGATTGGAGGGGGTTATATGAGTGTTTCCGATAACATCAAAAAATATCGAAAAATGAATAACTTACTCCAGAAACAACTGGCTGATAAAATCGGGGTATCTTCACAAGTTATATCTAATTGGGAAAGAGGATACACTAACCCAAATTATGAAGATGTAATAAAATTATCCGATGCGCTCGACTGCTCTACTGATGATTTATTAGGTAAGAGAAAAGAGCTGGAAACCCCTCTCGATGATGTGGACGCTTTAATGTTCTCTGATAAGGAAGGCTTCGATAATCTTTCCGAAGAGGATAAGCAGGAGTTAAGGGAGTTGCTGAACGATCAACTAGAGTATTGGATTGATAAGAAGAACAAGGGGAAGTAATTAGGGCACTGCCCTATTATTTATAGATTTAAGTTACATATTTTAGAATTATAGGGGGATTTAGTATGCCAGAACAAAAGACGCCAATTTACAAGAAGTCGTGGTTCGTCATTATTATGTTGATTATCTTCTTTCCGATCGGCTTATACCTGATGTGGGCGCACACAAATTGGAATAAGGCGGCGAAATGGATCGTCACAGCAGCAATTGCAGTGATTGGCTTATCATCTTTAATCACTGGAGAAGATGAAACAGACACCGCAGGCACAGAAGTCGCCACCGGTACCGAACAGAGTGAAGAAGCTACTTCAGCACCTGCGACGGTGGAAGAAGAAACTGAGGAAAATACAGAGGAACCAACCGAAGAAGAGACGGTTGAAAAGGAGGAACCGACAGAAGAAAAGACTGTTGAAGAAGAAGTTGATGAAACGGCTAGTGTAGGTGAAGCTTTAACAGTGGATGAAATCGACTTTGTTGTGAATGAATGGTTCCAACGCGATTCCGTCGGCACTGGTTTATCATCAACAGCAAACGACACCTATCTTGTTTTGGATGTATCAGTAACCAATAATAAAAATGAAGCTGTAATGCTAACGAGCGACTTCTTTAAAATCACCGATGGTGAAGTGGTATATGAACCAGATACGACTGCTTCTACTTATATGAATCAGGAAGTTGCAGCGGACAATCTCGGATTATTGGCTGAAGAAGTCAACCCGGGATCTTCCAGAAATGCGTATGTAGTTTATGATGTAGCACCTGGCGTCATTGACAGTGACACTAAACAGCTGCAAGTACAATCCGGATTCTGGGGCACACAGACAGGCATCATCAATTTACAGTAGTAATATAACCAGCTGACCACTGGCACTTTTGGTGGTCAGTAATTTTTTAAACTTGAAACCGAACACACGTTCTTAAACTAAGGGGGATTTTATGAGAATTGAAAAAAGGGTTAATGACATTGTAGATATGTGCGTCACGGATCGGTTGGATTTGAACATCTCGCACCTGTCCTATATGTTTTCAGCACACATACTCTACAACCATATTGATAACGCTTATATGACAAAACGAGGAATAGATGTCATAGCACTTAAAATCGATGCATCATTTAAAATGTGGAAGGCGTTCTGCCATGAAGCCGGCCATATGTTCCTGCATTGTACAGATCAACGCCACATGCCACGCGCGTTTAATCAGATGCAGGAAGCTGAGGCTGAGAAGTTCGCTATTCTGTTGATGATGCCGGAGAAGTTAATCATGAAGTATGAATTATATACGGCGCAGGAAGTGACAAGCTACTTTAATGTACCATTTGATCTTGCTTTGAAACGCATCGAGATGCTGATTGAACACACGCGGATGACCATTTATAACTAGGAGGAATAAACATGCCGATATACAAGGATGAAAGCAGAAAGACATACTATGTCAGTTTGTCTTATATGGATAAGTTTGGAGAACGGAGATATCACAAGAAAAGAGGGTTCAGACGCCGCAAGGACGCTCGAACGTATGAAGATGACTTCTTCATCAGCTTGGATGAAGGGGCAATCAAAGATGCACTCCCCTTCACTCATCTATCCAATGATTATCTGGAATGGTACGCGGATCGTAGAAAGCCGTCCAGTATTAAAACCATGAAGAATTACATCAATAATCATCTGGATCCATATTTCAGGAACATAGATGTCTATAACATGACCACAAAGGACATATTGGATTTTCATAAGCATATGCAGGAAAAAGAGTTTAGAGGAAAGAAGCTATCGAAGGGGTACGTTCAGGATATCCATACTGCGCTCAGTAGCATATTGTCGCATGGCATGAAGTTCTATGACTTAAAATCCAATGTCGCGGCACTAGCAGGCAACATTGAGAATGATGAGGACTATACGTGGAATTATTGGACTGTAGCGGAGTTTGAACATTTCTATAGTGTAATAGAGGATTTACGATACAGGGCTTATTTCAGGTTGCTATACTTCAGTGGTGTGCGACATGGAGAGCAACGGGCGCTGACCTGGCGGGATATCAATTTTCAGGAAGGGTATATTAATATAGATAAGACAAACTACAATGGCCAAGTCCACAAGCCAAAAACCAAGACTTCCAAACGGAAAGTGTACATTCCGGGCCACGTAATTGAGGTGCTGCAGGAGTATAAAGCATGGTATCAGGAGAATCAACCATATAAAGAGGATTATGTCGTGTTCGGCTCCTTTTACCAATCCATTGGAGAAACAACAGTGGGGAAAAAATACGATGCGCTGGTGAAGCAGACAGATATTAAAAGAATCAAGATACATGAATTCAGACACTCCCATGCATCCGACTGCATCAATCGGTTGGGCATGGACCGGGAGACACTGGCCAAAAGACTCGGACACGCTTCATCAGTTACCATCGAAAAGGTGTATGGCCATCTTTATCCAAGCACAGAAAAGGACGCCATATCCGGCCTATAAATACGTTTTGGTGTCCATTCCGTGGCCATAGCGTGGCCACACAAAAAGAAAACCCCATAACCACAGGGGTTACGGGATTGGTACGGAGATGGAGGGATTTGAACCCTCGCGCCGGGAATACCGACCTACACCCTTAGCAGGGGCGCCTCTTCAGCCACTTGAGTACATCTCCATGGCTCCACAGGTAGGATTCGAACCTACGACCGATCGGTTAACAGCCGATAGCTCTACCACTGAGCTACTGTGGAATGCTGTCAATTTCAATCGAACATTTACAATTATAACAACTTTACACAGTATTTCAACCGTTTGAGCACATGTTTTATATTCTTATTACACTTCTCGCTTAACTTCCAACCCATTTATGTAACTTATATAAGAATGATAGATCGTTTCGTTCACTCGTGCCGCTTCTCCCCGTCCCATGGTAGGATATTGGAACTGCATACTCATTTCTTTCTTCTGATACTTCTCTTTCTGCTGATTGAATTTATAATGCAGCTTCAAGGCGTTCAAGTATTGATTGTTGAAGGATGTATATGAAATGTCTATTATCCGCTCTTCATTATTTGAAAATAGCACCCGTGTCATGCCCTCATCATTCATATAGGATTGAATATGATTGATGTTGAACCAGTTATTTTCACTAATCCGATCGGAATGGGTGCAGAAATATATGTAAGATCCGAATAGATCGATGATGATCGGTACTTTGCTTGAGATGCCGGTCAACGTCCTGCTCAAATCTTTTCTCGCATGATAGTTCTGCGAATGGCTACGGCAATTCCTCTCTATCACTTTATTTGGATTGAGTCTGCATTCGATCCCCTCTCCGTACGCTTCTCCAATCCGACTTTCGATCATCCCATCATTGTCGATCGGCACGATATACATCGTTTCCTCGTGTATCTGGTAATGAAGTCTTTTCATCGCATGCTCCCCTTTGCTTTATGTTAATTAAATAATAGCACATGCATTTATTTTTGTTAACTATAATATAACAAAATGTTAAATAAATTGCTTTAATGTAATTTTACATTATTAAATTAACGGAATATTCGAAATGTTGTTTGACCTATGGCATTTCGTGTTATATAATTTGTAACAACCAAATGATGAAGGGGGATGTAGAGATGAATAAGCAAGTATACCCGGCGAACCAGTTGAGAGTCTTCATCAACACCATAAACGACCTTTCTGCCGAACTTCTTCTCCAAGAAGCGATTGACGACTATAATCGCAAGCTATACCTTGAAAAGATTGAAGCATCACTTGTAGAAAAAGATGAAGAGAAGTTTATGATATATACATCAAAGCTAAAGGAAATGGATAATGAAGATGCTGCTGAAGAGTAATCAATATAAAAAAAGCTGACTGTTAACCGGTAGATTATACATATGGTTAACAGTCAGCTTATTTTTATGCAATTAGATCGAGAAATTCCTCTCTGGTGATCCTGCCGAGGTAAAAACTGATATCGACATCCGCCAACGCTTTGTCGATGGCTTCACGATTATGCTCGGTGCCGATCAGTCGTTCTTCGATGACATTCACTTCTCCTACGCCAAAAAAGTCGCCGAATATTTTTGCCTGTTCTATTCTGCCCTTCTTGACATTAAGCCTGACGTCCAACAAACCTGCATCGAACTTGTGGGAGACATCAAAATTGTATTTAGGGTTTTTGCCATAATTCCAATCCCACGTCTGATACTTCTCTTCCGATAACTTATAGATTCTTTCCCAATCCTCTTCAGTCAGCACATATTCTTCAATATTTTCGCTGCCATCGAATATGGATTCGAGTATTTTCTGTTTAAATGTTTCTATATCAAGAGGTTCTTCCATAAAATCGTTGATGTTGCCGACACGGCCTCTTACTGATTTTACTCCTTTTGATTCAATCTTCTTCTTATTCACCCTGAGCGCATTCTGGACTTCTGAGATGTCACTATCTAGCATCAGCGTGCCATGAGAGAACATCCGGCCCTTTTGTGTAAACATAGCATTCCCCGAGACTTTTTTTCCATCAATCTCTAGGTCGTTACGTCCAGACAATGCTGCATTGACACCCATGTTCTGCAGTACATCCACAATAGGTTGAGTGAACTTGCTGAAGTTATGGAAACTCTCTCCATCGTCTTCTGTTATGAAGCTGAAGTTCAAGTTACCCTCATCATGATAGACCGCGCCCCCTCCCGATACACGACGTACAACCTTTATGTCATTTTCACGTATATAAGGTTCGTTTATCTCCTCGATCGTGTTCTGGTTTTTGCCGATGATGATGGAAGGCTGATTTACATAGAACAGGAAATAGGAATCGTCTGTAGGTATTTCACGCAACACGTATTCTTCCATAGCGAGATTGATCATTGGATCTTTGATGTCATTATTCGAAATGAATTTCATTCAACTGGTGCCTCCTTATTAAAAATGCCCTGATATTATCATAATAACATCCGGGGCATTTTTTTACATTTATTCTGAAATTGATTCTACTGCTTCTATGGCCTGATCCACACAATCCGGCAGTCCTACCCCATTATGCGAAGCACCTGTCAGGATGATTCCTGGATACTGTTTGGCCATATATTCCTTGATTCCGGCGATCATTTCTTTATGGCCGACTTTATACTGTGGCATGGAGTTTTTCAAGCGGGTTACGATGGATAGTTCAGGTTCTCCATTGATCGTCATGATATCATCAAGGTCTTTTCTAGCCAAGCGGATGATTTCATCATCATCCTTCTCGTTGACGATCGGATCGCCCGGGCGACCGACATAAGCGCGTAGAAGTGCTTTGCCTTCCGGAGCGGAATACGTCCACTTCTTGCTGGTCCACGTACATGCTGTAATGGTCGTATCCATCTTGCGGCTGACAACGAAACCTGTACCATCTATATCATTTTTGACCTGATTCTCATCAAAGGCCATGACCACTGTCGCAACACTTGTGGCTTCCATATGCTTGAAATATTCAAGCGAAAGGTCGTTGAACCACCTTTTGTATTGGAAGTGTGGCGTCGTCACGATGATGTTGTCATACTCTTTTGTACGTTCGTTTGCGGTCAGGCGATAGCGTTTGCCATGTTTTTTGATGGCACTGACATCGTATCCGAAATGCATCGAGGCACCTTGTTGCTCAGTGGTCTCTTTCAGTCGGTCTATGAAGGACTGTAGACCATGCTTGAACTGTAGGAATTGCCCCTGTTTTTTACCGGTAGGGGTTTTGGCACCTCCGGCTTTTTGATTCTTTTGATGATAGACCCCTTTGATCAGGCTACCGTGCTGTTCTTCAAGTTCCTTGAAATGAGGGAAGGTCGACAGTAGGCTGAGTTCATCTATTTTTGTACTGTAGATGCCAGAAAGCAATGGTTCAATGATATTTTCCAAAACCTCATCACCCAGCCGTCCCCTGAAGAAGTGGCCGACAGAGATATCTGTATATACGGGGGTTGGCTTCTTAAGGAAATCAACACCGGCACGCAGTTTGGCATTAGCAGAGATGAGATCTGTCGTCATGAACGGTACAAGCTCGGTTGGCATCCCGAGGACTGAACCTTTTGGTAGGGATGAGAGCTTGTTGTTCACGTAAATATAGGATGTTCCTGTTGAATTTCGCACAAGGTCATCTCCGAGGCCGATCTCCTCAGCCAAATCCGTCATGCTCTGCTTTCTGGCAAGATAGGATTCAGGACCAAGTTCAATTGCGTATCCGTCTTTTCGGTACGTGTTGATCTTACCGCCTGCACGGTCACTCTTTTCATACACGTCCACTTCGACATCTTCCAGCTTCGAGAGATAGTACGCTGCTGATAAACCTGTTATACCTGCGCCTATAACTGCAATTTTCTTCAAGTTAATCCGCCTTTACTACAATCTATTTATTTCGTTTATCATTGCTTGGATGTAGCGTTCATCAGTATTCGGCATCGTTGGCCTATGATAGCCCGCACCGACTTCATCACATACCACTTTGCACTCGACGTCATTGTCAAACAGCACTTCAAGGTGCTCGCAGACAAAGCCGACTGGCAGATAGACGAAATGCTTGTAACCGTATTCGGCATGCAAGTCACGTGTCAGATCTTGGACGTCCGGACCAAGCCATGGATCCGGGGTGTTTCCTTCTGACTGCCAACCTATATGCACGTTCTTTAGATTAGCGTTATCCTGGATCAATTTTGCAGTTTCAGCAAGCTGATCCGGATACGGGTCATTATGCTCTTTAATCTTCTCAGGCAGACTATGTGCACTGACGATGACCGCCGTCTCATCTAGCTCGGAATCCGGTACTTCAGCAAGGGAAGATTTCACTGCTTCTGTCCAGAAATCAATAAACGGTTCCTGTTCATAATAAGATTCCACCGATTTGATTGAAATACCATACTTCTCGGCCTCTTCATGAGCACGCTTGTTGTAGGAACCGACTGAAAAGTTCGAGTAATGAGGTGCCAGTACGACTGAAACAGCTTCTTTGATGCCATGGTCATGCATCGCTTCAACCGCATCCTCGATGAATGGGTCGATGTGTTTGAGTCCAATGAACAATTCATATTCCACTGCATCTTGCGAAGCGTTGAGTTTAGCTGCCAACGCTTCTGCCTGCCTTTTTGTCGTATCAGCAAGCGGTGAAATGCCACCGATCGCTTCGTAGCGGTCCTTCAAATCTTGGAGCGCTTCTTCAGAAGGTTTTCTGCCACGCCTTATATGCGTGTAATATGGTTCAATATCTTCTTCTTTATAAGGCGTACCGTACGCCATGACAAGCAATCCTTTTTTCTCTTTCATCACTATCACTTTCCTTTACTGTATTCATGAACGAAAGCCGTAAGACGTTTTAATGTGTCCGGCTCAACTGCTGGGAACACCCCGTGTCCGAGGTTGAATATATGACCTTCATTGTTCCCCTGATCTAGGATGTCTTTCGCCCGCGCTTCGATGACGTTCCAATCTGCAAGCAACAATGCTGGGTCAAGGTTGCCCTGAAGTGCTTTTTTGACACCCATTTCCCTCGCTTCATTGATTGACGTTCTCCAGTCAAGACCCAACACATCCATGCTGAGTTTATTCCATTCGGGAATAAGGTGGGAGGCACTGATTCCAAAGACGATTACTGGTACACCCTTTTCTTGGATGGCTCTGATGATCTTGTCCATCGAAGGGGATAGATAATATGCATAATCTTCTTTACTTAACGCCCCGCCCCATGAGTCGAAGATTTGTATCATTTTCGCTCCGGAGTCCACTTGGGCACTAAGATAACGGATGCTCATCTCAGTCAGCTTATCCATCAGCTTGAACCAAGTTTCTGGTTGATTATACATCATCGTCTTCGTCTTATGGTAATTTTTGGTTGGTCCACCTTCAATCATATAGCTTGCTACAGTAAACGGCGCACCGCAGAAGCCGATGAGCGGTACTTGGAGTTTTTCTTCAGTCAATATTTTAATTGTCTTGTAGATGTAGTCGAGATCTTTATAAGGATCCAGCTCTCCAAGTTTTTCTACATCTTTTATGTCTCTGATTGGATTTGAAATGACTGGGCCGACACCAGGTTTGATGTCGACATCGATGCCCATCGGGGCCAATGGTGATACGATGTCCTTATACAGTACTGCCGCATCGACATTATAGTTTTCTACCGGTGTGCCTGTCAGATAAGCTGTCAGCTCAGGTTGTCTTGTGATTTCAAGCAAAGAGTACTTTTCTTTCACCTTGTTGTACTCAGGCTGACTCCTACCAACCTGACGCATAAACCATACAGGGGTATGATCCGTCTTCTCTCCCCTTGCTGCTTTCAATATTGTATCGTTGAACACATCATTCTCCTCCAATTTATATATATATCCACCCAGTATTTTAACATATTGAAGCAGGCGAATTGAAATAAGTGGCATAATGTCAAAAATTCGATTCATTTGAACCAGGTTTAAGACATTAGCGTTTAAGGTATAACTGTAATAAGACTAACGACGAGGTGAAATAGATGAACTTACATCTGACGACAGGAACAATATCCTACATGATTGATTTGAAAAAGAATAATGAAGGGCTCAACATCGCAGCAATCGGCAAAGACGCCCTCCTATATTATGAATCCGAAGAAAAGGAAAGCATGTTCAGTTCAAGGCATTCATATAATTTGAGTCATTCGACCAGTGAACTTGATGAACACTCTCCGGTTTCAATCCATTTCATTCCTGTGCCCGGAGACAGTAAAGGCCCTGTGCATGGCCATCTGTCTAGACTTTCAGAAGTGCTTGACAACACGCGTGGCGTACAGTTCTACCGTATCGGCGAAGCACTCGGCGAAGACGAATTCATAGTAATGATTGGCTGGGCCCAGTCCTCAACCTATTACGACTTCAAGGATACCGATGGCTACTCCGACTTCCTGAGCACCGATGCCCTGGCAAAATTCAGGACGGAGGAATCGCTTTTCCATAAATCGATTTCTTCCAAATTCTATCTCCCGCTGAAAGACAATGAAGAAGATGGAGAGGACGACTTCTAAGCGACTGAGTGACTCAGTCGCTTAGTTCTTTTTCTTTTCTGTAGACCGCCCGGCTCAAGCTTCGGTTGATGATGTACCCCCAGAGCGGGAACATGATCCCTAAGTAGAAATATCCCGGGTGGATTGATATGAAAAGGATGCTGAAAATCAGCGCTATCACGAACACCAATTTATGTGAATAGGTTACATAACTCTTCTGTATATATGACCGATCCACCGGCCAGACCTTCGGCCAGAGCAAGTATGCCTGTGCTGTATAGATCTGAGACATCTGAAGGACGATGATGTATATGCCAAAAAGTGCGATGACTACAGATAGATACAAGTTGGCGATCCATACCATAACGACACCGAACAGAACCAGTAATCTTAGGACGATCATAGGCAGATCATGGTCTCGGGCGAACGTCCGGTAGAAAAGGTATTCATACATCTTTTCTTTGTTGAAGGAAGCTTCTTTTGGTTTCCAGAGTAGCGGGTCCAAATATCTTCTACGCTTGAACTGCTTATCTATATGACTGACATTCGTAAACAACGAGACCGTCTGGTAATACTTGTTCAGCTGTTCCTCTTCGTAACCGATCAGTTTTCGCCAATCCATACTTGCATGACTATGCTTTTTGGCAAAGAGCAGGAGGAGCGCGTAGACGATGAACGGCAATACAATCAGGATGGGCTCTGTAAGGATCAAGATAAGCGAGAGGATGGTCAGGGCGATCAATCCGAATGATACGGGCAGCACAGGCCACTCTGAATTGATGATTTCTTTTCTGATCATGAAATTCATCACGTAGAAAAAAACTGAGGCTAGCAGTGCAATGATTATTTCAATGGCCGGGTGTCCTGCCGTCATCAGAATCAACGCAACAACGCCACCTGCAACCGGCCTCCATAGCCCAAGTGTCAGAGAGTAGCGATCTACCGCTCTAAGATAGTCTTTTAGCTGCGCTTCATAGGCCAACAGGAAGATTCCATCCGCCTGCTTGAATAAAGTTCGGTAGGACGGCAGCAGCGTGATGCCGAGTACAAATGAGATGATGACATTCAGCCAGAAGGATGGGGTGAGTGTCTGGACGAGCGATAATAAGGAATATAGGAAGAATCCGATTGCTATCGATAAGAATATGAGGAAATGGCTGTTGAATATGAATTTCCCGTAATGGCTGCGCCTTGCAACATCCTCATTCATCCGCATTCTGAACAGTCGATCAGTCATCGTAGACTTCTCCCCCTGTTATTTTGAGGTAGACCTCATCAAGAGTCGCCCCTGGCATATGCCACTCCTCCCGCAACTCCGGCAGTGTGCCGATTGCAGTCAAATGCCCGTCGTCGACGATAGCGAATCGATCACAGTAGCGTTCTGCAGTGGCAAGGATATGGGTGCTCATCAGTATCGAGCGCCCCTGCTCCTTTTCCTCTACCATCAATTGTATGAGTGATTCTATGCCAAGTGGATCCAGCCCAAGGAACGGTTCGTCGATGATGAAAAGTTCAGGGTGGGACAAGAAAGCACAGATCAGCATGACTTTTTGTTTCATGCCTTTGGAGAAATGTGTCGGGAACATATCTATTTTTGTTTCCAGCCGGAAGATCTTAAGCAGTTTGTCTGCACGCTGCATCGCAGTTGCTTCATCTATCCCGTAAGCCATGGCTGTCATATTGATGTGTTCTTTCAAGGTGAGCTCTTCGTAGAGGACCGGTGACTCCGGAATGTAGGCTAATTGCCTGCGGTACGCCTCGATATCTTCATCAGCAGTCACACCCCCTACCCTGATCTCTCCGGAGTGCGGTCTTAACAGACCCAATATATGCTTGATAGTCGTACTTTTCCCTGCACCGTTCAATCCGATCAGACCTATTATTTCACCTTTATCGATATTGAACGAAATATCATGTATAACCGGGACTTTGGAGTAGCCGCCGGTCAATTGATCTATTTGAAGTACCATATTCAACTTCCTTTTAAATGTAGGTTATTATTTGTATACTGATACTAAGTAAATATATCACAAGAGAACAATGGAGGTACAATGAATGAGTAAAACCATTTTTGAACAGATTGCAGACGGTGAAATTCCAGCAAACATCCTATATGAAGATGAAACATGCATCGCCTTCATGGACGCCTTCCCCCTATCAAAGGGGCATACGCTGGTCATACCCCGCAAACCGATTGAAAACATTTATGATCTCGATGAAGAAACCGGCGCGCACATCATGAAAGTCGTCACGAAGATGGCGAATGCGTTGAAGAGTACTTTTAATCCCGATGGCCTGAATGTCATCCAGAATAACGGCTCCTACGCTTCCCAATCCGTCTTCCATCTACACTTCCACCTCATCCCACGCTACAAGGCAGAATATGATGGGTTCGGATATGAATGGCAGTCTGATGAGAACTTGCACTCTGATGAAGAGAAAAAAGAAATCGCCCGCTCAATCCGTGAACAATTGGATGCATGAACCCGAGAACATGAGGGTAATGTAATATAAATCAAAAAGGACGTGACACTGTATGAAATTCAGAAATCTAGCGGCAGGCTTCGCTGTCGGTGTAGCGGGCGGTACACTCATCGCTGTTTTGAATGCCCCGAAGTCAGGAGCTGAATTGCAATCTTCCCTTAAATCCGGGTCCGGAAATATGAAGACACAGATGAATCAGCTTAAAATGGAAGCGAATGAAGTGAAATCCTCTTTCCTCCAGACTAAGCGCGAATCACAGGAAGTGTTTGAAACGCTTGGGGACGAAGTCAAAACAATGATCAGCAACTTCCAGGCGGATATCAATCCAAATATTGAACATATCAAAAAAGATGTGGATAATATACAGAATCGTGTCGAAGAGATCCAGGACACCTTTAACAGCGACAAATAAAATCAATCTGATGAAGCGGCGGGGGACTACAATTGTGCCTCGTCGCTTTATTATGATATATTAGCACCTGTATCCACTATCAAAGGAGATTTGTGCAATGAAGAAGATAATAGCGCCCATGGTGCTCGGACTTGGTCTCATCGGCCTGGCCGGATGCTCAGACGATAACAGTGAAAACAGCTCATCCAGTGAAACAGAATATGGTGACGTCCTTGCCACAAGTGATGCAGGTGATGTAACTACAGACGACATACTTAACCAGTTGGGAACAGACAGTATAGCCAACCAGACATTCCAACTGACGTTGGATACAATACTTAAAGAGAAATATGCTGATGAGATCGACACAGAAGAAATTGAATCACAGATCAATGAAGAAATAGAAGGCATGGGCGGGGAAGATCAATTTGCCGCACTGCTTCAGCAGCAACAACCAGGCATGACCGTCGAGAAATACAAAAAACAACGGATCAACAACGCCTTCCATGATAAATTCTTCAGTGAAAAATTTGATATCACTGATGAAGAAGCAAAAAAATCCGTCCGTAAAGCCTCTCATATATTGATAGAGACTGGAGATGGAGAGGACGCCCTAAGTGACGAAGAAGGCAAAGAGAAAGCCGAAGAGTTGCTTAAGGAAATCAAAGATGGCAAAGACTTCGGAGAAGTGGCCAAAGAAGAGTCATCTGATACCGGTAGTGCCCAAAACAGCGGCGAACTCGGCTACGTCCAACGGGGACAAATGGTTGAAGGTTTTGAAGATGCACTATTCGAACTCGAAAAAGGTGAGATTTCGGATGTTGTCGAATCTGAATACGGATACCACATCATCAAACGTCATGAAGAAAAAGACATTGATGGAGAACTCGATTCCATAAAAGGTCAACTGATCAACGAGAAGATTCAAGAAAACCCAGATAAAGTCCTTGAGTATTACAAAGAATTGCTCAAAGAATATAATGTAGAGTTCAAAAACGAAGAAATCAAGACGTACATCGAGGATACTTACCTGAATCCGGAATCAGAAGAACCAGTTGAAAAACCAGGTGACGACACTTCTGTAGAAGAACCGACTGAGGAATCGGAAGAATAAAAAAATACCGGGACGCTAAAATTAGCGTCCCGGTATTTTTTATTCCAAATGTTCCGGGCGGTAGAAGAAGCGGCTTTCAAGAGGGAAGATCCGTTCCGTGAACTGACCTTTTTCCGCCTTGTCTATGTGTTTATCCATCATCATCATGCGCGCATCTATATTGTCGATGAAATGGAGGATTTCTGCTTCTTTCAGCATTGGTTGCTTAGGTGAACCGTATTCGAGCTTACCGTGGTGACTTAAAATCATATGTTTAAGCAGCAGGACTTCCTCTCCCTCTATATTGAGTTCAGCTGTCACTTTGGAGATTTCTTCACTCGCTATCACGATATGCCCTATCAGATTTCCTTCAGTCGTATAGGTTGTACCGACAGGACCAGACAGTTCCTTAACCTTTCCTATATCATGAAGGATGATGCTGCTGTAAAGTAGGCTTCTGTTCAGTGAAGGATAGATGTCGCAGAGCGCTTCTGCTGTCCTCAGCATATAGTGGACGTGGTAGGCAAGTCCGGAGACGAAATCATGATGATTGCTCATTGCAGCCGGATAACTTAAAAATTCCTTGCCATATTTCTTCAGCATCTGCCTTACAATCCTTTGCAGACTGCCATTTTCAATCTTGATCACATAATCCATAATGCTTTCGTACAAGGTGTTTTCATCGATCGGCGCTTTCTCGACGAAGTCTTTAGGATTCAACCCATCCTCTTCTGTAGCTAATCTGAAGGTAGCGATCTTCATCTGTTTCTTGTTGCGGTAATCAATGATATCCCCTTTCACCTTGATCAGTGTTTCTGGCTTCAGGACTTCCATATCTTCTTTTGAAACGGTCCATAGCTTGGCTTCGATATCTCCCGTGCGATCCTGCAGGAACAGGGTCATATAGGGTTTACCTTGTGATGTGACGCCTTGCTGGCTCCTTTTTATAAGATAAAAAGTGTCGACGGAATCTCCAGCCTTCAGTTTCGATATATTATTCATGTGCACTCACCTCATTTGACTTTCTCTTTAAGTTTGATGGTTTGGGACGTAGGAATTGAGTTATCGAGGTTACATGTAAAATACAGCACCTGATCTTGCACTTCATTCCTCAAATAATCCATGATGATCTTTTTCCTCTCCTTGTCAAAATGCACGAAGGCATCATCGATGATGAGAGGTAACTTATAATACCCTTTCAACGCCTTGATCAGACTCAGCCTTAAACTGATGTAGAGCATTTCTTTTGTAGACTGTGACAGTTCAAGCGGATGGAAGAGCTGACCGTTGTCATGCCTGACCTTCACTCCGTCATCATCATAGATGATGTTGATATAACGTCCGTTTGTTATCTTCTGGAAAATAGTCCTTGCCTCTTCGATGACGACAGGCAGACGTTCATCTTTAATCTTTCGGATGTGCGCTTCAATCAGTATCCGGATGTAGTTCAATGACATGTAGTCTCTCGATATATTCTGGATATATGATTTTTTCATCTCATATAAGTGATGAAGTTCACTTAACTTACCGTCGCTCTCCATCATCGCGATCTCCGAGTTCAGTTCAGCCAGCGTTTTTTGCTCCACATGAACCTTATCATTAAGTGCTTCGATCTGTTCGACAATGTCTTCTTCTTCCTCCCGCAGCTCAGACATCAGGATATCGGCCAAGGCATTCCGTGCATCATAATCGAAATGCTCTTCACCCAACTTCTCATCCAATTCATTATAACGGCGGACATTCCTTCTATGTTCGTCGTCTTTTCTCGCATAGTAATAATATGTCTCTTCATCCTCTGCCAAAACCTGGTCGAACAGAGAGTTGATCTCGTAGTGCGCTTCTTTTACGCTATCCTGAAGCACCTTATTCTCATTCTGCAAGAGAGTAATCTGATCATTCAATCGAGTATGGTCAGCTTCATCCTTATACATGTCGGATGCTGCATTCTTTACATCATGGAATACACTCGCGTCGTCATAGTGGATACCGTAATGCATCAGATCCTCCTTGACGCTGCTTTTGAATTCCTGGAGTTCACGGGTGAGATTATCCATCTCGACTTGATACCTGTTGATCTGGTTCCTCTTTTGTTTTATCTCCCTGATCGTGTGGATGGCATCAGGCATTGATTTGTTTTCCATGTCCATATCTATCTTCAGATCTGCTTTCATCTTCGACAAATCGGTGTTCAATGAATCATGCAGTGCTTCTTTGTTCGATAAAGTTTCTTTCAGTTCTTCAAGACGGACATGGGTCGAAATGCGTTTCGCCTTGAGTTCCTTAAGATCCATTTTGAGTTCTCTTGCGGTACTGAGCTCAAACTCCATGTTGTGGTTCCTGTTGATGGTTTCAATCGCTTCTTGAAGTTCCGCGACCTCTTTTTGATAGTCCTCCTTCAGCGATTCATCCGGTTTTTCCCTGTTCAAGGTAAGTAGCAGCAATATCAGTGCGCCGGCCACGGCCGATGCACTTCCTATCACCCATTCTGACCCGACAAGATAGAAGATGCCAACCAACAGGGCAATGATCCCGACCCCAATGATGAGCATCTGCTGCATCCTGCTGGATCTATTGCGTTTACGTTTTTCCCGTTCATAGTCTTTTTCGATCAGACTGAACATCTTTTCCTTTTCCTTCAGTTCAAATTCCTTGTCCATCAGTTCCTGCTTTTTTCTGATGCGCGTTTCACTGATCTGATCCGCTTCCAACTGTGCCAATTCCTTATCGTAATGACTGATGTCGGACTTCACCTGATCGAATTCACGCACCAGAAATTGTTCCTCCAGCGCCACTTCATCCAATTTCGAAAGGAGCGACTGAACAGACTCCTTCACGATGTTGGAATCATCGACCTCATGATGTTCCTCACTCCAGCCTACGTCCCTCATGAGCAGGCCGATGGCTTCTTCATTGCTTGCTATTTCTGAAGCGAGACGCTTGTGCTCCATTCGCTTCTGCTTGATTTCAGGCTCTTTCTTCAATATACCTTCCAAATGGGCGATTTTTTCTCCATCAGGTTTTTTGATGCCTGCCAACTCTTTTTCCAGAACTTTTAATTTTTCTGTACGCAAGGCAATATCCTGATCGGACTGTTGGAGTTGATGCTTCATCTTCTCATATCGCTCGATCCCTTTTTCAGGAAAATTGATCGGTTCGATGTTCACTTGACTCTCAAGATTCTTCCATTCTTTGATGTCTTTATGGTAAACGACTTCTTTCATTTTCTGCTTTCTTATCGATTCCAGCTGATGCAGACCATCTTTGGTGAAGTTTAATGCTTCTTCACTCTTCACTCTTTCATTGGTTAGAGTATCGTACCGTTCCTCCACCTGCTCAAGCGCCCTGATCTTATCGTTGAGCTCTGACATTTCAGCAATTTCCTTATTCAATTCCGGCTTTGAACCATTTTTCTTATAGATCGTGCCTAGCTCGGAATCGATTGCACTAAGCATCTCATCATATTCATGGGAGCCAAGCGCGCCTGCACGAAGCAGGTACTCCTGCAGCTTGTCTTCAGTCATATTCTTGTGTATATCCTGCAGTCCGAGCACATCGAAGGAAAAGATCGAGCGGTATGTTCTTTTATCGATGAAATTCAATTTTTTGATGAGCCATTCTTCACCACGCACAGTCCCGTCTTCAAAATAAATTTTGACGTCACCCTGCACTTTACCTTTTATGCGTTCGATCTCTACGGTGCCCGGCTCATCAGGAAATTCGACTGTAATCTTTCCCCCATATAGATTGTGCATGCGCGGCTCTCTTCTCGGCTCCTGTTCCTTACGGGTCGGGAATCCGAATAGAATGGAGTGGATGAACGACTGCATCGTTGACTTGCCGGCCTCGTTCTCGCCAAAGAGTTGAACTAATTGTTTATTGGTATCAAATTTTGTTTCTGTTATTTTTCCATAGCCATATATATCGAGTCCAATAATTTTCATATATTCACTACTTCCTCATCAACATTCTAAGTCGTTCTTCACCCTCTTCAAGCAGCGCTTCCGGGATGATATCCTGCACAGGGTCCAGATACCTGTTCAGCCTCGGGTCCATGTAGAGCGCATTGACCGCTTCTTTGAACAGTTCTTCATCGGAAGAATGACTTGCTTTGATGTCGTTGATCAAGGCGATGTTGTCTTGCTGCAGGTACCTCACCTTAAGGTCATCAATCCAGACGAACTCTTTTATATCCCTCTCATCTTCCTTCAACAACTCAATTACTTCAGTCAGATCGGCACCCGTCAGTTCCTCGTCTCCATCATAGACGGTAGTCAACTGGATGATGTGCTTTCCTTTATCCCTTAAGCGATTTTTGAATTCTGCAATTGCCTGGTAAAGGGACTGCTTGCTCAGGTTTGCCACTTCGAGTTCATACTCGGCAAAAATGATTTCCTGTACAGGGATGAACCGTGTTGTAAGATATACATCATCGCCCTCCACCACAAGGAAGCCTTTTTCGCCATACTCATTCTTATGGCGGCCTTGTATATTACCTGAGTAATGCACAGGTGGCAGATCACTCAATTCTTCACGCTGATGGATATGGCCAAGCGCCCAATAATGATACAGTTTTTCATTCAACATCCGTAGATTGAATTCCGTGTATCGTTTTTGGGTGGACTGACTCTGGGAATAAGTACCATGCAGCAGGCCGATATGTATGCCTTCGTTCATTGTATTGACTGGATATTCCTCCAGTCTGTTTTCATATGTATCATCCATGAAATAGCTGAAACCGTGGAGGAAGATACGTTCTCCGTGTGAACTCACCATCTCATACGTTTCTACATTTTCACCAAATACCGTGACGTTGTCCGGCCACTCCGCTTTGAAGCCATCTGTCAACGGGTCATGGTTGCCATGGATGATATAGACGAAGATGCCGGCTTCTTTCAAACGTTCAAATTGGCGTTTCATGAACACTTCGGATTTCAGTGTACGGTTCGCTGCATCGAACATGTCTCCTGCTATGACAAGGAAGTCGACCTTTTCCTGGATCGCGTAGTCAATCATCCTTTTGACACTGATATATGTACTTTCTGTAAGCACGTCAAAGATTCCTGGAATCATTTTCGAGCGGGACTTGAATGGACTGTCCAGATGCAGGTCTGCACAATGTATAAATTTAAACAATATTCCTCACCTGACTTTTCTGCTCATTATATCTACAGTATACCAAAAACCAAAAGAAAAGAGGCCCTCAACAGACCTCTTAGCAATTAGTTTTCGTTATTTACACCGTATAGTTCTTCAATCGGCTTCATGATGACACGGTTCAGATCCTGGATGAGTTCACTCATCTTCTGTTCTGCTTCCATAAGAGCTTTGATGTTTTCGTCCTTTTCGATGTCTTCAGCGGATTTCTGTGCTTTTTGGACATCTTCTTCCTGGATTTCCTCACCTTGCATCTGTTTTTGCTGCAGGTTCATCTGTACTTCCCTGAACTCATCGAAGAGTGATTTCGACTCTGGATTAGCATTTACTTTTTCATAGTACTCTTTCATATTCTTGAATTCATCTGATTTGCGCAATGCATCTTCCAATGCATTTGCCTGATCGTATACGTTGACTGACATTGATAAAAAACTCCCTTTAATAAAGATAACTATACTGTAACATAAAATCGGCACTTATAAAAATACAACAATCAGCCCTTGTATGATTCCGATCATGCCACCAAGGAAAAAGCCAAGCAATGTGATCATACGGAACTCTTTATCAGATATTTCCATGACAAGCTTTTCGATATGACTCAATTCAAAGCTGTCAATCTGATTTTTTATGACGTGGGCCAAATGGAGCTTCTCGACAATCCTTCCGGTATTCGCTTTCAGATATTCAATGATATTACCACCCAATTTGTATTTGCCGGTTTCCTTGAAGGTATTGAACATCTCGGGATTGAAGTCCTTAATCGGATAATCCAGTATGCCGTCTATATCTATCCGCCTTTTCAATGTCTCCGCAATGCTGTCAATCAGAGCATCCCGGTCACCTTCTGTGACGATTTCATCCAATCGGGTCTTTTTGAGGCGTTCATATTCTTCATTGATGATCCTCAGCTCTATATCGGTCAATTTCGGGTCGTATATCAGCTTGTTCAATTCCTTTTGGATATTACGTACGATGGATTCCGTCGTCATTATATATTTCAGGGAGCGTGCGAGCCTCCCTCTGTTCTGAACGAACTCGTCAGCCATCGTATACAGGTCTTCATACCCTTTCTGAGAATTGATGTAGGCTGAAATTTTCCTCGTCAATTGGGGTTGGAGTCCATCCACCTTTCCATCGAGTGTGGCGAGCGCGGCTTTAGGAATCAGTGACTCGATGCTCCGGCCATATAGCTTGCCGCCTTCTTCAGCCACCTTTACATCAAGGGCATCGTTGAAGCTCCTCATCACCTTCTCTGACAAGCCTTCATGGATCCGCTCCAGGAAATAGCGAAGGCTCAAATTCTCCGATTCTATTGTCTCTATCTGCCGATCTATGAACAGCATGATGAAGCGCCTCGTTTCATCACTGTCGATTTTGTTGATGAAAGCGTCCGGCGTCAGCAGATGTTGGGTAATGATCTCCCCCATCTTAACTGACGCTTCTTCCCTGCGGCGCGGAATTACACCTGGTGTGAATGGCAGTTGTCTGCCGAAGATATATTTAGGTTCATAGGGTCTGAACAGCATCTTTATGGCAAGCATATTGGTCAATCCGCCTATCAGAGCCCCGATGATCATCATCAGGACGATCTGGATTCCATCATTCATGAAAAACACCCCTTCCTGTTACCGTCATGTATAAATAAGAAAAGGCACCATGAGGTGCCTTAGACAGGTTGTAGATCAGACTGTCTGTTAAAGTACGTTCTGATCTCCCTTTCGATATATGATGCATGGAGCGGTCGGTTCATCGGGCTCAGTACCCGATAGATTTTATTGCTTTTATTATATTGCAGGCGATAGCCATTCTTTCTTTCAAGGTCATCCCAATAGACCGCTTCCCCTTCATAGTTCGGGTAGACACAATGGCCTCTTGAGATCAGCTGTGCCAACTCCAGAGGGTCACCGCCGAAACTGTTGGTCAGGACATCACTATCCCTAAACAGGGCACAAAGCGAAATGCATGTCGTCCAGTTAGGAAGGATCCGTTCTTTTTCTATCTGTACAAGCGTCTTTTTGGATAGGCCGATCGTCTGACTCATGGAGTCCTGAGTATAGCCCGCTTCGGTCCTTACCATTTTGAACTTGGACTGGAGTAACTCCGTAAAAGTCTGTTTATCCATTCTTTTCTTCCTTTCACTCGTTTCGGTTATTATAAAAACCACTTACTATAATAATACACTTTTAATATAATAGTATATTTTCATGTAAATTAAAAGGGCATATATTGAATTTCACCAAGAGTTCAATATATGCCCGTCATTTAATTGTCACTAATCATCATGTTTCCTGTCCGGTTTTGCCTTCTTTACGGTTCTCCTGTTCGTTGATGATCAGAGATATTGCCGCATCACCTGTAACATTGACCATCGTCCGCGTCATATCAAGCAACCTATCTATACCGATGATGATTCCGATTGCTGCAGGATCGAGTCCGATTGCAGTCAGCACCATTGCCAGCATGACAAGCCCGACGCCCGGCACCCCTGCTGTACCGATGCTTGCGATCGTCGCAATCAAGACGACTGTAACCATCTGCATGATCGTCAGGTCGATGCCTGAAAGCTGTGCGATGAATACCGTCGCGACACCTTGCATGATTGCCGTCCCATCCATATTGATCGTGGCACCGAGCGGCTGCACAAAACTGGAGATGCTTTTACGGATCTTGAGGTTCTCCTGAGCTGACTTCAGTGAAATCGGCAGCACTGCGCTGGACGAAGATGTACTGAACGCCACACCCATTGCGGGAGCAAAACCTTTAATGAACCAGATGAAGCTCTTCTTTGCCAAGAACTTCACTGCAGCACCGTAAACCAGGAACATATGGATGAAGAGTGCCAACAGTACACAGATGAAATACATGCCGAGTTGCTGTATCGCTCCGAATCCGGCCTGGACGAAAGCTGTTGCAACCAGCCCGAACGCACCGATGGCTGCAAAGTATTTCATTATAGCGAGTACTATCCACATCACTACTTCATTTGCTTCCTCGAATAATTTGACGAGGCCCGCCGTCTTATCCTTCTTGGCGATTATCGCGATACCGATGAAAATCGCAAATGCGATGATCTGAAGCATGTTTTGTGTACCCATCGCCTCGACGACGTTTGTTGGGATCAGATTGATGACAGTTTGATCAAAACCTTGCTGCAGTGCTTCCCCCGTGCTTCCACCTTCAAGCTCGGTCTCGCGATACTCAGCGACTTCGTCTGAACCAAGTAGAGCAGACTGCCCTTCACCCGGATCCAGTATATTCGCAACGACCATTGCGATGGTGATTGCAATGGCGGTGGTCGCCAAATAGAACAGCAGCGTCTTCAGACCATAACCTCCAAGCAGTTTAGGGTCGCCTACACTTACAACGCCAAGCACGATGGAGATGAAGACTATTGGTACCACCATCATGAAGATCATATTAAGGAAAAGCTGGCCGAGAATATTGAATATGTACTGGTCGACCCATTGCACCCATTGCTGGCTGTCATACATCGGGCTCAGTATCGAGCCGATGATGATACCAAGGATTAGTGCAACTACAATCTGTATAGTAAGTTTATTTCCTATTTTCATATTATGCCTCCAAACTTTGAAATGTCTGTGCTAATTATACTGTTTGATGCAAACGTTTGTAAACAATAATTGAAAACGATTTCCAAAACACCTTACAATTTGATTATATTGTACTTGATGGCGTATATTACAGCCTGTGTCCGGTCTGTCACCTCAAGCTTGTTGAGAATATGGCTGACATGCGTCTTGACTGTCTTTTCACTGACATACAAGGCTTCACCAATTTCACGGTTTGATTTTCCACGAACGATTTCCCTCAACACCTCAATTTCACGTGCGGACAGCGCATTTTTTTCATGCGGCATATGCCCTTCCCTATCTATTACCTCAAGTATATCAGGATGGATGACCTTCTCCCCTTCGATTACACTTTTAATCGAGGCAATGAGTTCCTCTGCTTCCATTTCTTTTATGATATAACCATCAGCATGCGCCGAAAAGACCGGCCTCACATACTCTTCGGTAGTATAACTGGAGAGCACCAGAACTTTAATTTCAGGGTAATATGCCTTGATTGCACGTGTGACTTCTATACCATCCATCTCGGGCATGACAAGATCTAAAAGGATCAAGTCTATATCTTTGGCACTCTTCAGATATTCAAGAAGTTCCCTACCAGTACCGAAATCTTCGACTACGCGAATATCTTCTGTAGTCGACAACAGGAACTTCATGCCTTCCCTTACTATATGGTGGTCATCCACTAATATGATATTGTACATATGCTTCACTCCTTCATGGGGATGGTGATCATGATGCGGGTCCCCCTCCCCTTCCCGGTATCGATATTTATATTTCCATTGAGCTTATGGATCCGTTCGGTCATATTCGACAAGCCATAGCTGGACCGATGATTTTCCTCAAATTCAAAACCGCTGCCTCGATCTTCGATGATTACGGAGAAGACATCGTCCTTCGCCATCATTCTAATTATCGCATGTTCAGCACCCGAATGCTTGCGTATATTATTCAAGCTTTCCTGTATAACCCTATAAATGGCGACTTCCACATGGTCTGGCACATCATAGAAGCCCTCCATACCAATCTCAACTTCAAGGCCAAGCAGCCCTGCATACTTTTCGACAGCATCGATGATGCCGTTCTCGAGCCCTATCGGCTTCAGTTGCCAGATCAAGGCTTTCATTTCCTTCATCGCATGTTTCGAAGTCCGCTCTATGGAATCAAAAGCCACATTCGCCTTGTCCGCATCATTCAATGATTTTGCAGCATGCGAAGTGATGCCTATCGAGAACAGCATTTGATTGACCGAATCATGCAGATCTCTCGCGAGTCGCTGTCGCTCTTTTATGAGCATATTCTCCTGCTCACGCGTCGTCAGTTCTATGCGTTTTAAAGTAGATCCTATCTGAAATGCCACCGACTCCAGAAGATCCAGCTCGTCCTTGGCGAACTTCTCACGATAAGGGCTTGCCACGTTCAATAGACCGAAGGATTCGTCCCCAGAAATAAGTGGGACAGTAGCATGATGAGTGATCCCATTATTTTCATTGGGGTACTCGTTACGGGCTTGTTCAAGCCTCGAACATACAAAAATATTCGTTGCCGTCTTAAGTTCTTTCCTGTTATATTTATTGACACACCAGCATTTGCCCTCACATAAATAATGATAATTGTTATTTTTTAGGGAGGACGGGAGACGGTAATGCGTGGTGAGTTCATGTTGGCCCGCTTCATTTATGAAGAATATCCACCCCGTATCAAATTCCGAGTGATCGACCAGCATCTTCAATGCCCCTTCGACCATTGTCGGCCTATCCGTCTCTTCATTCAGGAACTCTGCGATGTCTTTCAACAACTGAAGTTTACTTTTCATAAGGATCACCCCACTTTAAAAATTAACAGCTTTGTAACCTTAACTTCCACATCCAACGGCCGTTTTCACTTATAATGATACAGTATGGGTTCGAATCACTCGTCTATCGGAGGGCAGCCATGTCAAAAAACAAGTTTTATATGCAATCCATTTTCCTCATCTCATTGATCGCCACTCTCGGTTCGCTTTATTTCAGCGAAATCAGACAGTATGAACCGTGTGAGTTCTGCTGGTATCAACGCATACTCATGTATCCGCTAGTACTGATTTCCATCATTTCAGTCATCCGTAATGATCATGGTGCCGTATACTATATCCGATTCATGAGTCTGCTTGGTCTCATTATCGCATCTTACCATTACGCCCTGCAGAAAATCAGTTTCCTCGGTGATGGATTTACAGCCTGTACCGGAGTTTCCTGTACCATCCAGTATATAGACTGGCTGGGCTTCATTACAATTCCATTCTTGTCGCTCATTGCATTTGCGCTCATCTTTATACTATCATTTATTTCAAAAAGAAAATAAGAAGGAGACTGAACCATGGGAAATAAAATATTCTACGGCATTGTAGCACTTATCATCGTGGCATTTGTAGGCATTTTTATATTTATGAACAGTGCATCAAATGATCCTGATAAAATCAGCGATTCGGGATACTATCCCTACACGGACCTTGAGCCGGAGGAGCTTGAAGGCGCAACCATCGACAAGTTGGATGATGAGAATTACCACTTCAATAAAACTTTCGATGAGACAAAGAAGATTATAGAGGAAGAAGATAACGCGTTCGTCTATCTATGGAGCCCGACATGTGTACACTGCATCGCAGCCACGCCATTTTTAGCTGATGCATTTGAACAGACGGATGCTGAAGTCACGCAATTGAATGTCTTGGAATATGACGCAGCATGGTCGGAATTTGAAATTGAAGGGACACCGACCCTCATCTATTTTGAAGATGGCAAGGAAGTCGATCGCCTCTATGGTAATCCCGGAAACTCTGATGACTACAAATCTTTCATTGAAGATATGACAGGGGACAAATAGATGAAATTCACAATACATGAGAATTTTGACGGGTCAACACTTGAAGAAATGCTGAAGACCCTTCATGTACCCAAAAAAGAACTTCATTTGCTGCGCATGTCGAAAGAGATAACGCTAAATGGTGAACCAGCCCGTCTCAATTCACCCATCCATGCAGAAGATGTAGTCGTTCTCCCAGATGACGGTTCCAAAAGCCAGTACAAACCAAGCTATCGGACATGTGATGTTTTATATGAAGATCGTTATCTCGCTGTACTCTTCAAGCCTCGCGGCGTCAAGACACATCCGAACGAGATGTCTGAGACCAATACACTGATGAACCATGCCATCTATACTCTAGAGGCCGACTACCTCGAACCAGTCCATCGTCTTGATCAGGAAACCAAGGGCGTCCTCCTTGTCGTCAAGCACCCTTTAGTCAAGAAGATGCTTGACCATATGTTGAGTGAACGTGAAATCAAAAGGACTTATATTGCACGCATTGATACAAAAAGGTTGATTGAAAAACAAACCATCAGTGCCCCGATAGCCAAAAATCCAAAAGAGCGCAATAAATACCATGTTACTGATAAAGGGAAAGAAGCAGTGACCCATATCACCAAGTCGCATGTTACACCGGATTATTGCGAGCTTGAAATTGAATTGGAGACAGGCCGCACCCACCAGATTAGAGTACATTTGGCACACATCGGTTCCCCAGTCATCGGTGATCCCCTGTACGGGAACTCGACGCTTAGGGACCTGCAACTCTTCAGCTATAGAATCGAATTCATCCACCCCCTGCTTCAAAAAACTGTACGCGTAGAACTCGACAGAAAGACATTGTAGAAAAAACCTTCACCCCAAGAAATTACGGGGTGAAGGTTTTTTTAGCCTGTATCGTTTCATTTCCGTCTTCTGAAACGATCTTTTACTTTAAGCAACAGCTGATTTTCATGTTGGATGATCTGTTCGCGACCGCTTCTTTCAGAGCGGCGCATCAATTCCACTTGGGCACTGATGGGAGGATGTTCGTTTTCAACATAAACATAAGTGCCGTCAGCGCGTTGGCTACGCGCTTTGATATTATCCATCAGATACAACCTGACAATCGCTTTGATCTCTTCGATGATTGCTGGATCTTTGACTGGGAACAATATTTCCACACGCTTGATCATATTCCGCGTCATCATATCGGCAGAAGATAAGAACATCTTCCCTTCACCATTATGGTTGAAATAATAGATTCTTGAATGCTCAAGGAACCTTCCGACGATGCTCACCACTCTGATATTTTCGCTGACATCCTCTATTCCTGGTTTAAGGCAACAGATGCCCCGCACCACCAGATCTACTTTCACACCCTCTTGGGAAGCCTGAAGAAGCTTGTTGATAATTTTCTTATCTGTAAGCGAGTTCATTTTGGCGAATATATAACCTTTGCCGTATGTCCGATGCAGTTCGATTTCCTTATCGATATGATCCGCGAATAGATCCCGGATTTCAAACGGAGCGACATGGAGTGATTGGTAGTCGGGCTTTAGGGAATAGCCACTGAGGTAGTTGAAGAAGTTGATCGCATCATTCCCTATGGCCTCGTCCGTTGTGATCAGCCCCATATCCGTATACAGTCTCGCAGTGGAGTCATTATAGTTGCCGGTACCAAGGTGGACATAGCGGATCAATCTGCCTTTGACTCTTTTGACCACCAAAGTAATTTTACTGTGGGTCTTCAGGAAATTCATGCCGTAAATGACGTGGCATCCGGCATCTTCAAGTTCTTTTGCCCACTGGACATTATTTTCTTCATCGAAGCGTGCCTTCAACTCTACGAGCACAGTCACCTGCTTACCATTTTCAGCAGCATGCTTCAGTGCTGCAATCACCGGAGAATCACTTGAGACCCGGTAGAGTGTCTGTTTAATCGCAAGGACATCTGGATTCTCTGCCGCCTCACGCATAAAATCCACAATCGTCTGGAAGCTTTCGAAAGGATGATGTAGGAAGACATCTTTTTTCAAGGCACGCTTGTAGATGTTCTCTCCTCTCAGGAATTTTGGTTCTTGCGGCACGAATGGCGGGTATGCAAGATTGGGATGGCGTTCCTTGAACCTCGCTGTCAAGTCGAACAGGAAGGTTAAATCCAATGGCCCGTTGAACCTATATACATCCTGCTCCTCGAGATTCAATTCATTTTTCAGAAAGGAGCCATTGATGGAATCGTCCTTGCTTGTGTCTATCTCCAGCCTGACGGCCGCTCCTTTTGTCCGTTCCTTCAGGAAACGCTCGATCTCTATCAGGAGATCAGCAGCCCCTTCTTCATGGATGGTCAGGTCCGCATTGCGCGTTATCCTAAACGGGAAGGTCCGTTCAATCCTATAACCTCTGAACAATTCACTGATGTGCTGTTCAATGATATCTTCAGTCAGGACAATATAGGTTCTGTCCCCTTCCTTAAGTTCATAAAACCTGCGGATAACAGTCGGCAGTTGGACGATGGCGGTCTGATCACCCAATTCATTCGAAAGGTTGACGAAAATATTGATTTTCTTATTCATCAATTTTGGGAATGGGCGATAGGCATCCATTCCAAGAGGAGTAAGGGAAGGGAATATTTCATTTCTGAATATCGTGCCGAGTTCTTCCTGCAGATGATGCGGAAGTTCATCCGGCCGCTTCAGGATGATGTCATAGCCTTCCAATTCCTTCATCAGACGATGAAAGATGGCATACTGGGCATCGCAGTTCCGCCTGTTCATATCACTGATGCCCTTGAGCTGTTCGCCAGGCGTCATCTGCGTCTTGGTGTCCGGTTCATGATAATCCATCTTTACCTGGTCTTTCAGCCCTGCAACACGTACCATGAAGAATTCATCCAGATTTGAACTTGTAATTGCCAGGAACTTCAGCTTTTCAAGTAGCGGGTTCGTATCGTCCTCTGCCTCTTCAATCACCCGGTAGTTGAAGCTGAGCCAACTGAGCTCTCGATTGTTGTAGTATTCTTTATTGTTCAATCGATATGTCATTACTATTCTCCTACTTCCTCTAAGATGAAACTGGTTATCATGCTTCTATGAATTTGATTTCCAGATGCCCATCCATAATCTTTTCGATATGCTTCTTCTGTCTCGCTGCCTGGTACTCTTCTGCAATCGGATCCCCTTTATATTTGATTGTGAGAGTCATATCATCTTCTTCATCATCCAGATAAAGATCCTCTACAATGCTTGTGTTCGAGATGTTCAGGGCATTCGCAAACTTCAATATGCTGCCGAGCTTCATGAGAATGCTCATTTCCTCGCTATTGAACCATCCGGATTCATCCGCAAAGAACTTCAGGAGCGTCTTGTTCTTGAAGCTTGCAAGCAGAGCCAGCTTCACCCGGTCTCTATGGACAATGCCGTTGATGTTGCTGTTTGAGATCAGATAGTAGGTGTGCTGACTTGTCGCATCCCGGTCGATGAACGACCCGAGATAGAAAATATATGCAGCATTCTTCATCAGGTATTTCTCATGTCTGCTGATGGAGATGAAATCATACCGCTCCAATTCATGATAAAGGCGTTCAGTGATCTCCTGACGTTTCTTCCCTTCCTCGAAATCGATCTGGAAATCACTGGCAAGTTCCTTCAATGAATCCCTGAAAATATGGTATTTATTAAAGGCCGCCGGGTAGTCTCTGGTAATCATGGACATCGCCAGACCTTCCCGTATCCCCTGCCTGCTGAACTTGAATTCTTGGGCTCTTGAGATATCGTAAAGCGATTTGAAGACGATGGTACTCGGCAGGATTATGTCGCTACGGTCCTTACTCAACCCATCGATGTCATCTAGATTATCTTCCTTTGTGTTCTCAAGAAGATCATATACATCCTGTAGATCATTCCGATCCATGGAGTAACCGTGGACGCCTGCTATGGGATAATTGGTTGAAGATTGGTGGATACGTGCTATATTACGCGCACTTCCTCCAATCGCAAGTATCGGTACTTTACGCTTTGAGAGCCACTTGATCGATTTAAGCTGTTTCTTGACATACTTTTCCGTCTCTTCCAACGCCTCTTCATCATTATGTTTCTTATCATCAAAGAACATGCTTTTCAATGTTACGACACCGAATGGGAGGCTGACCGAATGGATGAGTTCCTTATTCTCGAAATATGTCAGTTCAGTACTCCCCCCACCTATATCGATGATGAGGCCGTCCATATTGCTGATGGTATGAACCACTGCATGATAGCCGTAGAATGCTTCTTCCCTGCCAGTGATGACTTTGATTTCCATACCGACTTCTGATTTTACCCGTTCGAGGATGTCATCCACGTTGACGGACTGTCTGATGGCCGCTGTTGCGACCGGATGGATTTCCTTGACGCTGTATTTTTCACTGATCAGCTGGAAACTTTTCAGGATGGAAATGAGATTATCGATCCCTTCTTCTGCCATGACTTTGTCCTCATCGAGGTACCACGCCAACCGTGCTGGTGTCTTGATGTTCTGGAGCTCTTTAAGACCGGTCTCCTCATCATATTCAAACAATACAAGGCGTACAGTATTAGATCCGATATCCACAAGTCCGATTCTCTTCATCATATACAGTCTCCTAATCTTTGGATTGGGTCATCTCTTCTGGTTTGATCCATTCGTCGAATTGAGCTTCGGTCAGATGTCCGGATTCAATTGCGGATTCTTTGAGGGTCAAACCTTTCTCATGGGCATTTTTGGCGATTTTCGCTGCATTTTCATATCCGATATGTGGGTTCAGTGCCGTGACCAGCATAAGGGAATTGTTTAGGAATTTATTGATGTTCTCCTCAATCGGTTCTATTCCGACAGCACAATTATCGTTGAATGTCTGCATGCCGTCTGCAAGCAGGTAGATGGACTGCAGTGTATTATAAAGGATGACTGGCTTGAATACGTTCAGCTCGAAATTACCCTGGGAGGCTGCAAACCCGACTGCCGAATCATTACCGAAGACTTGTACTGAAACCATCGTCAGCATCTCAGACTGCGTCGGATTGACTTTACCTGGCATGATTGATGAGCCCGGTTCATTCGCAGGGATTTCAATTTCTGCTATTCCAGCGCGTGGACCGGAGGCAAGCCATCTGACGTCATTTGCTATCTTCATGAGGTCCGCAGCCAACGCCTTCAATGCACCATGGAGATAGACGACTTCATCATGCGCCGTCAAAGCATGGAATTTATTTGGGGAGGAGACGAACTCGTAACCGGTCTGCTTGGAGATTTCTTTTGCTACACGGTCGCCGAATTCAGGGTGGGCGTTGATGCCTGTACCTACAGCCGTACCACCGATTGCAAGGTTTCTGATTTGATTTTTGGATTCACCTATCAGTGCTTCACACTTTTCGAGCATGTATCTCCAACCACTGATTTCCTGGCCCAATGTCAATGGAGTGGCATCCTGCAGATGCGTGCGACCGATTTTGATTATGTCTTCAAACTGCTCTTCTTTTTCCTTGAATGTCTTTTTAAGACCTTCGAGGGCAGGTATGAGTTGTTCCTCTACAGATTGATAGAGGGCGACATGCATTGCCGTTGGGTATGTGTCGTTGGAGCTTTGGGATTTGTTGACGTCATCGTTCGGGTGGACCTTTTCGTCTACACCTTTTTCAGATAGATATTCATTCGCGACATAGCTGACGACTTCATTGACGTTCATGTTACTCTGGGTACCGCTTCCAGTCTGCCATACTACAAGAGGGAAATGGTCGTCCAGTTCACGATTGATTACTTTATCACACGCGTGGATGATCGCTTCTTTTTTATTTTCGGAAAGTTTGCCGAGTGCATGGTTGGAAACTGCCGCAGCTTTTTTGAGGTGTGCAAATGCTGTAATGACCTCAATAGGCATTTTTTCTTTTCCTACTGGGAAATTCTGCTTGCTTCTTTCTGTCTGTGCACCCCAATATTTGTCACTTTGAACTTTAATTTCGCCGATCGTATCTTTTTCTATCCTGTATGACAATTAAAAAACCTCCTGAAAATTAGTATTCATAGAATATTTTATACTAATTTACAGAAGGATTCATCAGTTATCCATTATTTTCATCATCTAAGTCTTCTTCATGTGTTTCATCGTTCGAGGAATCAATCGGATAATCTTCATTTTGAGAAATCTGTTCCATTTCTTTTCCCAGCGCTTTCACATCTTCCATATCCTCTGTCATCTCATTACTTTCAGGTTCGATATCTTTCCTATAATCCACTTCTTCATCTTTTTTCATCATATCCCACCTTACGCAAACTCTGATGTGTAGTAGTCGACGATATCGTGGTCAAGCTGGGATGCCGCTTCTGAATCCATGACAACAGTCACCATGCGGTGTTTCTTAACTTTGGCGAAATCTTCCTGACCGTTCTCTGCCGCGTCGTACAGATCTCTCACTGCCTTAGCCTTATCGTTTCCGGTGGCCACAAGAATCATCTCCCGTGATTCAAATAATTGTTCATTCCCTTCGACATTGTTGTAGCCAATCTTTTTATTGGCTCCGATCGATAACACTGTAAGGTTTGCTTGTTTTTTGTCATCAAGGACCGATTTCATCGACTCTTTGGTGCCTTCTAATTTCAGTTGACTTTCAGGAATGTCCAATTCATTGAATACTTCAGTATTTCCATCCCGATTGATGGCTACAATATAGATTTGGGAATAGTTGGCCGGGTGTTCTTTTGATTCTTCAACCAACTTGCCATAGCTCCCCTCCAATTCACTGCTCATCTCCAGACCAAGCACACTTGTCGGGTTGTTATGGATTTGCTTTCTTATGATGTCTGCAATATAGTCGTTTACCAAAGTCTTATCCTTGAATATCTTAAAATTCATTGCCATATAAATTCCTCCCGGTTTTCTCTGTTTTATAAACATCTATATTATTCTACCCTGGTGAGTAGCGATTCTAACAAAAATTATCCCTTTTCAGCTTTTTTCTTTCTTCTGGATGGTTTATAATGTTATCATGTATGGAAATATAGGAGGCGCTAATTATGAAAGCATTTCTGATATTGATGGTCAGTATGTCCTTTATCACTGCCATTCTTTCTTCAAGCCGTGATTCCGAATATGGATATAAGGATGACGGTGAAGAAAAGCTAAGTTAAGTTCAAAGTAGGTCATGTATAGCATGGCCTGCTTTTTTTATTGGCCGAGAAAGCCTTGCCTCTTTACGACAGCATCCACATCAAGCCGTTGCTTTTTGCCGAGCATGCCGATCACCTGGTCACTCCAGCTGTCTCGCCGTTCCCCCCCGGTACGACCTTCATAATAACTCCTTATCCTCTCATCGTAGGCGTCGATCTCCGGTTTCACTTTTGCCGTTGGAGTATAGGTGTTTTCATGATAGACCGCTTCAAAAGGCAGGCGTTCTTTCTGACTGCCCTCATGATCCGGATAACCGACTACCATGCCGAAAACCGGAAATACACCTTCAGGCAATTCAAGTATTTCTATGACCTCCGCCATATCATTTCTCAGTGAGCCGATATAACACATGCCAAGTCCCATGCTTTCTGCCGCCACAGCAAGATTTTGAGCTGCTAGGGAGGCATCGACGGTACCTACAACAAATTGTTCTGTCTTATCGTGCGAAATCGGTGTCCCTTTGTCTTTTGACAGTTCGATATGGCGGTGATAATCAACTAGAAATACAAAAAGGTGGCCATTATCCTCTACGTACGGTTGGGTGCTGATTGCCCTTAAAGCCGCTTTCTTGTCTTTATCGGTGACACCCAGGATGCTATAGGCCTGCACATAGCTGGATGTACTCGCCGCCTGTGCAGATTTCACCAGCTCCCGAATCGTCTCCTGATCCAGGGGCGTCTCCTTAAATTTCCTGATCGATCTGTGCGCCTGTAGTAGCTCGGTAACTGAATTCATTTTTCTCCTCCTATTTTATATGCGGAAAACCTTGTTGCCTCAATGCTTCATATATGAGGATCGCCGCTGTATTAGCCAAATTTAAAGATCTCACCTTATCTGTTATCGGGACTCTTAAGGCACTATCGCCATACTGCTCCTTGAGCCAGTCGGGTAGCCCTGTCGTCTCCCGTCCGAAAATGAAATAATGGGCTTCTTCGTCACTCGAAAAGTCCATATCCGTATAAGGTTTTGTCGCAAATTTCGTAAGCAGGTAATAGTTCCCTTCAGTCGCTTCAAAAAACGCTTCTGCCGAATCATGGTGGACGACATTTATATGTGGCCAATAGTCGAGGCCAGCCCGCTTCAGCATTTTATCGTCCGTAGAAAAGCCGAGTGGGTGGATCAAATGCAGTGTCGAACCCGTTGCTGCACAAGTCCTTCCTATGTTGCCCGTGTTGTTCGGGATCTGGGGTTGATATAATACGATATGGTTTGCCATATGTTCCTCCTAAGCGCTCTCTTGGATGCCTTTTAGCATCTCTTCCTTTACTGTCTCGTCCGTCTCTATTTTAAATCTTTCTCCAATGTAGCCAAGTGCATCGTTTTCCAGTATGCAGCCTATCGCCCAGTAGGCGGTCCCCTTGATTACAGGACGCGGGTCATTTTCCGCTACACGTTTCAATACATCTACAGCCGATACTTCCTTGAAATGTGCCAGGGCTATGATCGCATTGCGCTGTATGGGTTTCTTGCCGCGCCAGGTTCCTGCAAGATGCCCGTATGTCTCCTTGAAATCCCTGTTTGATATTTCAAGCAGTCCAGTAAGTTCAGGCTTCAATATTTCAGGTTCCAGTACAATATCATCATGGTGGTTTGTATTGATGCCTTTATTGCGCGGGCATACCTGCTGACATGTATCGCAGCCATACAGCCTGTTGCCGATCTTACCGCGATATTCATCAGGCAGGAAGCCTTTTGTCTGTGTCAGGAAAGAAATGCATTTTTTTGAATTCAGCTGCCCATTTCCGACGAGGGCACCTGTAGGACATCTGTCCACGCATATATTGCAGTCCCCGCAAGAGTCGATCAATTCTTCATCAGGCGGAAATGGGAAACTGGTGATCATCTCACCAAGATAAGTATACGTTCCGAGTGTGGGGTTTATGACGAAGCCATTCTTCCCTATGAAACCAAGACCACTCCGCCGCGCCACTTCACGATCACTCAACACCCCGGTATCCACCATCGAGTTGCATTCGATTGAAGCGTCGATGGATTTTATATAGGCTTCGAGTTTTTCAAGCCTTGAGTTGAGCAAGGTATGATAGTCCATCCCCCAGGATGCGCGGGCGAACATGCCCCGCCGCTCACCCTTTTTACTTTTAGGTGCATCAGGAAGTTTATTCGGATATCCCACCGCGATGGAGATTATGCTGCGCCCTGATTGCAATGTGCGGTCAGGATCCGTCCTCTCCTCGATGGTCCCTTTTTCAAACCCTGATTCAAAGCCTTTCTCATGATAATCAATCAATTTTTCCCTATATTCCACAAACGGCTCGGTATGGGTGAACCCTATATCATCAATGCCGATTGAATGGGCGTACTCAATGATTTTTTTCTTAAATTCAACACGGTCCATTTCGTCACCTGCTTTCTTCGACCACGTTATTATGCCGCTTGATATTATACTATCAGACGGACGTTAGCCACAACCCTCGGCTATCTATATTTTTCCTTTTTGGTAATCCGAATGCCACACTTCTTCAGGCACCATGCTTCCGCCTGTACACCACAAAACATGCGTTGCTTCCTCTTCTTCGACATCCATTTTGATAGGGCCTATAAAGCTTGCTGCCGCAGATGGCTCAGCTTTGATCCCCTCAGTGTCGTAGGCCGTTGCAAGCAGCTGATACAACTGCTCGTCTGCAATGGTATAGAAGGAATGGATCTGATTCTCCAAAAGCTTGCCGATGAATTGCGACGGCCTCCCCACAGCAAGCCCGTCCGCTACCGTGTTATTATCCAATCCGATGTCTTTTACCGACAATGCATCGTGCCGTCCCGTCATCACCCCTAAAAGCATGCTGGGGGCCGCTACAGGCTCAGCGAACACCGGATGGACATGTTGGCCGTAGACTTGCTTCAGACCAAAGCTGATGCCGCCTGGTGCACTCCCTACACCACACGGCAGATAAACATATAAAGGATGCTTTTCATCTACAGTAATGCCTGCTTCATCCAGTTGATTCTGCAAGCGCAGTGCCGCCACTGCATAACCTGTAAAGAGTGGTTTTGAATTTTCGTCATCTACGAAATAGCTATTCCTATCGGAAATTGCCACCTGACGGCCCACATCCACAGCTTTGCTGTAGTCATCTTCATGTTCGACGACTTCAGCCCCATGTTCCCTTAAAAGATCTTTTTTCCACTGTTTTGCATCACTCGACATATGGATCGTCACTTTGAAGCCAAGTGCTACACTGATGATGCCGATGCTCAGTCCGAGATTTCCAGTCGAACCACAAATTATTGTGTAGTCTGAAAAGAATTTCTTGAATGGCAGAGAAGAGAAGCGACTGTAATCTCCATCCAGTCCAATCAACCCTTCATTTACCGCCAATTCCTCTGCATACTTCAATACTTCGTAGATGCCTCCACGTGCTTTGACAGAACCGGATACAGTCAGAGCATTATCCGCTTTAATGAAGCATGATCCCCTGATCATCTTATGAAACTCTCTCTCTAGATGCGCTTGGAACCGATCTGCCGGCAACAATGGTGATTCGATGATTCCTTCATCCTTCACAGTCTCATCAAAGGCTTTTTGTATGAACGGTGCAAATCGTCTCAACCGTGCATCTGCTTCCTTTATATCTTCTAGGGTCAGCTCAAAACCTTGAGGTTCTTCAATGGTTTTTCCGTATACTGGATTTTCCCAGAAAACTTCTTTTTTACGCGACATTTCTGTTATAAGCGGCCATTGTTCCGCTAGTGTATACAAAGAATCCAATACATCCACTCCATTCTTTTGACTGTTCCAGATTTTCTAGGCAAGAAGGCAATTTTAGAGCGTTCCGTCCCATTCATTATAGAATTGTTCAAGATATCTTTCCATGAATTGATGTCTTTTTTCAGCTTGTAGTTTGGCTGATCTAGTATGCATCAGTTTTTTCAGTTTAAGCAGTTTTTCATAGAAATGATTGATTATAGTGTTATCTTCCTTACTGTACTGCTCGAAAGTCAAGTTTTGCCTGGCATGCATTTTTGGATCATGGAGCTTGTGGTTTTTACTTCCGCCAAAAACCATCGTACGTGCAATGCCGATTGCGCCCAATGCATCGAGTCGATCTGCATCCTGAACGATGGCATCCTCAATGGTTTCAACCTCTACAGGGTTCGTTCCTCCCTTGAAAGATACGGCCTGCATAGCATGGATGATTCTATCGACGGTGCCTTGAGCCACACCATGCTCTCTCAGGAAAGTTTTTATGCGTTTCAACTCTCGCCCTTCATCATCTGTCATTTTATAGTCGATCATATCATGGAACAATGCTGCAATCTGGATTGTAAAGAGGTCTCCGCCCTCTTTCGACTGCAGCATACATGCATTATTATATACGCGCATCACATGCCAATAATCATGTCCCGTCATGTCATCTCCATGAAATTCACCCACCATGGCCTTTGCTTCTACAATAATCTTCTCGTTATCCATTATCGAACCTCCATATGTATACATCGTGAACCAGATGATCCAATTATAGCATTTGAGTTAGCCGTTATAAAAAGCATTAATAAAAGCCTCTATGAATTCATAGAGGCTTTTATGGAATAATACTACTCTGTCTTTTCTGTAAACTCGAGTTCAACCATCGCTTTGACTTCTTTACCTACCATGACGCCGCCTGTTTCCAATTTCTGGTTCCAAGTCAGACCGAACTCTTCGCGGTTGATGACGAACTCACTTTGGATACCGTGCACTTCATTGCCCCAAGGGTCCATCGCTTTGCCATTATATTCAAGTTCTATTGTCTTCTCTTTTGTAACACCATTCATCGTAACATCGCCAGTAGCTGAAATCGTTTCACCCGATTTACTTATACTTTTAGACTGGAATGTGATTTTCGGATTCTTTTCGGCGTTGAAGAAATCTTCGGACCTCAAATGCTCATCTCGTGAGGTGTTTTTAGTGTTGATGCTCTCTGTTTGGATTTCCGCATAGAGGCTGGCATCTTTAAAAGTTTCCAGATCTTCTGTTTCGATTTCGAAATGGAAGTTCTCGAAGCCTCCCCTTACTTTTGACACCATCATATGCTTAACTTGAAATGCAACTTCTGAATGCGCTTGATCAGATACATAAACTGTCATTGTCAATTACCTCCATGTAGTAAAATTTATCTTTGATTCGAGATAATATGATTACACTTCATGCTCCATAGAAATGCAAACCTAAAATGCACTGAAGATGAAGAACCTCATATTGCAACTCTTCTTAATTTCAGAGTTGTTACTTTCTTCCCTATCTTCCCCATATCAAACACTTTCTAGAATGAAATTAATTTAATCAAATGTAGAGTGCGTGCCACCATAACATTTAACTGAATCAACTTTCACCTTTAAAATAACCAATAAAAACATACTAAGATTAGTACCACAGGACCCGGCCAGGTCCTGTGGTACTATTTTCATATAGTAGGAGTGGAGATCAGGTCGACGAGGTTTTAGGATTTAGAATCCGGAATAAAAACGGG
>NZ_BAABCK010000020.1:0-78399 GCF_039538805.1 Salinicoccus jeotgali | reverse complement strand
ACTGCCCACTTGGTCTCACTTGAATATACGTTTTTGCCCATGCAAAAACACCTCCGATTCAGTACTTGATGAACATTGTACCATTTCGAAGGTGTTTTATATTGTCTCAAATAATTAGGTTAGTCTACTTGGCTGCTTTTTTTATGTTAAAAATTGTTTCACGAGCCGTGCGGCTCCGTATATTCCTGCATCGTTACCGAGTTCAGCAAAGACGATCTCAGTATTTTCATAGGCTGGTGGGAAAGTGAGCCGCCTATAATGCTTTCGTATCCCATCCATAAGAATGTCACCGGCCCGGCTGACGCCGCCACCGATTATGAAGTAATTCGGGTTGGTGAGGACGGATATATCACTCAACGCAAGACCAATGAACCCGGCGACTTCGTCAAGTACCCTCATGCCGAGCGTGTCCCCGACCTTTGCCGCTTCAACGACAGCCGCGGATGTTACCGTGCCTTCTTCCAGGGCTTTAGAGAGTGTGGTTTCCACACCATTGTGAAAATGATGTCTGGCAAGGTTCACAATACCTGTGGCAGAGGCCACCGTCTCAAGACACCCTTTCTTGCCACAGTTGCATTGGAACCTCCTCTTCGTATCAACGTTAAGATGGCCGATCTCGCCTGCAGCGCCTCCATGACCATGAGCAAGCAGGCCGTTGACGACGATACCGCCTCCAACTCCTGTACCGAGCGTCACCATGACCACATCGTCATACCCGCTTCCAGCTCCTTTATGCTGCTCACCGAGCGCTGCAACATTGGCATCGTTATCCACGATTGTTGGGATGCCGCTCATCTTCTCAAATTCATATGAAATTGGCTTTTTACCATCCCAATTCAAGTTGATCGCACCGTTTATAATGCCATTTTTAAAATCAACCGGGCCTGGGACTCCGAGACCGACACCAGCAATATCCGTCAAGTCCAAGCCATGATTCGCGGTCTCTTTTATGAAAGCTTCATAGATATCTTCCAGTATCCTGCCCCCGTCTGGCAGTGTTTCTGTTGGAATTTCCCATTTATGGAGCAATTCCACATCATCCGAAAATAATCCTAGTTTGCAGGTCGTACCCCCTATATCTGCCGCCAATATATTATCCATGCTCAGCCGTCCTTTCTGTGTCTTAGAATCAACAGGGCTTCGGCATATTCTTTCTTATCGAGCAGCCCGGCCTTGTATAATTCCTTGATTTCCATTTCCATCATAAGGAGCATATTGCTCCTATCCCTATCATATACATATATGCCAAAACGTCTCAGCAGTTGGTTGATGTGGTTTAGATCCTTATTCATTTCCATAATACTCCTTGGTGATGAGCCTCAATTCTTCGTCTTTAATTCTCTTAATGTTCAAGTCGTCCAGAATTCGGCCCATGGCTTCATAGTCTTTATCCTTTCTGAGTTTAAGCAGCTTGTGCTTCACTGCCCACTCATGTTTCGGATTCATCTCAAAGCTTTTCTCATGGTACTGTTCAGCAAGGTCATAGTCTCCCGTGTACTCAGCAATAAGTCCGAGTACGTGGTAGGTACCTGCTGTATCATCACCTTCATTAACCGCTTCAGTGACGATGCCAAGTGCTGCACCATAGTCCCCGGCTTGAAGCTTCGACATTGCTTCCTGGTTATGCGACGGTTCTGCGTCCGAGCCCATCACCATAAAATATGAGACTGCTGCAATTAACACCAGCAGAGAAATGGATGCTATGGCCCACACCCGTTTGAAATATTGACGGTTAAACAGTATGCCAAGCAATCCCCCAAGCAGAAGTCCACCGAAATGCGCATAATGATTGATGTTCGCCATGATTTGGGAGATGAATGATAATACCACAAATAAAATGGCGACCTGCAGAAGCAGCTTCAAGTCGATTTTACCTCTGATCAACAGATGTACAATCAGAATGCCGATCAGGCCGTATACTGCCCCACTCGCGCCGAGGGAAGCCCCTTCAGTGATGAACACCAGTGAAAAGAGACTTGATAGTATGCCTGTCAATACATAGGCGATGGCCAAGCGCCACTTTCCATAGAGCACTTCTATGAATTTTCCGGCTATGAATAAAGCAAAGATGTTAAACAGGAAATGCTCGACGGTGACGTGCAGGAAGCTGCTGCTCAAAAGTCTGTATAAATCCCCGGAAACCACTGCAGAGTGGCTGACAGCCAGCTGCTCTGTAAGCTGGAAGGAACCGACTATATGGATAAGGATGAGATTGAGCAGGAACACAACCAGATTGATTGCGGTCAATAAATATGTCATCGGAGTGAAGCGGATCATATAGCGTTCAAAAGGATGCCGGCTCAACAATCGTTTCTGGTAATGCGCGGCAGGCTTGGATTGTTTATATTTCAAGTCTAATCTATAGAAAGGATTATCGATCAGAGTGCCGTAGTCTTTGATCCCCTCGTGGGTAATCTCTACGCCATCCGCTTCGAATCGTTCGGACGCCCCGTCCGCATCAGGATAATAACTTTCAACATGACGCACCACCCCATGCTGACCGCGGATAAACAGGCGGTGTAGTATATAGTCGACGGCGTCCTCAGATGATGTGTCTACATTTGTGGCATGCAGGCACATCATACTCGCTTTTTTATCGTTTTTAAGCCATATCACTTCACGACTCTGGTCGAAATCGTAAAACGTATAATCTGTATAACGGGTCACTTCGTAGGCGGTGCGCCATATATCAGGCATCTTCATTTCTCTTCTCTGCTGCATCTATCGTACGCTCTGGTGTAATCAATATATCTACAGGGATATCATGGGGTTCGACAATGACTTCACCAAGCTGCTCTTCAAAAAGTAATGATACTTTCAGGCCGGTATAGTTTGCCAGAAACTTGTCATAATACCCGCCCCCATATCCGATCCGGTAGCCGGTTTGAGAATAGATGAGGCCTGGGACCAGGATGAGACCAGGTGCATTGTTGACGCGCTCGGCATCCTCTGGCACCCTCAATCCCTTTTCATCTTTTACAACCGCATCAAAAGAAGAGAACTCGCAGAAGTTCATCACTTTCTGGTCGTAGTTGCATACGGGTGTATAGATTTCTATTCCTTGCGATTTCAATTGACTGATGATGCCATCGGTATCCATTTCGTGCGGCATCGACAGCACGATGCCGACTGAAGTGATGTTCAATTGACTGATATATTCAAGTAGCTTGGTTTTTAAAGTTTCCTCCTTGCGCTTCTTGTCAGAAGGATCGAGCGAAGCCAGCCTGTCCATCATCTCTTTTCGCATATCTTTCTTATTCATTTCAAAAGCCTCTCTTTCCGCATTTCATTTCTATCTTTCATTATAATCATTCCACCGTCAAATCAAAAGCCGTCAGTTGCAATAACTATTATACACCGCCATCTCAAGCACTATAAATCCAAAAAATAAGGCACCTTTAAAGGTGCCTTACTGTCCGTACACGAGTTTCGGATAAAAAGTATCTGTATTATATTGATAATTCGGTTTAGGTGACTGCTCATAATAGAGTTCATAATACTTATTGACGACATCGCGGCCTAAGTACTGTCCAGGGAAGAAAGGAACCGTATAGGGCATATTCGGGAAGATGACGGCGAATGCCATATCCGGATCATCATACGGCGCGTAGCCTGTATATGTCTGGTTCAGGACCTCTATTCCTTCAAATTCTGTCTCGGCCGTACCAGTCTTGCCTGCAGCCTTTGGTTCGAGCTCATGATAGGCATCCCAGCCGGTGCCGTATCGATTCGTTGCGGTGTCATGCGTGTTGAACACATCATAGAACCCTTTATGGATCTGCTCCAGCTCTTCTGGAGAATACAGTACAGTATTCAGCACTTTGCCATCGAAGGATTGCAGCAGTGTCCCTTCCCCGTTGGCATCTCCACTGCGCACTTCTTTTGCCATATGAAGTCCAACCCTGTTTCCGCCATTTGCAATGGTGGACATGTACTGGGACAGTTGGAGTGCAGAATACGTGTCATACTGTCCGATGGATAGGGATAATAAATTTGATGGGTTGTTTGTCAGATCCGGACTGAGCCCGGTGGCTTCGTTCGGCAGATCAATGCCCGTCGACACCCCGAGGCCGAATTGATTCAAGCCATTCCTCAATTTGTTCGCGCCACCTGTAATATCCGTCGGCAATGACATTCCCGGTGTATAGCTGAAATCTGCCAGCCCCATGGCGATCTTCATCATGTAGACGTTGGAAGAGACCATCAGCGCTTCCTGGTCATCTATCGCAACTTTGCTGTCGCGGTTGAAGAATGAAGATTTTGTATCATCCCCTGCAAAATTAAGGGGCTCATCGATCATCACTTCCCCCGGCTCGATGATGTCATTTTGATAGCCGGTTGTGACTGTGGCACCTTTTATGGAGGAACCTACCGGATAGGTTGAGGTAAGCGCACCATAATGGTAATCGACGATTTCACCATTTTCATCGAGCTGTTTTCCGACCATGGCCAGCACATCCCCATTATTCGGGTCCTGCACGACAAGAACAACTGTGTTCAAATATTCCGGGATGATCGTGTAATCGAGTTCCCCGGTCCTATTATTGCGTGCCGCCACTTCCTCAGCCATCTTTCTGAGGGATGTGAGGTGATGTTCGGCAATCTCTTCAAGTTCAAGTTGAAGTTCGATATCGATGGTGAGATACAGGTCATCGCCCGGCTCCCCCTTCTTGACCGTTTCCTGCTTAAGTATTTTACCTGATTTGTCGGTGGAATATTTAACCTGTGCCTTTTCACCGCGCAGAACATTTTCATATTGGTATTCAAGGTAGGTTTTACCTACTCTGTCATTACGCGAATATCCCCTTGCCATATAGTAATCGAGCAGTTCTTTTGGCAACCCTTCTTCTGATGAGGATACTTCTCCGAGAACGGTCTTAAGGGTGGAGTCATACGGATATTCACGTTCCCAGTCCATCCCGGTGGAAATGCCTTCCAATGAATCAAGCGACTCATTCACGGCCGCGAACTCGGACTCGGTCACGTCCTCACTCTTAACGACTACAGGATTGAGTTCCCGGGCGTTGACCATCTCGACGAAGACGGCGATCGTGTTGAGATCTTCTTCTGACAGAATGTCTGATAGCTGTTGGTCATCGATTTGCCTATATAACTCTTCATTGAACTGTTTTTGTGAAATATTGCCATTATCGAGTAAGGTCTGTTCTTTTTTCATTATCTTTTCTACTTCTTCCGGATAACGGTTGATCAGATAATCCTGTTTATCCCTAAGGGAGATGTTTTCAGTATCCATCTCGATGTAATCCGATAACTTCAGGGCGACATCCATTATTTCACCGGAGGACATATTCCGGTGACGGGTGAAATAGATGGCTTTCTTGGAAGCATTGCCGACAAGCAAGTTGCCATTCCGGTCGTATATTTCACCGCGCGGCACATTTTGGTTGATCTCTACATACTGGGCATTCTCCACCTCTTCCTGGTACATATCCCCTTTGACGATCTGCAGATAACCTATGCGGAATATGAGTGCCAGGCAAAGAAGGAAGACGATCAGCATGATTATGTTTATCCTGGATTTCATCACTTGATTATTTATGGTTTCAAGACTCTTGGTTTTGGCTCTTTTCAATAAAACTCATCCTCTTTTACCTGAAAAATATGTAATGTCATTCTATCACATTATGGAATCTTTGGTTCTGGAAATTAAAAAAGGGACGGTTGCCCGTCCCATTCCCATTGCTTGGAATTATTTAGCATTGCTGTACAATTCGCTTACCTTATCCCAATTGACGACGTTCCAGAAAGCTTTCAAGTATTCTGGACGTTTGTTTTGGTATTTCAGGTAGTAGGCATGTTCCCAAACGTCAACACCGAGGATAGGTGCCTTGCCGTCTGTTACTGGGTTGTCCTGGTTAGGTGTAGATACGATTTCGAGCTCACCATTGTTTACAACGAGCCAAGCCCAGCCGGAACCGAAGCGTCCAGCACCTGCTGCTTCAAATTCTTCTTTGAATTTGTCTACAGAATCGAATTTGGATTCGATTGCGTCTTTGAGTTCACCAGAGAGTTCTTTTGTTTCTGGAGTGAGGAGCTCCCAGAATAGTGAGTGGTTAAGGTGTCCGCCACCATTGTTTCTCACTGCTGTTTTCTTGTCTTCAGGAACTGAATCCAGATTTTTAATGATGTCTTCAATGGACTTGCTTTCAAGGTCTGTGCCTTTGACAGCGTCATTGAGTTTAGTTACATAGGTGTTATGATGCTTTGTATGGTGGATTTCCATCGTTTCTTTATCGATGTGTGGTTCCAACGCATCATATGCATAAGGTAGTTCTGGTAGTTCAAAAGCCATAGTAAATTCCCCTCCATAGTGATTTGTTTACATACCAAATATATCAATTCAATGATAAAATGACAAATGTATTGCACATTGGTATGGATTATTCAGCCTAAGGGCTGAGTGACGCCTGCACTACAATACATTAGTACAAAAGGAAGCGTTACAAGATGAAACTGTTCACTTTTTACAAGCGTCTGCTTACATTTGAGAAATACCCGCTTTTTAGAACGGCAAACTTCAAACACATGCTGTTGAATATATTCGTCATCTCATTGCTTATCGCATTGCCGAACATCATTGCGCTTTTTCAAAGTGCCAATGCTGCGGCTGGACTTGCAGACATCGAATCGGAAATTCCGGAATTCTCCATTGTAGATGGCCAATACGTCGGTGAGGATGAAACTGTGTCAATAAAAGGGAATGATGTCCTTTTCAGCAGTGAAGTCGCCACCGATTCAGTAGAAGATCGCAATGTTCTGATCGGTTTCGTAAAAGACGGCATATACATCCGTGATGTGCAAAACACTGGGTTCGACTATTCCTATATCGGCGACGTCAAGGATGATGAGGGGCTCAAGACTTTCATATCCCAACAATCTTCAAGCCTTTATTTCTACGTGTCAGTATATGTGGTCTTCTTTATATTTGTGGTCATGTTCTTTAGCGTCATCTTCATGTCGATCCTTGCCTATCTCTTCCATACATCTTCGGCATTGCTGAAACGGAAATCGCGCTTTATGAACTGGTACAAATTCATTTCCTTTGCAACTGCGTTCATCCTCTTGCCGATGGCTCTAGTCGAGCTGCTTTCGGGAAGCATGCTCTGGTCCCTATATCTTTTGACGTTGCCGTTCTATATCCATTACTTCAGGAAACTGCCGGTCATGAAAACGTAATCAGTAGGCATTACATTTACATTTCTGGCCGGTTTCTAGTATAATTGCTAGTGATTTAGAGTATCATCATATACATGAGGAGCTTGATTATGTCCCAAATAACACATCGTACTAATACAAGACCTGTAAAGGTTGGCGATTTGACGATCGGCGGTTCCGATCAGATCATCATCCAAAGCATGACGACGACAAAGACACATGATGTCGAAGCGACAGTCGCAGAAATCAATCGTCTTGAAGAAGCAGGATGCCAGATAGTACGTGTTGCATGTCCTAAAGAGGAAGATGCACTCGCCATTCCAGAAATAAAAAAACAGATCAATATTCCACTCGTTGTGGACATCCATTTTGACTATAAGCTCGCCCTTCTCGCTGTAGAAGGCGGCGCAGATAAAATCCGCATCAATCCAGGCAATATCGGACGCCGGGAGAGAGTCGAAGAAGTGGTGAAGGCGTGTAAAGCGAAAGGCATCCCGATCCGCATCGGCGTCAATGCCGGAAGTCTTGAGAAACACATCATTCAAAAATACGGTTATCCGACAGCCGACGGCATGGTGGAGAGTGCCCTGCACCACATCAAGATCTTGGAAGACCTTGATTTCCACGATATCATCGTCTCCATGAAGGCCTCAGACGTCAACTTGGCGATAGAAGCGTATGAGAAAGCGGCAGCAGCATTTGATTATCCGCTGCACCTCGGCATCACTGAGAGTGGTACCCTATTTGCCGGTACTGTGAAAAGTTCTGCGGGACTCGGTGCCATCATTTCACGCGGCATCGGCAATACGATGCGCATATCCCTATCTGCCGATCCTGTTGAAGAGATCAAAGTCGGAAGAGAACTTCTGAAAAGCTACGGTCTGGCAAGTAACGCAGCCACTCTCATTGCATGCCCGACATGTGGCCGTATCGAGATCGACTTGATTTCAATCGCGAATGAAGTGGAAGAATATATTTCATCCATCAAGGCACCGCTTAAAGTGGCGGTACTTGGTTGTGCAGTAAACGGACCAGGCGAAGCTCGCGAAGCGGATATCGGTATAGCAGGTGCCCGTGGGGAAGGACTTCTTTTCATGCACGGTAAGACAGTCAGAAAAGTGCCGGAAGAAACGATGGTCGATGAGCTCAAGAAGGAAATCGATATACTGGCTGAAGAACATTACGAAAAAGAACGTAAAGCCAAAGAAGAAGCGGCAAATAAATAACACAGCAAAGTGTCCCGGACAACTTAAATTGGTTGCCGGGACTTTTTTGTGCCACATAAATCAACTGATTGGAACATAGTATACTGACAGGAAAGATACCTTTAACAATCGTTGCAAAAAACTCTTCGAAGAAATATTATGCCATATCATATTTCCTTATGTTCTGGAGGTTAATTACATAGCTGAGGATGAGTAGCATTATGGCGAAAACGATAGTATAGACTGGTAAGTGATAGAGATAAAAATTCATTCCCGGCATATTCTTGTCCATCTGACTGATATTGACCAGGGGCATAAAATGAAATAACCATGTCAACACCATAGGGACCCCATATATAAAATATCCAGTAAACAGATATCGCAGCCAATACTTTGCAAAGCCAAGATAATAAAAGCTCATCATTATAAGGCTTATACCCATTAACATTACAAAACCATATGCATAATAGGTGGTCTGAGTAAGCGTCATGTAACTGCCAAAAATAGCGGTTGTCAAAGCCATCATGAGTATATAGTAAAGATAGTCGCCTGTGATGATATTTCTTTTCGTGTTAGGCAGTGAAAAGTAGAAGTGATGGTTGCCATCCTGCTTCATCATATGATGGATGCTCAGATAACTCGAAGTTGTGTAAAGTACTGCAATAATATTTAACAAATCGATGAACGGCATTAGTACTTCTTTATAATCTGATATGAAAATCGTGGTGAAAAGATTTATAAAGATTACGGACATGCCGAAATACCATATCCACTTGGACAAGAACATATTCAAATAGAGTTGCTTATTCATTATCTACCCCTCTTTTCGTATTTTTTAAGAAGTACATAATTTCTTCTATAGTCAGATTTTCAATTAACACTTTATTTCCATAGAGCTCTTCAAGGGCTTGATGTTCTCTTGTCATTGCTTCAAAACCGAGTGCATTCGTAGTTGTACCGATTAATAGTTCATCCGCATCTTCGATAATTTGAAGGTCTCCCTTCACTTTTTTATAGGAGTCAAAAAGTACTTCTCTCTCCATATCAAACACTATTTCCCCTTCATCTATCATTACGATATAGTCGGCAATTTTCTCGAGATCTGTGGTAATGTGGGTACTGAAGAGTATAGTTGTATTTTCTTCCATCATGAGTGTCTGCAAAATATCTAGCAATTCTCTCCTGAATGTCGGGTCAAGGTTTGAAGTTGGTTCATCTAAAATCAGTAGTTCAGCCTCATGGCTCAACGCAACAGCAATGGAAAGCTTCGCTTTTTCCCCGGTGGAAAAGTATTTTATTTTGCTTGCTTCATCTATGTTGAATCGTTTCAAAAAGCTAAAGAATTTATCGGGCCGCCAATTTTTATAGTAGACTGCCAAAAGTTTATTAAGTTTTTTCGGGCTGATATTTTGAGGGAGATAGTTTTCCGACATAACCACTCCAATGCGGTTCAGCAGTGCTTCCCTTTCCGTCTCGAGGTCTTGGCCCAATATGCTAATCTGCCCCTCATCCTGTTTCTTCAATGACAATATATGCTGAATTAAAGTGGATTTTCCTGCACCGTTCTCGCCTATCATCCCAGTGATATATCCTTTCCTGATGTTTAGCGTAATATCTTTCAATCTGAATCGTCCCATATCCTTGTTTAATCCAGTGATGGTTAAAGCATTCATTATTGCTCTCCCTCCATTACTTTCATCATCTCCATCAGTTCTTCAGTAGACAACTCGATCTTATTCGCGGTTGAAATCAGGTCTTTCAATTTCTTTTCAACTTCGATTAATATCTGTTCTCTTCTACTTTCGTTATCCTGTTCCTTAACAAATGTGCCCTTCCCAACGACGGAATATACATACCCTGAAGCTTCAAGATCCTGATACGCTCGTTTGGTAGTGATGATACTAATGCTCAGTTCCTTTGCCAGAGCCCGCATCGATAACAGGGGCTCCCCCGGTTTCAATGTGCCAGTTATAATGTGACGTATGATTTCGTTTTTCAACTGTTCATATATCGGTACATCACCCTGATTTGAAATTTTTATATCCAGATCCATCACCTCCCCCGTACATAATGTATATATATAATATACACACTATGTACTATTAGGTCAACAAAAAACCAGAATCTAATAGATTCTGGCTTCCTTACATGCGCCACACAAACCATAAAGCTCTATTTTATGGTTTTTTATTTCGACATCCTCCAACTCGCTCTGCCATGTTTCCACTGGACAGTAGCGGATGACTTTCGTCTCACCACAGTCATCACAGATGAAATGGTGATGGTGATGTGTCGTGCAGGCTATCTTATAATGCATTTCCCCGGATAATGTCGTCTGCTCAAGGACTTCAATATCTTTTAGGGTATACAAGTTTCGGTAAATGGTGTCGTAGCTCATGCCAGGGTACTCTGGTTTAAGAATCTCCTGGATGTCTTTTGCACTCATGTAACGGTCCCCTTCAAGAAGCGTTTCAATCATGCGCATCCTTTTCTCAGTTACTTTAAGCTTATTCTTTCTTAATTTATCTTTATATTGATTCAGATTGTTCCCCATCTTTTTTCACTCCTATGTGATCCAGTATAATGGCACCCATGAGGATAGCTAATGATACAAGTACGATTGTGCCGCCTGGTGAAATATCCAGATGAAAACTTATAAAAAGTCCGATGATGACGGCAATTTCACCAAATATGACGCTCATTGCCATAAGCTGCTTAAAGCTTGAGGTGACACGCATGGCAGAAGCGACGGGCAGGGTCATCAAAGCACTGACAAGCAGTATGCCGACAATCCTCATCGAAGCGCTGATGACGAGTGCAACGACCACGATGAACAGGAAATGGATCCATTTGCTGATGTTCATCACATCTGCATATTCTTCATCGAAGGACACTAGAAACATCTCTTTGTATAGGAAGAATATGAAGACCAATACAATGACCCCGATTGAAGCGATCAATGTGAGGTCAAACAAGTTGACGGCACTGATGCTCCCGAACAGATAGCCGAAGAGATCCTGATTGAAGCCATCCGCCAGTGACAGAAACAATACGCTCAATGCCACACCAAAGCTCATGATGATTGGAATGGCGAGCTCCTGATAATGCTTGTAGACTGTACGGAGGCGTTCAATCCCTAGAGCACCGAGTATCGAAAACAATATACCGGTAACCAGGGGATTTATGGCCGTGCCGATAAGGGAGGACAGATAGACCCCGAATGTAATGCCACCAAGCGTCACATGGCTGAGTGCATCTGCAATCAGGGAAAGGCGCCTGATGACGATGAATGTACCAATGAGTGGTGCAATCAATCCGGCGATCAGGCCGCTGATGACTGAGTATCTTATAAAGTCATATTCAAAGAATGCCTGAATCATTCACAGCAGCTCCTCTCATGATCGTGGGAGACCAACTGCAGCGGAAAGCCGTAAATCTTCGAAAGTTCTGCTTCCCCAAGATTTTTGAACTCATGGTTGCTGCCATGGAAGTGAAGGTGTTCATTGAGGCACGCCACTTCGTTGGCATGGTCCACCACTACACCGATGTCATGGGTGACCAGGAGAATCGTCACGGATTGTTCCTTAAGGCGGAGCAACACGTCATAGAACTCCTTTACATGCTTGGCATCTATTCCGACGGTCGGTTCATCAAGCACGAGTATGCTCGGCCTGTTGATCAGTGCACGCGCGATGAAGACACGCTGGGTCTGGCCGCCCGACAATTGGGAAATGTTCTTATCCTTCAGCTCCACTATGTTCAAAAGCGCAAGCACTTCATCCAGCTTGTCGTAGTCTTCTTTTTTGAAACGGCTGAACAGTCCTTTGGACTTTGTCAGGCCACTCAGTATGACTTCACTGACAGTCGCTGGGAATCCTTTTGCGAAACTGTTGGATTTCTGTGATACATAGCCGACTTCCTGCCATGCCTGAAAGTGGCGCAGGCTTTTGCCGTTGATGTATATTTCCCCAGTCTGAAGCTTCAAGACTCCAAGGATCAATTTGATGAGGGTCGTCTTGCCCGACCCATTTGGTCCCACGAGTGCTACAAAGTCTCCTTTGTGTACTTTCAGATTAATATCTTTTAAAGCTTGGGTCGTTTCCATCTTGTCTTTATAGACATATGAAATATTTTTCAGTTCGAAAATGGGATGCTCCATGGTGGTTGCTCCTTCGATTTATGATCATCATAATATTATAGAAGAATCATTACAGTTTGTAAATAGGAATGATTACGAAATAAAATAGAGAGGAAGGCCTGAGCCTTCCTCTCTATTGTGCTTCTGTATCTGCGATCATAGGATTTATTTCTTCTTTAAGGGATGGATTGAATGTACCCTCTTTAAGCATTTCAATTTCATGTTTGTAAGGTGCTACCCTATTCTTTTTATCCGGCCCGACGAATGGGGTTTCAAGTATTTTAGGGATATCCTTGAAATCAGGATGATGCACGATGTGGTGCAGGGCGTCAAAACCGATATGTCCGAAACCGATATTCTCATGGCGGTCCTTATGCGCACCGCGTTCGTTCTTAGAGTCGTTGATGTGGAGGACTTTAATCCTGTCCTTGCCGATGATGCGGTCGAATTCCTCCATCACGCCTTCGAAATCATTGACGATATCATAACCGGCATCGTGGACGTGGCATGTGTCGAAACAGACGCTCAACCGTTCATCATGTTCCACACCTTCGATGATCTGAGCCAACTCTTCAAATGTACGGCCGACTTCCGTTCCCTTTCCGGCCATCGTTTCAAGAGCTATCTGTACATCATGGTCATTCTCAAGCACTTGGTTCAATCCATCGATGATCGACTGGATGCCGCGCTCAGCCCCTGTTTCGACATGGCTGCCGGGATGTAGGACGATCTGTCTGCTACCTAGATGTTCTGTTCTGACGATTTCTTCCTGAAGGAACTCTACACCATGTTCAAAGACCCCTTCCCGTTCGGAATTTGCGATATTGATGATGTAGGGCGCGTGGACGACGATATTCGAAATGCCGTTATCCGCCATGTGGCGTTTGCCGGCTTCTATATTCAAGTCTTCTATCTTCTTTCTTCTCGTGTTCTGGGGCGCACCGGTATAGATCATAAAAGTACTCGCTCCAAAACTTGCAGCTGAGATGCTGGCTGCTTCCAGCATCTTTTTCCCACTCATCGAGACATGTGATCCTATAAGCATTGTATCACCTTTCCAACCTATCTTTTTTTCTTATTGCGTTTGGCATGTTTCATGCGCTCTTCCCTTTTCAGCGCATCGAGTTCGGACTTCATCTTCTTTTTATAGCCTGGTTTGACTTTCTTACGTTTCTTGACTTTATTTACGAGCTGATTTTCGAGATGGGACTCGCGCCTTTTACGTTTGGCACGCTCTGTTCTGGATTTGATTTCGGTCAGTTCACCATTTTTGATGTCTTCATGCACAAATGCATAGCCTTTGGACTCCAGTAGATTGATGAGATGCTCATCCTCCGGCGTGTAGATGGTGATTCCAGTACCTGTATAGTTGCCACGTCCCACACGTCCAATGCGGTGCGTGAAGAATTCTATATCTTTTGGAATATCGTAGTTGATGACGTGGGAGGCACCATCTATATCAAGGCCCCTGGCAGCCAAATCACTCGCCACAATCCATTCATATTCAAGACTCCGTATTTTCCTGATTTCCTTCGTCCGTTCACGGGGCTTCAGGCCACCGTGGAACAAACCGACATTCACCCCGTTGCTGTTTAGGTAATCAAACAGATCATCGGCACGCTCTTTGGAATTCGCAAAGATGAGACCGATGTATGGCGTGATGTTTTCGGTGAGCTCCAACACTTTCTTGGCTTTATCGTCCCCTTTGACCGGCACAAGGCTGTAGTGGATGGAAGCCTTGTTCCTCGGCTGGTCTATGACGATCACTTCGGTGTCCCCGATATATTTTCTGAGGAAATTCCTTAGTGCCTCAGGTATTGTTGCAGAGAATACGAGGAACTGGGATTTTTCATCGACTGAGGAAGATATGCTGTCTATCTGTTCCAGGAAACCGAGGTCGATCATCAAATCCGCCTCATCTATGACGAGGCGCGTCACATGACGCAGGTTCAATCCTCCGTTATCCCGCAGATCCTTGACTCTTGTCGGCGTACCGATTACGATATGGGGCGCATGGGAGGCTTTTTGTGTGTCCCGTTCTATGTCTGTCCCGCCTATAAACGCCTTGGCGGTAATTTCCGGATAGCTCTCCAATATGCCGAGTGTCATTTGGTGGAGCTGTTTGGCAAGCTCTCTGGTCGGTGCCAGGATTACAGCTTGTGTGCGGGGACTCTCTGGGTTGATTTCATGTATGATCGGTAACAGGAAGGCATGGGATTTCCCGCTTCCCGTTTCGGACTGGACAACCACGTTGTCCTTTTTCAGCACTTTCGGGATGACGCGTTCCTGCACCAGTGTGGGGTGCGTGAAATTTATACGATCGATTGCATTCAGCATCTTATCGCTGAAATTGAATCTTTTGAATGCATTACTCATTGCTTCACCTGATTTCTTAAATAAACTCAACATTTATTATAACTGAAACATTTCCCTTAATCTACACCATTCATACCGCGTGTTGATTTCAAATTCAGTTGGTTTCAGTTATAATGCCTGTAAGGGAGGAATAAACTTCATGGATATTATTAAAATAAGCCCGCGTGGCTACTGTTATGGTGTTGTGGATGCAATGGTGATCGCCAAGAATGCTTCCATGGACAAGACTCTGCCTCGCCCGATATATATACTGGGAATGATAGTGCACAATAAACACGTGACAGATGCGTTTGAAGAAGAGGGTATCGTCACATTGGACGGTGCCAACCGTCTGGAAATTCTGGAGGGCATAGATGAAGGCACTGTAATATTTACAGCACACGGTGTCTCGCCCCAGGTCAAGGCACGGGCCAAGGAAAAGGGGCTGACGTGCATTGATGCAACATGCCCGGACGTCGAAGTCACCCACCAACTCATCCGGGAACGCACAGCTGATGGTTATGACGTTGTCTACATCGGTAAGAAAAATCACCCTGAACCAGAGGGCGCTATCGGCGTCGCACCCGATAACGTACATCTCGTGGAAACAATAGAAGATGTCAAAACGCTGCCGGAATCCCTCAAGGACAAGAAGCTCATCGTGACCAATCAGACGACGATGAGTACGTGGGACGTCAGTCATCTGATGGATCAGCTCAAGCTTCAGTTCCCGCACATCGAGGTGCATAAGGAGATATGCATGGCGACCCAGGTCCGTCAGGAAGCGGTTGCCGAGCAGGCACAGGAGGCTGAACTGCTTATAGTCGTCGGGGACCCGAAAAGTAACAACTCGAACAGATTGGCTCAAGTTTCCAAAGAAATCGCCCACACTAATGCCTACCGCATCAGTTCACTTGATGAATTGAAGAATGAGTGGCTCGAAAATATTGATAGTGTGGCAATCACTGCAGGTGCATCGACGCCAACTCCAATCGTTAAAGAAGTAATCGACTACATCAAAGAATATGATAAGGCGAATGCAACAGCACCGCAATCCACGGTGCCGACTTCCAAAATACTGCCTAAGATCAAAAAAGCAAAACCAGTAAAAATAATGGACTAAAAAAACGGGGCACACGATGTGCCCCGTTTTTTAGTTTGCAAAAGGATTGGTGGATACTTCAGTGGCATGCACTTCAACTGTCATGCGCTCTTCTATCAGTGCCTTGAGCCCTTCAGCCATAACACTCTCCATATAGTGGCCGCCATCTATTATACTGCGGCCAGCAAGCTTTGCATCATAGGCTTCGTGATATTTGACATCTCCTGTCACAAGAACATCTATCCCCTGTCCAAAAGCTTCTTCTATATACGACATGCCTGACCCGCCGATGATCCCGACTTTGCTTATTTGATTTTGGTCGGCAGCTACCATGTTTACGATTGGAGTGCCGGTCTTCTCCTCTATTAGAGACGCCAGTTGCATAAGCGACCCGTTGAAATCGAATGAGACGCCGAGGCCTTTGTCACTCGGAAGCTTCAACGACAGCATATCATAGGCAGGTTCTTCATAAGGATGCGAAGCAAGCAGGGCCTGCATCACCTTATTCTCATCCTGCACTTCGAATATGGCCTCAATCATGTATTCTTCGACATGCTCAAGTCGGCCTGATGCACCAATGTGAGGATCTGCCCCTTCGCTTGGTCTGAATTGACCTGTTATAGGATGTTCGAAGAAGCATTCGGAGTACTCTCCCTGGTTGCCTGCTCCAGCAGCGGCCAGATCTTTCTTCAGCTGTTCGGCAGACGATTTTGGTACGGTCACACGCAGTTTCTTATAGTCCCGTTCATTACTGATCAGGACTTCTGTGTCCGTGTACCCCAATTTTTCTGCAATCATATGGCTGACACCATCAGGTTGATGATCCAGGTTGGTGTGCATGGCAATCAGATTGATGTTATTTCTGATCAACTGACGTACGATACGACCCACACCAGACTCGACAACGGCATCCATTTTGGCAAAAATCAGGGGATGGTGGGCAATGATGACATTGGCACCTTTAGAAACCGCTTCATCGACCGTCTCCTTGGCACAATCAAGCGTCGTCAGGATACTCGTCACCTCATCCTGCATGTCCCCGACAAGCAACCCTGTATTATCCCATGATTCGCTTTCCGCAAATGGCGCTATCTGATCGAGTTCTTCCATGAGTTCTTTAATTTTCATTTTAAAAGCACCTCTTTCAGCTGTTCCACTTTAAGTGAGACTTCATTTATCTTCGCTGCATCATTGGAATTTTCAAGAAGATTCTTTAATATCTTCTCCTGATGGCTTAATTCCCGCTGTAATTTTTCTATAAACGCAGCTTCACGTTTTTCTAGAAGGACAGGACCAAATGTAAGTGACTGTTCATCATATTCGACCTCACCCGCTTCGGCGACTATGATCTCATAAAAATGATGGCCATCCTGTATTACGGTTTCATCTATGATTCTATAGCCTGATTCAGCGAGCACCTTTCTGATCGGATAAGTATGGATGTTTGCCTGGAGGACCAGGCGTGGTTTATTGGCCAAGCGGTGAAGCCGCTCTTTTAATATCTCTGCAATCAAAGGGCCACCCATGCCGCAGATTGTCACAGTGTCCACTTTCTCCCCTTCTGCAACAACTTGAAGACCAGACCCGAATCTCGCTTCAATCTGTGCTGTCATGCCTTCAGCGGCGATATTCCTGATTGTGGATTTGAACGGCCCTTCGACCACTTCGCCACATATTGCGGATGAAACTTTACCTTGGCGGATTGCTTCTATCGGAAGGTAGGCATGGTCCGAACCGACATCAAGCAAAACCTCTCCATCGACATACCCAAGTACTGCGTCGAGGCGTGCATCAAGCATCAAAATTCCTCCATTCAAAATAAAAACTTCCACACAGAGTGTGGAAGTTCCGTTTAATTATTGCTCAGAGAAGAACTTGTGGAGTGAAGACAGGTCTTCATCACCAATCTGGTCTTCGCTGAATGGTGGCATGGATCCTGGTCCTTCTCTTACTGTACCAGAGAATTCCTCTTCAGAAAGGCCTGTACCTGCTAGTGCAGGTCCCATGCCACCTGAGAAGTCCTGTCCATGACAAGAAGCACAGTTATCCTTTGCAAAACCTTCAGCGTCAAAATCTCCAGAAGATGCTTCGCCACCTTCTTCGCCGCCTTCACCACTTCCACTCTCTTCGCTGGCCGTCTCTTCACCTTCACCTTCGCCACCATCGTTGTTGGCGCCCTGGGAAGAAAGCAAGAAAATCAAGCCGATGCCGAGGAAAATGATAAGTATAAAAGGCACGATCGGATTACGATTCATAAAACAACCTCCCTAATGTCATTCCATATACATATTCACATATATAATTGTATATTAAATATGCGTAAAGTCAAAAGCTTTTTTCTAAAATATTACACTCTTGACAGTTTTCCTAGTCCATGAAATCTTTCAGGCGCTTGCTTCTGCTTGGATGCCTTAATTTCCTCAACGCTTTCGCCTCAATCTGTCTGATCCGCTCGCGGGTCACGCCAAACACTTTTCCGACTTCTTCCAGTGTACGTGTCCTACCGTCATCTAGGCCGAACCTCAAACGCAACACATTTTCTTCACGGTCGGTAAGTGTATCCAGTACATCTTCCAACTGTTCCTTCAACAGCTCATATGCTGCGTGGTCTGAAGGGCTCTGGGCCTCCTGGTCTTCGATGAAGTCTCCGAGATGGCTGTCGTCCTCTTCCCCAATCGGCGTTTCAAGGGAAACGGGCTCTTGTGAAATCTTCAGGATTTCCCTGACTTTTTCTGCAGGAAGATCCATTTCTTCACCAATTTCCTCAGGCAGCGGTTCGCGACCCAAGTCCTGGAGAAGCTGACGTTGTACACGGATCAGCTTGTTGATCGTTTCGACCATATGGACTGGGATACGTATCGTCCTCGCCTGGTCGGCGATGGCGCGCGTAATTGCCTGGCGAATCCACCAAGTCGCATAAGTGGAGAATTTGAATCCTTTGGAGAAGTCGAATTTTTCCACTGCTTTAATAAGTCCCATATTACCTTCTTGAATCAGGTCAAGAAACAGCATGCCGCGGCCGACATAGCGCTTCGCTATACTGACCACAAGACGCAGGTTGGCTTCTGCCAGACGACTCTTCGCGACTTCGTCGCCCGTTTCGATGCGTTTTGCCAGTTCAATTTCCTCCTGCGCACTGAGAAGATCCACACGCCCGATTTCTTTCAGGTACATCCGGACCGGGTCATTTATTTTGACGCCTGGCGGGGCACTCATATCGTGGAGGTTGAGTTTTTCGTCGGAATCCGTCGAATCCTTCTCATTGATGAGTTGGATATCATTTTCGTTTATCTCGTCAAAGAACTCATCCATCGCATCCGCATCCAATTCGAAACTGGACAGTTTGTCAGCAATCTCCTCATGCGACAGATGGCCCTGGGTCTTCCCTTTTTCAACAAGATGATTCTTGACCTGCTCTACGGTCGTGAGCAGTTCAACTTCTTTTGTATCGGTCGTTTGTACATTTTTATCTGCCATTTAAAGCCCTCCTATTCAGACTTCACAATCATCTTTTATAGCGACTGTTCAATTCATTCAATTGCTGCACTAGTTTTACCTGAAGCTCTATATCATTGCTGTTTTCTGCTTCCTGGAGCTGCAGATAGAGAGAGCGCTTCTCCTTCTCACTATTTCTAATACCACTTAGATCTTCAATGTAATCATTGATTTCATCACCCGTGATATCGTCATGGATCAGCAAGCCATCGATTTCGACGGCATCACTGAAATGGTCGCCATCAATATACTGGCTGAATGATGATATATCAAAGGCCTCATGTTTGTCAAAGTAAGTGCACAACCCTTTAAATATACCATAATAAGAAGAGCTGGTTAACACTTCAGCATCAATTGATTCCTGAAAACGTTTAAACAAGCCAACATCCTGCATCAATGCCCTGAGAAGATACCGTTCTTTACGCTCACGCAATGGAATCTGCCTGCTTTGAATCCGGGGTGCACCACTCCCTTTTTTCGCCGGTGCAGGAATGTTCTGTCCGAGTGATTTGGCATCTATTTTATAGAGCTGGCTTATGTGCTGGATAAGCCTTTCACGGATGACTTCATCTTTGACGAATTTCATATGGCCGGTAAGTGTCTTCAAGTTGGTTGAAAATGCCATGTCGTTATTCATGCTCTCTTCCAACAGATACTCCGCCTTGAAATGGATATAGTGGCGCTTTTCACTGCGCACTAGATCTTCGAAGGCTTCGCGGCCATTCTGTTCGATATATTCATCAGGGTCCATACCTTTTGGCAGCGAGATGATGAATACATCGAGACCTGCTTCCAACAGCGTTTCACCCAAACTCAACTGGGCGTTTTGCCCAGCCCCATCCCCGTCGAACATAAGCGTCACGTTCGAGGCGAGCCGATGCAGCATCCGGATATGCTCATCGCTGAGCGCAGTACCCATCAGCCCGACTACATTCTGCACAGCCGTCATCTTGACTTTGACGATGTCCAGGTGTCCTTCCATCAAAATGACTTCATCATGACTTCTGATCGCCTTGCGCGCATCATTCAGATTGTATAGCAGCCTTCTTTTTTGGAAGATCGCTGTTTCGGGGGTGTTGAGGTATTTCGGTTCGCGTCCATCGAGGCTCCGTGCGGTATAGCCGACATTATAGCCCTGATGATTCAGGATGGGGATCATTATCCTGCTGCTGAAGCGGTCATAGTAGGTGAATGCTTCCTCATTCCTTGAAATGAGGCCTGCCTGATAAGCCATTTCAAGGCTGAAGCCCTTTTCAGTCAATGCGTTTTTAGTGAAATCCTTCATGCTTGGTGCGATGCCAATTTTTTCCCTGCGGATGATTTCCGGTGTAAAACCCCGGTCCTCCAGGTATTCGAGTGCGGTCTCGCCCTCTTTTGTGTGCATCAGGACATGATGATACAAGTCAGTCAGATATTCATGCATTTTGATGAACTGCATTTCATTATCGTCGACATTGCTTTCCTGCTTCTCTATTTCGATGCCGAGCGGTTTCCCAAGACGGCGGACTGCTTCAGAAAAAGCGACATTTTCGGCTTCCATAAAGAATTGGAATACATTACCGCCCTTCTTACAGCCGAAGCAGTGACAGATCTGCTTATCCGGACTTACTGTAAAGGATGGGGTGTTCTCATTATGGAACGGGCAGAGACCGACATAGTTCCGCCCCCGCTTCTCCAGTTTGATGTAACTGGAGACGAGATCGGTGATGTCGGTCCCCTGCTTTACTGCTTCCACTGTCTCTTCAGGTATCCTCACTTGCATCAATCCTTATATTCAAGTCTTTTTTCGACGTAATCCAAAATTTCATTCGCCGTTTCCTCAATCGCCTTGTCCGAGACATCTATTACAGGGCACCCTATTTTGCCGATCACTTCATTGAAGTAATCGAGTTCTTCCTGGATGCGCTGGTCATCTGCATAATTGGCCGTATCCTTCAGGCCGAGCTGGGTAAGCCGTTCTTTTCGGATTTTATTGAGTGCAGGCGCATTTATTTTAAGGCCGACACATTTGCCAGGGTCGATATTGTAGATTTCACGGGGAGGTGTCACCTCAGGGACGAGTGGCACATTCATCACTTTATATTTTTTATGGGCCAAGTATTGAGAAAGTGGAGTCTTTGAGGTGCGTGATACGCCTATCAATACGATATCAGCCTTGTCAAGGCCACGGGCATCCTTCCCATCATCGTATTTGACTGCAAACTCGATTGCTTCTATCTTCTTGAAGTAATCTTCATCGAGGCGGTGCACCCTTCCCGGTTCGTAATATGGCTTATCCTCAGTCTCTTCTTTAAGGATATTCATAAGCGGTCCCATGACATCGACATTGGAGATATTCTCAGCCTCAAGCTCCTTCTTCAAGTATGCCCGTATCTCCGGCGTGATGATCGTAAAGACCACGATGGCCCCTTTACTCTTGGCCAGGTCGATCACTTCATCGACGTTTTCTTCTGACTCTATATAAGGGTACCTGATCAGTACCTCTTCTGATTCGTCGACTTCAAATTGTGAGAGACAGGCTTTGGCGACAAGCTCAGCAGTCTCCCCAACCGAATCGGATGCGATGATCACTTTGATTTTATTCATTGAAACACTTCCTTATTCCATTAGATTGACGAATGCCCGTGTGATGGTGGTCTTCGTGACGCGGCCGATGACTTTATCGACGCCGTCATGTTCTTCGACTACGGGCAGTGAATCAATCTGTTTTTCGATCAGTTGATTGGCTGCGTAGATCAACAGATCATTCGGATAACAGATTGTGATATTCGGCTTACGTGTCATGATGACGCTGACGGGTACCTTTTCGATATCGTTCGAGCCCATCGTCCCACGCAGAAGATCTTTCCTCGAAATTACGCCGACCAGCGACTGGTCTTCATCGATTGCATATAATGTGCCCACATCTTCAAGGAACATTTTGACGATCGCTTCATAGATGGAAGTATCCTGTTTAATCAGGATCGGTACGCTCTGCACCTCGCTGACAAGGATGTTGCGTACTTTTGAAGTCATCACTTCCTCGGATTCTTTACCGGTATAGAAATAGCCGACACGCGGCCTCGCATCCAAATAGCCACTCATGGTCAGTATTGCCAGGTCGGGCCTCAAGGTCGCCCTGGTCAAGGACAGCTGTTCGGCAATTTTACTGCCGGTTATGGGCCCATGCTGCTTTACGATTTTAAGTATCTTTTCCTGTCTCTCATTAAGTTCCATGCGCTCACTCCCAACAGGATAATTATAATACATTCAGGCAAATAAAGAAATACAAGCAAATCGTTGCACAAAAGTGGATGACTGGCTATAATGATAGTGAAGCGAGTTAAGGATGGTGCGAGCTTAACACCCGAAATTGGCATATGATGATCAGAAAATATATAAAAGCGGAGTGTTTACACTAATTGGGGTGGAACCGCGGGCTTGGCTCGTCCCCGGATAACAATACTGTTATCCGGGGACGTTTATATTTTTCACCATCTTTCGCTATGACAAAAGATAAAGTGAGGAGTCGAATCAAATGGAAATGGAAACAATCGTAAATTTGGCGAAGTCCAGAGGTTTTGTGTTCCCAGGCAGTGAAATTTATGGCGGCCTGGCCAACACTTGGGACTATGGACCGCTTGGCATTGAACTGAAAAATAATGTAAAGCAGGCTTGGTGGAAAAAGTTCATCCAGGAATCACCGTACAACGTCGGACTTGATGCTGCAATCCTGATGAATCCGAAAACTTGGGAGGCATCAGGGCACCTCAACAACTTCAACGATCCGATGATCGACTGCAAGGAGTGCAATACACGCCACCGCGCAGATAAACTCATTGAAGACGTCCTCCAGGAGGAAGACGATTCATTCGTTGCAGATGGCCTGAGCTTTGATGAAATGAAGAAAATCATCGACGACCGCGATATCAGATGCCCGAACTGTGGCGCGCACAACTATACCGATATCAGACAATTCAGCCTGATGTTCAAAACGTTCCAGGGTGTGACGGAGTCTTCGACCAACGAGATCTTCCTGAGACCTGAAACGGCCCAAGGTATATTCGTCAACTACAAAAATGTCCAGCGCTCGATGCGCAAGAAATTGCCGTTTGGCATCGGCCAGATCGGTAAATCATTCCGTAACGAGATTACGCCAGGTAACTTTACATTCAGGACACGTGAATTCGATCAGATGGAACTCGAATTCTTCTGTAAGCCGGGCACTGAAATGGAATGGCAGGATTACTGGAAAAACTTCGCAACAGACTGGTTGAAAAACCTTTCTTTGAAAGAAGAGAATACAAGGCTCCGCGATCACGATGAGGATGAACTCAGCCACTACTCCAACGCCACAACCGACATCGAATACAAATTCCCGTTCGGCTGGGGAGAGCTTTGGGGCATCGCAAGCCGTACGGACTTTGACCTGCGTCAGCATATGGAGCATTCGAACGAAGACTTGACCTATCATGATCAGGAGACGAATGAGAAATATATCCCTTATTGCATCGAGCCTTCCCTTGGACTCGACCGCGTCACGCTTGCGTTCCTGTGTGATGCGTACAATGAAGAGGAATTGGATAATGGCGAGAAGCGCACGGTGCTCAAATTCCACCACCAGCTTGCGCCTTATAAAGCAGCAGTGTTGCCGCTATCCAAGAAGTTGAGTGGAGAGGCAATCAAAGTCTATGAGAAGCTCGCAGGCGACTTCAACATAGAATTCGATGAGTCCCAGTCAATCGGCAAAAGATATAGACGTCAGGATGAAATCGGTACACCTTACTGCATCACTTTTGATTTCGATTCACTGGAAGACCAGAAAGTGACGGTAAGGGACCGTGACACTATGGAACAGCAGCGGGTCAGCATAGATGATCTGAACGCTTTCCTTGCAGACAAAATGAAATATTAGAATAACCAGCGGCCAAAATGGCAAGCCGCGCCAGCATATAAAGAAATCGCACTTGATTCCTCTAGGGGAACGAGTGCGATTTTTATATGCTTGGATAATCATCCAATACTGAAATGTCTGTTGAGGCGCTCAAGAGTGCCGAGTATACTGATGGCCGCAAGGTAGCTCGTCTTAGGATTCTCAGGTAGGGCACGATTCTCTATTTTGAATTCCGCGTTGCCGAACGCCCCTTCGACTTCAATCTGATGGATATTCCGGTCAATTTCGGGGTCAGCGATCAATGTCACTTCCGTTTCCTCTATGCCCACACCAGCCATTCCGAGGATGATGGAGACATTCATGTTCTTCGGATAGTGGGTGATGGCATCTGCTGCCTTGCCTTCGAATATCACCTTCTCCGATTCGGCGTCCTCATAGCTGAGTGATGAGGCTGGTTTACGCGTAGTCAACCGCACACGTTCCAGTTCACCATGTGACTGGACGTTCTGCAGCAGATCCAAACCACCGATGGCGCCGGACGGCAGGTGCAGGGTGTGGTCATATTTTTTCGCGGTCTGCATGAGGTCAGCTACAAGCTCACCATCAGCCAATGCACCGACGCTGACCAGCATGGCGTCCTTATGCTTGAGTACTTCCGGCAGACGCGCCTTGACAGCTGCAACATCGGCCGCTTCGACTACAATGTCGATGCCCGATGCCAGAAACGCTTCCAAGTCGGTGTACAGCTGCACACTAAATTCATCTTCCAGATGATTGTACTTCTCTTCATTCCTTACAAACACACTCTTGATCGTAAGGTTCTCATGCTGGTCGCCATTGATCCGCTTGAGCATCACGTTTGCGATCGCGCCAGCACCAATGATTCCAATATCCATTATAGCCCTCCTTTTTTCTCTTCCTTATCTCTACCCTGCGAAGCGGTCTTCATGCATGAAATTCAAATAGCCAACATGTACTGTCATCCATAATGTGCGGCGATAGTCATGAATTGATTGTAGATAAAAAGCCTGAATGGTGGAAGGTCTGTTCATCTTCCACCATTCAGGCTGGTACTGTGGGATTTTTCTATAATGTTTCAATGAGTTTTCGGGATTTGAAGAATACTCCGGTATACTCATCGTAGATCATTTCCACGAACTTCAGCAACGCCTTGCCATTCTCATCAGTAACATTGATGGACTCGACATTGTGGAGTGCGACGTGTTTCATATAGCCTGCAAGATACAAGACCCGGCTTTTGACCGGGACCGAACGCACACCCGTGTCTTCGTTGAAGCAGTCCGCACATATCACACCATGATAGCTGAATGAGTAATGCGAGAAGCGCGAACGGTCACGACTGCCGCAGGTGGCACATTCATCCACATTCATCTGTCCCCCGTAGTACGGCAGCATCTTAATTGCTGCAAAGGCCGTCACTGCAGCGGGCGTACTCTTATCTTCCAGAAGGGAGGCGCTTTTGATGAGCAGCCGGTAGAAACTTTCCTGCTGCTGATCTTCTTCAAGGGCACGGATGATCAGTTCGACGATATAGGAGGCATACGTATAGACTGAAAATGTGTTGTTGATGTACTTGAAGGGCTGGACGACATCGGTTTCATTCAACGTGCCGATGCCTTTGAAGCGGTTGTATGTGAATAGGACTTCCTTGATCCCCTGCCTGAGTACTATAAAGGGGCTTTTTGGCTTATTGAACCCCCTTGCCATCATCGGCACTTGGGTGCCGTCTTCGGTCAGCACAGTAATGATCCGGCTGGACTCACTATAGTTCGTCTGCCGGATCATGATGCCTTTTTGCTGAAAAATCATTTCTTTCTAATACTCCTCATCGCGGTATCCGAGCGAACGGATGAACTGGCTTTTGTTGCGCCAGTCCTTTTGGACTTTGACCCACAACTCAAGGAAGACTTTGCTACCGAGCAGATTCTCGATATCATAGCGGGCAAGCTGTCCTACTTCTTTCAACATCTTACCGCCCTTGCCGATCACCATGCCCTTTTGCGAGTCGCGTTCGACATAGATTGTCGCAGTCACATGGACGGTGCCGTTGTCATCTGCCTTCATCTTGTCGACTTCAACGCCGATTGCATGCGGAATTTCCTGGCTGGTCAGGTGCAAAACCTTTTCACGTATGAGTTCGCTGACGATGAAGTGTTCCGGATGGTCTGTTATCCGGTCTTCGGGATAGTACATCGGCCCTTCAGGAAGATAGCTTTCGATGACCGACAACAAATGGTCGACATTATTGCCCTGCAAGGCAGAGATCGGCACGACTTCGCTGAAGTTCAATTTATCCTTATAGACTGTAATCTGTTCCATTAATTTATCGGGATGGACCAGGTCGATTTTATTGAGGACGAGGATGATTGGGGTGTCATTGTTTTTCAGCATATCGATGATGTATTCATCACCCCGGCCGATTTCTTCAGCTGCGTTGATGATGAAGAGGATGACTTCCGTCTCCCTTAGCGTATTGCGGGCCACCTTCATCATGTGTTCGCCCAGCTGGTGCTTCGGCTTGTGGATTCCAGGGGTATCGATAAAGATCATCTGGCTGTCTTCAGTGGTATGGACCCCTTGGATTTTGTTGCGTGTGGTCTGTGGCTTATCCGACATGATGGCGACTTTTTGCCCCAGTACTTTGTTCATGAACGTCGATTTACCGACATTCGGCCGTCCAATGATACTTATAAAACCTGATTTAAACCCTTTTTCACTCATAGATCCATATCCTTTCCTGAGAAACCAAGCGGCAGCAGTTCATCCACCGTACGCTTGATCACTTCCCCTGCCTTGTTCGTCATATAGACTGGCATATCGTCATCGCACAGTTCCTTCATCACCTGGCGGCATGTCCCGCAAGGGCTTGCTGGCTCCTCTGCATCTGTAATGATGACGATCGCCTTGAATGTTTTGATGTTGTTGGAATACGCACTGACTAAGGCACTGCGCTCGGCGCATATCGTCGCGGGATACGCGGCATTCTCGATATTGGCACCATAAATATATTCATCATCCTGTGTAACCAGCAATGCACCTACATTAAATTTGGAATACGGCGTATAGGCACGGCTTTGCGCCACTTTGACCTCTTCCAGCCACTCTCCTCTATAAATTCCATCATTCATCGCAATCTCTCCCTGTTCAAATCAAATAAGGTATGAAGACAATCAATCCGACGCTTGCAGCGTATATGCTTGAGAGCAGCACACCGCCTGCTGCCATATCCTTGGCGGCACCCGCCAGTGGATGGCGGCCCGGTTCAGCAAGATCCACCGCCGTTTCCAGCGCAGTATTGAAGGCTTCAGCCACTAATACAAAAAACACCGCACTGAGTATGAACAGCCATTCCACCCTGTCTATGCCAATGATCGCCCCGGCCATAACGGCAATCAAGCCAAAGCCTGTATGCAGTGCGAAATGGCTATCCTTCTCCAGTAGTTGCCGTATGCCGTTTACAGCATACTTGAAGCGGTCCAACCATTTCATATCAGTTCTTACGGGGAATGCCGAAAGCATCCAATATCCTATCTTGGGTTTCATTCATCTCTTTTTCTTCTTCCGCTTCCATATGATCGTATTTCAGCAGATGCAAAAAACCGTGGAGGCTCAGGAACATCAACTCGCGTTTGTAGCTGTGTCCGTACTCTTCCGCCTGCTCCTTTGCACGGTCAGTACAGATGATGATGTCGCCAAGCATCCTTGGCGCGTCTTCGTGGATGAGGCTGTCATCCTCATCTTCCATCGCAAAACTGATGACATCAGTGACACTATCCTTGCCGCGGTAGTCATTATTGAGCGCCCTGATTTCCTCCTGGTCGACAAACGATATGCTGATCTCAGCAGACTCGGTTTCATCGAGGTGTTCATATGCAAAGTTAAGAAGTGAATCTATCTCTTTCTTCTCTGTGTCGTCTGTGAAATTCTGTTCGTCGAGAAAATCTATATTGACCATTCCGTTCACTCCTTCTCGTAAGCTTTGATGATTTTAGAGACGAGCGGATGTCTGACGACGTCCGTTTCATCCATTCTGTTGACCGCAACCCCTTTGACGTCGCCTAAAATTCTGACGGCTTCAACCAAGCCGCTTTTAGTGGATCCCGGTAGGTCGATCTGCGTTTCATCTCCTGTGACGACCATCTTGGAACCGAAGCCAAGACGGGTCAAAAACATCTTCATCTGCATTTGAGTGGTATTCTGCGCTTCATCGAGGATGACGAATGCTTCGTTGAGCGTCCTGCCGCGCATGTATGCAAGTGGTGCAACTTCTATAACCCCACGGTCTATCAGACGGTCCGTCTGTTCCACTCCGAGTACGGCATGTAGACCATCGTAGAGCGGGCGCAAGTATGGATCTACCTTCTCCTTGAGGTCACCTGGAAGGAAGCCGAGGTTCTCTCCAGCCTCAACTGCCGGCCTTGTGAGCACTATGCGCTTTACATTGTTGTCACGGAGCATCTGGCACGCGAGGACGACGGCAAGGAACGTTTTGCCTGTACCGGCCGGGCCGATGCCCAATGTAAGATCATGCCGCTTGATATTTTCGACATAGAGCCGTTGACCCGTTGTTTTGGCACGGATGCTTTTGCCTTTTTGATCGCGTGCAATTTCTTCATTATAAAGATCAGCAAGGTATTCGATTGTGCCTTTTTGGGCCATAAGGGCGGCCGACTGGACGTCCCGGAGGTTGACCGCCATACCCCGCTGGATGATTTTCAATAGATTGCTCAGCACATCTTCAGCCATTCCAACATTTTTTTCTGAGCTGCCTTCGACAGTGATTTCATTGCCCAGTGTATGGATGGTGACGCCGAATTCCTCTTCCAGGAATGAGATGTGCTGATCATTTGCACCCAATAGTGCCTGTGCCTCTTCGAGGCTGTCCATATTTATGGTGTTAGACATTCATAAACCCCTTTTTGTGAAAGTTTCTCCCATTTAATTTACCACTAAGTCCCCTTGACTGCAATTGATTCGTAAGCACACCGATTCGCTTAAAATACACTGATCAAGCCCTAAGTAACAAAAATATAAGTAATTGATATCGCAATTAAAATCGTCATCATGCGCCGAAAAAATAAACACAGACCGGAGTAGCCTCTACCCTGGTCTGTGTTATTTCATTACCTTTGATTTTCCATGGAGTCATCGTAGGCCTGTAACGCTTTACCACCGTATACACTGCCCGGGCCCCCGCCCATGACGATGGCGACGCCTGCAATTTCAGCGATTTCATCGCGGGTCGCGCCGAGTTTGATCAATTTATTGACGTGTGCGCCGATGCAACCTTCGCATTTGTCTGCTATGGCATAGGATAAGGCAGCGAACTCTTTAGTCTTCGTATCAAGTGCTGCGTCCTTGTAGGCTGCCTCCTGCAGGTCTTTGAAGCTTTTCATCACATCCGGCACGCTCTTCACCAGACGTTTGGTGTTCCCTTGCGCCGTTGCATTTATGTCATTGAAATTAGCCATCATTCTCCCCCTTTCGTTCAATTCCCCTCAAATTTTAGCATAGTCCACCCTTCAATTCAGGTATCGCACATCCCAGCGTTCCGGCAATAACTGCCGGAGGGATGCGCTTCGCCCGTCAGGAAGATAGATTGTGCAGTCATAATTATCTTCCCCTACCTGGTTGATCAATTCGCGACACCTGCCGCATGGGGCCATGACATCACCGTTCTCATAGACGGCGATGATGCTTGCGATATCGTACTCCCCAGCCGTCACCATAGCGGACACTGCAGCATGTTCTGCACAGAAGCCGATTGATGAAGGCAGGTCCATGGCTACTCCTGTATAAATATTGCCCGTGCGGGTTAAAATGGCGCTCGCGACATGGCCCAACTTGCCGTTGCGGGTGGTCCTTTTAGTATTGAGTATTTCTCTAGCCGATTCGTACAAGGTGTCCCGTTCCATCTTCGTCATTCCAATCTTTTTCATATTCATGATTAATTATATCAGAATGAATGACGATTGATGAATCTTCATTTCATCTATATGACGTAGACAAGATAGATGATCGCCCAGCACGTCACCCATATGGCATGGATGATTTCGAGGATGCCGATCCGCTTCATCTTCCATCCCCTGCCGTACAGGAGAACAGCCCTGATCAGGCTGAATATGAATGCGATTGCCAAAAACCAGTGCCACCACATCATCAGTATAAAAAGTGCCGTATGATACGAAAAGGAAATGATTTTAAATATCCTGTTCTTCTTTTCCCTGATCATCGTTTTGACGAATAATGCAGTGCTGATGAAAAATAACAAGCTGATCAGCATGGTGAAGAAGATACCACTTGTAAATGTATGTAGATTCAAAAATGCAATGCCCCCGCCTGCTATTGAAAAGATGATGATGGCTGCAACATCATTGACCAAGGCACGCTCCTTTTTGATATAGGCATAGCGCGCATTTACCATACCGAATGGAATCATCGCCATAAAGAAGAAGATTATCCGGTATTCGGTGATGAGCGGGTAGACAAAGAGCAATGCGGCAGCTGCAAAGAACAGGGCTGCTGCTTTCAAATAGCCATATTCCTTTCGTTTGAACCGTTTGATGAAATGGAGGATGTGATCCGCCATAAAGAATATCATCAACCATCCTGCCATATAAAATAACTGAGAAAGATGAAAGCCTCCGGCGACCATGCCTATTATGAGCGGCATGAATACCATGGCCCATGCACCGTGCTGATTCTGTTTCTTGAATTTCATCCCGACACCTCCTGCTTCAATCATAGCAGTCCCATAATGAGGCAGGACGCGGCGAAACCGACACTTTTGTGAATAAAAAAACAAGGAAGGGAGCCTTCCTTGTCTTCATTTATTTCATCTGTCTGCCATGCGGTCATATAGACGCCCTGGCCATCTTTCATCTTCGCACATCAATTCAACCGTAAACAGATGGACGGAAACTATGGCGATCAGGGCGATTGCAAACATAATTGCCATCGCCACGATGGATATTTCAAAAAAAGCGGGCAGCAGCATGAGGATGGGCAGCAGCAGCGTGGCAGCCACACATCTTTTGGCATACTTGCTGGACAAGTACTGCTTTTCACCGCATGACGGACAGTCCATTGATGGATTGAATGCCAGATATTGTGTCATGACATGTTTAAAATTCCAGTTCTCTCCACAATTGTTACACTGTGTCAAGGTACCTCTCCTTTATACATTCGTCATATGGAGGCTCGTGAATGAGTCCATGGTCTTCCATGCATGCACGACATTATGCCATAGACATCTCGATAACGCAAACCACCACTTATCTAGTCATCAAGCTTCAAGCCTTTCAACTGCTCTGCCAGGGCATTATTGATCGGTGCTTCGTCATCCTGCTTCTGCATATACTTCTTCACTGTCTTTTTATCGACTTTCCCGCGGTCCTGTTTCTTTTTGCGCGCTTCGAACGCTGATAGTTTTTCCCTGTATCCGCAGGAGCATGTGAATATCTGGCCCTCGCCTTCACCACTTAAAGTCATCTTCTTCTTGCATCTCGGACAACGGGCATTGGTGATGCGCGCAACATTTTTGCGGTGGCCACACTCACGATCCTGGCATACGAGCATCTTGCCTTTTTTGCCATTGACTTCAAGCATCGGCTTTCCGCAGTCAGGGCATGATCTGCTTGAAATATTGTCATGTCTGTACGTCTTGTCGCTCGCCTTTATCTCCTGGATGATCGTTTTGGTGTGCGCCTTCATTTCTTTGATGAAAGTCTCCCTATCCAGCCTACCTTTTTCGATTTGCTCAAGTTTCTGTTCCCATATGGCTGTAGTGGCCGGTGAGCGCAGCGAATCCGGGACCAGTTCCAACAGCTGGCGCCCTTTTGAAGTCGTGCGAAGTTCCTGACCTTGTTTTTCAATCATAAAGGCGTTCAATAATTTCTCAATGATGTCCGCACGTGTTGCGACTGTGCCAAGCCCACCTGTCGCATCCAATACGTTCTTAAGTTTCTTGTCGTCCATCTCCATGTACTTGGTTGGATTTTCCATTGCCGACAATAAGGTGGCTTCTGTAAACCGTGATGGTGCTTTAGTCTGTCCGGATGTCTGGTTGATGCGGTCAATTTCAAGGATATCGCCTTCATTCAATTCAGGGAGCTGCTGATTCTTCTGCTCAGTCCCCGGATCTTCACGATGATTCTTATAGGCCGCTTTCCATCCTTCTTTCTTGACGGTGCTGCCCTGAGCCGTGAAATGCTCGGTCCCGGCGTTCACCTTCACCGTCACCTGCTCATATTCATGTGCCGGGAGCAGCACAGCCATGAACCTTTTTATGATCATATCATAGAGGCGCTTTTCCCTTTCATTGAAGTCTGCAGGATGCACATGGTTCTCAGTCGGTATGATCGCATGGTGGTCGCTGACTTTGCTGTCATCGACAAATGATTTATTGGCCTTTATGCCACTGCGCAATATTTTGGTTGCGATGGGCCGGTACTCGCCGATGCCTGCCGCTTTGAGCCTTTCGGGGAGCGTGGGGGTGATATCTTCGGAAATATACCTTGAGTCGGTACGTGGATAGGTGACGACCTTATGGCGCTCGTATAGGCTCTGCAGCACATTCAACGTTTCCTTTGCCGAAAAATTCAATTGTCTGTTGGCGTCGCGCTGCAGTTCCGTCAAGTCATACAAACCAGGTGCAGAAGATTTCTTCGTTTTATGTGTGATGACAGCGACTTTAAATACTTCGCCTTCAATTCTCTGCATGGTACGGTCCAAAGCGTCTTTATTGAAGCTGCGCGTCTGGCCTTTATCATCTTGCCATGTCAGCTTCAAACCGTGTGCATATGCTTCTATGCCATAGTATGTCCTGGGGTTGAAATGTTTGATTTCCTGTTCGCGGCGTTCGATGATCGCAAGCGTCGGAGTTTGGACGCGGCCGCAATTCAACTGCGCATTGAATTTTGTCGTCAAAGCCCGGGAAGCGTTGAGTCCGATGTACCAGTCCGCCTCAGAACGCGCTACAGCCGCTTCATAGAGATCTTCATAATTTTTGCCGGGTTTCAAGTTGTTGAACCCTTCCCTGATCGCCTTATCCGTCACTGAAGAGATCCACAACCGTTCAATCGGCTTTTGTACTTTTGCTTTTTTGATGATCCAACGGGCCACAAGCTCCCCTTCACGGCCGGCTTATCTGAATATAATTGTACATAATTAAAGTGTACATAAAAACTAAATCATAAGATACTCTAAATCCCTTTATATAAACAGTTTCAAGTGGAATCAATTTAAAATATACTGTACATTAATCTAGAGTAGAAAATTATCCTCAAATGAATATCTAGAAAGTATGAATATGAAAAACTGTACATTATTCTAAAAATAAATAGTTTTTATCAGTCAGTATTTCATAAACGAAAGACCTTTTGAGGTATATTATAGAAATATACTCAATATACAAATAAACTATGGGTGATCTTATAAATAAGGATTTACTCATAAATTGATAAAAGGAGAATGTAAATTGAACACTAAAAATATTATACAGTTTGATAATAATAAAAATATTAAATTTAGTACAACCTCAGCATGGGTCGATAGTATTTTTTTAAGTAATGGTAAGACTGAAAAAAAGCACTTTGCAGTAATAGGTCTTAAAAACATTGCTTCGAACACCCATATAATTCACCCTTTAAGTCAGTTCATTACCGATAACTGGAAAAATAAAGAATACAACACCCAAAGAAAACATTCTAATAACACAGTTAAATTCCTTAACTACTTAGTAGAAAATCAAAAAAACCTTAATATAACCTTGTTAAGCGATTTAAAAATAAAACACGGCACCCAGTATTTAAACAATCTTTCATCATCTGGGGTGAGGAGGGATACAGTTAAGGATGTAGAGAGAACATTGACCCATTTTTATTTTTGGTTAGTCAGTATTAATGTTATAGACTCCTTTAGCAAGAATAGCTTTGAGAAAAAGGAATCACATTTCGGATTATATATAGAATCTCCTTTCAAACCTATGTACCCGTCAAGAGAAGCTAAAGAGATAGAACATACATTACCCGTTAATTATATCCCTCTGCTGTTAGAAGTTGCAATATCTGTAGCTAAGCCTATTGCCCTGGGGATTTACTTTCAAATCTTTGGAGGACTAAGAGTTTCTGAGGTTATTAATTTAAAGAGAGTACAAGTAGCCCGACGAATGAAGGAAGGTGATTATATTCTAAAACTTCAAAACCAAAATTTTAGAACTGATTTAAAGGAACATTCATCTGTAAAAAAAGAACGCAGCCAAAGGGTACTTGAGATAAATGGTTGGGGACACAGTCTATTTCGTGATCATATTAAACTTTATAGAACTAAAGATGGCACTAATGCTTTATTTGTAAACAGAGATGGTAAAGCCATGTCTCAAAGAAGTTATCGTCAATACTTTGAAAAAGTAAAAGGTCATTTTATAAGCTTACTAGAAAACCATGGTGACAGTGAACAAAAACTGATTGCTAAACATTTAAGATATATGAAGTGGTCAACTCATATTGGGCGTGGCACCTTTACTAATATTATTGCTGAAGAAGCTGAAAACCCATATGAAATCGCCCACTTGCGAGGCGACTCAAGCATTGATTCTTCACTCACATATATCGTTTCTACCGAAAGAATCCATAAAAAGATTGAGGACAAATTTTCTAATCTACATGAAAAATATATGCCTAGACTTATCTCAAGAAAAGAGTGATTTATAGTGAGTTTTGACAAAAATAAACTGCTAACTACTAAAGAAACAGCAAAATTACTAAGCCTTGGATCAACTACTGCTGTGCTTCATCTAATAAAGAAGAAAGCACTCCCTAATGCTTATAAGCAAGATTCAGCATGGAAAATACCTTTAAATGATATTAAAAATATTTTAGATAAAAGAAAAAATTCTATTGATACCAAAGAAGCTATGGAAATACTTCGATATAATAATACGACTTCAATAATCGATTTAATTAATCTGTCTATTTTTCCTAATGCGTTTAAACTTAATGGAAAATGGAGAATTCCTCTATCTGACATTGAAAACTACAAATCTAAAAGTTTTCAATCGCTGAGCACAACTGAGGCAGCAATAGAACTTGGCTTGAGTTCAAATGCCGCAGTATCTGAACTAATAAGAAGAAACATCTTTCCTAATGTTTTTAAGTTTCAGGGAAAATGGAGAATACCTCGTTCAGATTTCGACGAATATAAAAAGATATATTATGATAATGATTATTTAAGTATTGATAAAATAATGATTATACTCAAAAAGTCCAGGAGTGCAATATTAAGCTATATTCATGCTGGCGTATTTCCCAAGTCATTAAAACTAAATGGTAGTTGGCGAGTACATAAAGACGATTTAAAAAATTTTGAAAGCCATTTAGTAAAGAAGAAAAATGCTCTGAAGATGCAAAGAAGCAAATATAATAGTAATAAAAGAATTAAGTTAAATGACGATCCATTAGTCAAAGATTACCTTTCTGCTAAAGATATCTCCGACAATTTGAATATAAGCAGATACGAAGTGCATAAATTGTTCAAAGACAACACATTTAATCAGTCAATGAAATATGGAAACCAATGGTGGGTTCCTATAAAAGAGTATGAGAAATATTTAATTTACAGAAAGAAAATAGAATTAGACATAGAAAACTCTTTAACTGTTAAAGAGGCAGCCAAAAAATTAGGTTATAAAAATAGTGCTAACATAGTAGAATTGATTAACTCTTATAATCAATTCCCCCACTCCTTTAAACACAATAACACTTGGTATATTCCCAAAAAAGAAATTGAAGAATTCCAAATGAAGAAAGTATCGAAGAACAGAAAGATAGACTATACACCCAGTGTCGCTGCAAAAGAATTAAAGGAGTTTGTTGATAATTTTGACACTAAGATAGAACTAACGGAAACTAAGAAGTTATTTAAACAGTACTGTTCACAACAGATAAACAAAATAAAAGGTAGTAATCGTTATGTGAGAGATAGAATTTTATTGTATAAAAGATTTTACAAAAAAATAGTTAGCAATATGAATAACGAGATATTCTTGTTATCTACTGAAGAAATCAATAGCTTTTTTCAAGACTCTTCTTCATTTAAAAAAGGGGAGAAGAAAATTCTGATTTTATTTTTAAAATATGTTTACAATCAAAAAGCTATTGATCCTGAGATTGAATTTTCATTACTATCTAATGGATTCCGAGAAAAAACAAAAGAATTATATAGTCCAGAGGTATTTTTTGAAATTTACCAATATGTAAAAAATGTTAATATTCATATTCCTTCTTCAGTTAATAATAGAAGTTATGCAAATATGTGGGTTTATACTATTTTGCTTATGACTGATTTTATCAGAGGACAGGATCTAATATTAAAAACACCCAATATTAATCTTCAACATCTTGATATAGATGATTTAAAATGGTTCAACGATAATCATCTAACGGATTTTCAAATTGAATCTGTAATAAAGCAGCTTTATATACACTATAGACACCAAAGAAGTAATAAAACTGATGAACTTTTGACCTTCATTGTTTCGCCTGATTTAAAAGAACCACTTGCATATGGTTTAGTGATTTCTGAATTACACAGAAGGAGTGTTGAGAGTGGTTTAATTTTAAATACTTTTACTGAAGGCAAGTATAATAATATCAGAACTGAAGGCAAGATAAGTCATAAAAGGTTTTTTGACAAACTTGACAACAAGTATGATTTTTTATTTAGCTCACGAAAAATGAATAATACTGTAGCAACGTATCTTTTCTATTCTATAGCAGAAGAAGATGGTGAGGATAGTGATCTTGCATTACATTTAACACAAGTCTCTCGGTCTCATAATAGGGGTGACTCTACTCGTCGTTACATTCAGGCTACAAATAAAGATGGTTCAATTAATCGTGTTGCCTATAATCTCTTTAAACGTGGTCATTTTGGGTGGCTATACAACTATCTGATTATATATTTAAACCATTTGGATCATGTACATCATACACTGGAAGACCGGACTAGATTAATTGAAAATGTTAGAGATAATGTCTCTCCAAGTCATTTAGAAAACCTTGCTGAATTTACATTAAACATAACTTTACCATCTAACGAAAGCAATCAAAATATTGAGAGTTTTTTAGAAGAAATGTATAACAAAAGAAAAAATCTTGTTTCAAAACTTCAGGGTTATACTAAAAGTGAAATACAAGAGATATTGGTTAAACTATCCAGAGGAAATCTTCCTTCCAAGAATGAAAATGCTCAATGTTTGATTTCACCCAGTTGTATAAATCCACAACTTACAAATTGTTTCTCTTGTGAATATGTAATACCAAACAACCTCATCTTAATTCAATTAAACGAGGAAATGCTACGTCTTATAAAGAGGCTTAAGGAGGAAGAAAATCATCTTCTAATGAAGAGAGAGACAAAATTTTTGCTCCATACCTTGTTTGTTTGGAAAGAAGCACGATTAGCATTTGGAAATGAAGTGGTCAACACATATATACCCTCCCAAAAAATGTGGGATGAAATTAATAAGATATCTCATAAGCTTAAACTGGAATAAAAAGAGGTGAACTTATGGAAATAAAAGCTATAGTCAGTCAATTTAACAATAATAATATTATCGAGAAACGACAAAATGTCGATTTTAATACATTTGATACAGTCGAATATGAAGTTTTGTTTAAACAACTTTCATCTAAGAAATCCATCACTGGTTCATTTAAACAAACTGAATGGCAACTTTCCTGCGATATCAATAATCACTACATACCAATAAAATTTGATATCGATAGATATCCTGAGATAAATCTTGCATTAAAAAAATTTACTATTACCCGGTTGCTATCTGGAAGGAAATCATTAACTATTTATAATGAAGTGATTGCTTTAAAAAAAGCTACACTAGCAAGTGAAGGATTTAATGATACCGATAGTTTAGAAAAGCTCTTAACCAAAGAAACACAACATTATTCGTACCAAGGCTATCATCTTTTAACTGTGGTTAAGAGTTTTATGTCTTTCTATAAAATACCTCTTTCAAAAAAGATAATTAATCTTTGTAATGGTCATCTTTCTAAAAAGAAACTTCAAAGAAACCTACCAGCATTCGAAGATATTATTACTTTTGATGAAGTTTTAAATGATTACTTTCAAAATAACTCTACAGAAGACACACTAGAGTATTTACCAATAAAGCTTTGGTGGCTTCTAACTAATATTATTCCTTTAAGACCAACTGAATTTTTATCATTAAAGAAGGACTGTTTAGAATTCAATGCAAACTATATTTCACCATACAGAATTAAAATACAGAGAATAAAACAGAAAAATACAGAGTATAATATATCGGAAGACCAAATTGAAAGAATCGAAATCGATGAATCAACTTATAAGTTGATGAAAAACATTATTTTTCAATTGGCTACTGTTGAATCTGAATCAAAGTATTTGTTACCTGTTGAGTTACTATATGCCTTCAGACAAAAGAAATATACTAAAAAAAATGAAAGAATAAATAGAAGAGATTTTGATCTAATGAAAAAACAGTTTTATGAGAATATTGTTGAAGGAAAATATGGTATTTATAACCTAGATAGAATTAAATCCGGTGACACAAGACATTTTGCAATTATTAACATGGCTCTGCAAGGTTTTAATATGCTATCGATAGCCAGAATGGCAGGACATGATGAAATTAGAAGCCAATACAGCTATTATTCTCATGCAGAACATTTTTCACAGTCTTATGTTTATCGCCTGTCTCAAAACCAAATAGAAAATAAAATCAGTAATAACATGGAGGGCGGGATTATCGGATGGAAAAGATATATTTATGATAAAGGCAGAACTATCGATATTAATCAATATAATTTAGATAAAATTGTTGGTAGAGTGAAATATGGGTTTTGTACAGAAGAGAAATCTGTTTTTCCGGATACATGCATTGAGTATTGTAAATTCTGTCCTAAGTTTGCATTTAAACCAGCAATTAACGAGCGAGAAGAAGCTATTGATTGGTTGACGAATACTTCTGATGACTTAAGTGTGAAAATTAAAGAATCAATAATACTGATGCGAGATTTATCAACGAATCTTTCTAAAACTTATATACAAGGAAATAATGATTTATTAAAATCTACATCAAAACAATTAGCAGCTTTCATGGATAAAAAAGCAACTATTGATTCCAACTTATTGGAGGATGAAGCACTTGAAAGAGAATAAACTAAAGAAGCGCCGTGGAAGACCTAGCGAATGGACAGATGAACAATTAATGCGACTTGCTTTGGATATAAAGTATAGACTTCATGGAGAAAAGTTAACACCTTCTTTACTCGAAAGAGAGACCAAAATTGGCAGAAATACGTGGAGCAGACGTATGAAAAACTATATTGAAGAATTAAATAACCCTGTCATAACTAAAGTCTCGCCAAATGACTTAAACGATTCATTATTACCAAGTATCGATCTCATTTTAAAAAGGCATGATATTGAAAATAATAATTTAAAAAATGAATTACTGGATTTAGAGATCTTACTGTACGATATGTATAATGAACTCAAAAAATTAAAAGAAAATGAACAAAAATATAAACAGTACATTGATGACAATAAGTTACTAAGAGAAGAGAAAAATAAGCAAGAATATCGCGCGAGACATTATGAAGAATTATATAATAATATAATTCTTTCAAGTATGTATCCTCACCTACAGGATATAAAAGAATCAGCAGTTAATCAATTCAACATTAAAGAAAAGTTAATTAACATGGATCTTAATAAAGATAAAAATATATCTATTGAGAACTTAAATTCATTTTTTCCCGATATTCCAAAAGAAGAATCCAGCCGGGAGAAAGAAGAACAGCAACGTAAGAATATGAACATTCTATTAGAGGATTTTGATATTGAAGAATAAGAACAGAGGCACGAATCTAGTGCCTCTGTTCTTATATTATTTTATAATTTTAATTTTTTCTCCACTTCACTTATAAGCTGACTAGGGAGAGTTTCTAATGCATCAGCTAAAACAAATATAGTTTTTAAACTAGGTTGTCTCTTCCCTCTTTCAAGCATACTTATGAAAGTACGATCTAAATTGCTTAAATATGCTAATTCTTCTTGAGAAATTGAATTATGTACTCTTTTTTGTTTTAATACTTCGCCAAATGCTTTATCAATCTCCATAACTATCCCCACATTCCTTTATTCTAATTCTTAAAGGAATGTGGCTTCAGGTCTACTGACTATAGTCTACATAAGCAGTGATATATGATAATATGGGAATATAAAAACTGGGGTGAAAATATTGAAAAATAATATAAATGATTATATTCAAGAGAAGAATATGCCAGCGCAACTTAAACAATATTTTATAACAAGTATGCGTGGGAAAAGCTACATCGATGAAGCAATGCTGGATGAAATAGAAGAGTTATATATATATTATACTGCTTTATACTATTTCGATGAAACAGAATTTAGTTCTTATATTATCACCACTCTTGAACGAGGGTCAGAACATAGTGCCTATTATTATTATTTAAAAAAGATTCTTGACAACAACTTAGAACTACAGTCTAAAGACAATAAAAAGTCCTTTTTAAACTTAAGTGTCAAGGGCAACTTAAAATTGTAGGTTAAGGGCAAAATAAAAATGTCGGTTTTCGACAATCAAAATGTAGAGTGCCAGATTGCTCAAGCAGACGGATCTCGTCTCAGACGATATGATCTGCCTGTTATTTTATATATCTTTGCGTGATGCACAATCCGGTCCAGAATCGCTGCGGCGGTCTCAGGGCTTTTGAACAGTTCGCCCCAGCCGGACAGGGCGATATTGGTGGTAAAGATGGTGGACCGTTTCTCGTAGCGCATGTTCAACAGTTGGAAGATCAGGTCGGCCTCCTGTCGTTCAATAGGCAGATATCCGATTTCATCAATAATCAGGAGCTCATACCGGGCATATCGCCTCAGCACCCGTTCAAGGGTGCCTTTGTCGTAGGCGGTACGCAGTCTGAGTAATAGTTCATGACAGTTGATGAACAGCGTCCGTTTGCCCTGGCGGCAGGCTTCCACACCGAGGGCAGTGGCCAGGTGGGTCTTCCCCACCCCTGGACTGCCGATGAATACGATATTTTCACTGTGCGCCATAAAGCCAAGATGCTTGAGATCCAATATCTCCATTCGATTGAGACCGGGCTGGAAATCAAAATCAAAGGCATCGAAGGTTTTCAGTTTTGGGAAACGGGCTCTATGGATGACACGATCGGTTTTCTGTTGATCCTGAAAACCGATCTCCTTTTCCGTCATCTCCAGCAGGGCCGCAGTCAGCGTGGTCTCCTTCTGATTGACCTGGTCCATGAATGCCGGGAAATGTGCCTGCATATGATTCAAACCGAGGCGTTCGAAATTCAGCAGTAGCTGCTGGTAGTCACTCATTATGATTCCACCTCCAACTGGTCATATAATGCCAATGATTCCTGGATGTATGCATGGATATCTTCATCCGGGCGGTCGGCAAATACATCGGATTTGAGAATATGGAATGCGTCTTCCGCTGTATAATTCAATCGATCGGTCGTCAGTGGATGTGAACGAATCATTTCTCCGTTATAATGGATGTGTATGGTGTCCTCGGTATCGGAGAGTTCGATGTCAACGGTCTTCCCGATATACCGAGGATCCACGGAGTACTTGCACTGACGGAACTGCACCATGGCTTCCTTCGAGACCACCCGGGTAATCTGGTCTTCGAAGTAGGGGGCCAGCAGATTCTCCGGCAATGTGTGCAGGTACTCTTTTTCTGTTTCATGCCACAGATCATCCGGACGCGCCCCTGTGGCCTGGGACACTTCCGTATTCAGTTCCTCACAGAGTTCATCCACAATGTGAAGCAGTTCAATGGTACCCTCAAACTCATGGTTATAGACCCGCAGCCGGTCCATCGTCCGTGCCAGTGCTTCCACCATGCCTTTCGTCTGGGGTCGATAGGGCCGGCAGGCAATGGGCTGGAATCCGGCATCCTTACTGAATTCATAGAGCCGGGGGTGATACTGGACATCCGTATACTGGCTCTTCGGCTGGTTCACCACCGTCCGCATATTGTCGAACCAGATCTCCTCCGGTACGCCACCAGTGTGATGGAATGCATCATCCAGGCAGCTGAACAGCGTGTCCTGACTGCGTTCAAAAGTCAGGGTAATGAACTTCTTCCGCGAGTAGCACAATACATACAAAAATATGTTGAATCGGAAAATCTCTCCCTGCCGGCTCACCAGCGTCATATCCTCCTTCCAGTCCACCTGGCCCGCCAGGCCGGGGGAATAGCTCACCCGGATGGTCGCCTTCTTCTGTTTCTCCTGCCGGGTTTTCCGGCAGTACTGCTTGACGAGGCTATAGCTGCCATCATAACCCTGCTTGCGGATGAAGGTGTAGATACTGTAGGCGCTGCATTGGAGTTCCAGTTTCGAGTCGATGATCTCCGCATATGTATCCAGTTTGCTTCGTTTCCTTTTCCGTTGCCTTTCGGGTTGGGGATGTCTTGCCGCCTCATACGCTGCCTTCACCGTTCGATAGTCACAGTTGTACTGTCGGGCCAGTGCAGCGAAATTGGGTTTGATGTCGTCATTCACGTAGCGTCTCACTCCTTCGCGTATGTCTGCTCTCATCCATCTGTCTCCTTTCTTCCGGATAAGAGAAGCATACTAAAAAATGTAGGTAAACCAACAATTTTAAATTGCCGATTTCCTACATTTTATAACTGTCGTTTACACTTAAGTAATATAGATCTAGACAACTTATTTAAAGAAATCACTATTGATTTCAATAAACATCTAAAAGATGTGTATGATAATAACTTCGAACAAATAGATATATTAACAACGTTAATTCTCTTAGGTAAATTGGAGTTAATCAGTAACATAACAGAAGATCAATCATATAGATACGTATATGAAGCAGGCAAAGCAGGGCTGGAAACAAAGATTAAAAATATAAAATTCATATAATACAGAAATAATATCGTTATTATATTTAAAAAAAACAGGCTGAAACATAAGTCTCAGCCTAAGAGTCCTAAGATCTTTAGCCCTCATAAATACCTAATTTAAAGGATTTTAGCTCCTATTATATTTATCAATTTTGAAATACTCTCTAAAACTATATCCATTCTTGATTGAGTATTAAAGGACACTGGAAACTAATTTTTTTATAGATTGATTTTCATGACAATGTCATTAATCACTTCTTCAACTTCTTCTAAGGTGGACACAAACCACTCTCTAGGAACTACTGTTTTGCCATTCGGTCCTACTATAGAAATATTAACGTTCTTATGAGAAAGTATTCGGTGGAGTAATGTTTCAAATCTACTCACATTCAAATTAAACACTTGATAAGTTGCAACTACTTCAACTGGTGCGTAGAGGAAAGTTGCCTGTTTTTCTGCATTCTTTATCCTATTTTCAACTGCTCCCGTGGTAAAACCAATTTTGTATAGATTTTTAATAGAGCTAATTTGAACATCTTCACTTAAAGATTTAAGTACATAAATAAATCCTGTAGCCACGTCATCCGTACCTATATTGTCTAAAAGAGTATTCTCATTTTCAGTCACTCTTCTACCATTTTTATATAGCTCTGCACTTAGAGACCGCAGTAACATATCTGATTCGGTCCCATTTTCAAATATACACTTTAATCTTGCATTAGTTTTATTATTAACTTTTTTTCGCTCTCCAACTGATTCAACATAAAGTAAAACCCCATTTAGAACATAAAAGTTATTTGGATGAATATCTTGCTCATTTCTAAATTGTAAAAGTTTTCTTTTACCTTCCGCAATATCTTTCTGGCAAGCTTTGAATAATTTCTCATATCTATCAAAATCTTTAATTTTCTTTCGTTTAGCTATGTAACCTGGCATTGTCATAGGTTTTCGTATTGAGCTTGTGTCAAAGATGGACTTCTTACCGTTTTCCAATGAACTATCTCTCAACAACTCAGAAGACCCACTCAAAAGAATATCCTCAACAGAGTTCACTTCGGGTATTTTTGTTTCTTTTTTGTTTTGTCCCAATAACCCAATTTCATCATACTGCTTTAAATAGTTTAATCGTTCACCATCTTTACGTATACCAATTAAACGACTAGCTAATTTCCGTTCTTCCCAGTTGTTATCAACTTTATAAGGTTCTCTTCCATTTTCCTTTACAAAATCTATAATCTCTCTAAACTTTTCTATTTCTGGATCATAACTTACTTTATTGATCTTCTTAGTTTTTGATGTTATATCTTCGAATAAATCACTTTTCATTATTTCATCAATTGAATGATATCTATTGTTCATTTTCTTTCTTTCTCCTTAGCTCCTGCATATAGAGTACTGCCTCTCCCATTCTTTTCTCGATAGGATCTGTAGAGCTTGAATCTGGACGTTTGCCATTCCTTTGAAAGAATTCTTCTACTTTAGGCCAAATATATACCAATTCAGACTCATCAAAAGTTATACGCTTAGCTTCTATTGACTCTTGAATTATTTTCAATACTGGTGCATCCAGTTCTCTAGATAGAACTTCATAAGCTTTCTGGAATGGATTAATAGAGTCTATAAGATTGATTTCAAGATCTTCGATATTAATAAATTTATCTGCCATTCTTATAAACTTTTTATTCCCAACTTCCTCTGTTTTTGAACCTTTGAGTGCAGTGTCCAGTACGACATGCTGCCTAACCTCTTCTATTTCTTCATCAGTTAGCTTAGGATAGACTTTTTGAATCACTTTGGGTATTAACACCTTATTCAATACTTCTGGCTCTACATCGCCTGTAAATGACTTTTGGACTTGAGGGTCTTGGAAAATTTGAGCTTTCAAATCATTAATATCATTATCTATAATTTTTTTTACGTTCTCAGTCGATGGTTCCTTAAAACCTTTTACAAATAATTCTCCCTCTTTGCCCGATGTTTTTTCTCCATCATCTTTTCTACGCTTAAATTTAAAATCAGGTGTAAGTACCTGTTCCATCAATAATGAAGCTGAGATAGCTTTAAGCATAGTGTTTACACTGTAAGTAACCAAATCATCCTCTGCATCAGGTTGTGCAATTAGGTTAGTAAATCTCGCGTGAGACTTATTATAGCTATCTCGAGTACTTCTGCCGATAATTTGAACAATTTCTGTTAGAGAACCGCGATATCCCACTGTTAAAGTGTGCTCGCAATAGGGCCAATCAAAGCCTTCTTTTGCCATTCCAAGAGCAATAATGATATCTAAATCATCTAACTCTGTCATATTTCTTAAATATTCAACTACCTTTTCTCGATCAAGTTGATCATCAACTAAATCTGCAATTTTCAGCATTTTTCCATCTTCGTGTCGTTTCACAAATATTATGCCCGTTTCTTCATCCTGGTATTCAACAACACCTATTAAATCGATAATACGATTAACCTCATCATATTTGTCTTTTGTAGATTCACCAGAATTTACATTCGGGATATGGATAATGGTCTTTAAATTGGTGTCTAGTACTTCGTGTATGGCGGTTGTGTATTTCCCTTGATAAAAATGATAACCTATACCAAAACTTTTGAGATGTTCATAACCATCTAGCTGTTCGTAATATGTATAAGTGACTTTATCAAATAACTCCTCTTCTTCATGAGATAAAATAGGCACAGAGTCACCTCTAAAATAAGAGCCCGTCATAGCAACTATATGTGCGGAAGAATTACGGATAATGTTACGTAATACATCTCCTAAACGAGAGTCTACATCTGCTGACACATGATGAAACTCGTCTATAGCTATCAGGCATTCATCAAATACTTTGTCATCTAGTTTTTCATATGCAAAGCGAAGTGTTGAGTGAGTACAAACAAGTATATTATCATCAGAATTCATAAATCTTACAAATGAATTTACTTTAGATTTATCTCCGCCAGGACTTGTAAGGTTATTTTTAGGATTAACCTCCCAGTCTGCGAAAAAACCACTACTTTTTAAATTAGTGCTTTTAAAAGATGCTCCTATTGCCCGCTCTGGTACAGCAACAATAACTTTATTCAATCCTTGGTTAATCAGTTTATCTAAACCAATAAACATCAAAGCTCTCGACTTACCAGAAGCTGGCGGAGCTTTAACCAACAAATATTGTGACTCTCGTTTTTCAAATGCTCTTGCTTGCATTTCACGCATTCCATAATCATTTTCGTGTTTACTTTTCCCTGTCTGGTTATAGTTTATCTCTATTAATTTCTCCATTAAAACACCTACACTTTTGTAATTTCTTGATACAAATTAAGAAGGACAGCTAAACGTTCTTCATCATTGATAAACTCTCTTTTTTGATAAATTCTATCAACGATATCATCAAGTTCAATATGAGCATTTTTTAATTCATTCGGCATAGTTTCAGGACTATACAATTCACCAAGAGAACCTCCTTGTTCTTCTCTTATGTCCAATATATTTAAAGTTGCCTCTCTAATTTTATTTAGTCTTACAGTTGAAACTTTAGGAAATGGGAACGTATTATAGCATAGTCCTGCAGAATAATTATAATCAGTCTTTAGTCTGCCACCGATAGCTTTTACCCATGTCATATGCATACGCGACATTAGTACACCAAGGAGAAAAATATCGCCATCATAAATCACATATGCACGATTTGAAATTACTGTATCCGCACTTATAATTCCCATAGGAATATAGAATCTATTCTCTGAAGAAACAGCTGGGACGACTATAGAGTACTGTTCTGATTCGTGGGTGTCTCTGAATTCCCAAGGCCTTAAAGCGAGTTTGTTAGTACCTGTATCTCGTGAATTTTCTCTATGTGTTTTAGTTATTAAGATTCTATCTTTAACGATAGGGTTATCTTTTATTTCTTCATATTTTCTTTCGTCTAGCCATAAACAATATCTTGGTTCATCATTAATAAACTCAACCGATCCTTTAAACTTTTTGAAGTATGGAATTAATTCATTGTATTGATTTATTGCTTCTAAATATTCTGTACGTGTAAAAAGAAGGCCGCCACCATCATTGGGCATATTACCAAACCTTAGTCTTGGTAAATTTGAGATTGATTTCTTAGTTGATGTGACTAGGATGTCTTTGCCTTCTACTAGATAAGGATTTATATTTTTAACTACTTTCTGAGTTTCATTAGTGAATAAAACCTTATTCTTATGATTATTAGTTTGATTAAATCCGATAATTACAACAGTTACTCCTGCATTATTTGTTGCATTATTTTCCCATTTAAAAGAGGTATATGCAAAATTTATTTGTATATTATGTTTGAACATCTCATTCCAAAGAATAGAAACTTGCTCCCCATGAGTAATTGAATTGGTAGATACAAAAGCTACCTTTGCATTTGTTTTTTGACTATATTTTGCACCTAATAAAAACCAAGCAGAGATATAATCTAACATTTTCCCATTTTTAATATTTCCTATAATAGTATTCATATCTGATTTTTGGCTCTTACTTTGCTTCTTAGAACCACGATATGGAGGATTACCAAAAACATAAACTTCTTCGCCTGTGGTTACAGGACATATTTCACTCCATTCTATTTTTATAGCATTAGCACACCTGATATCTCCTACAGATTGTAAGGGCAAAGTAGCACGAACTTTATAACCAAAAATTTCTTCTAGTTCCATATTCATTTGATGTTCGACAATCCAAAGAGATAATTTAGCAGCGTCATGAGCAAAATCATCTATTTCAATTCCGAAGAATTGATCAAGTGTCACTGAAGGAAGATACATTAAATTTTCAGTTAGCTCTCGTTTTCTTAATAATATTTTAATCTCTAATATCCTAAGTTCTTTATATGTAATTATTAGAAAATTACCTGATCCACAAGCTGGATCAAAAAACTTAATTTGACCGAGTCTCTCATTCAATAAATCTAGTTTCTTTACATTATCATACGCGCGTTCAAATTCTCGATATAGATCATCTAAAAATAAAGGTTTTATGACTTTCATAATATTGGGTACACTTGTATAGTGGGTTCCCAACAGGCTACGATTTTCATTAGTAGCAATTGCTTGGACCATCGAACCAAAAATATCAGGGTTTATTTTTGTCCAGTTAAGCAATTCTCCACATTCAATTATTAGTTTTCTTGATTTAGAAGAGAATTTTATACTTTGATGTTCTTTTGAGAATAGCTGTCCATTTACATATGGAAAATCTGCTAAATGTTTTGGTACTTCTTTTCGATCTTTTTTATCCAAGATATCAAAAAGTTCGTGGAAAAAATAATCAAGATCTGATCCATCTGATTTTGTCAAAGTTTTAATGGTATTTGTAAAACTTCCTCGTTTAAATATATCCGTATCTTCCGCGAACATACAGAATAAAAGTCTCATAAAGAATATATCAAAGCCTTCACTAGCTACAATATCTTCATTCTCTCTTTTAACAGTATCGTATATCCTGGCAAATCTTTCTGCAGCTTTAATGTCTGCTGGATTCTCTTTATCAAAATTAATCTTTTCAATCCCCATCCATCCCAAAAAGAATTCAAAGTATTGTGGTAGATCTTTAAAATCAATATCAAGCGCTTCTTGAGTTTTAGTATCTTTAGCAAGGAAGTTTTCAAAATTAGTCACAATAATATATCGTGGCTTTGCAGACAGCTCCTTTACTTCTTCTTCCACATCAACAAAAGCATCAAAAATTTTATTACCATCGGTTTTTTTATACCATAATCTATTTTTTAAATGAATTTCGTCATCTCTTTTAGTTAAATTTTGATTTCCAGATTTTAATCTAGTAATCGTTGCTTTAGGTATGTTATAAACACTCAAAAAATCATAGATGAAATTTGAATGGTTATCTTTGTTCACTATATCTATTACCATATCTTCTAATTCAATAACTGACATCTCATTACCTCTATTCTTTATGCATTAAAGTTAATGTCACTATCTATAAAATGTTTTATCTAAATTAAAGTACTACCATGTAAGAATTAACTCACTTCAATAATACACTTAACCCTAATTCATAACAATGTAATAGCAATAAATGTCAGAATCGTTTTGGAATTGTGTTGTTAAATAAATCAATGACTTTTAACTTTCATAAAACCTCCCTTATATTTCCTATGATATAATTGTTATCAATCATTTTTGAAAGGACGTTGAATGAGTAATGAAGAAAAGTGTAGTTATAGCTGAAAAGCCTTCTGTAGCTAGAGATATTGCACGTGTACTAGATTGTAATAAAAAAGGCGATGGCTATTTAGAAGGAAACAAGTATATTATAACTTGGGCACTTGGTCATCTAGTTACTCTTGCAGACCCAGAATCATACGATACTAAATATAGAACTTGGAACTTAGAAGAGCTACCTATGATTCCTTCTAATTTAAGAACGACTATAATAAAAAAAACCAATAAACAGTTCAATTCAATAAAGAGGCAAATGAACCGTTCAGATATAAATGAGGTCGTTATAGCAACCGATAGCGCAAGAGAAGGAGAATTGGTTGCGAGATGGATAATAGATAAAGCTAATATAAATAAGCCAATTAAACGACTGTGGATCTCATCAGTGACTGATAAAGCAATTCAAGAAGGCTTCAAAAACTTAAAAGATGGTAAACAGTATGAAAACTTATACCATGCAGCTGTAGCACGATCTGAAGCAGATTGGTACGTTGGCTTAAATGCAACAAGAGCCCTTACTACAAAGTTTAATGCTCAATTATCTGCAGGACGAGTGCAAACACCAACTGTAGGTATAATAGCTCAACGTGAAGAAGAAATAAAAAACTTCACCCCAAGAAAATATAATGAAGTTACTTTTAAGTCTAACAATGGCATAAATTTTCTCTGGAATGATGATAAAAATAATTCCAGAATTTTTAATAAGGAACAAGCAGACAATCTTTATAATAAAATGAATAACCATACAGCAATTATAAATTCTATTGAAAAGAGTCAGAAGAAAAAATTTGCACCACAGCTATATGATTTAACTGAGCTACAAAGAGATGCTAATAAAATCTACGGATTTTCCGGGAAACAGACGTTACGCATAATGCAGCAACTCTATGAGAGACATAAGGTTTTAACATATCCAAGAACTGACTCTCGAGTAATTTCATCAGATATTGTACCGACACTTAAAGACCGAATTAAAGCGTGCAGTGTTAGTGAATATAACAAATACGCTAGTAAGTTGGTTCATAAAACTTTTCACTTACCAAAATCAGTAGTAAACGATAAAGCTGTTAGTGATCATCACGCAATCATTCCAACAGAAGAGGCTGTTTTTATTGATGCATTGGATACCAATGAAAGAAAAATATATGATTTAGTAATAAAGAGATTTTTGGCAGTACTTAGCGAGCCTTTTGAATATGAACAAATAAAAATAATAGCAGAAGTAAGCGGAGAAACACTAGTCGCTAAAGAAAACCTAACTACAAAACTAGGTTGGAAAGAGATTTACGGAGAGAAACAAAGTAACAAAGGTAGCAACCTTAAACAAGGGCAACATATTAAAGGTCAGCTTCTTCTTAAAGAAGGAAGTATGTCACCTCCTGAACGACATACAGAAGGGTCACTATTAAAAGCGATGGAAAATCCAGCTAGATACATGGAAGAAACTGATCAAAAAATGACAAAGACACTTAAAGCTGTTGGAGGAATTGGTACTGTAGCAACACGTGCTGATGTAATAGAAAAGCTTATAAATGGTCGGTATATAGAACAAAGAGGGAAATATCTACACCTAACTAAGACTGGGAAACAACTGCTGGATCTTGCCCCTGAAGATCTTCGTTCCGCATCTTTAACGGCAGAATGGGAAGATAAACTGCTCAAAATCGAAAATGGAGAGTTGGAAAAAAATCAATTCATTTCTGAAATAAAGTCATATACTAAAGATATTGTTCAACAGATTAAGAACATGGATGAAACTTTTAAACACGATAATATCACTGGAACTAAATGCCCTAAATGTGATGATTTTATGCTAGAAATAGAAAATAGACAGGGCAAATTTTTAAGGTGTAAAAACCAATCATGTAATCATAAAAAGAACGTCTATAAAAACACTAATGCCAGATGCCCTAACTGTAAAAAACGATTAAAACTCTATGGTGAAGGTGATGGACAAACATTTACATGTGTTTGTGGACACCGGGAGAAACTATCTACTTTTGAAAAAAGGCGAAAAAAACACCAGAAGTCTAAGGTATCTAAGAAGGATATTAATAAATATATTAATAATCAAGATAATGAATTTGTAAACAACCCTTTTGCGGAGGTATTATCCAAGCTCAAAGAATAAGAAATCCTCTAACAGAGGGTTTTTTATTCATTTTTTAAGTTATACTGTTAAGTAACGTGTCAAAATGCATTTTTCAATAACTACGGGATTATAATATTAAGATATTTGTTTATGGAAATTCTTTCAGAAATAGGAGGGATTAGATGGCAGATGAGATGAAAAGTTCTGGATCTGATGCGAATAAAGACAGTATAGTTAACCAAACTACTCACGATGCATCCTCTAGTTGGAATGGTTATACATACCAAGGAAAGGTCGCGATTTACACAACTTTAAAATACATAAACTTCTGTATACAAGGACAAAACGCTCATAAGATTAATAGATTAAAATTAGAGATTGAACACTTAGAAGATTTCTCAATCTTAGAGAGTAACAACTATATTTCTCTTCATCAGGTAAAAGCAAAACCTGAAATGAAGACAATTGGTGGTTATAAAGCTGCTATTATAGACTTACTGGGAAAACTTGCAAATGACAATAATATAAAAGAGGTTAACTTACATACTGCTTCAAAACTAAAAGACTTTGACCAAGGTGAAATATACTCAGGAATTAAAGATTTCGATGTCAGTAACAAAAAGAAGTCCCTTAGTGATTACAAAGATTTAATTATTGAAGAAAACACATTTGATCAACTTTTTAAAAAGTTCAAAGTTTCAACAGACGGGGGCATATTCCCTCATCAAGGAGATATTCAATTTGAACGTGCTATAAAATTCAAAGATATCAAAGATATGATTTTAATTGAAATCCAGACTTATTACTCTAATCAGAGTGATAATTTAAACTCCACACAATTTCAAAATGAGGAAAACAGAGAGTTTATGTACTCTAACTTTATTAACTTAATCGATGAAGTAGTCATGTCACAACACCAGAAAGAAAACCCTGAAGGGAAAATTTTAATAGACTTTACACAATTTACTCAGATATTAAATAATAAAAGTGTATTTGATATAACTCCAAAAACTATTTCCAGCCTATTGTTAAGTGATATTATAGATCAATATTATACATATTATATTGATTATGAACTTGAGGATGAGCCTAGCGAATTATTGAAATTTCATTTAGACCAACTGAAAATTTTCAACGCAGAAAACTTTTTTTTATTATGTAGAAAGTTAGCACCCCACATCTCGCTTCAACATAAAGAAAAGGCAACTCTCTCAGAACTCAGAAATTTAATGGAGCCTTCAGCAGTACGTGAGATTTTTTTACACGCAATAATTGAACTTGCTGAAGTTATTAATCTGCCAGAAGAACCAAAAACTTCATACAACATCCACTCAAAACATTTATTTTTCAGCCTTTCTACTCTTCAAGGAAGTGGCCCTAGTGCTTATAAAAATAGAGGTGAAAGTATCATAAAGAATTTAAAAACAGACGATGATATGTTTTCTTTACTATACGATATTGACGGCTATATTAATAAAGATATAGATAATGAGTTCGAAGGTTCCATTACTAAGATACAATCAGATACTAACTCAAATATAGTTACCGACCATGACAACCGCGATAGTATTACAGATCCCAAAAATATAAAATTTATAAGTATAAATACTTTCAAAAAGGAGTATTTGGATGATTAGTATCATAAAATCTATTTTCAGTGAAAGTAATTTTAATATTATAGAAAATTTAGGAATAAAAACACATGGTCTCGAATATTTATTTGCCACTCGGCATGATGAAAATTTCTTTGATTTTTATTTAGTTGTTGAACTTACCGAAGATCAATTGAAAACAGAAGATATTGATGGAATAATTTCCGACTTTTTCGAAGATATACTCAATGCTTATGAAATACCCGGGATTGATAAAAATTTATCCTTGTTATTATTGGTGGAGAGACCTACTTCTCAGTATAGTGATGATTTTCAAAAACTAGTTTATAAGTATGAAGAAGATCCTTTTAAATTCAAAAAATATGTACTGCCTTTTGTTAAAGGTCAATCAGAACCATTAGTTCTTGAATCAACTCTTGGCCGTAGTATTATTGAATTTATTAATTCTGTAATAAATGATAAAGATTTCTTCTCTGCTTTCAAAAAAGACAGTTCAAGTCTATCAACAGATGAAGCTAAGACATATGATATTGTTTCTAAACTAATTATAAAACTCCCATTCATAACACTTGATATTGATGATAAATCATTACCTAATTTATCTGAAGAAATAGATACAGAGATTTCACCAATAGATAAAAATATTATACAGAATATTTTAGATATGCCATTAGAAGGTATCAGTTGGGACGAAATATTAAAAAGCTTAGAGGTGGAAAATGGTGAATTATAAAATTAAAGAACTTATTATTGAAAATTTTAAAGGAATTGACTCTTGGTATATTGATTTAAAAAATAAAGACCTTACAATATTAGATGGGCCAAATGGTTTTGGAAAAACCTCAATTTTTGACGCAATAGAGCTAGTATTGACTGGCCAAATACGCAGGACAGTACAAACAAAAATCACAGATGGGAATATAGGTTATGAGGATTATTTATATGCTAAAGATCAAAACCAACCCATAATTTTAAAAGTAACACTTGATGATGCTGAAAATAATTACGAGGTAACTATTGGCCGCAAAATAGATCATTTATCAAATCGAAAAAAAGAGAATAGACCTGAATTTTTTAAAAGTACAATTCACTTATTGGATGACATTGAAGATGATTTATCTAACCAAAATAAAAAAGAATCTTTCAAAGAAATCATCGACCTAAACGACTTTGAAAATACTTATGGACTCTATAATTACATAGAACAAGAAGATAGTTCTCATTTTCTCAAGCGTTCAGAAACAGAGAGAATGGCAATAATAAGTTCTTTATTTAATATAGAAAAAGAAATAAATGAACGCAATAAATTAGAAAAAGCAAAGAATATAATGTCGAAAAATCTTCGAAATCTATTTAAAAGAATACAGGATTATGAAGGAGATACAAATCTACCAAGTGAAAATCCAGAAGCAGAAAAAATTGAATACTTCAAACTTTTGCCAGATGAAGTAAATCAAAAAGAGTCCTGGGATAATCGTGTAATTAACAATTTAAACATTCAGCTAAAAGAGACTTACTTTAATAGAATTAATACTTTAAAGTACCTTATCAGTAATTTCACTTCTTTTAAGCAACTTTTAATGAATAATCACATTAATGAATTAATCTATAGTGATTATAAAATTGAGCAAGTCATAACACTTTTCCATCACCATCAATCTATGGAAAAGATTAATGCAGAGCATTATTTAAAAAGAAATCTAAGTGATATTATTAAGTCACTGAAAAGCCATGAAATTCTAAACAAACATATTAATTGGGATTTGTTATATGAACATTTTAACTTGCCAGTCACAAGAGAAAAGTTAGATGATAGATTAAAACTTATACAAAACCTAAACAAACATACTAATCAGGTATCAAGTATGATTAAAGATTTACTCGACCAACGAGAGCGACTTAAGAGAAGTTTTGAATCTTTAATAGAAAACCATAATGTTGAAAGTCATGGGATTGATAATAGTACCTGTCCCTTATGTGGTCAAGAATGGGAGAACCATGCCAATTTACTCAAGGTTTTATCAAATCAAACTGAATTGCTAAAAATGCAACTAGATGAATCGTCTAAGATATCAGAACAACATGTTAAAGCATTATACGATGATATAATAAACAACTTAGTAATAGATATAGAAACGTATAGTAGTAAACTCATAGATGATGAAATCTACTCACATTTAAAAATGTACGATGATAAAGGCTTTAATAAAGAGGAAGTTGCAGAAACATTTAATAGTCTAGGTATCGATATCAACGATTTAGTATATAAACAGCTGGATAATTTTGATGACCTCTCACAGAAAGCTAACGTTTTGAAAAATAGACTTAAAGAAAAACTGAATGATAATAACTCATTTGATTCCACAATATTTGAAGAATCGAAAGATCTATATATAAATACATTTAAGAAAGATGATTCTTTAATCGACAAGATTCAAACCTCAAAATTTGAACAAAAGAAAGCTTATATTAATTATTTATATTTTTTACAATCTAACCAAAAATATCAGGAGTACACTAAGTTGATTGAGAAACATAACAAACTCAAAGAAGCGTATGAATCTATTAAAAGATCCTTAGATGTATATAATAAACAAATAAACCTTCATAATTCAGAAATGATATCAGAAATAGAAGTACCCTTCTTCATATATACTGGTAAAATCCTTCAGCACTATCAACGTGGTATAGGTGTATTTCTCTATGATAATAGACAAAATGAGTCAAAAATTAATACTCTTAGGTTTGTTCCTCCAGAAGGTACTGATCATGATATAGTGCATACTTTTAGTTCTGGTCAATTATCTGCCACTATTTTGGCTCTAACATTATCTTTAAATAAAGTTTATAATCATAATGGAATCAAAACACTCTTAATCGATGACCCTGTTCAAACTATGGATGAAATGAATATGGTATCTTTTATAGAATTACTCAAAAATGACTTTAAAAACTATCAAGTTATATTATCTACACATAGTGACCAAGTTTCACTTTATACACGATATAAATTTGACAAAGCTGGATTTCAGACTACCCGAATTAATGTTAGAGAGATGAGTACTAGATAGTTTTTAAATCTATTTAAATCTATTAAAATAAGAAAAGTGCACATAAATAATAAAAATATATAGATTTATGTGCATGTTTCCTTTATGTACAGCTAATAAAATACTATTGTATACCTAGTAACATTATAAGGTGGATAATATTTGAGGTACTGTACATAAATTTTTATAGAGATACGTCAACATCCGTTGCGATGATGATTTTATCTATATCTTTACGTATCAGCTGTGACTTTACAGCATTGAATTGCCTGCCCGCTTTCTTGATGACAGTCAACTTGAGCGGATCCGGGAGCATCGGGAGGTCATCGAGGTTCCATGTCTTGTATTTCTGATCGTAGCTTTCAGGGTCGGCCAGTGTCACAAGATGACCGAGCGCCCACGTTACAATATATTTATCCCCCTCTAAAAATCCATTGCCTTTTTTATGACAGTTCAACACTTTCGCTATATCCCGCGCTACGGATGGTTTTTCGGCGAGTACGACACTTTTTGCCACTATCCTTCATCCTTTCATTTTTTCACTGCCATCCATTATACATAAAATGCCGGGGAATATTCATCCCCGGCGTGCATTTTAATCTTTAATCATTTTTCTCATCTTATCATCATTCTCCATGACACTCCTTGTAAAGGAGCAGCGCGGTGTAATCTTGCGTTTCTCCTGAGCCGCCAAATCAGCCATGGTTTCTACAAGCTGTGTGCCGATGCCTTCCCCGTCCATGTCGCTTGACACTTCTGTATGTGTCACGACATAGTCCCCTTCTGCGTCCGTTTCGAAAACCATTTTAGCCTGGGGATCGAGCTCATCCTCCCCGACAAACAGCATATTTTCACCTTTTTTGATATCCACTGCCATCTTAATCCTCCTCACCTGAATGATAGTAGTTTATTCCCTTTTATAGGAGTTGATAAGCATGCCAGAAAGTGTGCTTCCTTTGATGGGATACCCGCATTCGTGTATGATTGGAGAAATATAAAACATCGATGCTGTCTCTATAATGCTGCATGGTTTGGAGGAAAGTCATGAATTCATCTCTACTTATCGCCTACTTTTTCGTCTTTGTGCTCTCTGCAGTGCCACTGTTCGAATCATTCGTCATCGTACCGCTTGGCATACTGAGCGGCATGAACTTCCCGATGACCCTGCTCATCGGCATCATCGGCAATCTGGTCACATTGCTGCTGCTCGTCGTAGTAATCGACCGGGTTAAAAATTGGTACTTGAGGCGACGGGAAGCGAAAGGCAAAAATGGCTCAGGTAAATCACAGCGTGCCGAGAAGATCTGGCATAAATATGGTCTGCCGGGTCTGGCGTTCATCGGCCCCTTCTTCGTCGGCAGCCACTTCACTGCCCTGATGGCAGTCATTCTCGGAGGCAGCAGGAAAGCGACATTCTGGTGGGTGACGGCGAGCGTCATCTTGTGGACGGCTGGAATTTCCATTCTTGTGTTATTCGGTGTGGACTTCCTTGAGCTTGAAGACAAGCAGTTCCTTAAAAAAATCATCGAATAACGACTTCAAACGTTTCCACGTTTGCCGGAAGACGCAGAAAAACCTGGATGAAGGGATTACTTCATCCAGGTTTTTTTAAATTGAGTGGCCTATTTATTTGAGTGCGCCATGTGGGTCGATGACGAACTTCTTAGCCGCTCCTTTGTCGAAGTCCTCATAACCGCCTGGTGCTTCATCAAGGCTGATGACAGTCGCATTAACGGCTTTCGCGATTTCCGCTCGGCCTGATAGTATCGCCTTCATCAGATCGCGGTTGTATTTCATTGCAGGCGTCTGTCCGGTGACGAATGTATGTGCCTTCGCCCAACCCAGACCGAAACGGACCTTTAGGCTTCCCTGCTGTGCATCTTTATCCTTTGCACCTGGGTCTTCTGTAACATACAACCCTGGAATGCCAAGGCTGCCACCGGCAGAGGTGACGTCCATTATACTGTTTAATACCGCTGCTGGTTTGTCTTCACCTTCCTGGCCATAAGCTTCGAATCCGACCGCATCCACAGCAGAGTCGACTTGATCGGTGCCGAGGATATTTTCGATCTGTTCGCCCAAACGGTCATGCTTAGAAACGTTGATTGTCTCACAGCCGAAGCTCTCCGCCTGTTTGAGGCGATCGTCCTGCAGATCACCGACAATTACCCTAGATGCTCCGAGCAGTTGCGCTGAATGGGCTGCTGCCAGGCCGACAGGGCCAGCACCGGCGATGTAGACGGTCGAGCCTGTCCTGACGCCTGCAGAGTATGCACCATGATAGCCTGTCGGGAATATATCCGACAGCATCGTCAGATCCAGCACCTTCTCCATTGCGACTTCCCTATCCGGGAAGACGAGCAGCTGGAAGTCGGCATATGGCACCATCACGTATTCGGATTGGCCACCGACCCACCCACCCATGTCGACATACCCATATGCGGCGCCTGGCCGTTCAGGGTTTGTATTCAGGCAGATATGCGTCTTCTGTTCACGGCACATTACACAACGGCCGCACGCTATGTTGAACGGTACAGATGCGATATCGCCCTTCTTGACGAATTCGACATCACGGCCGACCTCAATCACTTCTCCCAGTATTTCATGACCGAGCACCATTCCTTCCGGTGCAGTGGTCCGTCCCCTTACCATATGTTGGTCACTGCCGCATATGTTTGTTGTAATGACTTTCAGGATGACGCCGTGTTCACATTTCCTGCCGACGTTTTCCTTCGGCACACCCGGCCCATCCCTCAATACGAGATCGGGATAACTGATATCCTGAACTTCAACTTTACCATTACCTGTATAGACTACACCACGGTTTCCTTGCATGATACCCCTCCTGACAGTGCACAAGCACTGCGTAATATGTTTTGTTGAACAGCTTAATGCAAGAGCGACAAGGTGCTTAAATTTCATCTCCTTTCCAAGGTTTTTATATGATAAGCCGAATGGCTTTATCCGCTTTACATAAGTCCAAAATATGGAACATATATCCATCTTATACCCTTCTGAATATTCAGTCAAATTATAACTTACAGGTGTACAGCTTTTAATTGCCCGAAAAATTTGTTCCTACGCCACCATAAACGGTATAGTAATGGTGGATACAAAAAATGATACAGGGAGTGTTGATTATGAAACAACTTGTTTTCATCGAAACAGGCACCGGCACCGACGTGCATGGCCAGGATATAAATGTGGCGGCCCGTAGGGCTGTGGAGAATGCCCTACATTATAATTCGATGCCGGGCATCAGAAACATACTGCCTGAGAACAACCTCTCCAACATGAAGGTGAATGTGAAGCTTGGTCTGCCGATGGATCATGATCGCCTGGATGTTGAAGCGGTCAAAGGTATGATTCCGTACGGTACGGTTACAGTTGAACTGCTTGACGGCGGTCTTGCCACTTCAAGCGGCATCTATCTGGAAGACCAGAATGATAAAAATGATCTGATGTATATCGTCAATGCGGTCGTAGAAGTTGGGTATTGATCGATAATTAATATGGTTATCGGATAAATATAATAAAATTGAATCAAGCAATAACAGAAACGAGGTAAATCGCAATGAAGAAATTCATCAACGCCAACATTTATGGAACAGAAGGGCCCCAGCAAATTCTGGTCGACGACGGGAAGTTCAAATCAATCGCGCCGGATGTTGGAGAAGTCGACACCGTTACTGATCTTGAAGGGAAATTGGTACTGCCACCCTACGTCGACCCACACCTCCATCTGGATTATATTTTTTCCGGATTGGGCGAAGGCAACGCAAACCGCTCAGGCACCCTGTTCGAAGGGATACAGAGATGGAGCGACAACAAGAAGTCATTGACCGAGGAAATGGTACGCGAACGTGCATTAGAGGGCATCCGTAAAGAAATGAACCACGGTGTACAATACATCCGGACGCATGTCGACGTGACCGACCCCAACCTCACCGGCATGAAGGCACTGCTGAAGCTCAAAGAAGAGCTGAGGGATGTTGTCACGCTCCAGCTCGTCGCGTTTCCACAGGAAGGGTTCTTCCGGTACGAAGGCGCAGAACAGCTGGTTGAGAAAGCATTGACCATGGGCGCTGATGTCGTCGGTGGCATCCCCCACTTTGAAATATCCTATGAATACGGCGTCGAATCATTGAGGCGCATTGTGGACTTGGCGGTCAAATACGACGTCATGATAGATATCCACTGTGACGAAAACGATGATCCCAACAGCCGCTTCCTGGAAGTGCTGAATGCACTCGCCATGGAACAGGACTACGGCCCGAAAACGACGGCGAGCCACACATGCAGCTTCGGCTCGGTCGATGGCTCCTATGCATCGAAGATGATGGGACTGTTCAAGGCGTCCCAGATCAATTTCATCTCATGTCCCACAGAGAATGCCCACCTCCAGGGACGCGCGGATTCCTATCCGAAGCGTCGGGGACTGACGCGCGTCAAAGAGCTCCTGGAAAACGGCAACACGGTCGCGTTCGCACAAGACTCCATAGCCGACTACTGGTATCCGCTCGGCAACGGAAACATGATGAATATACTCGATAACGGCATCCATCTCGCCCACTACACCCACATCGATGAGATCAACAAAGCGTTCGATCTCATCACCTATAATGGCGCGAAAGTCATGAACATTGAAGCGTACGGGTTGGAAGTGGGGAATCCGGCCAACTTCATCGTACTCGATGCACAAGACGCATACGAAGCCATCCGTGAGAGAGCGGAAGTACTCTGTTCTGTACGTAATGGCGAATATCTCTTCAAAAGGGCGCCACGCAAAAATGAAGCGGCTCATGAGCTGCTGAAAGATCTATAACCATTAAAGGACACCTGCTGAATAGCAGGTGTCCTTTCTTTGTGGCATATGCAATTAAACATGTGACGGGATTTATCTCGTTACGTGTTCCTAGTGGTTATGTGACGTCGCGTTTAGTGAAGACACTCCACGCCGCAACGATGAAGATGAGCATATAGACGGCAATGACCGCAACTGAGAACCCTATGGTCATCTCTTCCCTTATCGGCCCCATGCTGTTGAAGTAGACCGCCAGGTCGGTGTTGGCAAACAGTACGAATTTAGACCAGGCGTACTGGGACATGGCCACTGAAGCCGTCGTGCCGGCGAACATCAGGAACATCGAAATGCCGATCGCCAGGGCACTGCTCCTGAATATGCTCGATATCATAAATGCAAACGTTGCGAGCACGATTATGTTTATCAGCTTAAATCCGTATTGGAGCATTATTTCGGACATCACGCCGTTATGGGACAGGCCTTCAGGTCGGTTCACTAACGTTTCCGGACCAGCTGATGGCAATCCGTACATGATTGCACCGATGATAAAAGTCATCACGAGCAGGCTCAACATGGTCAACAACGCAAACAACAATACAGCTATATATTTCGACAACAAGATCGTCGCTCTCGGGATCGGGCGGATCAGCAGTTGCTTGATGGTGCCCCATCTGAACTCATTGGCCACAATCCCTCCTGCAACAATGATGGTGAACAGGTTGATCAGCGAAGAGCCGAATAGATTATCCAAAACGAAATTGCCGGCATGATAGCCGGAAGGCCGCACATCATTATCGATTCTGTAGGTGTTCTCCTCTATCTGCTGCATATTTCTCTGTTCAATGAACGGATCTTCTTCCTTTTCATCTTCGATCTCCTGCATCAGCGTCTCGTTCTCTTCCTCGAGCTCGGTCTTCCAGTCGTCCGAATAGGACGTTTCAGTGTCAACCGAATCGGTGACGGTGTTCATCACCAGGCTGAAGACGACCGCTGCCAACAGGAAGGCGTACATAATCCAAGTTGATTTCATGATGTAGATTTTCGACAGTTCGTTTCTGATCAGGCTCATTATTCTATTCAATGACATTCTCTCCAATCATCTCGAGGAATCGTTCTTCCAATGTTGATTTGGCCGCATCCACACCATAAACGGCGATGTCTTCGGCCACCAGTTTTGTGATCAGTTGCGGGATGTCGGACTGGTTCATTTCAACTTGAATCTGATCGGTCGTATCCACTATTTTAATTGTCTCTTCAAGCTTGAGCAGTTCGATCGCCTGCTCCTTTGGCTCGAGGGTGAGTTTGACGGTATGCACCTTTGTTTCATCTACTTCGTTCAAGTCCTTGATGGCGATGATTTCACCATTTTTAATGACCCCGATGCGGTCGCACATCAGATCGATTTCGCTCAATAGATGGCTCGAGACGATGACAGAAACACCGTCCTCAACCGCCAGCTTACGTATGTATCTGCGTATTTCCCTTATGCCTGAGGGGTCAAGGCCGTTCGTCGGCTCATCCAATATGAGGACCGATGGGTTATGCAGCAGAGCCTGGGCGATGCCGAGACGCTGGCGCATCCCTAAAGAATACTTCGCCACTTTCGTTTTGATCGCATTTTCAAGGCCCACGAGACGGATCACTTCATTGATGCGTTCCTGTGTCACACCTTGTGACATGCGGGCAAAGTGCTTCAAGTTCTGCCAACCGGTCATGAACGGGTACATTTCAGGGTTTTCGACGATGGCACCGACCTCACTGATTGCTTGCTTGTAGTTCTTTTTGATGCTGTTGCCTTGGATGATCACATCCCCGCTTGTGATGCCCATGAGCCCAACCATCATTCGGATGGTCGTCGTCTTGCCTGCTCCATTGGGTCCAATGAAGCCAAATACTTCTCCCGGACGCACGGTAAAATCAAGGTCTTTAATGATGGTTTTACGTCCGATCTTTTTATTCAGCTCCGTAATGGCCACTGTAGATTCCGGCATACATTACACTCCTTTCATTCGTTTAAAATATTATTCGGAATTCAAATAATTGACAAATTAAATGATATCACAAGAAATTCTGTTTTTCAGTGATTTTTTCGATTTAACTGATTGCTGGAAGTCCTCCCTCTATTGCTGAAGGGATAAAGGGACGACATTAAATTTTTGTTCTTAAAAATGATATATTTGATCAGAAGAGGGTAAATATAACTAAATCGTCTAAAGGGAGTGTTTATAGTATGTTATCGGAAAAACTTACAGAAAAATTGAATGATCAGATGAATAATGAATTTGCGGCAGCTCACGAGTATATGGCTATGGCCGCTTATTGCGAGCATAGAAGTTATGATGGTTTTGCGAACTTTTATATTCAGCAGGCGGAAGAGGAACGCTTCCATGCCATGAAGCTCTATAATTATTTAAATGATCGCAGCGTGCACGCCACATTTAAAGAGATTCCTGCTCCAAAAGTGAATTATGATTCTATCATCGACACCTTCAAGGCAGGATTGGCACAAGAGAGGGAAGTGACGGAATCCTTCTACACTATTTCTGATATCGCGACTGAAGAAAAAGAATATGCGACACTGTCCTTCGTCAGATGGTTCCTCGATGAACAGGTTGAGGAAGAAGCCACATTCGAGCGCCATATCGACTATATCGAGCGCATCAAAGACGACAACAATGCCCTCTTCATCTATGAACGGGAGCTCGCCAAACGTAGTTTCGACGGCGGCAAATAATAATCAACCGGAAATGACAAATGGACGATTCATGTGAACGACTGCATGAATCGTCTTTTTATACCATTTTGGATGATCAATTCCATCAATTTTCTACGGTTACGGTATATAAATTAAGATAGATATTTAAAATCATCTAGATAATTATAATAATTCTGTACACTCAATCACTGTGATATCATTGCTGTAAACGTAAGATGCGTAATACAGTGTAACTAATCGTTTCTATATAAGGAGATGTGTCGAATGCCACAAAAAAGCGTATTGATAATCGGCGGCGGGCTCGGCGGCCTGTCTGCAGCGATTTCCCTGGCCCAAAAAGGATACAAGGTATCTCTATATGAAAAGAATGACCACTTGGGCGGGAAGGTGAATCGTCTGGAGCAGGATGGCTTCGGGTTTGATCTTGGTCCCTCCATTCTGACCATGCCGAAAGTATTTGAAACGCTATTTACTAATAGCGAGAAAAGGATGGCAGATTACGTGCCGACCATTAAGCTCGACCACCAGTGGCGCTCCTTCTTCCCGGATGGCAATGTCATCGATCTGTATGAGGATCTAAAAGATATGCGCGAGCAGAATCCATCATTGAGTGATAAGGATATTAAACAGTATGAAGATCTGCTTGCGTATTCCAAGAAGCTTTACCATACGACCGAGAACAGCTACTTCAAAGGGGTCGATGATAAGAAGGACATCATGGAGTACCAGGGGTTGATCAGCACTTTGAAGGGCTTCGATCTATTCTCGACGATCTATCAGGGCATCGACAGGCGGATCAGCAATGACCAATTGAAGGATATGCTGTCCTATTTCATCAAATATGTCGGGTCCTCCCCCTACGATGCGCCTGCTGTATTGAACATGATGATATATATGCAGCATGACCAGGGCGTGTGGTATGTGCCGGGCGGTCTGGGTAATCTTGCCAAAGGGCTTGTGCAGCTCGCCGAAGAGGTCGGCGTGACATTCCATACCGGCCAGCAGATTACGGCCCTCCACTATGAAGATGGCAAAATCATCGGCGCTGCTTTGGAAGACGGCACAGACTTGCAGGCAGACTACTACGTCTCGAATATGGAAGTCATCCCGACCTACGAAAAGCTGATCGGGGGGAACAAGGATTATGTCGAGAAGATAAAAAAGAAATTCGAACCGGCCAGCTCCGGACTCATCATGCATCTGGGGGTAAAGAAAAGCTATCCTCAGCTTGCGCATCATAACTTCTTCTTTGCAGAAGATATGAAGAAACAGATGAACAAGATATTCCAACGCCATGAACTGCCGGATGACCCCGTCATCTATCTCGTCAACGTCAATAAGACCGATCCAAACCAGGCCCCGCCAGGCCATGAAAACTTGAAGGTCCTCCCCCACATCCCATATATCCAGGATGAACCTTTTACCGCTGAAGACTATGAGCGGTTTGCGGAACAAACCTTGATCAAGCTTGAAAGGATGGGCCTTCAGGACCTTCGGCAGAACATTGTCACAAAAGATATATGGACACCAGAAGACATCGAGCGCGCATATGGATCAGACCGCGGGGCGATCTACGGCACCCTATCGGACCGTAAAAAGAATAAAGGGTTCAAACACCCGAAGCAAAGCCCCCACTATAATAACCTCTACTTTGTCGGCGGCACGGTCAATCCAGGCGGCGGTATGCCGATGGTGACGCTGAGTGGTCAGCATGTTGCCGATAAGATTGTCAAAAGGGATTCAGAGGAAGAGTGATGCCCAACTCCCCTGGAATCACCCTAGTGTTAAAGGCAGGGGTACAGAAGCCTGTTTCGAATAATAAAAGCGATTAGGAGGCCAAGCCATGCAAATGATCTCGCTCCCCCTATTTTGGACCATCATCCTTGATATAATCGCATGGTTCTTTTTCCATATGATCATTTCAGTCTTGTGCTTCAAACTGCCGCTTGCTTCTTTTCAGAACAATGCTTTCTGGTCGCGCATCTATCGATGGGAAGATTCAGGAAATCTTTGGCATCGCCTATTCCGCGTGAAATCATGGAAAGGCAGATTGATCGACGGCGCTTCCCTATTTAAAAAAGGGTATCAGAAAAAGACGTTGCACGGGGTGAATCGATCAGAGCTTAAGACTTTTGCCGAAGAGACGAAGCGGGCCGAGCTGACGCACTGGGCATCCATTCTACCCGCTCCACTGTTCTTTTTATGGAATCCGCCTCTGGCAGGTTTTCTGATGATCGTCTATGCAGTCGTCTTCAACCTCCCCTTCATCATCACCCAGCGGTACAACCGCGGCCGCATTGAAAAGATGTTGTCATAAACAGACAGCTTCAACTGTCGGCCTACATACCAAAACACTGTACACAGCGCATTACAATATAAACAGGATTGAATATGCTTTAGGAACGGGGAATAACCATGAGTAAAAAAGTGATCGTCATCGGGGCCGGGGTTGCCGGACTGGCAAGCGCCATCAGACTGCAGTACGCCGGCTATCAGGTGGAAATCCATGAGAAGGCATCCACTCCGGGCGGAAAAATGAACCGCATAGAAAAGGATGGGTATCAATTTGATCTCGGCCCGAGCATCGTCATGATGCCGGAATTATACCGGGAAGTGTTCGAGCTGTGCGGACGTGACCCTGATGACTATATCCCTATGGAGAAATTGGATCCCATGTATCGGGTCTACTTCAGCGATAAGCCCGATGAACCGATAGACATCTCATCCGATCTGACTGCATTGACCAAAACCATCAATGCCATCAATGAAGCGGATGTCGAAGGCTTCCTTCACTATATGAGTGATATATATAAAGGCTATACTTTTGCCATGGAAAACATCCTTAATCGACCTTTCTATAACAGAAAGGATGTCTATAACCTTTCCATGATTAAAAAAGCACCAAAGGTGAAACTGGTCGGCACTGCTGATAATTTCATCGGAAGGTATATTGAAAGTGAACGCCTAAAACAGATCTTCGGTTTCCAGACATTGTATATCGGAGTGTCCCCATTTAATGGCCCCTCTTTCTATTCGATGATCCCAATGATTCAATTTTTATATGGGATATGGTTCATTAAAGGCGGCATGTATACGATGGCATCGTCCATGGAAAGGCTTTTTGAAGAACTTGGCGGTGTGGTGCACTACGGAAGCGCGGTGCAGGAAATAACCATCGACAACAATAAGGCAGATGGCATCATTATAGATGATAGGAAGGTCGAAGCGGATTTTGTCGTCTGCAACGCAGATTTTCCGTATGCGATGAAGCATCTGGTGAAAGCACCTAAGGCCAAGGGGAAATTCACAGACAAGAAGATTGAGGGTATGAAATACTCCTGTTCCGGCTTCCTGCTGTATTTGGGAATGGACCGGAAGTACGAAGACGTCGAGCATGTCCATAACTTCATCTTCAATGAAAAGCTTGAGAAGAACATGCAGGATATTTTTGATGGCAAGAAGCTCGAACATGCATCATTCTATGTCTATATTGCATCGAAACTCGACCCCACGCTTGCACCGGAAGGCAAAGATGGACTGTATATACTGATGCCGGTATCGGATGTCGCCACAGCAGACTATGAGTGGAATGATGAAACGATTGATTACTACCGCACATATATCCTGGATACTCTGAAGAAAATAAAGGGCTTCGAGAACATTGAGCAGGAAATCGTCACCGAAACCCATTTCACACCACATGAATTCGCATCCAGATTCAATGCGTATAATGGGGCTGCTTTCGGGCTCCAGCCTACCCTTTCACAAAGTATCCATAAACGCCCGCAAAGCAAGTCGCCGAGCTGTGACAATTTGTACTTCATAGGCAGCAGCACGCACCCAGGTGCAGGCGTGCCGATTGTACTGATGTCTGCAAAGATTGCGACAGACGCACTCATGCAGGATGACAGATGAAATATGAACCACGAATGATCACTGAATGAAGAGAGGGAACAATTTATGATGGTCAGTATCATATTGGGGCTACTCACAATTCTGGTGGGGATCCTCATGTTTTGGCAGCTGCCACTTCCTCACAGCCAAGGGAGGCATGCCAACATGCCTTTTGTATCCATCATCATTCCGGCAAGGAATGAAGCGGAAAGGATCCCCGCCCTATTAGAATCCTTGCAGCATCAGAATTTCAAAGCATTTGAAGTGCTGGTCGTCGATGATGACTCTATGGACGATACAATGTCCATCTCGCAATCTTTCGGGGCCACCGTGCTGTGTAATGAAGCGACGCAGGAGGGTGCCGGGAAATCAGCAGCATGTTGGCACGGTGTGCAGCATTCAAAAGGAGAATGGCTGCTTTTCCTCGATGCCGACACACACTTCACCACTCCAGATAGTCTGGGTCATCTGCTCGAGTTCTATCGCCAAAAAGGCGCAAGGGGCCTGTTATCCTTGCAGCCATTCCATCACATCAAAGATATGTATGAAAATCTATCCGCGATCTTCAACATAATCGTCATTGTGGGCATGAACGTCTTCACCATATGGGGGCGCCGATTCAAGCCAGCAGGCTCATTCGGCCCGACCATCTTATCCAATAGGGACGATTACCTTGCATCAGGCGGACATAAGAAAATCGAGGGCGCGCTAATGGATGATCTCGCACTGGGCGAAGCTTTTCTAGATGAAGATTTACCTGTTTATTGTCTTGGCGGTAAAGGCGTCATATCTTTCCGCATGTACCCTGAAGGATTCAAAAGTCTTGTAGACGGCTGGTGTAAAAGTTTTGCGCTCGGTTCACAATCCACACACCCTCTCGTCATGATGATGACCATCATCTGGATTTCCGGCAGTTTCATAAGTGCCGGCGCATTGATCTCTTCCCTTGTGGCAATGGACCCAGTAGCCATCGTGCTCACGGGCTTGTTGTATCTACTCTACGCATTTCAAACGATGGGGTTCGCCCGAAGAAGCGGGAATTTCAAAAGGTTTATCTTCCTCTTCCACCCTATCCTCTTTACATTCTTTGCAGGAGTATTCGTATATTCCCTATTCCGGGTACACATACTGCGCTCCGTCAATTGGAGAGGACGGAAGATAACCCTCAAGTGAATGTTGTCTCTAAGCTCCCCTACTCGCCCATCCACAGGACCCATTATTAATTGAGGGATAGTGCCAGCTATACTTTTGGAGACTGGAGTTATGTAGCATTCCTCAACCATTGTTGCATCACAGCAGAGAAAGAAGTGAGTCAGTTATCATTAAAACCATCATCGCGAAACTATTACGGGCGCTCCCCGATCAAGCGATTAAAGCACCCATGGTCGATCATCAACATATAGAAGCCAAAACGGATTTCACAGTTGAGACATCCATAGGGCCGACTCCAGTGTCCTTCTACTATCCATTGGGAGACAAACAAAAGAAGCGGCCCGTCTACATCAATCTCCACGGCGGCGCCTTCATCATGAATGACAAGGACATGGATGATCCCTATTGCCGCTTCCTGGCAAGTCAGACGGGATGTGTCGTCTTTAACATCGACTATGTGAAAGCACCCGAGTATCCTTTTCCCAAGGCGATTGAACAATGTTATGAAGTACTACAGTGGATGAAGGAAAGTGCAGATGACTTGAAAGTCGATGCCGATAAAATAATGATTGGTGGCCAGAGCTCAGGCGGTAATATCGCAGCCGCTCTGTGCCTCCATCTTGAAGAAATTGGCGAAAAACAACCCCTCCTCCAAGTCCTCTCTTCTCCAATGCTTGATTTTGCCACACCATTCTCAGAAAAACCCGAGCCCAACAAGTGGCGCGCACGCTTCCCACAAGTCGCTCACTTTTTGAATCTGTGCTATGTGCCTAAAAAGGAAGATGCCAAACACCCCCTGGCCTCCCCCGTCTATGCCGATATAAACAGCCAGTTGGCTCCTGCACTTATCATAATTGCAGAGCATGATGCGTTCAGACCAGAAGCGGAAATGTATGCTGCCAAATTAAAAGCAGTTGGAGTAAGTGTCGAAGATCACCTCTTCATAAACTGCATCCATGCGTTCACGCATATCGGCCCAAAAGAAAAGGCTCAAGAGGCTTGGCAGCTGATAGCTTCGAGCATCAAGACAGCTATTGAAGAATAATGCACGATCCATCCTAACTTTACCGAGACACATTAATAACAATACGTTAATCATCGTAATTTCTTGAGAATATAAATGTTGTTACTTTCACGCCTTAAAAAAAGTCTGTATCTCCCCCTCTACTTTAGGTTAGATACAGACTTTATATTTATCCAAACAAAGTATATTTTCTTCTAGTACAAAAACTCACGTAAATTTTAAGTAAATGAAAACTGATATTTAAACAAGTTTCTAAAGAGAATATTCCCGTTATATAAAACTAAATTTGATTTAGATAAACTTTCCAAAAAACGGTCGTTTTATGAACTTTAAAATGTCGCATAATTTAGTTGTTACTTCATTGTAAATTTTAAAATTCAAACTTATGTTTATCATTTTTATATAAAAACTCCCTTTAAATTGAGTGGTAAAATCAACATTAAAGGGAGAATATAAACATTTCTTTTTGTGTTTTAATACTATTTATTATCTTCATCGAATAATATATATTTGTGTAAATTTTCTATTCTAGATCGATAAGGTTTGAACCCCAACTCTTTGATCCGTTTAATATCTGCTACAGAATGTTTGACATCTCCTCTCCGGGGTGATACGTAATTAAGAGGAATATCATAACCAAATTTATTTTTAAATATAAGATACATTTCATTAAGAGACATAGAAGTCCCTGTACCTAAATTATATATTTTTCCTGTTGTTTCTTCATTATCTAATACAATTAAGATTCCTCGTATTAAATCGTCAATATAAATAAAATCTCTAGTTTGATGACCATCTCCAAATATTTTAAATTCAGTTTTATTAATAAAACTTCTCTTTAAAATTGACAATACTCCTGAATAATCAGAATAAGGATTTTGTAACGGTCCATACACATTAAAAAAGCGTAATGATACAGTAGGAAGATTATATAAATCATGATATAATTTCATGTACTGCTCTGAAGTGAATTTTTGAATCGCATATGGAGAACGAATATCTATTTTAGATTCAAGAGATTTTGGCAATTGATCGTTTCTTCCATATACAGCTGCTGACGAAGCAAAAATTATTTTTTTTATATTATTGCTATACAAACGTATAGATTCTAAAAGATTTATAGTCGCATTTACGTTGACTTCATGAGATTTTAAAGGGTTGTCAACAGTCTCTACAACGCTCACTACTGCAGCTAAATGAATGACATAATCAAAATCATATGTTTTTATAAGTTGTTCTACAAATTGTTTATCCTCAAAATTTTCAATAAAAATTTGTTCTTTAGGTAAAAAAGATATATTAGATAATTTTCCAGTTGATAAATTGTCTAACACATATACTTTATTTCCTATTCCTGATAATTTTTTAGTCAAATGAGAACCGATAAATCCGGCTCCTCCAGTAATTAAAACCTTCATTTCTATCTCCTATTATTTGAATTTTTTTAAATCTTTTTTAATACGTGTAGTCGAAATATTAGGTGTTCTTGGAAGATATTTTACGTCGCAAAACTCTTTTAAATAATCATACGCACCCCTCCAATCGTCTCCCATTACAAATGTATGTACATTATATTTTTTAATATCATTTAACTTTTGCTCTTTATCTGATACTTCTGGAATGACTTCGTCAACAAAACGCAACGCTTCTAATAATTGATTTCTTTGTGAATAGTTATAATAAGCTTTTTTATTTTTTACTTTATTAAATTCATCTGTGGATAAACCTACAATTAAATAATCTCCTAACTCTTTTGCTCTTCTTAACAGATTTAAATGTCCTTTGTGAAGTAGATCATACGTACCATATGTGATGATAATTTTCATTATTGTTTCCTTTCTATTTCTAATAACACTGTAATTTGATATATTGTTATTAGGAGTGATTATTATGTTTTTTCAACTTAAAAAAAATGTAAGCGATGCGAATAAATTGCTAGAAACGAACCAATTAGTTACTTTAACTTGGGGAAATGTGAGTGAGATAGATAAAGATTTAAATGTCATTGGCATTAAACCTAGCGGTATCCCCTATTCACAATTAAAACCTGAACATATTGTAATCGTAAATTTAGATGGACAAATTATCGATGGCGATTTAAATCCATCTTCCGATTTGGAGACTCATCTTTATTTGTATAATAAATTTCCTACCATTAAGGGCATTACACATACACATTCATCGTATGCAACTTCTTTCGCACAATCTGGAATAAGTATTCCTCCACTCGGAACAACTCATGCAGATCATTTTTATGGCAGTATTCCAATCACAAGAAAATTATCAGATAATGAAATTCTTTATAACTATGAAAGAAACACAGGAAGAGTTATTTACGAAATATTTTCAGATTTGAATATAATGCCTCAAGATATACCGGGTGTCCTTGTTAATCAACACGGTCCATTTACTTGGGGAAAATCTGCCTTAGATTCACTTGAAAATGCTATTGCTTTGGAAGAAGTAGCAAAAATGACATTTAATGCAAAATTACTCTCTAATAATTTTGAGGCCATTAATCAAACTTTGTTAGATAAACATTTTCTCAGAAAAAATGGAGCACGTGCAACTTATGGACAAAATAATAATTCTAATATTTGATGTAACCAATAATTATTCTTATAGTTTTAGCTTTAAAAATAATTAAAAAGAGACTATAAAATATTATTGTAATGAATACACTACTTAAAAGTTTTAACAGCAACGCAAACATAAAATATTTATAAATAATATAAGCAATAGTACTAGAAATTAAAGAAGCAACGATTATTTTAATTAATTCACTTGTGATTTCTCTCGCATGTATATTTACATATTTTTTTATTTTAAAAAAAGAATATATAAATCCAATCATCGAAGCTAAAGAAGTCGCCAAAGATAACCCAAAAACACCAAGTATGTTTATGAGAATTAAATTTAATATTATATTAGATAAAACAGTAACTATACTGATTTTCATTACCATTTTTGTATCACCATTCGAGTAAAAAACGACATCTATTATTTCTTTATAACTATAAAAACATAACCCTAGGATATATCCAGTAAAGGCTAAAGAAGTTAAAGTAACAGATTTTTGTTCAAACGCACCGCGTTCAAAAATGGTACTCACTATATCTGCACTGTAGAAAACAGAAATAAAAGTTACTGGAATCATCACAGCAGATATTAAATATATAATTTTTATTAAGTGATTTTTAAGTTCTCTTTTTTCATTTTTTGCTACTAACTCAGTTGCGGTTGGATACCATACCGTAGCAATAGCTGTAGATACTATTCCATTGAAGACATTTACTAATCTTTGTCCATAGCTTAAACTAGATACTGCTCCAATTTCTAAAGTTGAAGATAACATTCGGTCAACTAAAGTATTCAGTTGTATGACTGCAGCATTAGTAATCGCTGCTGGAAAATTTTTAAAAATTTCAATAACATTTTTATTTTTTAAATCTAAATCTATTCTAAATTTATATCCCCAATTTAAGAATGGCAATACGATCAAAAATCTTAAAATACTGCCAAATACTAATGCATAGGCAAAAACCTTTACTCCATATTCATCGTAATAAAAAAATCCAAGTATAAATAGTGGAAGATATGATACAATTTCTCTGATTTTACTCGCGAAAAATTTTTTATGAGCTTCTAACATTGCTGAATAAATAGAAGCAATAATAATAAAAACATATTGAATAGACACGATTTGTAGCAAATCTGTAGTTAATAATTTAGTTTCATGATTAAATCCAGGAGCTACCATACCCACAATAATATCTGCGAAAAAAAATAGAACTACGGAAAATACTAATGATATTAAAATAAATAAATTGAGGATTTTATTGGCTAGAATATCTGCTTCTTTCACATTAATAGTAACACTTATTTTTTTGTATACGGGCAAAAAAACTGCCCATATTCCTAGGCTAAGCATGGGATATAAAATTAAGTGAACTCCATTCAAAGTGTTGAATGCATCTGCTTTATAAGAAGTCCCTAAGTAATAACTTATAACTAACTCAGATAGAAAAGCCATAAGTTTTGCTAGTATTGTCAGTGTAAATACCACCAAGAAACTAATTGTGATTTTTTTAAATTTCATTAAAGATCCTTAACCTAACGTTTTATAATTAATTTCATTTAAAATTATATTGGTATTGTAATTTATAGAATTTAATCCATTTAGTTTAACTTTTAAAATATTCTTATTTTTATTAATAGCATTTTGCATTTTTTCTAGTTGTTTCTCATTTGACGTTAAAGCATTTAACATATCATTCGAAGATAGATGATCGAAAATACTAGTTTTGTTCAAACGCTTTTGCATCCTTTCTATTGATATTCTTTTACCCACTTTTACTTCAATATTTATAATTGTCAAATGCATAGATATTTCATTCACTAGACTATCGAAATAAGCCCTATCTATCAACTCACCGTATTTAGTAGAAGACCATAATTTATGTAATATACCTGAATCGTAGATTATATAATCGACTTTCTCATATTCATTTTTAATTAATAAACCTATATAAAAATGTTCCATAGCATTTATTAAAAAACGAAAATTATGCCATGAATATTTTTTTTGCGCAATAAAAATATGAATAAAGGGTTTTGCATGATTAGGTTCTTTAAAGATATAAATTATTAACATCAAATATTTTATTATTTTATTCTTTCTTTTAAACCCTAAAATTTTAGTGATATCATCTGAATCTACGCAAAAGTTATTTTTTTTCATTGATGTATATAATGCTTTATATAACGCTGTTTTTCCAGAACCTGGATTCCCAGTAAATTCAATTACTTTCATTTCTATTCCCTTAACCTTTATTTTTTAAGTCATTAGTAATCATTTGTATAATTTGCTGTTCGCCTAATTGATCTGTATTTATTTTTTTTATATTTTTATTTTTTAAATATTTATAATCAAAAATCTTTTTCTTTCTTTTAAGTTCTATTATTGAGTATTCACTTTCAAACTCTGAAGGTTTTCTTTGGATAGAAGTATTAACATCACAATAAAAATAATAAATTAAGTGTGGCATAGGCATTAAAGAATATATAACCTTATCTAAAATCCTTTTAAATTTTCTAGCGTCTATAGGATTATATAATGGATGTCTATCATAAATAATTACTCCTTTTTTCCTCTCATTTTTTATAACACGGTACCATCGATCATAATAGAGTGACACTCCACTTAAAATTTTGAAAAATACGTTGTCCTTTTTTTTCTGCACAATATATTTTCTAAATTTTGTTTCAGCAGACTTATTTGCGCCCATATGCTGTATTTCAATTTTTTCATCCAACTTATTTTTTAATATATTTGCGATCGTTGACTTTCCAGTGCCATCTACACCGATAAAAGCTATTTTAATTTCTTTCAAAATAAATACCTCTCTTATTTATTTATAAAATTTCTTAAAGGAATCATCATCTGGTTTTTAATCCATAAAAAATGTTCACCATAAAATTTCTCTGAGTTAAATAAATATAGCAATAATAGAAATATTATATATATACCAAATGTGAACAAAATCTCTATCATAAATAACAAATTTAAAAAACTAGTAATTTTTTCCATAATAATTATTGATAAAAAAGCCATTAATATGGCATAAAATACTGGTTTATGTGCCAGTATTAATTTTTTAATTGAAATTTTTAAATTTTTTATAGTTAATATAGTCATTAACAAATAATTAATTAAGATTCCCAATAATACGCCAATACTAACACCTTCTATTCCCCAATTTTTCCCATACCAAGCTCCTACTAATATTAAAAAAGCGTAAATTATTTTTATCACAGAATATTGGTAAACTAAACCCAGTGCTTGTATATAAGAATCACTAATTCTATAACTCGTTCTAAACATTAACCCTATAATTAATATTTTAAAAATAGGTACGATAGATATCCAATTACTCCCATATATAGCATACACAATTTCTTCTGCTAAATAATACATAAGTATGCTGCTAGGAATAGTCAAAAAGGATATTAATGATAAGTTCATTTCATATATGTATGCTATTTTTTCTTTCTGAGTTTGCATTTTAGAAATAGCTGGAAATAATACTGCATCTATAATCTTAGTAAACAAATTGGCAGGAGCGACTAACAATTGATATGCTCTATCATATTGACCTAAAGTATATGCTCCAAATGATCGACTTACAACAAGTTTATCTAATTCCTTAGCTAATTGGTTAGCAGTCTTGCTAATTGTAAATCCACCCCCAAAAAAAATAAATTCTTTAAATTCTTTTTTATTAATTTGAAATTTTAAAGGATATGGTTTATATATATATAATAATATAGCTTTTAAAACATTTTGAATTATTAATGCCAACACCAATGCCCAATAATTAAAATGTAATAGAGCAAGTAAAATAGCTGAACTTGAATATAAAATAAATGTGATAATATCGATTTTTATAATAATTTTGAAATTCATATCTCTTTGAATCAAAGATTCTGAAATTGTAGAGAAACCCTTAGCTATAAAAATGATAGTAATTAATTTTAGTACTAAACTCGTTTCTTTTATATTCAATAAATCTGCTATAAAATCAGACATGAAAAATATAATAGAAGCACATGCCACACTAAAAATCAGAGTAATAGTAAACCCTGTTTTTATATGAGATTTAGTTATATGAGGACGTTGTATTAGTACAGGGCCAACTCCTATTAAAGAAAAAAGTTTTGCTAATGATATTACAACTCCTGCTGCTGAGACAATTCCGAAATCTTCCGGTTTCAATAAACGGACCAAAAGAAATAAAGATATAAATTGTAGAATAAATTGTGCGAATTTTCCAATAGTCATCCACATGATTCCTAGAAACGTTTTTTTCGGCCAAAGTATTATTCAATTATCTCACTAACTTTCGTAATAAACTTTTGCGTAAAAATCAACTTTTTTTCTTATTTCTCTATCTGCGCCACTCCAATTTTTATTTGGGTATATATAATCCAATCCATATAATTCAATTAAATGTTCGTGATAGTTTGCTGGAATTGGTAATTTTTTCTCGTACATCAAATGTTTATCTAATTCGAAATTATTTACTACATTTTCATAAACAATCAAACCACCATATTTTTTAATGCATTCGTTGGGACTCAAGTCTTTTGTAGTCATGTAGTCATAAAATATTATTTTATCGTTTTTCTTATATGCAAGAAATATATCTACCTGAGCAGTTTTATATTTAAAAGTTACTTCTATTAAAGTATTATCTAATAAGCGTGCTTCTTTTATTTTTTTAAATCCTGCATTAATTATCTTGTTTTCAATGTAATCGTCATATACCTCTCTAGGCATGGCTAAATCAATATCTGCATCATGTGATAAAATTTTATTTTCTCTAATAGCACCCAATAAAGTACCAAATTCTAACCAATATGTATAATTATTTTCTGTTAAAGTGGTTGTCATTTTTTCTAAAGCAGGCTTTGCATTACGTTTAAAAGCAGTCGATTGCATTAACAGATATGGCTTTAATAATAGTTTTTTTGCATATCTATAAACCCCTAATCGATAAAAAACATCTTTTATAAAATTTTCCACGTACTTACTCTCCTATTTTTTATTTAAAACATGTGTATAAAAATTAATTGTTTTTTTATACATCTTATCAAAAGTAAAATGTTCTAAGTATTTTTCATAAGATGAATCACCATATTTTTTTAATAATTTGTTATCATTAAGTAACATTTTAAGCGCATTTGAAATTTCTTCTACATTATTGTTTACAAGTAACCCTTGTTTTTTATTTTCTATCAACTCTTTGATTCCTCCCACATCTGAAGCGATTATTGGAAGTTTTGCTCTCATACCTTCTATAATACTAATCGGCAATCCTTCAGATTTACTAATTAATAACAAAACATCAGATTTTTCTAAATATGGAATCACATTATTTTTTTCTCCTGTAAATATGATTTTTTTATCTAAATCCAACTGTTTGGCATAGTCTTTAATAACATTCAAATTTGGTCCGTCTCCTACTAACGTTAATTCCCAATTATCAATCTCTATGTTCTTTAAAGCTGTTAGTAATAGGTGATGATCTTTAGGGTGAGCAAATCGTGAAACCATAATCAAATGTAATGTATCTCTTACGTCGTCGTTCCTGCAAAATCTCACATCTTCTATACCATTGTGGATGACTCGTGTCGCTTTTTTATTTATTATATTATGTTTTAATCCAATTAGATAATCATTGTATGAGACAGTGATAATCCCATTAGTTATTTTAGCAATATATTTCTCAAGGAATAAAAACAATTTTCTTTTAAAAAAATTGTTAAATGGAGAGAATGACCAACTATGTGCAGTGAATACCGTTGGAATATTTAAAGAATAAGCAGCTATTCTTCCTAAAATACCTGCTTTTGAAGAATGTATTGCAACCAAATCAGGAGCTAACACTCTAATTTTTTTTCTTATTTTATACAAAGAAGAAATGTCTTTAATTAT
>NZ_BAABCK010000019.1:0-70874 GCF_039538805.1 Salinicoccus jeotgali | reverse complement strand
GTGCTCTGACTCGTTGCGGTTTTACTTGTCGCCCAAGTTGAATGGTAAAACCATCCAGTTTTATTGGAATTAACGTTGACATATTGTCATTCAGTTTTCAATGTTCTCTCGTTGACTGCTTTACTATTATAGCATGTCGCATTTTGGAATGCAACACTTATTTATATCTTTTTTAACTAAATAGTAACGTTTGTTGTGTCGGTATGTGTTTCGTCCGACAAGATATAACTATACAGGGTCTGTTCAATTAATGCAAGGGGTTTTTTAAAAAAAGTTTCAGGAGCTTCAAATTGCTTTGAAACCCCCGAACTTTCTACAGTTCCGTCCGGTATTCTATCGCCTTCGACAGTGTCACTTCATCTGCATACTCCAGGTCTCCACCTACAGGAAGACCGTGGGCTAGACGAGTTATCCTAACCCCTATCGGTTTTACGAGTCGCGAGATGTACATCGCTGTCGACTCACCTTCGATGTTCGGGTTCGTGGCCAGGATGATTTCTTTTATCTGTTCATCCTTCAAGCGTTCTATCAGCGTGGCTACATTGATATCTTCAGGGCCTATGCCATCCATTGGACTTATTGCCCCATGCAGGACATGGTACAACCCTTGATATTCACGCATCTTCTCCATAGCTATAACATCTTTCGTATCTTGAACGACACATACTATGGAACGATCCCTACTCTTATCTTGGCAGATGTAGCATGGATCTACATCGGTGATGTGTCCACAGATAGAACAGAATTGGAGGTCTCTTTTTACCTCCATAAGGCTCCGCGAAAAATTGACTACGTCGTCTTCCTTCATATTAAGTACATAAAATGCCAGACGCTGGGCAGTCTTCGGCCCAATGCCCGGCAATTTCATGAAACTGTCTATCAGCTTGGATATTGGTTCTGGATAATGCATCTACATCATTCCCGGAATGTTCATGCCTTTAGTATGTTTTCCTAGACGCTCGCTTGTAAGTTCATCCGCTTTCGTCATTGCTTCATTGGTTGCGGCTACGATCAGATCCTGGAGCATTTCGATGTCATCAGGATCCACAACTTCTTCCTGCACCTCGACATCCAATACTTCTTTATGTCCGGAGACAGTCACTTTAACCATGCCGCCGCCAGCTGTACCTTCAATTTTTTCTTCTTTCAGTTTTTCCTGTTCTTCTTGCATCTTCTTTTGCATTTTCTGCATTTGCTTCATCATGCCTTGCATATTGTTCATTCCGCCAGCCATATATATTCTCCTCCAATTAATTTTAATTTTCTTCTATAATAGTATATACGAAATGAAAGCTTTTATAAACAGATATCCTTAACGGGTCTCCACTATATCATCGCCGAATATCTCCTTGGCGACATCGGAAGGTTTTTTCTCTTTTGTTATAGAAGCTTCAGGTTCCTCTTTTTTCCGGTTCGATTTCTTCTCTTGGATATAATCATGTCTAACCTGCAGCCAGCTGGAGTCGGGGACGCCCACCACCTTTACATCTTTCCCTATAATGGAAGGAATGACTTCCTCCAACTCCTTTCGTTTCTTCTCATCCTTGTTTATCAGATCGCTGTGCAGGTCACTTTGAAACTTGAGAAGTACATGTGTATCGCTTGCAGCAACGGGTTCTGAATCTTTAATGAGTGAGCGGAGCGCATGGTATCCCTTTTCCTCGACATGTTGATAGACCTTGGGCCAGTCATCTTTAAGTTTAACAAGATCATCTTTATTGGCATGATCCAGCACTTTTTCTATCTGACGCAGTGAGAATCCTTTAGCCATTTGGTTCGAGGATTTTCTTGGCGGCTCTGCCGTTTGCGTCCTTGATGTATCCTTCGGCTGATCCGCCAATTTTTTATCGATTTCAGCCAATCTCTGTTCGATGTGCGAAAGGTCGACTGCCTGAGGCACGTTCGCCTGATCATTACGGTTGAGTACCTGAATCAGTTTAACGATGACTACTTCAAGATGGACGCTGGTGTTGACGGAAAAGCGCATCATCACCATGGCATCATTGAGCACATCTATCATTTCATATAACATCTTATCTTCAGTGTGCACAAAGGCAGTATCCTCGTCGATATCGCCTTCATGCTTCATCAGGATGATATCCCTTATATAGTAGACCAATTCATGAACCAGCCGCGTAGGGTCCTTACCCTCTTCGATGAACTGATGGTATCTGATGAATGCCTGCCTTGAATCCCGCTGGTCAATCATTTTAAGCCAAGTGTTCAGCTCTTCGGATTTGATTCCGCCCGTGATCATGATGGCATCGTCCAACGTTATGACATCATTGCTGTAGGCGATGACCTGATCCATGATGCTCAATGCGTCCCGCATGCCGCCTTCTGAGGCGCGTGCAATATATTCGATTGCTTCTTCCTCATACTCCAGCGTCTCGCTTTCGGCCACATACTTGAGTCGATCTGCAATCTCACTCATTTCAATCGACTTGAAATCAAAGCGTTGGGCTCGGGAGATGATGGTAGCCGGTATTTTATGGGGTTCAGTCGTCGCCAATATGAATATGGCGTGACCCGGTGGTTCTTCCAAAGTCTTCAAAAGCGCATTGAATGCACCCGTCGTCAGCATGTGCACCTCATCTATGATATATACTTTATATCTTGTTTCAGAAGGTGCATACTTCACCTTTTCCCTGAGGTTCCGGATTTCATCTACACCGTTATTGCTTGCAGCATCTATTTCAATGACATCGTTCGCACTGCCTTCTGTAATGCTCATGCATATATCGCACTCGTTGCACGGTTCCCCATCAGTACCGAAGTTGCAGTTCAATGCTTTTGCAAATATTTTCGCAATGCTGGTCTTACCCGTGCCCCTCGGTCCGCTGAACAGATAGGCATGGGATTCCTTATTCCTGATTATTGCATTCTTCAAAGTTTTCGTTACGTGTTTCTGACCGACGACATCTTCGAATTTCTGCGGCCTGAATGCCCGGTATAACGCCTGATATTCCATTCAGCAGCACCTCCGTAATGATTCTTCCATGCCAATAATTATATCATATATAAACACTGTCCACCTTTAAAGGAGAACATTAAAAAATGACTGCATCATCAGATGCAGTCATACATTATGTAACCGTGCACCGCTTCCTTGAATTTTCGGCACAAGCGTTACTCAAAACATCAGCTCAACTCCGGCTGTCCTACGGCACATAGAATGGGCCACTTAATGCTGCTTCCTTCCGGACCTGACATAGTTCGTGACGTTCTATTGCATAGGACCGGAATCTCAACACTGATGATATTGAGGCAGTCCTCACACCGAATACCCTCAGAAGCGGAATTCAGTCCTGCTAGAGCGGATTGCAGGTACAGGGCACCGCTACCTCCCCACTTAGCACGGCACGTTATATAATATCAAAATCAACAATCGAATGCAAGATTAATGCTACTCTCCATGAAACCTGCGAGAAAAATCAATGAACTTGAATTCATTGGCCAGATGCTTGGAGATATTATATTGGAATGGCTGAGCGTTGCTCAAATGCACTATGGAACGAACGGTAGCAGTATATCTGGGAAGGGCATTTCCAAACAGCTCGAGATCTCTTTCATTCATCGGGTCGAAGGTGATCTCCTTATGGGAATAGGCGATAGTCAGACCCAATTTATCTTCTATATATTCATAGATCGAGTCCTCTGCAATTTCCTCTGTAAGTCCGGGCATCATGTCGACCATGAAGAAGTCAGTGTCGACGATATGCGTTTTATCGTTGAATTTGCGTTCCCGGATAAGCTGCCATATTTTCTCATCAGGTTTAATTTTTAACGCATCCATAACTTTTGGAAAGTCTTGTGCGAAATGTTGTTCCAATTCTACAACATTAGTAGAATATTGTGTTGTTTTCAGACTCTGTATTTCCTTAAAGCTTGTGAGGTGGGAGACGGTGAAGTCCATGGAAGGATTGTAGATGACGACTGAACCCTTACCCTTCACTTTTTGGATGTACCCATTTTCCCTCAAAAGGTTGAGCGCTTTCCTCACTGTTTCGCGGGAAACCTCAAAAACGCTGACAAGTGTATGTTCTGAAGGCAGTACGCCGCCGACTTCATACTTACCTTCTGCGATGTCACTCGATAGCACCTGATATATATGGTTATACTTATTTATGTTCATTCTGTTCACCGGCCATTCTTCGGATGTATATAAATCATATACATCTTAACTTTTTCTAGCTATCTTGTCCATAAATCATCAGAGCTTCAAAAGGCCTGAGCACCTCTGCTGTTTTATCATAGTTGGAAATAAGCACTTCTCCTCCACGCTCAACATCTGGCGGATATTCAACAGCCTTATTACGAAAATTAGCTATCACTGTAATGCGCTCACCCTCATACAGGCGCTCGTACACGAATAGATCATCATCCCCCATAAGGTGTGGTCTGACATCGCCGTAGGTCAGAACGTCCTTTTCATGCCTAAGTCGAATCAAGTCCCTATAGGTATAGAGGATGGAATTTTTGTCTTCCAATGCTTTTTCTACATTAATTGTCCCGTAATTATCAGCTACTTCTATCCAAGGGTACCCTTCTGTGAAGCCAGCATGCTTCGAGTCATTCCACTGCATCGGCGTGCGCGAATTATCCCTCGATTTTGAGGCGAGAATCCTCATGACAAGGTCAATACTCATACCCTTTTCCCTCATTGATGTATATGCGTTCAAGCTCTCGACGTCACAATACTGATCAATACGGGTGAAGCCGGGATTGGTCATACCGATCTCTTCTCCTTGGTAAATGTAAGGAGTTCCTTTCAACCCATGCAGCGCAATCGCAAGCATCTTGCTGCTGAGCACTCTATCTTCTTCAGTCGCATCACTTCCAAATCGGGAGACGACCCGGGGCTGATCATGGTTGCACCAGAAAATTGCGTTCCATCCGCCCCCCTGGTCCATCGCTTCCTGCCATTCCATCAATATCCGCTTCAGTTGCAGGAAATCGAAATCCGCCAAGGCCCACTTTTCCCCTCCCGGATAATCCACCTTCAAATGATGGAATGTAAACACCGAATTCAATTCGTTCCTCTCTGGACGTGTATATTTCAGGCAATGTTCTATGGTCGTCGAGGACATTTCCCCGACCGTCATGATATCTTTGCCTCCGAACGTTTCCAGATTCAATTCTTTTATATATTCATGAACCTTAGGGCCATCAGTGTAAAATTCTTTGCCCGGTCCGTCAGCATCTTTAAATTCACCTTTAGAGATCAAGTTGATGACATCGAAGCGGAATCCATCGACTCCGAAGTCTATCCAGTAGTTGATCATATCGTAGATCTTACGACGCACTTCTTCGTTTTCCCAATTCAAGTCCGCTTGGGTCACATCGAAAAGGCGCAGGTAATACTGGTTTGTATCATCATCATAAGTCCATGCATTGCCGCCGAACTTTGATTCCCAGTTCGTGGGAGGAGCGTCATAGGTGCCATCTTTCCATATATAGTAATCCCGATATTCATTATCCCTGGATTTTTTTGATTCTACGAACCAATTGTGGGAAGTGGAGGTGTGATTGATGACTATATCCATCATTATTTTGATACCTTTATCTTGTGCCTGGTCGAGGAGTTCTTTCAAATCTTCCTTAGTTCCAAAATCAGGATTAATTTCGTAATAGTCACTGATATCATACCCATTATCATTCATTGGTGATTTATAAACCGGCGTCAACCAGAGATAGTCCACACCGAGAAACTTGAAATAATCAAGTTTCTCGATGATTCCCCTAATGTCCCCCTGACCGCTTCCGGTCGTGTCATTGAATGATTTCGGGTAGATTTGATAAACGACCGATTTTCTCCAGTCTTTAGACGTCATTATAAAAAACTCCTTTTAATTGTTTTACTCATCCACCATATCTTTAGTCTTCTCTTTAGCGAATCTCGAAAAGAGCAGGGTAAGCAAGAATGGTACAACGATCGCGATCAGCATTCCGATTGTGAATAGGAGCCAGAAACCTTCAGTAATTGAGATGACGCCCGGTACTCCGCCGACTCCGACACTGGCAGCTGTCAGACCATTCATGCCGAATATTCCGCCGACCACTGAAGTTGTCAGAATCGCTGCAAGGAATGGGTATTTAAGAGGGAGATTCACACCGAACATTGCGGGTTCAGTAACCCCGAGCCAACCTGAAATACCAGAAGTCATGGCCAGGCCTTCCTCTTTTTTCTTTTTCTGTTGACGATAGATGACCCATGCGCCGAACGCTGCAGAACCTTGGGCAATATTGGAGATCGCGAGGATCGGCCATAGATATGTCGCTCCGGTAGTTCCAATTAGCTGAAGATCCATCGCAAGGAACATATGATGGAGTCCTGTAATGACAAGTGGAGCATAGAACAATCCATATACTGCTCCGCCCAATATTCCTGCAGATTCAAACAACCATACGATGCTGTCTGAGATGATGCCGCTCAGGAATAACGTGACCGGTCCGATTAGTGTAAATGTAAGGATACCGACAACCAGCAGGGAAATCGGTGCAACCAGAAGCAGCTTAAACATGTCGTGGATGCGTTTATCGAAGAAATTCTCCACTTTGGCAAGCAGCCATGCTGCGACCAGCACTGGGAGAACCTGTCCCCGATAGTTCAATTGTTCAATCTGAAGTCCAAAGAAGTTCCATGTAGGAATTTCAGCAAGTTCTCCCGCATCAGCATCGAATAAACCGTACTGACTGGCAAGATCTGGGTGACAAAGTGCGACACCTAAAGCAATACCAAGCAAAGGATTGCCCCCAAACACCTTCATGGCCGACCAGCCAATCAGCACAGGAAGGAAGATGAATGGTGCGACCGCGATGAAGTTGATCATGCTCGCGATGCCTTCGATACCTGGGAATTGACTTATGACGGACTCATTTTCCCAAAACAAGCCTTCTACTGTAAGCAGGTTATTGATACCAAGAAGCAGACCCGCGGTCACGATGGCCGGTAGGATAGGTATGAAGATATCTCCAAGCACCTTGATGAAACGCTGGATCGGGTTCATCTTCTGCGCAGCTGCAGCTTTCACTTCATCTTTAGAGCCGCCGCCCCTGCCGGTCTCCTCTTCGAAGATTTTGAAGGCGTCATTCACCGTGCCTTGGCCGATGACCACTTGAAACTGGTTGTTTGCTGCAAATGAGCCTTTGACCAGGTCGATGGAATCAAGCTTCTCTTTATCCACTTTCGATTCGTCTTCCAATGCAAGCCGCAAGCGCGTCACACAATGCGTAGCGGCATTAACGTTTTCCTTGCCGCCGATCGCCTCGATAATTTCTTTAACATCATCCCTATTCACTGCCATCCTATTCACTCTCCCCTATTTTATATTTCGGTGTAATTATAGCATGTATATACATGTTATGTAAAGGCTTTCATAAATCCGGTGGTATTAAAAAAATGCTGCTTATAAAAGCAGCATCCGTAAATAATCGTTCTTTTTCGTATTATAATCTAATCTCTATATTGGTCTCTGTTTAATCTATCTTAAGTCTATGATGTTGTATCCAATGGAGGGGCAGCAATCAAACAGGGCAGATTTTCATTCGACTATTCATTCACGTACATTTTATGGAGTCGGCGTACGACATTAATGAACAGGGTTGTCCTTTCCATAAGCGTATCTATAACTAGATATTCTCTCTCAGTATGTTGTTTACCGCCGACAGGTCCCATCCCGTCAATTGTTGGAATACCCATCGCAGCTGTAAATGAGGCATCCGAACCGCCACCGCTTGCAATATGATCAATTTCTATTCCAAGTGATTCCGCTTCCTTCAAGACGATATCGACAAGCTCCCCGACACTAGACGCAAATTCCATCGGTGGCCGATTGATACCCCCAGTGAGTGTTAATTCTGCTCCTGTAACCGTGCTTTCATTACACACTTTTTGGATCTTTTCATCAATTTCCGCCGCTTGCTCCTGGGTGCTGATGCGAACATCAATTCCCGCTTTGGCGATTGGTGCTACTGTATTGACGGAGGTCCCTCCTTCAATTAGTCCGATATTTATATTCAAGCCATTTTCGGGGTCCTCAAGTGTCTTCAATTCAATTATCTTATGTGCCATCTCTTCAATGGCACTGATGCCATCTTCAGGATTCATGCCAGAATGTGCTGATTTCCCTCTGATTTCTAACTGGTATTGCCCTACTCCACGACGTGAACTTACAAATGAACCGCTTGGGCGGGCCGGTTCTAGAACAAGCACATATTCTTTATCCTTAGCTTTTTCTTCTATTAGTTTTCGCGATCCGATGGTCCCTATCTCCTCGTCGCTATTGAATATGATTTCCACATCTTTATAGGCGGGGACATTTTCTTCCATCAAAGCTTTCATAGCGTAATAAAGCATGACATGGCTCGCCTTCATATCTATCACGCCCGGTCCATATGCAAAACCATCCTCCATACTGAACGGTCGTTCATCCACTGTTCCTTTCGGAAAAACTGTATCCATGTGCGCAACTATCAAAAATTTTGGTCGTCGAGCATCTTGATGTCTCAGCACAATATTATTTCCTAACTTTTCATTTTCATGTACATCTGCTATAAAGCCAAGATTGTTGAAATGCTCCATTAATAGTTGTCCTACTTTATCGACGCCTTCCTTATCATAGGAACCACTATCAGTATTAACCAACTTTTTGAGCATCTCCAACATTTCTTTTGAGTGGTCATAGATAAACGATTTCATAACGTCCTCCTATACTTTTAACACATGAAGAGTATTTTTCTGTTTACAAATACTTTTATGCTTTTATTGTTACTGGAAATCATTACCGAAAAATTTTAAAACGGACCATAATCGATCATGACCGCAAGGAGCATAAATATTGCCCCTACTCCTACCCATATCAGGACAAGTGGATAGATGAAGCGGAACCATCTGGTCCAAGAAACGCCACCAACAGCTAAAACTGCCATAAGAACGCCCGAGGTAGGTGTTATGATATTAGTAATTCCATCACCCAATTTCATTGCTAAAACACCTGTTTGGCGAGTAATGTCGAGCATATCAACAAGTGGCACCATCAGTGGCATGACAATAGATGCCTGGCCTGTTCCGGAGGTAACCAGCAGATTAAAAAGCAAGTTGAAAGCATAAAGTGCCATTGCACCGAAACCCACACCCATTGATTCCAATGGTGTCAAAGCAGCATATACAATCGTATCCATGATATTGCCTTCTTGCATCACTACGATGACTGCACGCGCAATACCTACAACGAGTGCTCCATAAGTGATTGCTTTAGCACCATTCATGAACCTTCTGATGAATTCATTAGGTGTTATTCTGTCTACTGCTGCAACGACGATAGCCATCATGATGAAAATTGCTGACAATTCATTTACTGACCATCCCAATCTCAGTGCACCGAATAGGAATATGCCTATAAAAATCAAGAATACAAAAATAACTGCAACATGCTTTTTGGTAAAGGATTGATTCGCCTGTCTAGCATCATCTTCATCAGAACTGATGGTGAAGGGCGTATTACCCATCAGACTGAGCGATGGATCCTTACTGATTTTATTTATGTAGCGGACGATGTATAGAATGGTCACAGCCATCAATACTATGAATACTGCCAAACGCAGAAGAAGACCAGAGAATAGTGGCAATTCAGCAATAGTCTGTGCGACACCCAGTATGGTCGGTTCCAGAACTCCTGCCGTATTTCCTGCATAAAATCCGAGATAGACAATTGCTACACCAGCAATCGCATCCAACTTCAGAGCTTTTGCAAGTCCAATTCCCAATGGGATAAAAGCAATTACCGCATTTGAAGCAACGCCAACTGTACAGATGATACCGAAAATCGTTGTAACCGAGGCGATGAGCAGCATCGTATTTCCCTTGGTTTTTCTAACCAGAGCATTTATTCCTGCATCAATCGCTCCAGAAGCATCCAAAACAGCTACGGCCCCGCCTATCATAAAAATAAGGAAAATAATGTTACCCGATTCTATCATTCCTTGTTGAATAGCAAGAAATAGATCCAGTAAAGATGTAGGATTGGATTCTGTGAAACTGAAACTGTCTGGTATAGCTTGTGTAATACCGCCTACTTCTTCGCGCTCATAAGACCCAGCCGGTACGATATAAGTCGCAATTGCCGATAAAAAAGCAATACCAAATATTATGATGAAAGCATCTGGCATCGCAAAACGTCTTTTTTTCGGATGGTTATCCTCTAATTCATTTTCATTAGATTTCTTCATATTATCCTCCTTCTTTTAGTTATGATGAAATAAACAAAATTCTACTCTAGAATAGATTCGGTTATTTAAAGGTATGTTACTATTAACTGAAAAGAGTGTCAATTGAGAATACAATGATATTTAGTTAATAATAATTTTTGCTCTGGAAAAATATGATTAAAACAAGGTTTCTCATCTCTCAAAATATGGAGGTTAGTATATGATAGTATCGAAAAAAGTTAAAATTAATAACACAAAAGAAAAAGTATGGGCGATAATTACGGATATTGAACACTCTTCTGATTTTATCGGAGGCATCACTGATATAGAAATAATTACGCCAGCCGGCGATGATCTTGTTGGTCTCAAATGGAAAGAAACAAGAAGAATATTTGGGAAAGAATCTTATGAAGTGATGTGGATTACCGAATATCAGCAAAACCACTACTATAAGACGAGAGCAGAGAACCATGGTGCAATTTATGTATCCTGCCTCACGATTACAGAAGATGGGGATAGCGTAATCCTTGAAATGTCATTTGAAGGACGAGGTACGACTTTTATATCTAAGACGATGTCTAAAGTTTTTGGTAATATGATGAAGAAATCCATGGGCAAAACACTCGAACAAGACCTCCAAGATATTAAACAGGCATGCGAAGCACAGTAGAATCTTTATCGAATATATTTCCTGAAGATGATGCTATTCATATGCTAAATATCGAGACCTGAGAATTTAATCCACGCAAAACTATTACCATTAGATCTCGATTTCTTATTTCTATCGCTACCTCATATTTTGCTATAAAAATGAAAAAGAAAAGGAGCTAAATCCTTCGAGATTTAGCTCCTTTTATACTTCTTGTATTTTTTATTTGATCAAATACTCACGGCAACAAAGATAAGAAGTAAATAGTAGAGAAGTATCTAGCACAGTGGCCAATTTGATTCGTTCTTTTCCCCTACTCCCACTCGATCGTGGCAGGTGGTTTACTTGTAATGTCATATACGACCCGGTTGATCTGCTCGCTCTCATTGACGAGGCGTTTGGATATGCGCTCGAGCACATCCCAGTCAATCTTAGCGAACTCACTCGTCATACCGTCGATGCTTGTAACGGCCCGGATGCCGATGGTGTGGCTGTATGTCCTGTAATCGCCCATCACACCGACTGAACGGATGTCTGGAAGTACAGTGAAGTACTGCCATATTTCCCGATCGAGCCCTGCTTTAGCGATCTCATCGCGTAGGATCCAATCGCTTTCACGGACGATTTCAAGCTTCTCTTCAGTGATTTCACCTAGGATTCTGATGCCGAGACCAGGGCCTGGGAATGGTTGTCTCCATACGAGGTGTTCAGGAATCCCAAGCTCGATGCCGAGTTCGCGCACTTCGTCCTTGAATAATGTATTGAGCGGCTCGAGCAGCTTGAACTGCATATCTTCAGGCAAGCCGCCTACATTATGATGGGATTTGATGGTTGTTGCAGTTTCTGTACCGGATTCGATGATATCCGTATACAGTGTACCTTGCGCCAAGAAGTCCACATCTTCAAGTTTGGATGCTTCATCATCAAATACATAGATGAACTCGTTGCCGATGATCTTGCGCTTTTGTTCTGGATCGCTGACGCCTTTAAGTTTGTTCATGAACCGGTCTTTCGCATCCACTTTGATGATGTTCATATTGAAACCTTCACCAAAGTGTTCCATAACCATTTCCGCTTCACCTTTTCTAAGGAGTCCATGATCGACGAAGATGCACGTGAGATTATCGCCGATTGCCCTGTGCATCAATACTGCTGTAACGGAGGAATCGACTCCGCCACTCATGGCACAAAGCACTTTCCGATCGCCGACTGTTTCACGGATCTTTTCAATTTCGATATCGATGAAATTATCCATCGTCCACTCACCATGACATTCACATATATCCCGGATGAAGTTTTTGATGAATGTATCTCCGTTCTCCGTGTGTTTGGACTCGGGATGGAACTGCACTCCGTAGATATCCTTATCTCTATGCTGGATACCAGCGTACTGGCAATTCGATGTTTCAGCTATCTTTATATAGTCTTCAGGGATGCGGGTAACTTTATCACTGTGGCTCATAAGGACAGTCTCAACTTCATTGAGTCCTTTGAATAATGGAGATTCCACTTCAGAGTCTAAAGTGATATTGGTCGCACCAAACTCTCTTTCGTTAGAGGCGATTACTTCCCCACCATTAAGATGCGTGATGAGTTGCATGCCATAGCAGATGCCGAGCACTGGTATATCCAAATCGAACACTCCAGGATCGACTGTCCAGGCATTGTCAGCATAGACAGAGCGTGGGCCACCGGAGAGAATGATGCCTTGTGGATTCAACTCTTTTATCTCTTCAAGTGTAATGCTCGGGTTATGGAGCTCACTGTAGACTCCGAGATCTCTGATGCGTCTTGTAATGAGTTGGTTGTATTGACTGCCGTAATCGATTACCAGGATCAGTTCTTGTTCTTTAGCCATTTCCATCTTTAAACAGTGCTCCTATCTAGAATAGTTTGGGGATTCTTTAGTAATCTGTACATCATGTGGATGACTTTCGACCATCCCAGCACCTGTGATTTTAATGAATTGCGATTCTTCCCTCAATTCCTGAAGGTTCGCAGATCCGGTATAACCCATACCCGATCTAAGGCCACCCATTAGCTGATAGACTGTATCACTAAGTGGGCCTTTGTACTCCGTACGGCCTTCTATGCCTTCAGGAACGAATTTTTTAGCTTCAGAATCTTCCTGGAAATAACGGTCTTTCGAGCCTTGTTCCATGGCGCCGAGAGAGCCCATGCCGCGATAGGTCTTATATCTTCTGCCCTGGAATATCTCGGTATCGCCTGGGGATTCGCTTGTTCCCGCCAGAAGGCTGCCGAGCATTACAGCATGTCCGCCCGCTGCGAGCGCCTTGACGATATCACCGGATAGTTTTATGCCGCCATCTGCGATTATAGCTTTACCGTGTTTACGCGCTTCTGTCGCAGCATCATAGATGGCTGTGATTTGTGGGACACCGACACCTGAAACGACACGCGTTGTACAGATTGAACCTGGGCCAATGCCTACTTTGACTACATCCACTCCTGCATTGATTAGTGCTTTCGTACCTTCGGCAGTCGCCACGTTACCTGCAATAAGAGTGATGTCTGGGAATTTCTTGCGTATATCTGCTATTGAATTCAGCACGCCTTCTGAATGGCCGTGGGCCGTATCGATGACAAGTGCGTCGACACCCGCTGAAATCAACTCTTCTGCACGCTTGTCGGTCTCTCTTGCGATACCGATGGCTGCTGCTACCAATAAGCGTCCCTGATCATCTTTTGCACCTTGAGGGAATTCTATAACCTTTTCGATATCTTTTATCGTGATGAGGCCTTTTAATATGTTATTTTCATCAACTAGGGGCAGTTTTTCAATCCTGTACTCTTGAAGAATCTGGGCTGCTTCCTTCAGGGTTGTTCCAACGCCAGCAGTGACAAGATTGTGCTTCGTCATGACGTCATCTATCGGTTTGGAGTAGTCTTCTATGAATCTAAGGTCACGGTTGGTGATGATGCCGATCAGTTTCTTCTCATCGGGATCGTTTACTATCGGTACGCCAGAAATTCTGTATTTACCCATCAGATGTTCTGCCGCAAAGACTTGTTCTTCTTTGGTCAGGAAGAATGGGTCCGTGATGACGCCATTTTCTGAACGTTTAACCTTTTGGACTTCGTCTCGTTGGCGTTCGATCGACATGTTTTTGTGGATGACACCGAGGCCGCCCTGACGTGCAAGGGCAATCGCCATTGCAGATTCCGTGACGGTATCCATGCCTGCGCTCAATACTGGAATGTTGAGCTTAATCTTTTCCGAGAGCTGGACTGACAAGTCCACTCCTTTAGGCAGTACTTCTGAATGAGCTGGCATAAGCAGCACATCATCGAATGTCAAACCTTCTTTTTCGAACTTACTTTCCCACATTTTATTGCCTCCTATTTGAATTAGTGCACCTCAATAAAACACATATGATAGGAACAATGAAAAAACAGCCCCATTCGGACATTCACTTGTTATTCCATAGTAGCTTCATTTAAGGTAAAGCATAGAAACTCATAATCCATATCATTATGATTATATGAAATAAAATATTTAATTATTTATGATAGCAAAAAGCAGCAGCATTAACAATGCATTTGCTAATATGTAGAAAATGACGAAAATTTAAACAATGGATATTTAAGTTTATAAGTTCGCTGCAAAGGGAAAACATCATGAAAAGCTAATAGAAGATATGAGGTGGCCGTTGTGAACTTTTTTGAACTCTACGATAGTCAAGAATCGGTGCTAGATCGGATTACACAGTTGAAAGCTGAAGACTACTATGAAGATGATATACATCTCCTAGGAAGAGATGATCTTGAATTTGATGCACTCGAATATATGGAAGTCCACTTTCATATGCATGTGCCTGACGAGAGGGGTTTAAAGGAGATATTATCTAGAAATGAACCCGCCGAGCGCTATCTTCATGATTTTGAACTCGATGAGGACGAGATCGAAAAATATCTTTTCAAAATAAGCCAAGGCAACTATCTACTCATCTATTCTGATCTTGAAAAGAAAGAAAGGGAAGAAGATGGAGACGAAAGGACAGAGAGTGCAGAAGCTGATTTCAAGGAAAGTACCAGAGACTTAGAATAAAAATACGATTCGGCAATGGACCGAATCGTATTTTTATATTTTAATTATCGTTCAGGTATAATTCAGGCTCTTTTATGGCATGCATACCATGGCCTACGGCTGCTTCTGAGAAATCGCGGTAGATGGGTCTCAAAACTTGTGACTCATCCCCTTTCTTCAAACATATGCGTTTTATCTGTTTCACAGAAAGACTGTTGGAATGCATATATGGTTCATACTTTTTGATCATCCACCTATAGTGATGCAGTGAAAGATTGAAAGCATCACTTCTTTCTTCCCCACACACTTTCCCATACCGCTTCAGAAAATTAAAATATGTATAATGCTGAATTTCTTTATTATTGTCAGGGTCAAAACCATTGAAATGCACATGATATTTATCGGTTATGATTCTTTTTTGGCTTTTTTCCATGAGGTTGACTGCACTTTCAATCTTATTGAACATTTCAATAAGCAGATCGACTTCGTCCGAAATTTCTGACCGCACTTCATCCCCTTCACTGCAGATGCACTCCAAAATATCAGGATAGTGTTTTATGATTCCTTCTGTAAGAATATCCATATAATACTTATAGGATTCCTTATTGGAAGGTTCAAGTATACTAAACAATTTGAACTGATTAAAAATCAATAATCGAATGCTCTTATTATTCAATCCGTTCATCTAGAAGATACAATCCAGACATCTGTACCCATTCGACCGGCCCCTTCTCGATTCTTGCACACACTTCTTTTTTAGCTTATCCAGAACACTTGGCACAACAGATTCTTTCTGATGGACATCCTTCATATTAATTCCCCCTTGTATTAGATGCTTTCAGCATCCTATCCATATTTTAAATTGCGCTTTATGAATAAGATAGCTAGTTACCTCAAATATTCTCCTCAGAATAATTATTCAATTGGATTACCATTTCCAGTTTCCTACCCATTCTGAATAAATGTCTACTTTCATCAATTATTTTTAAGGCCTTTGACTCATTACCCAGATGAAACTCGGCGACGGACTGGTTACAGAGCGTTTCACACATGAGATAAGTCGATTCATGTCTATTTAAAATTTCTATACTTTTATCCGAGTATTTCATCACCTTACTATATTCTTCTTGTCTGCAGTATGCAGTGCTCAAATTATAAAGTATCTTCACGATTAATCTATAGGATTTCCGTCCTGACTTCTGATAGTAGGCCTCGGCTTCCTTATAGAAATCGATGCCTTCTTTTCCCAGCAAATGGTGGATGTTCCCCTTATCCAGATACATTTCCGCTACCGCTTCATACATCCATTCATTTGTTATATTCTTTTCTATTGCCCGGGAAATTTTCTCCTGAGCCACTTCCAGATGTCCTTTGGAATACTCTATCAAACCTTCATGCCAATGTTTATACCCTTCAAGATCTGGCGTCTGACTCCAGGTTTTTTGATCATGCTTCTCCAATATACTTTTGATTTTAACGAAATCCTGCTCTCTTCTTGCTGTATCCAACGCTTCTTGCATCATTTTTGCAGGTGTCTTCTCCCCATTACAGAACACATCATGGAGGCTTAGATTCAATCGCTCCATTATACGCATCAATTTATCCAACGATATGTCAAATTGATCATTTTCCAACCTTGAGATTACTGATTGAGAGACGATCCCTCTGCCTAAGGCAGTTTGGGATAATCCGATCATCTTTCTTCTCATACTGATTCTACTTCCGACACTTTCCAATAAATGTCACCCCTTTTTGATATTATTCCACAGCATGAGGTGATGCGTCCATCAAATTATGAAGGGGAGTTTATGCCCAATTGTGCAGGGTATATGAATATTGTATGAAAAACCTACTAAACAGCAGGATGTATTCAAGCCAATTTATATTCCAGTATATGTAGATGATGATTGAACCCAATAAGATGGAGGGATGGACGATGCGTAAGATTGAAACATTTTTGAGCGAACAGGAATTGACAGGTAGAATCGAAGGATTGAAGGCAGAAGGTATCAAAGAGAAGCAGATGACGGTGATTTCCAGTCAAAATATCGAAGGGGCTTCTGTAAATTATAATGATGTCAATTACAAGAATGCCGACGGAACCACTTGGGACAAAATCGTCGCCTGGTTCTCATCTGAAAATCCTGAAGACCACGTAATGACTGAATTGAATCTCAGCACTGAAGAAGAAAAGGAATATAAAGAAGCACTGGACAGTGGGAAAATCCTGCTTTATGTTAGTGACGAAGAAAAAGGAGCTACGATTGATGCTCCGACAGATCCACTTCTTGAAACGGATGAAAACCGTGTCGATAAAGGACAGACTCCGAACATGCCTGATTCCACTCCAGGCAGTGTATATGCCACAAGCAAGTTGGACGATAATGAGAAAGAGAAAACTCGTATCATAGATGAGGAGATGTCTGAAACACCTCGTAATCAAGATTTGGTCGATACCCATCATATGGAAGATTCATTTGAAGGAGAATCATCGTCAAATCCGGATACTGATGAAAAAGATGGAGACCAGACCGACACACAGGAAGTCTACGTCGACAAAACTGTGGAACCTGATCCCGATAACGCCCCTACGAAGCATGGAGCTAGAGACGAAACTGGTACACAAGAAGTACACGTCAATAAAACTGTAGAGCCTAATTCCCGCAGGACGTTCACAGGGCGTAATGATAAAGACGAAACCGGTACACAAGAGATACATGTCGACAAAACCGTGACACCGGATTCTCACGACGAATCTATAGAACGTAGGCGCACAGATGAGAATGATAAGAGGAATGATTTTTAACGATTGCCCTTCCCTACGGTGCCAAGCCGTGGGGATTTATTCATTACTATCCCCAATAGATAGGTATCGATGATAGTTTTGGATTCATTTAGAGATAATGGGACTTTAAAATAATCAAGGAGGAGAAAAGAATGGGAAGATTAGACAACAAAGTGGCAGTAGTAATAGGAGGTACGTCAGGACTTGGCGAAGCTACGGCTAAAATGTTCTCAAAAGAAGATGCCAAGGTCGCTGTAGTCGGAACCAATGAAGCGCACGCCCAAAGCATCGTTACAGATATCGAAAAAGAAAACGGAGAGGCGATCTTCGTACAAATGGATATAACAAATACAGCTTCGGTTAAAGATGGCGTTGATAAAATAGTGAAGGAATACGGTACTATTGATGTGCTGTATAACGGGGCAGGCATCCATGATGCCTACAACAACATCATTGAAACGGATGAAGCGGATTTTGATAAATTGATGGATGTGAATGTTAAAGGGCCATACCTTGTCACAAAAGCAATCATGCCCATACTTTTAGATAAGGGCAAAGGTTCCATCATCAATGTCGGATCACAATCGACATTTGTCGCTGGTGCGGGTGGCAACACTTATGTAACGAGTAAACATGCCATCAGCGGTTTCACAAAACAATTGGCCTATGATTTCGGCCATAAAGGCATCAAATCCAATTTAATCGCTCCAGGATTCATTGAGACGCCCATGACTGAAGGCATCCAAGATGAAAGGCTAAAAGATATTCCTGCAGGCAGAGCCGGCAAACCGGATGAAATAGCCGCCGTAGCCGTTTTCCTGGCTTCGGACGAATCCGACTATATGCAGGGAGCTGAAATTAAAGTAGACGGTGGCTGGACAGTTGGACGTTAAAAGAGGGAGGAAACCTTTTGATATCAATTGGTACTCTCCTTAAAGGGAGGTGGTGATGACATGGAAAACGTTACAATTAAGTTTGATGAGTTGGTCCCTAAAGCAGCAGAACTGACCGTTAAAGAGACGGAAGAGGATTTTAATCAGTTGGTACCTTCCCCACCAGGAATTTTTAACTTGAGGTTCTTGTTTATCAGCAACTCTCCTATAAACAACCACCATTGTGATCAGGAGAGTTGCTCCTACGATAATTTCTTCATTCATCGAGCTTTAGTTCCGGGAGACTCTTTATTTACCTCACCTGAAAATCAAATTTAGACATAGGAAAACCCCTTGATACTATTGATATCAAGGGGTTTTCATTTAGCTTATATTATTGTTCTTCCTTAACATATGGAAGCAATGCCATATGACGTGCGCGTTTGATTGCTTTTGTAAGCTGGCGCTGATACTTCGCAGAAGTACCTGTTACACGTCTTGGAAGAATTTTACCACGTTCTGAAATGAACTTTTTAAGGAGATCTACTTCTTTATAGTCAATGTGTGTAATACCATTAGCTGTGAAGTAGCAAACCTTTTTACGACGGCGACCGCCTCTTCTTGGACCTGCCATGATTTTTTCCTCCTCTACAGATTGAATGGATGACGCAGCAGTGTGTGGCTACTGCATTCATAAATCCAAATCTATAATTTCGTTATTTCCTGATGAACGTGTATAAGTGTATGTGCATGCTATATTGTACACACTATTGTTTCCTATGTCAATTGGTGGATTATATCATTTGTCGAATATAATTACACAATTATGGCGCCAGGTGGATCACCGATTTCTGACCCTGACAAAATACATCATGATGAAAGAAATGATGACGATAGTAATGACCCACATCCATGCCAGCGTCATCTTTCCTGAATCGAGGGCGATGTATATTGCCGTTGGTACTGTCTGTGTACGACCCGGGATGTTTCCCGCAAACATAAGTGTCGCGCCGAATTCGCCTAACGCCCTGGCAAAACTCAGTACGCCACCCGCAAAAAGCGCTTTTGAAGCGAGTGGAACCGAAATACGGAAAAAAGTCTGGAAACGGCCTGCACCATCTACCTTAGCAGCTTCTTCTATATCATGATCCACATTCTCAAAACCAGCCTTTGCTGATTGGTACATGAGTGGAAACGCCACTACTGCACTGGCGATGACAGCGGCATACCAGGTAAAGATGACCGGCTGATCAAACAGCCAAATTATCCATGATCCGAGCAGCGCGTCATTGCCAAATAGGACAATCAGCAAAAAACCGACGACCGTCGGTGGCAGCACGAGCGGCAGCATGATGAGTGTTTCAATGATGGATTGTCCAGGAAACGTCCGTGATGTCATCCACTTTGCCATAAGCGTGCCTGAAATGACTACAATGATAAAAGCAATCAGCGATACTCTTATGGAGAGTCTGATGGGATCGAAAAATGCCTCCCACGTTATACTATTTAATAGTGAATCCATAGCTTTCAAACACCTTCAATGCTGCATCAGTCTGGAGAAACTCATAAAATTCCACTGCAGCTTCATAATTTGGAGCCTCTTTTAGGACACCCGCCGGATATTCTATCGTCGTATGGGAACCAGCAGGGAATTCATGAATGATTTCCACCTTATCACTCACCAATGCGTCAGTCCGGTAGACGATGCCGGCTTCCACATTACCTGTCTCTACATAAGATAACACTTGTTTGACATCTTTTGCATACACGATATCATCTTCAAGTTCTTTAAGGATATCCATGCCCCCCAATGCTTCTTCAGCATAGCGGCCAGCTGGTACCGAATCCGGGGTCCCGATGGAAATTCTGTTCACCTGATCGAGGGAACTGATTGACACTTCTTCCTCTTCTACAGGTACAATCAATACTAGAGAGTTTCCGAGCAATACCGTCTTGTTTTGTTCATCAATCCTACCCTCGTCCATTAACAGTTGAAATTTATCTGAAGCCGCTGAGATGAATAGATCTGCAGGCGCCCCTTTGGAAATCTGTTGCTGCAATGTACCTGATCCACCGAAGTTGAATGAGATTTCAACGTCGGGATGATTATTCTCATAAATCTTTTCCAGTTCTTCCATCGGAGCGCTGAGGCTCGCTGCTACAGAAATTGTAAGCGCGGATTGAGACTTCTGTCCTCCACTGCATGCGGCTGATAGAATTGCGGTCATGATGATCATGGCAAAAAAGCGACGGCCCATAGTAAATCTCCTATCCTGTCATATGCTTACTTGCCATTATAACCATTTATGATTCTGTATAGAACGCTTTACTTGGAATTATTGTGAAATAAAAAAGGCATCCCGGATTTCCGGGATGCCTTACGTATAGAATCCACACTATATTCTATACACACACATACTTCTCACACGTTAATCAGTCACCCGTTAAATCGGGCACTTTTTAGAATGGTAGGTCATCATCACTGATGTCGACCGGTCCATCTGCATTGGCAAATGGATTTTCCTCAACTGAATCCTGACGGGAACGTTGAGCGGGTTTTGAACCAGTGGACTGATTTCCATACGCATTCTGATAGCTGTCTGCTGAGTTATTGTTTTGTTGATTACTGCCTTGCCCTTTAGGTTCCAGGAACTGTACACTATCACACACTACTTCAGTCACATATACTCTCTGCCCTTCCTTATTCTCATAGGAACGGCTCTGCAACCTGCCGTCAACTCCTGCTAGGCTGCCTTTTTTAAGATACTGATTGACGTTTTCTGCTTGCTTACGGAAAACGACGCAGTTTATGAAATCAGCGCCACGCTCGCCATTCGCATTTGTGAATGGGCGGTTGACTGCCAAAGTGAAGGTTGCTACAGAGATATTATTCTGACTGACTTTCAGTTCAGGGTCTTTTGTAAGACGCCCGACCAGTACAACACGGTTCAGCATGTAATCAACTCCATTGTATTATTACTTTTTTTCTGCTTGTTCGTCGCGGACAATGATATGACGGATGATATCATTGTTAATTTTGGCCAAACGTTCGAATTCATCTGTTGCTTCCACATCTGCATTTACTTTGATGATGTGATAAAGTCCTTCAGTGAAATCTTCAATCTCATATTCGAGACGACGTTTACCCCACTCTTTTGATTCGACGATTTCCGCACCTTGTGAAGTCAAAACGTTATCAAAACGCTCAACAAGCGCTTGTTTCGCATCGTCTTCAATGTTCGGGCGGATCACATATAGAATTTCATATGCTTTCATCTTCTACACCTCCTTATGGTCTTTAGCGGCCTATCTCCTTGGAAATAGGCAAGGAATAATTTTCATTACTCACAATCTGAAATTATACCAGTCATCGACTCATTTTACAATCTTTTTAAACGTTAAATCTGAAATGGACGACGTCGCCATCCTTCATGATATACTCCTTACCTTCCAGGCGCACCCTGCCCGCTTCCTTGGCTTTTGCCATATTACCGTTTTCGACCAGGTCGTCGTAGCTTACGGTCTCTGCACGGATGAAGCCTTTTTGGAAATCGGTGTGGATGATACCTGCACATTCCGGTGCAGACATTCCTTCCCTGAATGTCCAAGCACGTACTTCTTCGACTCCAGCTGTGAAATATGTGGCCAGCCCAAGCAGATCATAAGTTGCTTTAATGAGCTTATCCAGTCCGGATTCCTCTATGCCCAATTCTTCCAGGAACATCTCTTTCTCGTCTTCCTCAAGTACCGCTATCTCCTCTTCTACTTTCGCTGAGATGACGATGACTTCAGACCCTTCTTTATCTGCGTATTCACGGATTTTTTTCAGGTTATCATTCTCTTCCAGACCACCAAGATCCTCTTCAGAGACATTGGCGACGTAAAGCATCGGCTTTTGTGTCAGAAGGTGGAGCGTCTTGACCATTTGCGCCTCTTCTTCCGTAAAATCCAATGCACGGACCGGCTGGTCATTTTCCAGACCTTCTTTGATTTTGCTCAAAAGATCGCGCTCTGCCATCGCATCCTTGTCTTTTTGACGGGCCATCTTCTCAAGTCTCGGCAATCTTTTCTCTATACTTTCAAGATCTGCAAATATGAGTTCCATATTGATGATTTCAATATCATCGATCGGATCCACTTTTCCGGACACATGGGTGACATTATCGTCATCGAATGCCCGCACCACCTGACAGATGGCATCCACTTCGCGGATGTGGGCCAGGAATTTGTTGCCGAGACCTTCGCCTTTTGAAGCCCCTTTTACTATTCCTGCAATATCCGTAAACTCGAATGCTGTCGGAACAGTCTTTTTAGGTTCGACCATTTCAGTCAAAATGTTCAATCTTTCATCTGGTACTTCCACGATGCCGACGTTCGGATCGATTGTAGCGAATGGATAGTTTGCCGCGAGTGCGCCTGCTTTAGTTATTGCGTTGAATAATGTGGATTTGCCGACATTCGGCAATCCGACTATACCTGCTGTCAGAGCCATCTGATATCACCTTTACGATTCATATTTTTTTCTTACCATTTTCATTCTCTTCTCGAAGTCGCGGCGCGGCATCATGATGACCCGCCCGCATTCATTGCATTTGATTTTTATATCTGCACCCATCCGCGTAATAGAAAAGAGTCTACTGCCGCAAGGGTGTGGTTTCTTCATTTCAACGATATCATTCAGATCATAATTTTTTGCCATACCTGTCACCTTCATCTTTAGCCATTTTACCATCATAATCCTGTATGTCCATTTTAGGTACAGAAATGTAGATACCTTTGCTTTCGAGATGATTTTTGAGCGACTTCCTTACACGCCGCGTCACACCGAAATGTTCCATAGGCTGGGTCTCAAGCATTACACGTATAATTGCTTCACCGCTCTCTATGCCTTGTAGACCCAACAATTCTGGCTGTGCCACAAGCATTTCTTCTTCCTGCCAATGCTCAGCAAAATATGTCTCAAGTATTCGTTCCACCCTATCCAGATCTTCTGAGACGGATACATTGATATCGAGCATCGATATCGCATTATACCTGGAAAAATTCACAACTTCATTGATGGTACTGTTCGGCAGGTTGATGAGTTCACCTTCCCAGCCTTGAATCCTCGTAGCACGCATCCCAAGAGAAATGACTTCTCCCTCCGCAACAGTCGTGCCTGATGTGTTCACCCGTACGAAATCGCCTTTATCGAACTGATTTTCTAGGAGGATGAAGAAACCGGTTATCATATCTTTCACCAAGCTCTGTGCCCCAAAACCTATAGCGAGACCAACCACTCCGGCACCGGCAAGGAGCGTGCGCACAGGCAGGCTGAATGTTTCAAAGATCATCATGATGATGACGAACCATATGAAGACGCTTGCTGCGTTCTCCAATACATTGATCAATGTCTGATTGCGCTTCTCATTACCCTTCAAACGGGATTTTGACTTTACTTTAAAAAAGTTTTCAATTGTCCGATTGACAATTCTGATCAGAACCATCGCTATGATAACTAGAACTATCGACCAAATGATCTTCGAAGCGAGATCCGTCCATATATCTGGATCTTTGATCGTCGCCATGATTTCTTCGATGAATGTGAGAGGGTCTTCTGTTGTTGCCATCAATATATTGCCGAACACTGTTTCCACCTTCGCTTTCATTTATTATTCTTTCTCAAGGAGTGCAATGATTCTTCTGTATTCCTCTTCATTTTTAAACTCGAATGAGATTGTCCCTTTTTTGCGGGATTTCTTGATTTCCACCGTGGTGCCAAAGCGTTCCTTCAAGGCCTTTTCCTGTTTCTCGATAAAACGCGGTTTACTGTTTTCTACTTTTTGCCTGACGGGTTTTTGTTGAAGGCTTTTTACGTAGGATTCAAGTGCACGCACACTCATCTTCTCTTTGACGGCATAACGTGCTGCCTGTTCCATCTGCAGAGTATCGTTCAAAGCAAGCAGCGTCCGACCATGAGCACCTGAGAGTTTTTCATCATTGATCAACATCTTCACTGTATGCGGAAGGTTGAGCAGCCGCAACATGTTTGCTATGTAGGGTCTTGACCTCCCCAGTCTTTCTGCCACTGCATTTTGGGTGATGTCGAGTGCTGTCATCAGTTCCCTGTAGCTCATGGCTTCTTCCAGGGGATTCAAATTTTCACGCTGCAGATTCTCTATGATGGCAAGCTCCATCATCTCAGCGTCCGTCATCTCTTTAACTATTGCTGGAATCCTTTCCCGACCAAGCATCAGACTGGCTCGGTAACGCCTTTCTCCAGCGACAATATCATATCCTTTGATGGATTTCCTGAGGATGATTGGTTGTATTACGCCGTGCACCTTGATGGAATCCGCCAGCTCACCTAATTTTTCTTCATCGAATTCCATACGGGGCTGATAAGGGTTACGTCTGATATCGGAAATTCTGATCTCTTCCATTTTCATTTCGCCCCCCGTAATTTTACATGAAATTGTTCTTGCCTAGGATACATCATTTGGATCTGATAATTAAAACGTGAGAAAGACACCCACATGTGTGAGTGTCTATTTATATATTCTGATGGTCATCTCTTTAAAATCGGCAGTATCAGAAGTTTCGCAGGAAACATCCACTCCCTTGTTCTTGAGCCGTTCCACTTCACGGTTCAAGCCATTGAGGGCGAATGAGGCATCCTGATTGAAGTCCATTTCATCATTAGCCGGCTGAATTTTCTTTTTCACTGCCATTTCAGTATCTTTTACAGTCCACTTACGGGCTCTGATGTCTTCTAACACTTCACCTTGCTGGTCATCTTCTAGACTCAGCAACGAGCGTGCGTGCCGCTCCGTGATTTCCTGCCTTTGGAGCGCTTCGATGACTGGTTCGGACAATTTCAGCAGCCTGAGCTTGTTCGCAATGAAGGATTGGCTTTTACCCAAGTTTTGGGCAAGGTTCTTCTGGGTGATGCCATCCATCTTGAGCAGTTTTTTGTAGGCTCTGGCTTCTTCTATACTGGAAAGGTTCTCCCGCTGGATATTCTCGATCAGGGCGATTGCTGCAGACTCAGTATCCGTCAGATATTTGACGATCACTTCCGCCTCTTCACGGTTCAGCATCTTCAGTGCCCGGAATCTGCGCTCCCCTGCAATAATTTCATACATGCCTTCTTCAATCGGCCGTACGGTTATCGGTTGCAGCAGACCATGTTCTTCAATGGAGTCAGCCAGCTCCCTGATCCTATCCCGATCGAATTCAGTCCGCGGTTGATACCGGTTGGGGACAATATTTTCCATAGGCAGATGTTGGAGTGAGACCTTCTCCTGCTGGTTTTCACTTTTATCCATCAGACCGAAAAGTCTTGAAAATGGTTTTTTCACACATGTCACCTGCCTATTTCTTTAGTGGAGATTTATTTGGAGTCCCTGGTTTACGGGGATATTTCCTGGGTGATTTCCTCTTTTTCTTGATATCGATTATATAACGCTCGCTGTCTTCTTCAGGCAGTGTGAAATTATGGGTGTCCATAATTTCACCCCCCAGCAGCTCTAATGCAAAATCGCTGTCCTCGAGCTCTTCCATCCCTTTTTTACCTTTAAGGACCAAGAAGTGTCCGCCTGTTCTGACAAGTGGCAGACACAATTCGGCAAGGACATTCAGATGGGCTACGGCCCGGGCAGTCACAATATCGAACATATGGCGCTGAGGACCTTGGCCGAACGTTTCCGCCCGGTCGTGGACTAGGTGAATCTTATCAAGTTCGAGCTCTGCAGTCAGTTCATTCAAAAAGATGATACGTTTATTCAAAGAATCCACGATGGTCACCTTTAAGTCTGGTCTGACTATTTTTAGCGGGATGCTTGGAAATCCTGCACCTGCTCCCACATCACATATACTTGCCTCTTCGGGCACGGTAGTATGGAATAGAGGGGTGAGCGAATCATAGAAGTGCTTCAAATATACACCCGCTTCATCCGTCACAGCAGTCAAGTTCACCTTATCATTCCATTCGACCAGCAAATTGAAATACCTTCTGAACTGGTTGATCTGGCCATCGCTCAACTCTATTCCTTGTTGTTTCAATGCATCTATGAATTCTTGTTCGTTCATGCGTGCACCCGCTTGATGTTGCCTTGCTCTATATAGACGAGCAGAATCGAAATATCCGCCGGGTTGACCCCTGAAATTCTGGATGCCTGGGCAATATCCAACGGTTTAACCGTCTTCAGCTTATGTCTCGCTTCAGTGGCCAGGGAGTGTATCGCATCATAGTCGATATCCGCAGGTATTTTCTTCTTCTCCATACGTTTCACTTTATCCACCTGCATAAGCGATTTCTTGATGTAGCCGTCATATTTCAGCTGTATCTCAACTTGTTCATACTCTTCCTGTCTGATTGGATGCTCTTCTCCGAGAATCTCCATGATGGACTCATAGTCCATCTCAGGACGCCTCAGCAGATCGACGGCGAGAATTCCGTCTTTCAAAGGCGTGCCGCCTCTTTTTTCAATGATGGATTGCGTATGTGCATTTGGTTTTATCCTGATATTCTTCAATCGTTCCAGCTCATCTTCTATATTCTGCTTTTTCGCTTTGAATGTTTCGTATCTCTCATCTGAAATCAGACCGATGTCATGACCGATTTCAGTCAGGCGCATATCTGCGTTGTCATGCCTCAACAAAAGACGGTGCTCTGCACGGGAAGTCAGCAGTCTATACGGTTCATTCGTGCCTTTCGTCACAAGGTCATCTATAAGCACACCAATGTAGGCATCAGAACGGCGCAGCACCAATTCTTCTTCACCAAGCAGTTTGCTCGCGGCATTGATACCTGCTATGAGTCCTTGACCTGCTGCTTCTTCATAACCACTTGTACCGTTAATCTGTCCGGCAGTATAGAGGTTTTTGATTTTCTTCGTTTCAAGCGTTGGCCATAATTGCGTCGGTACGAGGGCATCATATTCGATGGCATAACCGGCGCGCATCATTCTGGCGTTTTCAAGTCCTGGTACGGACGACAGCATTTCGCGTTGGACATTCTCAGGCATGCTTGTGGAAAGTCCCTGCACATACACTTCTTTCGTAGAACGGCCTTCTGGTTCCAGGAATATCTGGTGGCGTGGCTTATCATTGAAGCGCACCACTTTATCCTCTATAGATGGACAGTAGCGCGGCCCTGTACCTTTCACCATTCCGGAATACATTGCGGAAAGATGAAGATTGTCGTTGATGATGAGATGTGTATCTTCCGATGTATAAGTCAACCAGCAAGGCAGCTGATCCATGATGAACTCGGTCGTGTCGAAGCTGAAGGCGCGGGGAACATCGTCCCCAGGCTGTATTTCCGTTTTGGAATAATCGATGGAATCCGAATTGACGCGTGGCGGTGTACCAGTTTTAAATCGAACAATTTCAAATCCGAGATCTTTCAACTGATCCGCAAGTGGAATTGACGGCATCTGGTGGTTCGGACCACTGGAATATTTCAAGTCTCCGAGGATGATTTCACCGCGCAGGAAAGTTCCGGTCGTCACAATGACTGAATCTGCATCGTAGACTGTACCGATATTTGTCCTGACACCTTTTACAACATCATCTCTAACGATGATTTCATCCACCATACCTTGCAGGATGTCGAGGTTCGGTTCATCCTCTAGAACTTGTTTCATCTCTTGCTGATAGAGCACTTTGTCCGCTTGCGCGCGCAGTGCACGGACGGCCGGCCCCTTGCCTGTATTCAACATGCGCATTTGTATATGGGTTTTATCGATTACTTTGGCCATCTGGCCACCCAGAGCATCAACTTCACGGACGACGATACCTTTTGCCGGTCCACCGACTGAAGGATTGCATGGCATAAAGGCGATGCTATCCAAGTTGATGGTCAGCATCAGCGTACGCAGCCCTTTTCTGGCAGAAGCGAGCCCCGCTTCCACACCTGCATGGCCTGCACCGATGACGACAACATCATATTTCACATTATGTGGCATAATTTTCCTCCTTTTATTTTCCAAGACAGAACTGGCTGAAGAGCTGGTCGATCAGCTGTTCGCTGACATCTTCCCCGATAACTTCTCCAAGCAGTTCCCACGTTTTGACGAGATCGATCTGGACGATATCGATCGGCACATCCATATCTGCCGATTCTATCGCATCCGATATGACGGCCTTTGCCTGTTCAAGCAGATGGATATGACGGTTATTCGATACATAGGTTGAATCTGCGGACTGTATATCACCTTCGAAGAATAAAGTGGCGATCCTATCTTCCAGATCGTCCACCCCGGTGCCTTCAACGATTGATGTTCTGACAATCGGCATCTCGGGATATCTGGACTGAAGGGTACTGGTATCAAGCTTCGCTTCCAGATCCAGCTTGTTTACAATGATGATGACGTTCTGATCTGCCAGGGAATCCAATATCTCGAGATCCTCTGAAGTCAAAGGTTCATTGTTGTTCAGTACATAAAGAATCAGTTCCGCTTCCTTCAGAGCCTGTCTGCTCCGTTCGACCCCGATTTTCTCGACGATATCATCTGTGTCGCGAATGCCCGCCGTATCGATCAGCTTTAGCGGAATACCGTTGACGTTGACGTATTCTTCCAATATATCCCGGGTGGTACCGGCAACTTCCGTAACGATCGCCTTATTATCCTGGATGAGATAATTCAGCAGGGAACTCTTCCCGACGTTCGGCTTGCCGACAATGGCAGTGCTGAGCCCTTCCCTCAATATCTTGCCCTGGGCGCTGGTCTTCAGCAACTTCTCAATTTCCGCTTCTATTTTGGCGGATTCTTCTTTCAAGAAGGCAGTTGTCGCTTCTTCGACATCATCGTATTCAGGATAGTCGATGTTCACTTCGACCTGAGCCAGAACTGTAAGGATCCTCTGGCGCAACCCTTCGATATAAGTTTTCAATCTGCCCTGCATCTGCTGATTGGCCACTTTTGACGCTTCAGTCGTCTTGGAACGAATGAAGTCCATCACACCCTCGGCCTGGGACAGATCAATCCGTCCATTCAGGAAAGCACGCTTGGTGAATTCCCCAGGCTCGGCCATTCTGGAACCGTTCTTCAAAGTCAACTGCAGTACACGATTGACGGTGTGTATACCGCCATGGCAATTGATTTCGACAATGTCTTCGCGGGTATAGGTGCGGGGAGCCCTCATAACAGCGGCCATGACCTCTTCAACCGTCTCACCCGTATCAGGGTCTACTATATGACCATAATTGATTGTATGGGACGCGACTTCATCCAACTTCTTCGCACCTTTATAGAGGTGATCTGCGATTTCAACTGCATCTGCCCCCGACAGACGCACGATTGCGATTGCACCTTCACCAACCGGAGTCGATATGCTGGATATGGTTTCTAATTGCATGATGCAATGCTCCTTTACTTCTTTTCTATAACAATGTAACGCCTCGGCTCAGTGCCTTCGGAGTACGTATTAATCTCCTTCTCACGGCTCAGGACGTTATGCATGATTTTTCGTTCTGAGGAAGGCATCGGCTCCAGCCGGATCGGTTGTCCGCTGCGCAATGCCTTTTTTGACATGTTTACAGCCAGATTCTCCAAGGTTTCACGGCGTTTTTTCCTATAGCCTTCAACGTCCACTACTATGGTCCCATAACTTTTGTATATCGTATTGAAGAATTGCTGTGCAATCTCCTGCAGGGCATTGAGAGTATTGCCTCTTTTGCCGATGAGTTTCGCGGCCATGGGAGAAGTCAGTTCAATGGTCACTTCGTTTTGTAAAACACTCATGCTGCTCTCTGCATCGATGTTCATGTCCTTGATTACCTGCATGATGTAACCCTGTGTGAGCGAAGCGGCTTCTTCTGCAGTGTGCTCCTCTTTTCCGGCTCTGCTGTCATCGTTATCCCGCTCATCGCCCACTTCTTCGGCATAAACAATGGCGTCAGCAGATGATTTTTCATATGCAGAGGATGCCTCATTAGTTTTTGGAGATTGTTCCCTCGCTATTAACGAGTCGATGGAACCGTACATCTTCAACTCGGGATTGATGACCGTCAATTTGATGACGGCATCCCTCTTCCCGAGGCCAAAAAAGCCTTTCCTTCCTTCATCCTCCACATCAATCCGCACATCGTCCTCAGATACCTTCAACTCTTCAAGGCCTTCAACAATTGCGCGTGCAACAGTTTCACCCTCATAGATTTTAAACATGGCGGCAACCCCCGTCTTATTTTATGCATTTGGCGATCTTCAACACATGCACCAAGGACTTCTCCATCTCATGATAGTCCATGTTGCTCACAGGCTGTCTGGCGATGACCACATATTCCTTTGGTTCTAACCTATCCTGGTGTTTCTGGAAGAAAACACGAATACGCCTTTTGATTTTGTTGCGTTTAACTGCGTTCCCCAGGCGTTTGGAGACGCTGATGCCCACCCTCATATGATTTGTTTTCGGATGATCTGACAAGTAGATGACAAATTGTCTATTGGCAAAAGACTTCCTTTTCTTGAAGACAAGTTGGAAGTCATGTTCTTTTTTTATTCGGAATCGTTTTTTCATCACTGATTACGCTCACTTACATATGATATTTTATTATACAAAATACACCTTTTTTCATAAAATAGCACGCCATATGCACAAAAAAAGATCACCTTTTAGATGATCTTGAGGATTTAGGCTGAAAGAACTTTTCTGCCTTTTCTTCTGCGACGGGCTAAAACTTTACGTCCGTTCTTTGTACTCATTCTTTTACGGAAACCGTGCACTTTGCTGTGTTTACGTTTATTTGGCTGGTAAGTACGTTTTACCATATTAAATACACCTCCATAATGCTATTGCCTGTGGATTGCTTCTAAAATTGTAACTATTAAAGAATAACAGATGGACAGTCATATTTCAATACATTTTTCACCATGAGATGCCAGAAAACGCATTGTGGATAACTTTTTTGTTGATAGCTTTTGTGGATAACATCCTTGTGGATAGTTATGTCCACACACTTATTCCGGAGTTATCCCCAGTTTCACACATGTTACTAAACGCCTTGTGGATAACTGTTGAAAATGTGGGTATCTCACTATAACTGTTGATATCATCTCAATTATTCGTTATAATTCAGAATATGATTTTGTGGAAAAATTGTCCTGTCAATTGTACTTGTCCACAGACTGTGTGTAACTTGTGGATAGTTATTCAAGACTGTGGAATACATTATCCACACGCTGTGATTATGTGAATAGGAAAAGAGGACAGAATGTATGAGTAGTATAAAAGAAATCTGGTCAAATACGCTGAAGGGGATAAAGGGTACGATTGCCAATGCCAGCTACCAAACTTGGTTTCAGGAAACGAGCATGATCCATCTCGATAACGAGAAGGCAGTCATCAAGGCAGATACCCAGTTCCAAAGGGACTGGCTTGAAAAGAACTACAGCGGACTGATCCAAGAGCAGTTGTATGAAGTCATGGGAGAGAAACCGGAAATTCGGATTACAACCGAAGAGGAAGAAACTCCGATGCAGCCCGTAACTGAGAAAAAGCCTGAACCTGAAGTTCCGGTCCACACCCAGTTAAACGTCAATAATACATTTGAAACATTCGTCATCGGGAATGGCAACCGCTTCAGCCATGCTGCATCACTTGCGGTTGCGGAAGCACCAGCTAAGGCATACAACCCATTATTCATATACGGGGGCGTCGGGCTTGGAAAAACCCATCTGATGCACGCCATCGGGCATTATGTTCTGGAGCATCGTCCAAATGCCAAAGTCGCCTACTTGTCGAGTGAAAAATTCACCAACGAATTCATCAACTCGATTCGTGACAATAAGACCGAAGAGTTCAGGAACCGCTATCGCAATGTTGATGTGCTGCTGATTGACGACATACAGTTTCTTGCCGGCAAAGAGTCCACCCAGGAAGAATTCTTCCATACCTTCAATGCACTGCATGAAGACAACAAGCAGATCGTCATCTCAAGTGACCGCACGCCAAAAGAGATCCCGACTTTGGAAGACCGGTTGCGTTCCCGCTTTGAATGGGGACTGATCACCGATATTACACCACCTGATCTTGAGACACGCATTGCCATATTGCGCAAGAAATGCGAAGAGGAAAAAGTTGAAATTCCAAATGAAGCGATGATCTACATTGCCAATCACATCCATACGAATATCCGTGAATTGGAAGGCGCATTGACCCGCGTAGCAGCATATTCGAAACTCGTCAATCAACCGTTGACGCCGGAAATGGTCTCTGAAGCTTTGAAAGATCTTGTTACTCAATCGAACTCAAAGAAAATCACCATTTCCGATATCCAAGAGGCTGTGGCCTCATTCTATGATATTCAGATTGAAGCCTTCGAATCCAAAAAACGGACCAAATCAATTGCTTTCCCACGTCAGATTGCAATGTATCTTGCCAGGGAATTGACAGACTACTCCCTCCCTAAAATCGGAGAGGTTTTCGGGGGTCGTGACCACTCGACAGTCATCCACGCCCATGAGAAGATATCAAAGATGGTGAGTGAAGATGAAACCTTCAAGCAGGAACTCGAGGAAATAGAAAATAGGATCAGCTAGACCTGTGCAGAGTGTGGATGAATGGTGCATTCCAGCCCACAGCTTATCAACATGTGGATAACTCACATCTCAAGGGGTGAAGTCACTTATCCACAAACCCACAGGGCCTATTACTGTTATTACTTAAATTATTACTAAATATATATAAGGAGCCTATACTTATGAAAATCAGCATCAACCGCCAATATTTCATCGAACAGTTGAATCACTGTCTCAAAGCAATCTCTCCACGCACCACCCTACCCATTCTCAACGGTATAAAAATGGAAGTGAAAGAAGAGTCACTAGTATTGACTGGCAGTGATTCGGAGATTTCCATAGAAATCACGATACCAACTGAAATCGACAATGAGGAAATACTCGAAATCGAGGAACCAGGTACTGTAGTATTATCCGGTAGATTCTTTGTAGACATCATCAAGAAATTATCCGGCGATTTTGTAGCGCTTGAAACCAATGATCAGTTCCAAACGAAAATCACTGCCTCGCAATCCGAGTTCAATCTAAGCGGTAATGATCCGGACCAATATCCACTGCTCCCTGAAGTGAATGACGAGGAAAGTGTCGTACTGCCTTCTGCAGTATTGAAGACGATCATCACCCAGACCAATTTCGCAGTGTCATTATCTGAAACACGCCCTGTACTGACAGGCATCAACTGGCAATTCAGTGAAGATGGCATAAAATTCACAGCTACTGACTCGCACAGGCTGGCTTTAAGGAAACTCCAGGGCGAGCAGTTCAATATGGAGAATATGAATGCAATCATTCCCGGCAAATCGTTGACGGAACTCAACAAGATCATCACCGACTCTGATGAGGAAGTGGAAATACATTTCTCCCAAAACCAGGTACTGTTCAGCTACGGCAATATGCGTTTCATCTCCAGATTGTTAGAAGGCAACTATCCAGATACTTCCAGGCTCTTCCCGGAGAACTATGAAACGAAGGTGACTGTGAAGAACAGTGAGTTCTATCATGCCATCGACCGTGTCTCCCTACTTGCAAGGGAAGGCGGCAATAATGTCATACGCATGACGGTTGAAAACGGCAGTGTCGCACTCTCCTCCAATTCGCCGGAAGTTGGTACAGTGCACGAAGCCATCAATACCGGTAAAGTTGAAGGGGAAGATTTAAAGATATCCTTCAACTCGAAATATATGATGGATGCGCTGAAAGCCATCAACGATGACGAAGTCTCAATCGAATTCTTCGGCACGATGCGTCCATTTACACTGGAAGCGGCTGAATCAGATGAAGTTGTGCAGCTGATCTTACCGATCAGGACTTATTAGCTTAATGAATTGTAGTTTGAAATTTGCGACTGAGGCCCAGAATTTAAAAAAACGGGCTTCTCAGTCGCCTTTTTGTTTTGATGTAGGAAAACCCTAATTGCATGTTAAAACCCTCAAATCGCTTTATTTGCGCTTCTGGAGTGAAATTAAAGTTAAAATGTAGTATAATATAGAGGTGAGATTAAGGAGGATGAGTGTATGAAAAGCATCCGGTTCGATGAACTGATAACATTGGGAAAATTTCTCAAGCATGAAGGGATCATAGGCACGGGCGGAGAAGCTAAGTGGTTCCTGCAAGAGAATGAAGTGCTGTTGAATGGAGAACCTGAAAACCGCAGAGGCAAAAAGCTCCATGATGGCGATACACTGGATCTAGGCGAACACGGCCAGTTCAGGATCGAATACACCAAATGATTCTAAATCGCATCAATCTCGGGGACTACAGAAATTATGAAAAATTGGATCTTGTCTTCCATTCGAAATTGAATGTATTTATAGGACAAAACGCCCAAGGGAAGACGAATCTGCTGGAAGCGATCCATTTTTTGGCGTTGGCCAAGAGCCATCGTACTTCAAAAGATAGGGAGCTCATCCGTTTCGGAGAGGAAGAAGCGTATCTCAATGGACATATCACGACTTCCTACAGCACATTCCCGCTTTCGTTGAGCGTCAGCAAAAAGGGCAAACGCGCTAAGGTGAATCATATGGAAGTCTCCAAATTGAGCGACTATATCGGACATTTGAATGTGGTCCTCTTTGCCCCGGAAGATCTGAATATCGTCAAAGGTTCCCCGCAGATCAGACGGAAGTTCATCAACATGGAATGCGGCCAGATATCAAAGGTCTACATCAGCATGTTGAGCGGTTACCAGAAGGTACTCCTCCAAAAGAACAATTATTTGAAGAAGAGGGATGCCGACCGGGTCATGGTCGACGTATTGAATGAACAACTTGCATATTATGCAAGTTTAATTATTTTAAAAAGGCAACAATTCGTGGAGACGATCGAGAAGCATGCCCGGAGGATTCATGGAGATATATCGAACGGCCGGGAAGTGCTCTCTGTGGAATATAAACCGAACGTCAAGTATCAGGAGACGGAAAGGGAAGCACTCGAAGCGGAATTGAAGCAGATATTCACGGATATGCTTGAACGGGAAATCGAACGGGGACAGTCCCTGGTTGGTCCCCACCGTGACGATATCGCTTTCTACATCAATGACTTTGATGTTCAGACCTACGGCTCCCAGGGCCAGCAGAGAACGACAGCCCTATCGGTGAAATTAGCGGAGCTTGAACTCATCAGGGAAGAAATCGGCGAGTATCCGATTCTTCTGCTCGATGATGTGCTTAGTGAGCTGGATGAAACGAGGCAATCCCATCTGCTGACTTCGATACGGGATAAGGTCCAGACATTTGTCACTACAACATCAATCAGTGATATCAACCATGAAATCATGGACGACATGGAAGCGTTCGGAATAGAAGATGGCAAGGTGAAAGTTTAATGGAGGATGATAATATGGCTGAGAAGAACATGGACACATATGGTGCCAGTCAGATACAGGTATTGGAAGGATTGGAAGCAGTCCGCAAGCGTCCAGGGATGTATATTGGATCTACAGCTGCAAAAGGGCTCCACCATCTAGTATGGGAAATAGTGGATAACAGTATCGATGAGGCGATGGCAGGACACGCCAATCGCGTCAATATTACGGTTGAAGAAGATAACTGGGTGCGGGTAACCGATAACGGCCGTGGAATCCCGGTGGATATTCAGGAGAAGATGGGCAGACCAGCAGTAGAGGTCATACTGACCGTCCTTCATGCCGGCGGTAAGTTCGGCGGCGGTGGATACAAGGTTTCAGGTGGCTTGCACGGCGTCGGTTCATCCGTGGTCAATGCGTTGAGTGAAACGCTTGAAGTGTATGTGCACCGTGACGGCAAGATCCATCACCAGAGCTATACAAGGGGTGTTCCTGATTTCGACCTCAAAGTCATTGGAGATACCGACAAGACAGGTACGGAAATCCGGTTCAAGGCGGATAGCCAGATCTTTACGGAAACATTGGATTATGACCTAGAGGTTCTGCAGAAGCGGACTAAGGAACTGGCATTCCTGAACAAGGGACTTGAGATCAACTTGACGGATGAGCGCGGCGAAGAGGATATCTCCTATCAGTATTACTTTGAAGGCGGCATCATGTCTTATGTGGAACAGATGAATGAAACGCGCGATGTGCTCCATGATGAAGTGATATATATGCACAGCGAAAGGGACGAAGTGGAAGTGGAGATTGCCCTCCAGTACAACAATGGGTATAACACCACACTTCTATCCTACGCCAACAACATCCACACATACGAAGGCGGTACGCATGAAGATGGCTTCAAACGTGCCTTGACGAAAGTGATCAATAATTACGGCGTCAAAAACCGCATCATCAAAGAAGGCGAAGATCGTTTGAGCGGTGAAGACGTCCGCGAAGGCTTGACTGCTGTCGTCTCCATCAAGCATACGGATCCGCAGTTTGAGGGTCAGACAAAGACCAAGTTCGGCAACTCGGAAGCTAGGCTGATCACCGACCAGCTGTTCAGCGAAGGATTTGAGCGCTTCCTACTCGAGAATCCCGCTCCTGCCAAAATCATCGTCGAAAAAGGTCTGACAGCCCAGCGTGCCCGTGTGGCTGCTAAAAAAGCACGTGAGATGACACGTAGGAAATCAGCGCTTGAAGTATCCAGTCTGCCCGGTAAGCTCGCCGACTGTTCAAGCAAGGACCCTTCAGAGAGCGAACTGTTCATCGTGGAGGGGGACTCGGCTGGTGGTTCCGCCAAATCTGGCCGGAACTCAACCACGCAGGCGATTCTGCCTCTCCGCGGTAAAATATTGAACGTGGAAAAGGCCCGCCTCGACAGGATTCTGAACAACAACGAAATCCGTGCCATGATCACTGCACTCGGTACAGGCATCGGAGAGGAATTCGACTTGTCGAAGGCCCGCTACCATAAAATCGTGATCATGACCGATGCGGACGTCGACGGGGCACACATCCGTACGCTGCTCCTCACATTCTTCTACCGGTTCATGCAGCCTTTGATCGAAGCGGGATATGTGTATATTGCGCAGCCACCACTCTACAAAGTGGAACAGGGCAAGAACAAACACTATGTCTTTGACGACAGGGAACTTGTGGAACTCAGGAAAGAGTTGAAGGAAACCCCTAAAATCTCACTTTCAAGATATAAAGGTCTGGGTGAAATGAATGCAGATCAGTTGTGGGAGACCACGATGGATCCGGACTTCAGGACCATGTTGCAGGTGACCTTGGATGATGCGGTATTGGCCGATCAGACATTTGAGATGCTGATGGGCGACATTGTCGAAAACCGCCGCAATTTCATCGAGGATAATGCATTGTACGTACAGAATCTAGACGTCTAAACAGTGGAGGGTATTTTTGAATGAGCAGAGTGACAGAAATCAATATAAGCAAAGAAATGCGTACCTCATTCCTTGACTATGCCATGAGTGTCATAGTATCGAGGGCATTGCCGGACGTCCGGGACGGCATGAAGCCAGTGCACCGCAGAATAATGTACGGCATGCATGACAACGGTATGACTTCTGAAAAACCATACAAGAAATCGGCCAGGATCGTCGGGGACGTCATGGGTAAATACCACCCCCACGGCGACTCCTCAATCTATGAAGCGATGGTGCGCATGGCGCAGGACTTCAGCTACCGCTACCCGTTGGTCGATGGCCAGGGCAACTTCGGTTCGATGGACGGAGACGGCGCGGCGGCGATGCGTTACACCGAGGCCAGGATGAGCAAGATTTCCATGGAGATGATGCGTGACATCAATAAGGACACGGTCGATTTCCAGGATAACTATGACGGTAACGAACGCGAACCTGTCGTGCTGCCGTCACGGTTTCCGAATATGCTCGTCAACGGAACGAGTGGTATAGCTGTCGGCATGGCGACCAACATCCCTCCGCATAACTTGACGGAAGTCATCGATGCTGTCCTCGCCTATTCAAGGGATGGGGACATTACACTACCTGAATTGATGGAATATGTTAAAGGGCCCGATTTTCCAACAGCTGGACTGATTGTCGGAAAAAGCGGCATCAGGCGGGCATATGAGACCGGCCGTGGATCGGTCATTATGCGTGCGCGCTGTGAAATAGAAATGATGAAAAACGGCAAGGAGCGCATCGTGGTTTCAGAGATTCCCTACCAGGTGAACAAGTCGCGTCTTGTGGAAAAGATTGCAGAACTGGCACGGGATAAGAAGATTGAAGGCATTACCGACTTGCGTGACGAGACGAGCTTGAAAGAAGGCGTCAAGATCATCATCGAAATCCGCAAGGACAGAAATGCCAATGTTATCTTGAACAACCTCTACAAGCAAACACCACTCCAGACCAGTTTTGGGATCAATACACTTGCCCTAGTTAATGGTCAGCCGAAAATACTCGGTCTTAAAGAAGTGCTTGCACACTATCTGGAGCACCAGAAAGTCATCGTCACCAGACGCACGAAGTTCGATCTGAAACGTGCTGAAGACCGTGCGCATATTTTGGAAGGACTTCAGATTGCGCTCGATAATATCGATGAGATCATCACCCTGATCCGGGAAGCTGCGAACGACGAAGCGGCCAAGACCGGTCTGATGGAACGTTTCAACCTCTCTGAGAGGCAGTCACAGGCCATCTTGGACATGCGTCTAAGACGCCTCACCGGCCTCGAGAGGAGCAAGATCGAAAATGAGTATAATGAAGTCCAGAAGACTATTGAATACTTGAAGACGATTCTTGCAGATGATGAGAAGCTGCTGGATATCATTCGGGAAGAATTGATTGAAATAAGGGATAAATACGGGGATGAACGTAAGACTGAAATCACCCTCGGTAATCTATCCGACATCGAGGATGAAGACCTCATACCGGAAGAACAGATTGTAGTCACGCTCAGCAACAGCAACTACATCAAACAACTCCCCTCCTCCACCTATCGCGCTCAGCACCGCGGCGGACGTGGGGTCCAGGGCATGAATACGGTTGAAGATGATTTCGTCAGCCAGATTGTGACGATGAGTACGCATGACTACATCCTGTTCTTCACAAACAAAGGGCGGGTCTATCGCCTGAAAGGCTATGAGATACCTGAGATGTCCCGTCAATCCAAAGGGATACCGATCGTCAACATGCTTGAGATTGATAAGGATGAAGCCATCAGCACCATGATCAGCGTAAAAGACGAAGATACTGCGGATAAATATCTTGTCTTTGCAACCCGCAATGGCCTCGTGAAGCGTTCTCCACTCGATAATTTCGAGCGGATCAACAGAAATGGTAAAATCGCCATTACATTCCGTGGAGATGATGAGTTGCTTGCGGTACGCCTGACAGATGGTTCCAAAGAAATCATCCTTGGTACGCGCCAGGCCAATTTGATTCGTTTCCCTGAAGATCAGATCCGTTCCATGGGCCGCACTGCAGCCGGTGTGAAAGGGATTAATCTACGCGAGGGTGATTACCTTGTGGGACTGGACGTATTGGCAGAAGATCAGTCAATCCTTGTCGTAACGGATAACGGTTACGGTAAATTGACTCCGGAAGCCGAGTATCGTGTGACGCGGCGCGGCGGCATGGGCGTCAAAACGTCCAATCTGACGGAACGTATCGGCGAATTGGTCTACATTGCTGCAGTCGATGGCGATGAAGACTTGATGATCGTCACGGATCACGGTGTATTGATCCGCCTGTTGATGGAGCAAGTATCGACCACAGGGCGCAATACCCAAGGCGTCAGATTGATTCGGATGGCCGAAGACCAGAAAGTGGCGACCGTCGCCAAAGTGAAGGAAGAAATAGAAGATGAAGCGCTTGAAGCGCAAGATGAAAGCTCAGATGACACAGAATCAACAGAAACAGATGATGGACAATAGGTCCACCCCATCCCTCCTGCCATATGGCAGGAGGGATTTTTATATGGAGAATTGCACTATGATGATGAAAGCGCTATAATGAAACTAGTTATCAGAGAATTTAGTGAACCGCCATAAATGAAATGAAGAGGTATAAAATGCAACAGTCATTCGGTAAATACGCTACACTCACTGCTTTAGTGGGTCAGGAAACAGCCCAGCAGCTGATGCCGGAATATGCATCTTTTCAGGTGACTACCGGGAAAGTCGGCTCAATGGATCTCAAGAAAGTCATCTCTTCCGTTGAAACTGCAGCGAAACGCAATGGCATCATCAATGGAGAAGTCTATCGTGAGACCCATGCGCTCTATCACGCCATCATTGAAGCGGCGGAAGGCGTGACGCGCGGAAAATTGAGCGTCGGTGAAATCATGCGCACAGTCGGGTTGACCTTCTCGATAGTGAGGGGCCGTCCCTATACTGAGGACGCTGAAGGCGAGTGGATTGCCGTATGCTTCTATGGCACAATCGGTGCGCCGATCAAAGGCAAGGAGCATGAGACTCTCGGACTTGGCATCAACCATATATAGAATCGAATATTTGTCACAGACAATAGACATTAGAGACACTAACCATCCAAGTGGGATGATTGTGTCTTTTTTTATTGCTAAAAGGAGGCAGCATTATGACAGTTTTAACATTGAACGGAAATGGATTGACCATCGAAAAGATGAAGACATTTCTGAAGGATGACCACAGCACAGTCGAAATTTCGGAGGAAGCGTATCAGAATGTCAGAGCATCCAGGAAGACCGTGGAGCGCATTATCGAGGACGAGAAGACCATCTACGGCATCACAACGGGTTTTGGCCTGTTTTGCGACGTCAGGGTTTCAAAGGATAAAACGACTGATCTTCAAGTCAATCTGATCCGCTCCCATGCCTGCGGCATGGGAAATTCATTTGCTGAGAAGACAGTGCTTGCAATGATGGTCCTCAGGTTGAATACTCTCCTCAAAGGATACTCCGGCGTTACCGTTGAGTTGGTGGACCAATTAAAAGCTTTCATCAATCAGCGCATCATTCCGGAAGTGCCTGAGCAGGGCTCCCTTGGTGCTTCTGGAGACCTTGCCCCCCTTTCCCATCTCGCTCTTGCCCTGATTGGGGAAGGCGAAGCTTTCTACCAGGGTACCCTCAGACCATCATCAGAAATACTCGCGGAAACTGGCCTCACTCCCCTCACCTTGCAGGCAAAGGAAGGGTTGGCACTTATCAACGGCACACAGCCGATGACTGCCCAAGGGCTCATCAATTACATCGAAGCGGAAAAGATCATGGACGATAGCCTATGGATATCTGCCCTCACTCTTCAGGCGTTGAATGGCATCACGGATGCATTCAATGAGAAGGTGCACCAGTCACGGGGCTACAAGGAACAAACCGATGTCGCATCACGTATGCGGGACTTGCTCGAAGGTTCCCACTTGACGACGCGTCAGGGCGAAATGCGTGTACAGGATGGCTATTCGCTGCGGTGCATCCCGCAAGTGCACGGTGCTTCTCTGCAGACCTTGGCATATGTGAAAGAAAAGATTGAGATCGAAATGAATGCGGCGAATGACAATCCGTTGATTTTTGGAGAAGAGGAAGTCATCTCTGGCGGGAATTTCCATGGTCAGCCGATTGCGATTGCGATGGACTTGCTTAAAATCGGCGTCAGTGAAATTGCCAATATTTCTGAAAGGCGCATTGAACGGCTTGTCAATCCTGCATTGAATGGAGATCTTCCTGCCTTTTTGAGTCCAGAAGAAGGGTTGCAGTCGGGGGCGATGATTCTTCAGTATGCAGCGGCAAGCCTAGTATCCGAAAACAAGACACTTGCCCACCCGGCAAGCGTCGACTCCATCCCCTCCTCGGCCAATCAGGAAGATCATGTGTCGATGGGTACGATAGGCGCCCGGCATGCCAGAGATATCATCGATAACGTACGGAACGTCATCGCAATCGAACTGTTCATCGCATTGACGGCCGTTGAAATTAAAGGGCACGATAAACTGTCGCCGAAAACACGCGAAAAATTTGATGAATACCGCAGCCATGCCGCATTCATCAATCAGGACCGCAATTTCAGTAAGGATATTAAAGTATTGTCTGAAGAACTTAAAAAAATCAAAGGGGTAGCAGAATATGTCTAGAAAAATAACTGCAAAAAAAGGTCTGGAAATCGAATGTAAGGGATGGGAGCAGGAGGCAGCTTTACGCATGTTGTACAACAACCTCGATCCTGAAGTGGCGGAACGTCCTGAAGATCTGGTCGTCTATGGCGGCATCGGTAAGGCGGCGCGAAACTGGGAAGCCTTTGAAGCGATTGAACGCACGTTGCGCAATCTCGAGAAGGATGAAACGATGCTGGTCCAGTCAGGTAAGCCAGTGGCCGTATTCAAGACACATGAAGAAGCGCCGCGCGTCCTCATGTCAAATTCCGTACTGGTGCCGAAATGGGCGACATGGGACCATTTCCATGAGCTCGATAAAAAAGGCCTTATGATGTACGGCCAAATGACGGCGGGAAGCTGGATATACATCGGCTCCCAAGGCATCGTCCAAGGTACATATGAAACGTTTGCCGAACTGGCGAATCAGAACTATGGCGGTACGATGCGTGGCACGATCACTCTGACGGCAGGCCTTGGTGGCATGGGAGGTGCCCAACCGCTTGCTGTCACGATGAATGAAGGGGTGGCCATTTGTGTGGAAGTGGATGAGACGCGTATTGATAAGCGACTGGATACCCGTTATCTCGATAAAAAGACCGCTTCTCTCGATGAGGCGCTGGAGATGGCTGAAGCGGCGAAGAATAAGGGGGAGGCGTTATCAATCGGCCTGCTTGGCAATGCTGCTGAAGTCCATCATGAAATTTTAAGGCGGGGCTTCAAAATAGATATAGTGACCGACCAGACTTCTGCCCATGACCCTCTAAACGGCTATGTGCCGGAAGGTTACAGCCTGGAAGCGGCAGCTGAATTGAGGCATGGAGACCCTAAGGAATATGTGAAGCTTTCATCCGCTTCAATGGCGAATCATGTCCAGGCCATGCTGGAATTCCAGAAAAAAGATGCCATCGTCTTCGATTACGGCAACAATATCCGCCAAGTGGCGCATGATGCAGGCGTTGAAGATGCATTCGACTTCCCGGGGTTCGTCCCAGCCTACATCCGGCCCCTGTTCTGTGAAGGCAAAGGGCCTTTCCGCTTTGCGGCGTTGAGCGGCGATCCGGAAGATATCAAAGCCGCGGACGACAAGATGCGCGAACTGTTCCCGGATAACGAAAAACTGTTGAGGTGGCTGGATATGGCCCAGGAGAAGATCGCCTTCCAGGGTCTGCCTTCCAGAATTGCCTGGCTAGGATATGGGGAGCGGGCGAAAATGGGTCTCGCGTTGAATGAAATGGTCGCAAATGGTGAGATATCAGCACCCGTAGTCATTGGACGGGATCATCTGGACAGCGGATCCGTGGCGAGCCCCAACCGGGAAACGGAGAGCATGAAGGATGGCAGTGACGCCGTCGGTGACTGGGCGATACTGAATGCCCTGGTAAATACAGCAGCAGGTGGATCATGGATCAGCGTCCATCACGGCGGCGGCGTAGGCATGGGCTACTCGCTCCATGCTGGGATGGTGGTTGTTGCAGATGGCACCGACAATGCAAAAAGACGGCTGGAACGCGTGTTGACGAGCGATCCCGGCATGGGTGTCGCACGTCATGTTGATGCAGGGTATGACATTGCGGTGGATACTGCGCAAGAGAAAGGTGTACAAATACCGATGCTAAAGGAGAATGAATAATGAATGATATCATCATAAAAAATATAAAATCACTGTTGCTGCCGAAGAAGAGCGATGGACCATTAAAAGGCAAAGAGATGGATGAACTTGAAATCATCGATGATCAGGCAATGATTGTCATCAAAGATGATAAGGTGGTCTACCGTGGTGCAGAAACGGATGACTATCAAGCATCTGAAACAATCGATGCGGCAGGTATGATCGCCTCCCCTGCCCTAGTCGATCCCCACACCCATGTGGTGCATGGCGGTTCCCGAGAACATGAGATGGCCCTAAAACGCCAAGGAGTGGATTACCTGACCATTCTGGAACAAGGCGGCGGCATCCTCAATACGGTCGAACAGACGAAAAAGGCAACGCATCAGGAATTGTTCGATAAAGCCTCAAAGAATATCATCCGTATGATCCAGTACGGGGTGTTGACTGTAGAAAGTAAGAGCGGATACGGCCTTGACCGGGAAAATGAATTAAAGCAGCTGGAAGTTTCCCGGGAAATAGCTGAAAAATTCCCGTTGACGATGCGCCACACATTCCTCGGGCCGCACGCCATCCCTAAAGGGGCCGACAGCGAAGCTTTCCTGGATGAAATGATCGATCTGTTGGATGAGGTGAAAGACTACGCGGATTTTGCAGATATCTTCTGTGAAACGGGTGTCTTCACCATCGAGCAGTCGAGGAAGTATATGGAAGCGGCAAATGAAAAAGGCATGAGGGTCAAAATACATGCTGATGAAATCGACCCGCTTGGCGGACTGGAACTCGCCATCGAGCAGAATGCGATCAGCGCAGACCATCTGGTCGCAGCGAGTGATGAAGGCAAAAGACAGCTTGGTGACAGTGACACAGTAGCAGTGCTGCTGCCGGGTACGACATTCTACCTTGGCAAGGAGGAATATGCAGATGCGCGCGGCATGATAGCAAACGGCGGTGCCGTAAGCCTGGCCACCGATTATAACCCGGGAAGCTGCGTAACCGACAACCTGCAGATGATCATGGCGATCGCAAGCCTCAAACTGAAGATGACACCTAATGAAATATGGAATGCGGTAACTGTCAATGCGGCCCACGCGATCGATGCGGACAAAGGGACGCTTGAAGTGGGAGACGATGCTGATATCGTCCTATGGGATGCACCGAACCATGAATATATCCCCTACCACTACGGGGTCAACCATGCCCATACCGTCCTCGCTAAAGGCCAGGTGGTCTACAGGCAGCCAGGACTCCTTACGAATTGATGGACTTGCATTTACATGCTGTTCATAATAGAATGAAGAAAAGTTGAATAGCAGTCACTCGCAAGGAAGCAGTAGTGTACAGCTTGTTTACAGAGAAGTCATGGGTGGTGAAAATGACTGCAGGCGAACATGAATTTCCGTCCTTGGGTAAAAGAGTGGCCGGTATCCTGTACCGTTAAATGTTCAAGATGATGCACAGCATCAAATTAGGGTGGCAACGCGTATACCACGTCCCTTTCCGGGGCGTGGTTTCTTTTATTTCAAAATAGATGGAGGTCAAACTTATGCTTGATATCAAATTAATCCGTAATGAAACGGAACGTGTGAAGGAAAAGACAAGGAAGCGTGGCGAAGATCCTGCAATCATAGATGAGATATTGGAGTTGGATGACTCCCGCAGGACACTTATCCAGAAGACCGAAGAGTTGAAGGGCAAGCGCAATAAAGCATCTGAAGAAATTGCGCTGAAGAAGCGGAACAAAGAAAACGCAGATGATGCCATCCAAGCCATGCGCGATGTCGGTGAGGAGATCAAAGACATCGATGAGCAGCTTAAGGCCGTCAAAGCAAGCTTCAATGATAAGATGAGCCGAGTGCCGAACCTCATCCACGATGATGTGCCTGAAGGGCAGGATGACACGGAAAACGTGGAAATCCGCAAGACGGGCGCGCCCCGTAAATTTGATTTTGAACCAAAAGCGCACTGGGATCTGCTGACTGACCTGGAACTGGCGGACTTCGAGCGTGCCGCAAAGGTTTCCGGGGCGCGCTTCGTCTACCATACGGGAGACGGTGCAAGGCTGGAACGTGCGTTGATGAATTTCATGCTGGATGTGCATAATAAAAATGGCTACCGGGAAATGATGACGCCGCAGATCGTGCGTGCAGAAGCCATGTACGCTACAGGCCAGCTGCCAAAATTCGGGGATGACCTGTTCAAGATAGAAGACATGGAAATGTATACAATCCCGACTTCAGAAGTCACTTTGACGAATTTCTACAAGGATGAAACGTTGTCTGAGGGACAATTGCCTACTAAATTCACTGCCCAGACAGCTTGTTTCAGAAGTGAAGCAGGATCTGCCGGGAGGGACACCCGCGGTCTCATCCGTCTGCATCAGTTCAATAAGGTTGAAATGGTGCGCATAGAACGCCCTGAAGATTCCTGGAATGCACTTGAAGAAATGACCGAGCATGCAGAGAATATATTGAATCTGTTGGAGATTCCGCACCGCACTGTGCTGCTCTGTACAGGAGACATCGGATTCGGTTCTTCGAAAACCTACGATGTCGAGGTATGGCTGCCGAGTTATGAGGACTACAAAGAAATCAGTTCAGTCTCCAACATGGCCGATTTCCAGGCGCGCCGTGGCAACATCAAGTTTAAGCGCGAAAAAGGGGCGAAAGCCGAGTTCCTACACACATTGAATGGCAGTGGACTAGCGGTCGGACGGACGATGGCTGCACTGTTGGAAAATTATCAGAATGAAGATGGTTCGGTCACGATCCCAGAAATACTCAGACCGTATATGAATGGTCAGGAGAAACTTGAAGCGTTATAATAGTACTAATGGATGCTCCTATTCGTTTAGGGGCTTTATTTTATTTTTGGAGGCGCAGAAATTTGAATAGACAAGTATCGATGCTTCAACTTATGCTGGTGCTGTTCACTGTCTTTGTGTTCATCACCCTCACAGACATCAGCCTGCTTTTTGGAGCAGTCCTGCTGCCATTCGCAGCTTTTTTCCTAGTCAGGTTGAAACATCAGTCCAATTACCACTTTTGGCTGACTTTCATCAGTTTCCTGATACCTGCCATCCTACTGCTTTCGCCAGATTCTTGGCTGTGGTTTGTGGTATTATATATAGTGGCAACAGTCCTTCATAGGACTTTGAAAAATGAAGACTCGCAGGAACTCACACTCTTCTATTTGACGGCTGCGCTTATGATCAGTACGATCGGGGGATTGAACTTGCTTCAGGGGCTTGGGTATATCCAGCCGCTGTCAGAAACCTACCTGAATATCCGCAACTGGTATATTGAACAAGTTGAGATGTATGGTTCCATCGCGTCATCTACGCTTGATAGCGGCCTCATCCAAAGTACGATGGACCAGCTGTTCATCAACCTGCCGGCGCATATCACCGTACTGTCGTTTCTGATTGCGCTCTACACGGTTCTGATGCAACGGGTCCTCTTTGCTTCAACAGATGTGAAGCTGTGGAAATACCGTTCCTTCAAGGAATGGATATTCCCAAGGTTCGTGCTGCATTTATTTTTGATTCTGTTTATAGTATCATTCTTTACAACTGAAGGTGCAGCTCAGTCGACCATTGGAAATATAATGGTTGTCATGGAATGGGCCCTGTTTCTCCATGGCCTAAGCTTCCTCTATTTCTTTTTCATGGAAAAGAAGCTTAACAAGGCTCTATCGATTGCACTGCTGGTGCCGTTTGCCCTACTCAGGCCAATTACGCTGCTTATCGGCATATTTGAAATGATCTTCAGGTTCAGGAAACTATTACTGACAAAAAGGAAGTGATGAGAATGTATAATGTGCTGGACAAGAGAATGGTATTCATACCATTCGCCATAGCAGCGTTCCATATACTGGTCATGAATATATTTGTCCTGACCAACCATTTCAGGACCGGTCTGCTCTTTCTGATCGTAAGCGCCATTCTCCTGACACTTCTCAGCCTGTACCTCTACCGATCGGTCATCCTCAACGAAACCCGCTTCCGACAGATGGTGGTGGATATCGCAGGCAGCAAGCAGTATGCGATCGATGAATTGCCGATGGGGCTGATCATACTGAATGATGAAGATGAAATCGAGTGGATGAATGACTACATGTACAAGGAAATCTCGAAAGAGAACTTGAATGTACCGATCAACCGCCTATTTCCGAACGTCATGACCACATTGAAGGCAAATAATATACAGACGACGGAATCGACCTACAATGACAAGCACTACAAGATCTATTGGGACGAAAAGTTTCAGGCCCTCCATCTGATCGACATCACCAATCAGCGTCGTAAGGAGATGGAGCTTGAGGAGAAGCAGCCTGTTATCGGTATACTTTTCCTCGACAACTACGATGAGGTCACCCAGAACATGAGTGAGGCCCTAAAGAGTGAATTGAACAACAACATCACGAACATAATCAACGATTGGGCCAATCATCACCATATCTACATCAGACGATTTTCACAGGATCGTTTCATCGTGCTGCTGAATTCAAAAAGTCTGAACGAAATGGAAGATACGCGCTTCAACCTATTGGATGAAGTGCGTGACCGTACGCAGGAACTGGGTGCACAGATCACATTGAGCATCGGCATCGGTGAAGGTTCCGATGATTATATCGAAGTCGGCGAACTCGCCCAGTCCAGCCTCGACCTCGCATTGGGGCGTGGTGGGGACCAGGTCGCCATCAAGACGATGAACGGCAACGCCAGGTTCTACGGCGGCAAGACGGATCCGATGGAGAAGCGGACACGGGTCAAGGCGCGCGTCATATCGCATGCCTTGCGTGACCTTCTCCTCGAAGGTGACAACGTGCTCATCATGGGGCATAAGCACCCGGACATGGATTCGCTCGGCTCCGCAATCGGCGTAGCCAAATTGGCTTCCATGAATGGCATAGAAGCGAATATCGTGCTCAATGATGAAGATATCGACGAAACGCTTCAGAGGATGATGAATGAACTCGAGAAGCGCGAAGATCTGATGGAAATATTCGTGACCTCTGAAGAGGCATGGGAAAAGATGAATTCGAAGACGACGGTCGTCGTCGTCGATACCCACCGTCCAAGCATGGTGCTCGATGAGGTTCTCCTCAACAAGGCCACACGGAAAGTAATCATCGACCACCACCGGCGTTCCGATGATTTCATCTCAAATCCGCTCCTTGTGTATATGGAACCTTATGCATCGAGTGCGAGTGAACTGGTGGCGGAGATGCTGGAGTACCAGAATAAGGAACAGAAGCTGTCTCGTCTGGAAGCGACGGTCATGCTGACCGGCATCATTGTAGATACAAGGAACTATACGCTGCGTACCGGTTCTCGGACATTCGATGCGGCAAGCTTCCTGAGGAGCCAAGGCGCAGACCCGGTATTGGCGCAGACCTTCCTGAAGGATGATATAGACACCTATATTGCGCGGAGCGACCTCATCAAGTCCGCTGAAATCAGGGACAATGGCATCGCCATAGTCAAAGCCGATCCGTCAATGACCTATCACCCTGTCACAGTCGCCCAGGCTGCCGATCAGCTTCTGCAGATCGAAGGCGTCCAGGCTTCATTCGTCATGGCGATAAGGGAAGATGAGTCGATTGGCATATCTGCGCGCTCGTTCGGGGAAGTCAACGTCCAGCTGGTCATGGAGGCCTTGGGCGGAGGTGGACACTTGTCCAACGCCGCAACACGCGTCACAGATAAAACGATGGATGAACTTTACGAAGAACTGATAGAAACAATAGACGATATACTTTATAACGGGAGTGAAGAAGAATGAAAGTGATCTTTCTGAGCGATGTAAAAAATAAAGGTAAAAAAGGTGAAGTGAAGGAAGTGGCGACAGGCTATGCCCAAAACTACCTTCTTAAAAAAGGATTGGCTGAAGAAGCCACACCTGGCAACTTGGCAAAACTAGAAGCAGAAAAAGAAGCCAAAGCCGAAAAAGCCAAGCAGGAATTGGAAGATGCGAAAGCACTGAAGGAAGAACTGGAAGAAAAAGAAGTCGAAGTCAAGACGAAGGCCGGCGAAGACGGCCGCCTGTTCGGTTCAATCAGTTCAAAACAGGTGAAGGAAGCCTATGAGAAGCAGCACGGCATAAAATTGGATAAAAGGAAACTCGATATGTCACAGCCATTGAAGAGTCTTGGCTACCACAAGATGAATGTAAAACTCCACCAGGAAGTCTCTGCTGAAATCAAAGTGCATGTCGTCGAAGAATAATCAGCCGGGGAGGCATTGATATTGGATATACATCAGCAGATGCCCCATAACATGGAGGCGGAACAATCTGTCCTCGGTGCGATATTGATCAATCCGGAAATCTTCATTTCTACTGCGGAGACACTGGATCCTGAAGATTTTTACCGTTCGGAACACCGGCATATTTATCAGGCTATGGGCATATTGAGTGAAAACCATCAGAATATCGATGTCGTCACCCTGATCGATCAATTGAAAAGTATGGAAGTACTCAATTCCGTCGGTGGACCGCGCTATCTTGCGGAATTATCCAATGTTGTGCCAACAAGCCGCAATGCGGCGTTCTATGTTGATATCGTTGCGAAATATGCCCTTAAAAGAAAATTGATCCAGACAGCTGAAGAAATCGCCAATGAAGGGTTTTCGGAGGATGCAGAAATAGAAGATCTACTGACTGAAGCCGAGTCAAGGATCATGTCGATATCTGAAAGCCGGCGGAATGAAGGCTTCAAGTCCATGAAGTCCGTCGTCCACGAAGTCTACGAACAAGTTGAAGCCAGGGCCGGCCAGACGGACACTACAACCGGTATCCCGACCGGCTACCGGGACCTTGACTTCATGACATCGGGATTCAACCGCAATGATCTGATCATCCTCGCCGCCCGCCCTTCCATGGGTAAGACGGCCTTCGCCTTGAATATCGCAGGCCATGCCGGCACTTCAGCCGAGAACCATACTGTGGCGATATTTTCGCTCGAAATGGGAGCCGATCAGCTTGTTTCACGGATGATCTCAAGCCAGGGCATGATTGATGCGACAAAGCTGCGTCAAGGGAATCTCGGACATGATGACTGGGATAATTTCACGACTGCGATAAGCAGTCTGGCGGAATCGAAAATCTTCATAGATGATTCACCGGGGATCCGTGTCAACGATATCCGCTCGAAATGCATGCGCCTGAAGCAGGAGCATGGTCTGGATATGGTGATCATCGATTACCTCCAGCTGATCCAGGGGTCGAGCAGTAAGCGCAGCGACAACCGTCAGCAGGAAGTATCGGAGATTTCACGTATGCTGAAGGCATTGGCACGCGAAATGGAATGTCCGGTCATAGCACTGAGCCAGCTCTCCCGTAGTGTGGAGACGCGGCAGGACAAGCGGCCGATGATGAGTGACTTGCGTGAATCCGGTTCAATTGAGCAGGATGCCGACATCGTCGCCTTCCTATACAGAGAAGATTACTATACGCGGGGCGATGGTGAAGAGGAGGCTGAAGGTGCGCAGAAGGAACAGGACGAAATTGAAATCATCCTGGCCAAGCACCGTAACGGACCAACAGGTACCGTCAAGCTGATCTTCAATAAATCCTACAGCAGTTTCTTTGACCAGGACAATAGAGGTTATGATGACGGGTATATCCCGCCGAACTAATTACGAATGTTTTTATAGGGTCCCTATAAAAACGTTCGTATTTTTAATTGCATTATGCTCAGCTTATTGTTAGAATAAGTACGGTATTTCAATGATAAATTGGAGGCAAACTTATGTCTGGAACAGTAGTAGTCGGAACCCAATGGGGCGACGAAGGAAAAGGTAAAATTACAGATTTCCTATCTGAAGACGCGCATATCATCGCACGTTTCTCCGGAGGAAATAACGCAGGCCACACGATTCAATTCGGTGGCGAAACGTATAAGCTCCACCTTGTGCCTTCCGGAATATTCTATAAAGACAAAATCTCATTAATCGGCAATGGTGTCGTCATCGATCCCCTTTCCATAATCAAGGAGCTTGATGGCCTGATAGAACGCGGCATTTCAGTGGACAACCTCAGGATTTCAAACCGTGCCCAAGTCATCCTGCCCTATCACCTTCTTCAAGATGAGCTTGAAGAAGAAGCACGTGGAGCGAATAAGATCGGCACCACTAAAAGGGGTATTGGTCCGTGTTATGTAGATAAGGCGCAGCGCATCGGCATACGTATGGCCGATCTGATAGATGAAGAAACTTTCAGCAGAAGGTTGAAAGAGAACCTCGAGATTAAGAACCATATGTTCACAGCACTCTATGGACGTGAAGGCTATACATTCGATGAAATATTCGAACCCTACCGTAAAGCGGCAGAACGTCTCGCGCCTTACGTCACAGATACAGCCAAAATTCTCGATGATGCATTCCAGAATGGTCAAAACGTCTTATTTGAAGGTGCGCAAGGTGTCATGCTCGATATCGATCACGGCACGTATCCCTTCGTCACTTCAAGCAATCCCGTTGCAGGTAATGTAACAGTTGGCTGTGGTGTCGGCCCGACTTCACTGAAGAACATAGTAGGCGTGTGTAAAGCCTATACTTCACGCGTTGGAGACGGCCCCTTCCCTACCGAACTATTTGATAACAATGCAGAGCATATCCGCGAAATAGGACGGGAATACGGCACTACCACAGGTCGCCCGAGACGTGTCGGATGGTTCGACAGCGTCGTTGTCCGCCATGCACGTCGTGTCAGTGGCATCACCGACCTGTCGCTCAATTCCATAGATGTGCTGAGTGGCCTGGAATCAGTCAAGATATGTACAGCCTACGAAATAGACGGAGTGGAAATGACTGAGTATCCGGCTACACTGAAGGAATTGGAACATGCAAAACCAATCTTCAAAACACTGCCAGGATGGAAAGAAGACATTACAGGCATCAAACGCCTGGAAGATCTGCCGGATAACGCCAGACACTATCTGGAGGAGATTTCACGCCTTACAGGAGTGAATATCTCAATCTTCTCTGTAGGACCAGACCGCAACCAGACTAACCTCCTCAAGAATTTCTGGCAGTAGGACTAATCCCGCGGCATGACCGCGGGATATTCTTTTGAAAATATGAAAATTTGAGTTGAAAAGTAAATTTGCCTCATGGTATAATAATGTTTGTGTTAAAACATATGGCCCGTTGGTCAAGCGGTTAAGACACCGCCCTTTCACGGCGGTAACACGGGTTCGAGTCCCGTACGGGTCACTTATATTATATTTCACATAGTCTTGGTCCCGTGGTGTAGCGGTTAACATGCCTGCCTGTCACGCAGGAGATCGCGGGTTCGATTCCCGTCGGGACCGTCCATCTGAGCTGTCAGCGCTTCTTGCTGATGGCTTTTTTGCTATGGTTGATGGAAATGCGTTCGAAAAAGTGATACATTTAGTTTGGATACGAGTGTGTTTATAAACCTTGTAATGAAAGCGAGGGAAAGAAATGCCCAAGAAGATTGTTGTAGTAGATGACGAAAGACCGATTGCGGATATTCTGGAATTCAACCTTGAAAAAGAAGGATATGAAGTGCATTGTGCCTATGATGGCAACGATGCTTTGGAATTGATTTTGGACGTGGTGCCGGATATAGTACTTTTGGACATCATGCTCCCAGGCATGGATGGCATGGAAGTGTGCAGGGAAGTGCGCAAGAAGCACGATATGCCGATCATCATGTTGACCGCAAAAGATTCCGAAATCGATAAAGTGCTCGGATTGGAACTCGGTGCGGATGATTATGTGACGAAACCCTTCTCTACCCGTGAACTCATCGCCCGGGTGAAGGCGAACTTGAGGCGTAACGTCGAAACGGCATCAAAAGAAAAGGAACCGGAATCCAATAACATCCAGATCAGGGACATTACAGTCATACCGGAAGCCTTCGCAATAAAGAAATACGATAAAGATATCGACTTGACCCACAGGGAATTCGAACTGTTTAATTATCTTGCCCAGCATCTGTCCCAAGTCATGACACGGGAGCACTTGCTTGAGACGGTATGGGGTTATGATTATTTTGGAGATGTACGTACAGTCGACGTGACCGTCAGGCGACTCAGGGAAAAAGTGGAGGATGATCCGTCACACCCCGAGTATCTCATGACACGACGCGGTGTCGGTTACTATATCCAAGGTGATGAATAAAGGAGTTAACGCTTAATGAAGCAGTTTTTCAAAAATCTGCAGTCCCTCCATATCAAACTTGTCATCATCTATGTGCTTTTGATTATCATCGGCATGCAGATCATCGGACTGTACTTCACCAATACGCTTGAGAAGGAACTGATCGGCAATTTCCAGGAAAATATCGAGACGCAAGTGAGCCTCATTGACACGAGGATCAACGAGCTGCATAGGGAATATGGGGATGACAGTGCCCAGTTCCAGGAAGAGGTCCAGACCTTGCTTGCCGATTACGGCAACCGCTCAGAAATAGAAGAAATCAGATATGTCAATTCGGATAATGTCCTTATCGCAACAAGCCGGATTTCAAATGAACTGAGTGTCGGTACAAGGATTGATGCGCCCCTGACTGAGGAATCCATTTCCACCGGTACACGCAACGAGGAAATCTATGTGAACGTGGATCAGGACAACCAGCGCGTGTGGCTGTTGAATCAGCCAGTCATCCAGGAAGGCCAGATACTCGGGGCGATATATACCTCTTCCAATATAGAAGAAGTATATAAACAGCTGCAGGCCATCAACAATACATTCATCATCGCCACAATGATTTCACTCATCATCACGAGCATCCTTGGCATCTTCATCTCGCGCACGATCACCCGCCCGATTACGGATATGCGCAACCAGGCGCTCCTCATGTCGGAAGGGGACTATACGTCGCGTGTGAAGATATACAGCAGTGATGAAATTGGTGAATTGGCAGGCTCATTCAACATGCTGTCTAAACGCGTTCAAGAAGCCCAGGCCAATACAGAGAGTGAGAAGAAGCGTCTGGACTCTGTCATCACCCATATGTCCGACGGCATCATCGCTACGGACCGGCGGGGCCGCATACGCGTCGTCAATGAGATGGCGCTCGATATGATTGGGGCGACAGCAGAAAATACGCGCGGAGAAGATATGCTTGCCGTATTGAAACTGGACGATGAAATGATGCTCGAAGAAATCCAGGAGATGGATGAGAGTCAGCTCCTCTTCTTCAATCATGATGATGAAGAGACGACCATCCGTGTAAATTTCTCGACCATTGTCAAGGATACGGGTTTCATCAACGGTTACATCGCTGTGCTCCATGACGTTACGGAGCAGGAGCGTGTGGATACTGAGCGGCGTGAATTTGTAGCCAATGTCTCTCACGAGCTCAGGACGCCACTTACATCCATGCGGAGCTATATAGAAGCCCTGCAGGACGGCGCTTGGCAAAATGAAACGCTCGCCCCCAAATTCCTTGGTGTGACCCGTGAAGAGACAGACCGTATGATCCGTCTGGTTGAAGATCTGCTGCAGCTTTCCAGAATGGATAATGAAGCGGAAGAACTGTCCAAGGAAATTGTAGATTTCAATCTGTTCCTAAACCGTATCATCGACCGCTTCGAAATGACCCATAAGGATGAAGTCGAATTCGTGCGCGACATCCCGGATACCGCTGTCTTTACAGAGATTGCGGTGGATAAGATGGGCCAGGTACTCGATAACGTCATATCGAATGCCATCAAGTATTCGAGCAAGGAAAACAAGAAGGTCGAGTTTCATGTGAAACAGAACCGTCTATACAATCGTCTGACCGTGCGGATAAAGGATAACGGACTGGGTATACCCGCAAGCAAGGTAGATCGCATATTCGAAAGGTTTTACCGGGTCGACAAAGGCCGTGCACGTAAAATGGGCGGAACGGGACTTGGGTTGGCCATATCAAAAGAAATCGTCGAAGCGCATGACGGTAGAATATGGGCAAACAGCGTGGAGAATCATGGTACAACAATTTTCATCAACCTGCCGTGTGAAACGCTGGAGGAGGCGGATTGGGATGAATAGGGAAAGACTCAAATCTACAATTCTCTTTCTTCTCGTCATCAGCAGTGCCATCCTGACATATATGGTATGGAGCTATCAGCCGGAATTTTCGCAAGTCGATACATCGATCGAGTCGACTTCCAACATCGGCCAAGGAGAATCACTCGAATTCGGCAGTGTCATGCGTGCCTATCAATTGATATGGGTAGACGGCAATTCAGTGAAGGGAACAATCAAGGAGGATGCGGTAGTCGGTGTACGGGAATTCCTGAAAGATACAGAAATTGAGAACATTGATATATACAATAATATGAACCGTCTGACACCCGATGTTAAGGAAGACGGGGGTGAAGAATTCCTGATTGTGGACTACCCATCCGAGATGCCGTCCAAATCACTGTTCCAAGTGCTTGGGTTCTCCTACGAAGGTGCCCTACCCGACTACAGTTTTGATCGGATTATAGTAGACATTGCTTCTCCAAAAGTCACTTTCTATATGTTGAATGAAGCATTGGAACAAGTAGCCGTCGCCGAGACGGACATCGACAGCAGCTACCTGTTGTCGATCGTGGAGGAATATGAAGATTCCTTTGAAGATTACGTTGGCATCATCACTAATCAGAAAACCTCGAACAATAAGACTGCCATCTATGGGCCGGAAGCTCCGGGTGCTGTATCCATTGAGCATTTTCTGATGACACAGATCGGCATCGATACGATGAACGATATCCTCTTCATGGGAGATGAAATCGAAGTTAATAAAAACGATGATGTGTATGTCTATGAAGGGACCCATAACTTATCGACATATAACCCCAACACCTATAACTTCGTCTATACAAACCTCGATGAGTCGCTGTCATCGAATCGTAACTCGCATCAGACCATCCAAAGAAGCTTCGATTTCCTTAACTCGCATGGTGGTCTTGAAAATGAACATATGCTTTTCGATTATGAAGCGGATGGTAATGAGTCGACCTATCGTTATACCTTAAATGGATATGCAGTGTTCAGTGATGAAATATCAAGTGTCGTTACGACCAAATACGGTAATAATGCGCTTTTTGAATATCAACGTCCCCTACTCAATATCAGTGCAGAAGTACCGAATGATGAAATGAAGTCTCTCGCAAGATTGGAAGATGTCCGTTATCAGATTGCATTGAATGAGGATTTGGATCTTCAGAAAGTATCGAAGATCACGATTGGTTACGATATGCAATTTTCAGATGTGCAGACTGAGCTCAATCTGCTGCACTTCACGCCACAATGGTATGTAAAGTATAATGACGAATGGATGCGGTTCAACGAAGGAGGCCTCCACTGATGGATTGGAAGCTGACGAAATCCCTCTATATCCTGGTCTTCCTACTGATCAACATCGGCCTCATCATGATGTACTACAATAAGCAGCAGGAAGATATCCATAAGATAGAAAACCGACCCAATATTCTTGAAGAAACGAACATAGATCTATCACAAGTGCCTGAGCACGAGCCGCGCAAGTTGAATATACTGTCCGCAGTCAGGGCGACTTTTACAGATTCTGAGGAGATAGAAGCTGAAACGGTCGAAACGACAAATGAAGGGTATGTTTTGAAAAACAGTTTTGAAGCCGGAGAGAATGCCCCTGATATGACGCCTGATGAATTGAAAAACCACAAAGCCGAAGAAGTTTACAGAGGTTCGGAATACGAGTATGATGATNGAGGTGAAGGCAAACAGGCCATGGAATACGAGCAAGGCTATCTGAAAAACATCAGCGAGAATGAATATACTTCACCAGTGGCTGTCCGTGATCCTGAAAAAGTCGTCGCGAGCCTTTATACTGACGAACGAATCTCTGGAGAAGCGGATATAGAGGATGCCCGCCTTGGATACTACATCATCTTAAATGACGGTGATCAAGTGCTCCTCAGGCCGAAATGGAGATTCAGCATAAGTGACCAGGGCGTCGATAAGACGGTATATGTAGATGCCATCAGCGAGACAGAAGATATTATTGAAAGAGAGTGAACAGAATGAAGATGAGCGTGTTAGCCAGCGGCTCCACGGGAAACAGCACGTATCTCGAAACAGAACAAGGCAGCCTGCTCATAGATGTGGGACTTTCATGCAAGCGGACGGAGGAAGCGTTAAATTCACTGGGCACCTCCCTTAAGAATGTTGATGCGATACTCATTACGCACGAGCACAGCGACCATATCAAAGGTCTGAAAGTCATTTCCAAAAAGTATGGCATTCCGGTCTATGCGAATGAGAAAACATGGCAACGCATCGAATCGAAGGATATTCTGGTAGCGAGTGATAAGAAGTTCCACTTTAATCCACTGGAGGAAAAGGAACTCCTCGGGATGGACGTCCAGTCGTTCAATGTATCCCATGATGCAATCGATCCACAGTTCTATACATTTATGCAGAATGACAAAAAACTTTCAATCATCACCGATACAGGTTATGTCTCGGATCAGATGAAAGGCATTATAAAAGATAGCGACTGCTTCGTCTTTGAAAGCAACCACGACGTAGATATGCTCCGGATGTGCAGATATCCATGGATGACCAAGCAACGCATACTTTCCGATGTCGGACACGTCTCCAATGAAGATGCAGCGCATGCGATGAACGACGTTATAACGGACCGTACAAAGCGCATATATCTGAGTCATCTGAGTCTTGATAATAACATGAAAGAACTTGCTAAAATGAGTGTCGAACAGATATTGAACCATTATGACATCGATACGGATAATGATATAACGATAAGCAATACCGATAAAGCAATACCGACAAAGATCTACCAAATATAAAGTTATACACACAATTATGAAAAAAGATGTGCATAACCTATGATTATTGTGGATACTTTATAATAATTGTGGATAAGTAAACAGTCAGTTGTGTAAAACTGGCTGTTTTATTTATATTTATAGAAATTTAATGATTATAACCCCCTTTTATGTATAATAATTAATTAAATCATGTGGATATGTGGGAAAGTTGTGTATAAGCATGTGTATTATCTAAAAAACGTTAAAACTTGCTAATAGATATGCACATGTGGATAGTTAAATTCCGCAGGTATACTAGTAGTTGAAAGATACGGAAGGAGACATAAAATGAAGATTACACTGATTACCGTAGGGAAGTTAAAGGAGAAATACTGGCGGCAAGCGGTCGAGGAATACAGTAAACGCATAAGTGGCTATGCTAAACTCGAACTGATTGAGATACAAGATGAAAAAGAACCAAACAATGCAAGTGATAAAGATATAGAAATCATAAAAGACAAAGAAGGGCAAAAGATCCTGAGTAAAATCAAAGAAAACCAGCATGTCGTCACGCTGGAAATCAAAGGTAAGACCTATACCAGTGAAAATTTGGCGAAAGAATACCAAAGGTGGATGAACATCGGTAAAAGCGACGTAGTATTCATCATAGGCGGCAGCAACGGCCTCGGTAGAGAAGTTCAGAAACGTTCCGACCAGGAAATCAGTTTCGGTTCCCTCACCTACCCGCATCAAATGATGAAAGTGATGTTACTTGAGCAGATATTCCGGGTTAATAAGATTATCAGGAATGAAGCATATCATCGTTGATGCGGTTTTTAGACTAATGTTTGAGAATAAGATAAATGATATAATAGTTTAGATAGTTAGCATTTCGAAAATTTTATGCCCCACGTTCAGGAGGACTCATGAGAACTAATAGTATACCTTTTAATTTTTATAGTCATGTGGCATGTTTATTTCCAGGTAGTATATTATTAGCTTATATTTTATACACATTGGATAGATATTTTTATCCTGAACTAAGCGATTATTTAGTTCAGTTAAACACGTTTTCTAGTATTTTACTAATCTCTATTTTAATTATTGGATCTTTTATAAGCGGCCACATATCTTACTCCATTTCTAAATTAACATTTGATCATTTGCCATTTGAATACTTTAAAAATAAAGATAAATTTTTGAGTTATTCAGAAGAAAAGCAAAAACAGATAATAGAAGCGATAGGTTATATATATGGTTCTGAGACTAAAGGAGAACTAGAGGAACTTCATAATGAGTATAAAGAGAACAAGATATCAGGTGAAAAATTCGGTTTAAAAAATTATTGCTATGCAATGGTAGAGAGAAAAGAAGCAAAACATGATATGTTTGTTGGATTAGCTGATTTCTTAAGAAGTATTGCATTTCTATTTGCTTTACTTATAATTTTTTTATTTCTAGAATTTGTATCGACTCAATTTCAAAATTTTAATTTCGACTTAGTTAATTTAATAAAATCGATTATTCTGGTAGCAGTTGCCATTTGTTTTTTATTATCTTTATATAATCGATCTAAAAGGATGAGGCAAGCTGCTGACAGTTTAATTTATTCACAATTCTTATTTGATTCTAAGATGTTAAATAAGAGAAAAGGTGATGATTAAATAATTATCTGTGACCTGAGTTCCTAATGTGGATCATGAGAGATTTAACGGGAGGGAAACATGTCTTACATCAACTATGGCAATACAAAAATGTATTATTCATTCTATAGACAAAATCGTAAAGACATTAGAGTGGTTATAGATTTAATAAATAAGATTGTTGCTTTTGTACCCGAAACAATGTCAGAGGATAAGATTCATCAGACATTATCTAATAAGGCCCAATGGATATATACAAAGGTTCAAGAATTAAATGAGATACAATCTAATGTCTCTCCTAAAGAGTTTGTGAGTGGAGAAAAACTAACGTATCTAGGAAGACAATATCGATTGAAAGTATACCGAGAAGCAGTAGACAAGACATCATTTACTTTTAGACAAAGTCGGTTCTTTGCGGTTGTTCCTTCAAACTGGGCGCAAGAAAAAGTCCAAGATCGATTAGAAGCACATTTGATCGAATGGTACCGTAAGCATGGGTTGAAGAAAATACAAGAGCGTGTTGCTTATTATGAAAATATATTAGGTGTTCGAGCTCAATCGATTCAAATGAAGACGCAACATAAGCGTTGGGGGACATGCACGCCGGAAGGTAATATTTATATCAATTGGCGTATTGCTATGGCGCCTATCAAGATCATTGACTATATAGTGGTTCATGAACTGGCTCATCTACGTATACCAGAACATAGTGACGCTTTTTGGAAGCTTGTGCGTTCGATTCTTCCTGATTATGAAGTATCAAAAGAATGGTTACGCGTGCACGGTATGGAACTGTACTGTGTGGGACAAGAAAAGACATAACATCCATATCAAATTTAACGGACGTTATGTCTTTATTTATCTGTAGTGTATTTCACCTAATTCAATGATTTGGCGGGTTACATTTTCGATGTCTTTGCTTGGGACCGCACTCGCACGGAGTTGTCTTTTGATTTTTTTACGGATTTCTCGCTTAATATCCTCTTTATCGACCCAATCTACAACAGCTTCTGTTTCTATAATTTCTGTGATGAGTTCTGTTAAATCTTTTATCCCTTCTTGTTCCATGCTTTCAGGCGTGAAAGCATCTATCAGTTGATAAAATGGAAGATGTCTGGCTTCTTTTAATCCGACATTATCACTTTCATTTTCCATGTTCATCAAGTCTTCGCGCATTTTATAATACTCATCCAACAGTTCCTCAATGGTCAATTGTCTTTCTTTACGGAGCTCAATGAGTTCTTCCAACCGCTCTTTAATAGATGTATACATAATTGGATTCTCATCCATTTTGATCCGGATCTCATGCTTGATCGCATGTTCCATTTCAGCGGCTTTTGCCTCTGGTTCTTTCAATTCATCTAACTTATCTTCAAATTGTGGGTTCAAAATATTGATGGGTTCGAACAAGATTTGTGGGGTCGTTGCATATAAATATTCCTCAATCAGTTCTCTTACTTTCCCCCCACAATCTGAAATATCCATGGTACCATCATCGATATAGTATCGTGATTGTGATAGTTGGCGTATCTTACCCAGCCACTTTAAGTCATCGACATATTTTTTAACTTTTGGACTCGGCATGACCATATCCATACTTTCTGAAAACTTCTTAAACGCCGTATCAAAAGAGTGTCTGACATCTAATGGTTCTAAAACTTTTAAGTTCGCTTCAAGATTATCCTTAGGAATATGATCAAAAAACTGCATTGCACGTCTATGGCGGGACTGTAAGCGTGGGATCTCTTCATCTACATGATGCATTGCGCCCTTAATATCTGATTCATGGAAAATTCCAAGTGCCTCTTCTAAGAAACGAGATATACCATAGTAATCGACAATAAGTCCATGCGTCTTCTTGTTATATTTACGGTTTGTCCGTGCGATTGCCTGAAGTAAATTGTGCTCTTTCAATGGCTTATCTAAATACATTACTTGTTCAATCGGTGCGTCAAATCCCGTGAGTAGTTTGTCACATACAATTAGAAAGGATAATGAATTCTCTTCCATCGGTTGTTTAAATCGATTAATGGCTTCTTTTTCTTCTGATTTGGACAACGTATATCGATGTAAAAATTCAGGGTCATTATGTCCACTTGAAATAATCACTTTGGATTCATAGTCACTTAGCTCATCTAGAAATTCTTTATAAATTGCGGCAGCTTCACGTGAAACAGTGACAATCTGTGCTTTGAAACCATTGGGGAAGATATGTCGTTCGTAATGTTCAATGATGTCTAAAACGACTGTTTTGATTCGTTTGCGTGATGCTGTAATGGCTTCTTCTGTCACATATTTTTGTTTAATACGCTCTTTATCTTCATCGGAGTATTCCCGGAAGTGTCGATCGAATAAGGTATCAATTGTTTCGCCTTGTACATGTAAATCGACTAATCGTGCTTCATAGTAAATAGGCACTGTCGCTTCGTCTAAGACTGCTTGTTCAATCGGATATTTATCGATATATGTACCAAATGTTCTTACTGTGCTTTTGTCTTCTTTATCAATTGGGGTCCCTGTGAATCCAATATAGGTCGCATTCGATAGTCCGATACGCATATTCATTGCGAGTGAACTGTACTGTGAACGATGGGATTCATCTACTAGTACAATGATATTTTCATCCTCTGAAAGCAATGGATATTCTACCCCGTCTTGTGTCTGGAACTTTTGAACGAGTGTCATGACCGTCGATCCAGGTCCTTGTTTAAGCAATGTCTTCAGTTCTTCAACTGTTTCTGCTTGTGCGGGATTTGGAAAGCCGCAACGCTGGAATGTTGCCGTAATTTGTCGATCTAAATCTTGGCGATCGGTCACGACGACGATCACTGGGTTTTTAAGGGCAGATACACGGCGTAACTTCATGGATAAAAATACCATGGCAAGCGATTTTCCAGACCCTTGTGTGGCCCATACGATCCCCCCACGTGCTTGCGGGTGTTCGCCTACGAGTATACGTTCGACCGCTTTATTGACCGCACGGTACTGCTGATAGCGTGCCATTTTCTTAATGACACGGCCATCTTCCGGTTCATAGACGATAAAGTTCAGAATAATATCGAATAATCGTGATTTTTCAAGAATTCCTACAGATAGAATATCTTGCGCAGATGCATTTTCTCCAACTGCGTCTACTGTTAAGGGATAAGGCTCTTTCCATGTAGAATAATGTTGAACTCTCGCACCAATGGTACCTACTTTCGCTCGGTCATTACTTGTCGATACTAAGAATTGATTATAGTAAAAGAGTGGCTCATTTTCTTTTTGATAGCGCAGTAATTGCGTAACCCCTTGTCCAATTTGTTCGTCAGGTGGTAAACGTGGACTTTTACATTCAATAATAACGAGTGGTAGGCCATTGATATAGATTATTAAATCGGGTCGATTCGTGATATTAGCATGCGTGTAACTCATCTGATTCGTGACTATAAACTCATTATTGTCCAAGTTGTCGAAATCGATGACTTGGACCGTATAATTTTTTCTACCGCCACCGAGATCTTGCATGATGGACATTTTATTAATAAGGATGTCATGAAAGGATTGATTGGCTTCCATAAGACTTGTTGCTTCCAAGTGTGTGATGCGACGAATCACTTTATTTAAGTTATTGTCATCCAACCATGGATTGAGTCGTATAATGGCATCTCTTAATCGATCCATTAACATAACTTCAGATTGAGATGTCCGTTCTGATTGGAGTTCCTGACCATGAATATAAGAGTATCCCAATGATTGAAGGTGTTCGATCATTCTCTGTTCTACTAGCATATCCTCATTCCAGTGTTCTGACATAGAGTGTCCTCCTCTCTTAATTGTCTATAGTAACACGTGTTTTCCCTGTTAACAGTTGTTGCATGAGGCCTTTTTTTAAAGCATTTAAAGAATCTAGCCTAGACTGTTCTTTGTTTATTTTTTCATCTACATTGTTTAGGATATCTGCGATTTTTTCTTGTTCCTCTAAAGAAGGAAATGGTATAAGTAAATTATTAAAACTTTTTTTTGTTATGTGAGGTTGTGCACTCCCAACTTTATATTTTGCAATGTACTGTGAAATGATTTTTCCTTTTAATAAATATATCCAAAAATTATGGATAATATTATTCTTTGATCTTAAAATTAGCATTGCTGAATTAATACGAACATTATCAAAAGGTATTTCATCTGAATAATATGCAATATTCCCTAAAGTTCCTCGTGAAGTCATTACAATGTCATTTCTAATCAATTTTCCATTCTTTAATTCATCATCTTTAGTTTTATTTATAAATTTTATATTAGAAAAACAAAAGCCATTACTTGTCACATTTTTTGTATTCAAAAAAAGGCAATATCCATTTTCTTTAAAATCGGATTGACCAGGATAATTTTTACCACGATCTCCATCTATAGTATTGAAAATATCTTTTATTTTAACTATATTCCAAGACTTAGGTATTTGACTAACTGGACTATCTTTAAACTCAGTATGCCCAATCCCTTTAGTGAGCAATTCTTGCATCAGCCCACGCTTAACAATTTTGGTTTTCTCAATGATTCGCTCTGTTTTTTCAATCGCTTCATCGACAGAGGAGAGGATGGCTGCAATTTTTTGCTGTTCTTTTAATACAGGAATAATAAGCTCGATTTTTGAAAATAAACTTTTATTAATTATAGGTACTGCGGTTGTACCGGCTAGCGTCTTTATATAGTCAGATTTATATAATAATGAATAATATAAAAAGTTGGGGTTATAACCTTTATTTGGGAGTATTGAATTAATTTGTTGATTTGTCGTACATTCCATACTTGAAATAGCTATTTTACCAATTGAAGCTATGCTAGTGTACATCACGCTATCTTTTGGTATTATTCTATTATCATTAATAACACTCTTATTTACGTATCTTTTGGTTGAGTAAATGTACTTAGTTCTATTTATATCAGTTGGAGATACAAAAGGCAGTGTCCCTAGCCAATTTTTCTCCTCTTCAGTTTTAGGTGTAGAACCAGTTACTATTCTCCCTAGCTCACTTAGTTTTTTCTTTTTCCATCCTGGAGGGGTTGTTAAAAACTTATCCACTATATCCCAACTCCTTCAAGTACCCGTACATCACTTTTTCGATCTCATCACGTTCAGCTTCAAGTTGTTTCAAGTCATTCAACACTGCTTGAACATCAACTTCCTCTTCCTCTTCAGTTGTGTCAATGTAACGAGCGATATTTAAGTTGTAGTCGTTCTCTTTAATCTCTTCGATATCGACAACACGACAATATTTTTCTTTATCTTCCCAGTCTTCATAAGCTCTTACGATCTTTTGTATATCTTCATCACGCAGTATGTTTTGATTTTTCCCCTCACGGTAATCCTTCGAACCATCTAATATAAATGTCTTTCCTTTATGTTCCGGAACTTTATTACGATTAATAATGAGGATACATGCTGGTATGCCAGTACCATAGAATAGACTAGCAGGCAATCCAATAATTGTTTCGATCAAGTCTTCTTCTAATAAACCTTGACGAATTCTACCTTCTGCTGCGCCTCGGAATAACACACCATGCGGCATAACAACGCCAGCTTTCCCTTCATGATTAAGCGTTGCAACCATATGCTGTACAAATCCAAAGTCACCTGCGTTCTTTGGTGGGATACCAAATCTAAAGCGTCCGTATTCATCTGATTCTGCCTCTTCACGTCCCCAGTTTTTTAAGGAGAATGGCGGATTGGCAATTACACGGTCATATAAGAGTAACTCTTTACTGTCACCTAATAACTTAGGCTCACGAATTGTGTCTCCACGTTCAATACGATGGTCACTTAATCCATGTAGCAACAGGTTCATTTTACAAATGGCCCATGTATTTAAGTTACGCTCTTGTCCATGGAGTGAGAGGTTTCTTGGATTGCCTCCTTGGGATTTAATATAGTCGACCGACTGGATTAACATTCCGCCTGAACCCACTGTCGGATCACAGACACGCATCCCTTCTTCAGGTTGAATTAAATCAACGATGAGTTTAACGACTTTAGATGGTGTATAGAATTCTCCACCCTTTTTACCGGCATCATCGGCAAATTGCTTTATTAAATACTCATATGCCCGACCTAACATATCTGGCTCTGATAAATTCGCATTGCTTAAATCAATGGCAGAGAAATGCTGAATCAATTGTAATAATAATGAGTCCGGTAATTTCTCTTTGTCGTTAAAGTCTATATTCGCAAGCACTCCAACAAGAGAGCTATTTTCTTCTTCAAGTGCTTCAAATGCTTTGTTGATAGTATTACCGATATCGTGTGTTTGAATTTGAATATGATTCCAACGTGCACGTTCCGGAACAAAAAATTGATGTTCATCACGGTCATACCATGCGTAATCGTCATCTTCATTTTTCTCTACTTCTTTCGCGTGTTCGACAAAGACATCACTTAAACGTTTTAAAAATAGTAATCCAAATATGTAATTTTTATAATCTGAAGAATCAATTGAGCCTCTTAAAATGTTAGCTGATTGCCATAGATGAGATTCTAGCTGTGGTAAAGTTAATTTCGTCATGTCACTACTCCTCTTCCTGTACCGTATAGTTACTCTTAATATACCAAAAATATACAGGGCTCGTATACGAATACTGATTAACATATTAGATAAGTAAGTGATGGACACGATTTATTTCGTATAACTATCATTGCTATAGGCTTATAAGTTTAAGTGGTTACAAAGATGAAAATGGTATTATAGATGTAATTAATACAACTACCTCATTAGAGAACTCGAGGATAAATTTAAAGAATTCGAAAAAGATGCTAACTAAAATTGATGCTATAACCTGCTGCATTGATCAGAAATACAATCATGATATAGAATGTCGCTTGAAAATGTATTTACTACTTCCTTTTGGAATTATATAACGTAGTCAAATTTCCATATTACATCCACTATTATCTACTTATTTAGTGAAATATATCAGGTATAGTAGAAATGAGAGTTTTTCTCCTTGCATAGAAGTACATATTTATAGACATCTAGTAAATAAAGTAGTATTAATATAGGAGACAGTCGTTTAAGATTCGATTATTCTCAAGTATTTACTTAATAATTTAATTGCGGGGATGATATATAAAATGAGTACTTCACGTACAAAAAGACAAGAAGAATTTTTACTGTCATTTAATGAATTACATAAATTTTTACAAAATGAGCTAGCAGTGGAATTCTTTAAAAGTAAAAGAGGCAGAAGTAAGGAGTCCGATCATGAGATCACATTTTCAGAGTGTATACACACGATTAATGAAAGATATAAAAATACGTCGTTAGGACAATATGTGGATCAATTACATCTCATCAATAATTTTCGTAATACAATTGTCCATGACTATACAAAAGAATTTTATGATATTGCTGATCCCTCTGATCACACCATGGAGATCATACGGAAAGTTTATAATTATTTTGTTAAACCGACTGCAATTAAAAAGTATATTAATGATAAAAAATATGGGGAACCGATTACTCTTAGCTCCGAAACAGACCTAAGTAAAGTATTAAAATTAATATCAAAGTATAAGTACTCGCAGTTTCCAGTTTTTGATAAAGATACGCTGAGAGGAATGATCACAGATACCGGCATTACAAATTTTATTGCAAATAAAAATGATGAGGGAGGCATTATTTTTGAGGATGAAACTGTTGCTGACTTAATAAAAGATGATGCTGGTTTTGAAGAGAATAAGGATTCGTATACGATATTGTATGTTGAAGATGAACTCTACCGCGTCATAGATGCTTTTGTAAATATAGAAGCTTTGAATAAGTATGTACTCATCAGTAAATCAGGAAGTGAAACTTTTAGAACAAAAAAAGATCTAATTGGGATTTTCACTGCTGCTGATATCACTGAAATTATGTATTATCTTAATAATAATTAATTGTATTGCGTTATCTTTCTTACTTGATAGATTGATCAATAATATAAGTACTTCAAATATACAAAGTCAACGCCTATGTCATTCTAGCATCGACTTGTTTCAATTGATATTATCAATATACAATCATGAAAAGAAAATTCTATATCAACTATTTAATCAAACATTAAAAGCATCATATGAAGGGTTGGATTGAGTGCGTTGAAATTACCGCGCTCTTTCTTACACATAGGTGTTTAATGTTTTACAAGACAATTCGTGAAGCAGAAGATGTATCTACTTTAAAAATTGCATACCAAAAAGTATAGTCGCTCATCATGCAGATGAACGGCTCTTTCTTATGTCTTCAAATTCTTTTCTTATTTCAGTTAATATTTTTGAATAAGAATGCCCTAATGACCATTTATCATCATTTTCTGATCCCAATATATAGATTCTTTCAAACGATATTTCTATATAATCAATTTCTTTAGCTATATCATCATCAAGTAAATGATAAATTTCATACAAAATTGGTTGGATATACTTCATATACTTATCTCCATATAATTCTGTTCTACTAGTATGATGGTCCCACTCGCTTACCATATGAGTGCTGTTCAAATGAAGAATCTTGCTGTATGCCTTTATTTTAGTTTCCTGATTCTTTTTGTTTTCTTCATATTTCATTTTTTTACGTTCAAATTGTTGTTGTTTTTCCATGCTTTGTTTTTGAACTTTATATGTAATGAATCCACCTACAACTACCCCTAGAAGAGAAGCTACCAAACTGCTACTAAAGATACTGTTCCCAATCTCTATTATCCCTTGACAAGTCATTGCACATCCGCCTTCCCTCTCTACATTTTACCATACTAGTAGGTGAAAGCATTTTATCTCCATATAAAAGTATGTAGTTGAGTTTGAACCAATTTTGAAGTTTATTTAATGAAAAATACAAAAGAAATAATAAACTTGCGAATAAAAAGGCGCAGTGTGTATCCAAAATAATAAGAAATATGTTATCGAATAATGTAAAAGATAATACTGTTACATGAATTGATCTTCAAGCCACAGGGACACACGATCGCGGGTATGAAAATGCTCATATATTAAGAATTCATCATGTCATCGCAAAATACATGAACTAAATCTTGCTTTGAATGCACAAAGGTTGGAAGAAAATAGAAGAATATCAATATATGAATAATAGATGTGGTACTTTAGAACTAGGGTGATAATATAAACGTCAGTAAATAGGGAGAGATAATGTGAAGAAAGCAATATCTATTATAATTGGCCTCTTCATTCTTAATGGATGTAGTGTTGAAAAGGCAAGTCAGATAGAAAAAGAGGAGAATACAGTCTCTACAGATCAAAGCTCAAAAAAGGAATCAACACTAAATGAGGCGAGCACAGATGAAGAAAGTGTTGAGGTACATGACGACATAGAAATGTCAGTAAAAGAGTACACATCGGAAGAAAAACAAATGATGACGGAAGAATTTTTTAATTGGGCGGTAGATCGTGCAAAAATAGGCAACCTAGCCGTAACAACTTTATACTTTCAACATGGTGCAGCCGGAAGGGGTGATTGGTACGCCCTAACACCAGATGGACAAGTTCAAGTCCAAAATCTTGATAATCCCGGATTTGAGAGTTTTGATATACATGCTATCGGGGGTGTCGTATTCTATACACCTTTAAGTGGTGACTATGGAAGAGATGAAACGGCTCCCACACCTGGAATTGCAGAGGGATACAACAGATTAGCTGTAGAAAACACGAACATACATAAGTACATGCTGGCAGATAATGGTGTTGTATATGAACTGATTGGAAAAAAAGAAAATGTAGGATCATCTACAGGTTTTGGTGAATATGATGATGATGGGACTGTTGGGTCTCTCAACCCGACCGTTCAATTTATAGTATCGAAAGATCAGGATGCACAAAATGAATGGAGGAGAATACTGAATAAGTATTAAGTAGAAAAGAAACTTACTTTAATGCTTCACTCATTCATTGATATGAAGTATTAAATGAACTAATGGGTAGTTTCTATGTGACTTGACTCATTCTTTATATTCATAGCTATTAAGATAGAAAGGTTGCTATTGGCAACCCATCAATTAGTTACATGGGTGATAAGCAACTATCTAGTCTATTTTGTAAACTACAATTATAAAGTAGTAGATTTAGAGTAGTTTTCTACTTCAATCTAATTTTAGGTGCTTTAAATAACCAATCAGTAAATAATATATAGAATTTTCAGTAATATATAAAGGTTAATAAAACTAGAAGGTAAAGCGATTTATAAAGAGAGAGCGTAAAATATCTTGTGTAAATGAATAAATAGAAAAAGGAAGCCCTTTTCTTGTAGAATTAAGTCACCACAACCAATTCATAGAAAAGAGGCCTCCCCTATGACTCAGTTTACAACAGATA
>NZ_BAABCK010000018.1:0-27654 GCF_039538805.1 Salinicoccus jeotgali | reverse complement strand
AACGACCGTTTATTGAAACATTTTAGGTAGTTATATTTTCAGTTATATTTATATGGTTTGTAAGTACAAAAACACGTATAATTATCTATGTATACTAATTATAAAACTATTCGAGTTTTTGTACCATCGTCTTATTTTGTACACCTTAATAAATGACAGAATGCGTATAACTCCCCTAATAATTGATATTCCAGGAGGATGAATGATGAGTAAGATTGGTTATGCGAGAGTAAGTACAAGAGATCAAAATCTAGATAGTCAGATTGACACCTTAAAAGATTACGGTTGTGAACGTATTTTTTCTGAAAAAGTAAGTGGCCGGAAATACCAACGGACTGAATTAGATAAAGCATTAGATTATATGCGTGAAGGAGACACCCTGGTTCTCACTAAGTTGGATCGGTTGGGTAGGACAACGAAACAGCTCATTGAACTGTCGCAATACCTTGAAGATCAAGGGATCGATCTAGAGATTATAGATATGAATATCAATACTAAAGATGCCATGGGGAAAATGTTCTTCACCATGATGTCAGCATTTGCTGAACTTGAAGCGAATCTATTGAGCGAAAGAACGAAAAAAGGATTAGATGCTGCAAGAGCAAGAGGAAGATCCGGAGGAAGACCAAGAATATCAGAAGATAAGGAAAAGGTTTTGCTCTCCTTATATGATAGTAAGAGTTATACAATCAATGAGATCATTAAAATAACGGGACTATCTAAAGGTACAATCTATCGGATTATTAATGATAGAAAGCATAACGAAGATGATCTAAAATTCTTGTGAATAAAAGGGGGTACAATATGGATAAAGATAAATCGTTAAAGGAATTTGAAAGGTCATTATCCAAGGCAAGCAATTTTAAAATAGAATCAGTAGAAGACTTTAATGAATGTGTTGATCATGTCATACGACTTGTTAAAGATTCCTTTATGTTATTCCAAATGAAGTCATTTTCTACATCATTATTCCTATCAATTGCTATTATTGAAGAAGTAGGAAAAATTCATGTAGGACTCTTTAATACAAGACAAGCTGAAGTAAAAAGAGACCCTCTAAGGGATCACAAGAGGAAGCAAATAATGGGATCGAACTATACTATTAGTATGGGCGATAGACTAGTAAATGCTATTGGAATGGAAAGATTAGAAGAAATATATAGCATGTCATACAGTGGACAGCTAAAAGATCTGAGAGAGAAATCAATATACTGTGATTATGAAGGCGATGGTCTTATAATTCCACATGAATATATTAATGAACAATTTTCAAAAGACATACTCTTATTTGCAATTGAATCTTTTGACGATAATTTAGTAGGATATACAAGGCATTCTATGGAGAGATCGAAAATTACTGACAAAATATTTGAGAATTTATCAACTGATTAAATAAGGAAAAGTATTTACTATGCTTATTATGATAGGAAAAGTTACATAACCAATAAAATCATTAAAATAATCAGGTTGTCTAAAGATACTATTTATCGAACCGCAAATGAAAGAAAATGATAACTAAATAACACAATAACATTTACGTTACTTATTGGAAGACTAATACTCCCATTTGAAAATGACAAAGTCAAAGGTGATTTAGAAAACTGGGAAGGGAACCATGTGTATGTGAAAGAATTGCCACTTGATCACATCATATATATAAATGAGTCAGGATAAAGTAATAGTGTATTCGATAGCTATAAACCAGAAAATTAGACAGACTTGGACTAAGAAGCGCAAATTTGACTTTTAGATGTATGGTTAATAAACCATAGACATTTTACTATCAATTTATAAGTTCATGTTGATGGTTTTTCTAGTTAGTCAAAATCCATATAACCCTCGTATAGTGAACCGCCTGCACCTGAGATTTCATCTCCACATGCCCTGCATTCTCCTCCTTGGCGCATGTTGACTCCTGCACCACAGGTCGGACAGCTGATCACCTTGCTAGTGGATCGCGGAGTGATAATAAAGCTCTTGTGTTGGCCGTTAATTAGGTAAGTGCCCTCTTCCAATGACGCGCTCCCACATTTGGGGCACGCATTCAAAGAATCGCTGACTATGGTTTGACAATGGGTACATCTTTTTACTTTAAGTTGCATACGGGTCTCTCCCTCAAAAATAAAATAGGCATTTCTTGGTTTATTTAAGCGCTGATTGTAAAATTAAGCTAGACACATAAAAAGGTTCACGCATAGTACACTCAAATAGGATCAAATAGATTTGGGATTATCGTTCTTATTTCAGATCGATAATCCCAATGTTTTAAAGAGATTTTAATATCTACTTTACTCTCCTCAAGTCTCTATACACTTCATCAACCATATCTTCCACCAAGTACTTTTTAAACTCCGGATTCTCCAATATTTTCATGAAGAAGCTCTCATTACTTTTCATCCGACTGATTACAAAATCCAAGAAGCTACGTTCGAAACTGAACTTGAAGTTCTCCTTCGTATTATTTTGTGCTTTTAACACCAGTTCTTCATCGGCTTTCATGTCCTCGATGATTTGATCTCTGGACAATTTGTCTGCTTCTGTGAAGTCTGTTCCAAAGCGATCATTAATACGGTCGATAATTGAAGACAGGCGTTCTTTTTCTTCTTCTAATCCTCCCCCATTTCCATGCTGTGGCGGAGAGAGTTGTTCTCCCCCTGTAGTGTCTAAGGAGATACTGCCTTCAAATGCTTTTTCATTACGGTAGTATTCCAGGGCTACATCGTCAGAGATATAAACAGGGTCCTCTGATTTCTTTGGCAGTTTTTTCAGCAATGAACTGAGGTAGATGAACCGTTTATGCAGATCCAAATCAGAGAACGGCCCAATCTGCAGAATAAATGCATACGTCCTCACAAATTTTACAGCTGCGGACTTAAAATGTTCCTGTGCTTCATCACCCAGTTCCTGTTTATACCTTTCCACTCCGGGGTCCAGTGTTGCATTTAATTTGCCTTGAAAACGAGCACTTTTTGCAGATTGCTCACTATACTCCAGATTTGCTACAGTATCTACTTCTTCATTTGTATAAACCTGCATCGCATCCAGTTCGCCCTGCAAATCATAGAGGATATTCGGATCTGTCTTTTCCCCGAGTCCTGTCACTTCGTAATAGGTTTGGAAAGCAGCTTGAATGGTTTCCGGGTCATTCACAAAGTCCAGCACGAATGTATCGTCTTTTCCGCGACATGTTCGGTTGAGACGAGAGAGGGTTTGGACAGCTTTAATCCCATCCAATGGCTTGTCGACATACATCGTATGGAGTAATGGCTCATCAAAACCGGTCTGATACTTTTCAGCGACAATCAGCACCTGGTAGTCATCCGAATGAAACTTATCCGGCAGTTCATTTTCACTGATTTTATTTATGTCTGCTTCAGTATAAGATACTCCAGAGTCTTCTACGGTGCCTGAGAATGCCACAAGTGTCTGAAGATCTGTATATCCTTTTGCCTTCAAGTACTTATCAAAGGCAAGTTTATATCGGACAGCGTGGAGGCGACTGCTTGTGACGACCATTGACTTCGCACGACCATTAATTTTGTGACGGGTGACATTTCTAAAATGCTCAACCATGATTTCTGCTTTTTGTGCAATATTGTGAGGATGAAGAGAAACGAAACGCGCAATCTGCTTGCTCGCTTTGCTTTTCGCTACTTCCGGGTCATCTGTGATGCTCTTTTCGATTTTATAGAATGTTTCATACGTAACATAATTCCGCAGCACATCATGAATGAAGCCCTCTTCAATGGCCTGGCGCATGGAATAGAGGTGAAACGGCTCAAACGTGCCATCTGGATTTTGAGTACCGAATCGCTCTACGGTCTTTGGTTTTGGTGTCGCTGTGAACGCAAAGAAGGAAATATTAGACTGGTCCCCACTTTTCGCAATGGCTTCAAGCATCCGTTCTTCTGCATCTGTCGCTGTTTCTTCTTCCATCGCATTTTGTTCATAGGCTTCTTCCAATGTTTTATTCGAAAGCAGTGCCGTCATGGCAGAAGACGCTTTCCCGCCCTGGGAGCTGTGTGCTTCATCTATGATGATCCCATAGGTGCCCCGGTTGAACTCCCCTACTTTGTCCAAAATAAAGGGAAACTTCTGAAGTGTTGTCACAATGATTTTCGTCTTGTTGCGTATCGCTTTGGCCAGTTGGTCCGAGTTCTCATCAATCTTCTCCACCATGCCGGCTTTATGCTCCAATTGATAAATTGCATTCTGGAGTTGTTTGTCGAGCACTCGTCTATCTGTGATTACGATGATGCTGTCGAACACCGGATTATCGTCTGCATCATGGGTTTTTGCCAACCGGTGGGATAACCATGAAATACTGTTGGTTTTCCCACTGCCTGCAGAGTGTTGAATCAAATAGTTTCGCCCGGCCTGGTGCAATTTTACGTCAGTCTCGATTTTACGCACGGCATCCAATTGGTGGTACCTCGGGAAAATGACCACTTCTTTTTCATCGATAATGTCCCCATTGCTGTCTCTTATGCTCTTTTTTTCAACATATAGAAATCGGAAAAGGATGTCGAGGAGGCTGTCCGGCTGTAGTACTTCCTGCCAGAGATATGAGGTTCGATAGTCCCCTTCCACAGGTGGGTTCCCTTTCCCACCATTGTTCCCTTTATTGAAAGGGAGGAAGAATGTATTATTCTTGTTGAGTTGGGTTGCCATATATACTTCATCGGTATCCACGGCAAAGAAAACAACGGCACGCTTCTTGAACTGGAATAATAGTTCTTTAGGGTCCCGGTCTTTCTTGAATTGCCGCATTGAATGCTCTACAGTTTGGTTGGTCAGCTGGTTTTTCAGTTCCATCACAATCAGTGGCAGCCCATTCAAAGCAATCATCATATCGATCGAATTCTGATTTGACGCACTATAATACACCTGCCGGCTCACGGTGAAAATATTATTTTCATAGTTTTCGACGAGTGTCTGATTCATCTCCGTCGGTGGTTTATTATAGGCGAGTTTGAGTGTGGCCCCATAATCTTTGATACCATGGCGCAGGCAATCAATGATGCCCCGGCGCTTCAGTTCTTTGTCGAGGCGCTCCATGATCTTGGACTGATAGTCATCCTTGTAGACCTTCTGTAACCGTTCCAAAGCCTTTGGCTGTGTCGCTTCCAAAAATGTGAAAAAGACTTCCTGATCGATCGCCCACTTTCGGAACTTGGCAAGTGCAGGCCCCTTCAGGGTACGCTGTTGAAAGCCGGATGCCATCAACGCCTGTTCTATATTCTCTTCAAAGCCTGTCTCACTTTTGTCGATACTCACGACGACGATACCTCCTCCTGCTCTGTTTCTTTCAGCATCTCCTGAATATCTATTTTGCCTGTGACGGCTTCGTAAATAAGAGATTGGCGGTATTCTTTGAGTTTAGTGATTTGTTCTTTTAGTTGAATCAAAGTTTCATCTATATTCTCCGTGAAGTTTTTTAGGTAAATACATATATCATATTGCTCTTCCTTACTGGGAAGTAGAATAGGCAACTTCTTTAATTCCTGAAATCCTATAGACTGTCTTACACCACTACCAAATCCATAAAAAACTTTTTTTAAGTCATATGCATGAAGTAATAAACTAGCATATTCACTTAGAATATTTTGGTTTGGGACTAATGTTAAATAAGCAGAAGTAATAATTCCTTTTTCTTTTACTAAGCCTACTCGAAGGCTTCTTTTATCATTTTGTAAATCGGTTAGTCTTAATACTATATCTCCATTTTTAACTACTCGATATGTCTCAAATGATTCTGGCAAAAGACCAAAATTATTTTTAATATTTCTCCTCTTTATTCGTCCATAACTTAAGGAAAGTACATTTTTTTCTTTATTTCCTATATTTTTTGTTTTTGATTCTTTTAAATGAAGATTTAGGGAGCTTATCTCCCAATGCTCCGGAATCTCGCCAATCCACTCCACACCGGAGTCTTTCATTTTAACGTCCGGATTAAGCCCTTTTGTAACGGTTTCTGTAATAATGGCTTGCCGTTTCTCTTCGAGGAGTGCGATGAGTTTTTCTTTGTCTGATATTAAAGTGTCGATTTCTGAGGTTTTTTGGTCGAGGAAATTTATTATTCTATTTTGTACTGTTAAACTTGGTACATCGATTCGGAGGGATCGAATGATTCCTTGGCTTATATTTTTTTGTCCCCCTCCTACAGATCGCTGGATAATCCCTTCTCGATTGGCAAGAAACCAGTAAAATACAAAATCAATATTTATATTTCTAGGTTGATTAAGCACACAACAAGCTTGATTTGTTGTTACATCAAATTGAGTAATAGCCAGTTTTCCAATTGTTGCTCCATAAAGAGCAACAATTAAAGAATTTTTCGGATGTACTTTAAGAGCAGGATAATCAGCAATTGCTTTTCTGGTTATTTTTTTATTTACACTAGATAATTTTCCATCAGTTAAATCTCCTGTATTTACCCAAGGGATTTCACCATCTTTATAGTATTCTTCATTCGTAGAACTAGGGGTAGTTCCACTTGATATATCATCGAACAGCCAAGCTATTTTTAAACGTCTCCAATTAGGGTGGCCAGATCTATTCTCTATTCTCACATCATCACCTGCTTCAGCTTCTCTAAAATACTCTCTTCAAGTTCTTGTATTTCCGTTTTGATTTCATTGGAAGGTCGAAGTTCCTGATACTGATAGAAGTGTCTAGTGAATGGTATTTCGTATCCGATTTTCGTTTTTTCTTCATCGATCCAAGCATCTGGTACATGAGGCAGTACTTCACGTTCGAAATAGTCATGAATGTCCTCTTTTAGTGGCACATTTTCTGTGTCACGTGAATCAGGGTCTGCTTCCACATCACCCTTCTTATTTTTCACACAGATATCAGCCGTCTCATCCTTCTCAGCCAGGGCTGCGAGCAGTGCCTTTAGCAACGGAGCCTTCATATCGATGCCAGCGTCTGCAAATGCAGCTTTCAATTTTTCAGTGAATACTTCCCGGTTCTTATAAAGGGTGTCTTCTTTCAGTTGCTGCAACACTTCAATAATAGCGTTTTGGACTTCTCCACCGGCTTCTTGCTTTTTAAGGCCGCCTTCCCCTTTTTTCTTTGATTTAGCCAGGTTCTGAAACGCTTTTTGTTCGTATAGACGCGCAATGCGTTCATCATCTATTTTGAAGTTAAGCTTCAGCGGACGCTCTACAACAATCTTTTGATAACCAAAATTTTCGTTATCAAAAATCTTCACATTATCCTGCTCTTTAAATTCACCATATATGCGAATGATCTCCTCGATTTGCTTCTGAGAGATCTGATTCCGCTTTTCCCCCAAGCTTTTGCGCATCTTCTCATAGTAATCAACAGCGTTAACGAGTTGAATCTTACCTTTACGCCATTTAGATTTATTATTGGTAAGAATCCAGATATAAGTGGAAATACCAGTGTTATAGAAAAGATCTTTAGGCATCGCTACAATGCCCTCTACCAGGTCATTTTCAATCACATAGCGGCGTATCTCACTTTCCCCACTGCCCGCATCTCCTGTGAATAATGGGGAACCATTCATGATGATTGCCATACGGGAACCTTGTGGGTTGTCTTCGCTGACAGGTTTCATTTTCGATACCAGGTGTTGCAGGAACAGCAGCTGACCATCACCAATACGAGGCAACCCGGCACCGAAACGGCCATCCATTCCTAAATCTTCATGTTCTTCCCTGACCACTTTCTCAGCGGGTTTCCACTCGACCCCATATGGTGGATTCGAAATCAGGTAATCGAATTTTTGAGTCGGAAACGCATCTCTCGTTAATGTATTTCCAAAGCGAATGTTCTGAGCGTTCTCTCCTTTGATTAAGGTGTCCGCCTTACACATGGCGAATGATTCCTCGTTGAACTCCTGAGCGAAAAACTCCAATTCTGCAGTTTCGTTCATTTCATGTAAGTATTCTTGGGCGATGGATCCCATGCCACCTGTACCGGCACATCCGTCATAAAGGGTCTGGGTGATTCCAGGTTTAGTAAGAATCTCATCATCCTCATTGAACATGAGCCCTACCATCAGCCGTACGACTTCCCTCGGTGTATAGTGATCGCCAGCTTCTGCATGTTCAGAATAACGCCGAATCAGTTCTTCAAAAATATACCCCATTTCAAGGTTAGAGACGGTATTGGGATGCAGATCAACCTCTGCAAATCGTTTCACGGTCAAATACAAGAGATCATTACGATCCATCTTTTCAATCTGCTTATCAAAGTCAAAGTACTCTATGATTTCTCTTGCCGTTTTTGAAAAGCCATTGATGTAATCCCGGAAGTTTTCTGCGATGTTATCTGAATCATTCAATAGCTTCTGGAAGTCATAGTTGCTTGTATTATTGAAACGCTGCTTTGATTTTCTATTCAGTATTTCGTCCCGGGCTTCTTCAGGCAAATGCTTGAATTGTTGATAGCTTTCGAGTACATCCTCTTTCGTATCTTCCAGAACATTATCGAACCGACGCAATACCGCCATCGGTAAGATCACTTTCCCATAGTCTTCTGGTTTATACGGCCCTCTTAATATTTCTGCGATGGTCCATAAAAAGTTTACTTTATCCTGAAAATTCATCATGTCTATCTATTCCTTTTTCTATAAGATTATTGTGGTGTACTTTCTGCGAAGCGTATAAATTCCTATTATGTAATTTGAAATTATGTCAGAGAACAAAATGAGGGGATATACAAACCCTACTACTTTTAGCTTAACATAGCACTTTATCAAGTAAGTAAAGATTATTCCTCAAAGAAATATGCAATATACAATATATTGCATATTATATATTAATTGATACAGAGTATTAGCTTAACTCTAAGTCATATTAACTTTATTTAGTCTTTGTACTTTTAATAATTTCAGCAACTCTGAAACTGAGTAGTGAATACCTAAACTATATAATATATTGTATGCAGTATATTATATATGATATGTTGTATATAATATGATACAAAGGAGTGAAGCAGTTGGGGAAGATTATAAGCATCAATAACTTCAAAGGCGGCGTCTCAAAGACATCAACAGCATGTGCTCTCGCATATGTTTTGTCTGAGAAAAAAAGAATGAAGACGCTACTGGTAGACTTCGATCCGCAAGCTGATGCGACGGAGCTTTTAATTCGAACGTATGATAATGCAGAGAAACCAGATGCGCTTAACGATGAAGGCTATAAAACAATATACGAGGGTATCCAAGATGGAGATAGAGTAGGGACAACGCTTCATTTATCTGAGAATCTAGATTTAATACCCAGTGACTTTAATTTAATCGGTTTTCCAGATCACCTAATAAAAAAATACCGCTATAAGGATACCTTTGACAAAGTTAAAGAACTGAGCAACTTCCTAGAAGGAGTCAGGGAGGAGTACGATATTATTTTAATCGATACCCCGCCGACTATATCTGACTTTAGTAACAATGCAATATATGCTTGTGACTATAGCTTAATAGTAATGCAGACTCACAGACGATCTTATCGCTCAGTAGAAAAATTTCTTGTGCATTTGGTAGACTTCCAAGAAACTTACGGGAATGAGTTTGATGTCCTAGGTATTATACCTGTGATGTTTTCGAATAAGACAAAGACAGACACAATTACACTACAAGATGCGATGGAAGATTATAAAGACTATGTATTTAAGCATATAGTGAAAGCGATGGAAAGGGTAAAATACTGGGATGAGTTTGGAATCTCAGAGGAAAGTCATTGGGATAGGATGGCAGTGAATGCATATGCGGGATTGACTAAAGAATTCCTGGAAAGATTAGAACGAATGGAAGAAAAACAAACTCAATAATTGGGAGTGAAATAGATGGGACTGTTAGATGAAACGAAAGCAAAAAGGGAAGGTAAAAAACATGAAAATCCTTTGGCCAATCATAATATTAAAAAAGAAAAACTTCCTGTAACATCTCTTCGTTTGGATGGAGATACTCACGCGAAAATACTAGCCCTTAAAAATGTAGTTGCGAAGCGTAATCTCAACAATATGCAAATTATTACTGAAGCTATTGATAACATGATTGAAGATCTTGATGAGGAAAGTTTGGAGGTTTTCGATAAGTATTATCGTATTAATATTGAAGAAAAAGTCGATGTCTTAAAAAGAAAAGGCCAGTACTAATATCAGCATATTATATATTGCATATTATATATAATATGCAATATGCTTTTTTGATTTTACAAATAACGTCTAGTCTTGTATGCTTATTTTATTAAATCACTACAATAAAACTAAATAAAAAGAGTGTGTTAATAACAAAAAACTCATGATGTGGGGACATCACGAGTTCTCCGGAATCAACGCTTGGGGAAGCATTGAATTCAATTGTTATAATTCGCTCACATATCTCTGTGCATAGAGTGTTTTTGCGAACATTTATATATATTAGGATAGCTATAGAATAGCAAATGTTCGTACATAAATCAAGTTGACGATATGAGTACGTTTATTTACTGTACTTTTATATTGTTGCATTTGAGTAGATTATAGAGGTGTGTGAGTGATGGATGCTTATGTCTATCGCTTTTTTTATTGGAAAGGACTACCTATGCACGATCTATACAAAATCTATTCTCATATCTTAAAAAGAGGAATATCAGATAGAAAAATCAAGAGTAAAGAAATGAACCCTTATGGTAAAGTAGCTGCAGCAAATTCTAAAAATCAGATGATTTACAATCAGGGTTACACGGTGAGCTCAGTAGAGACACTTATGAGTAATAGCAACGTTGTGACTCATTTCACCCCTAATGTTTATTATTGGTTAAGTAGAAAAAATAACACTATTTCTGGTCATGAAGAGAAAAACTTGAAGCAAATAAATACATTCGTAATCGACTTTGATAATTATGATATTGAGTATACCGATATTCTCAATGTAGGACTAAATCTAGAATTAATGCCTACTTTAATTGTGCAAACTGACCAAGGATTTCATGCATATTTCATATTAGAAGAACCAGTTTATGTTACAAAAAATAAAAACTATAAAAGTTTAAATGTAGCTAAAAAAATCTCTCAAAACTTGAGACTGGCCTTCAACGAAGAGATAGAAGGAGTAGATCTTAACTGTAATCATTTTGGCTATTTTAGATGCCCGAATGCGCACAATGTCCTATTCTATCAAAAAGATTTAGAGCATACATTTAAGGACCTCATAGCTTGGTCGAAACGCAAATCAGATGATGCGAGGGAACATCTCAAAGTTGTGGTAGATAACACTTTCAATACTCAGCACAAACAAATTGAAGAAGCTTGGTATCGTAAATTGATCCAGCAGCAAGCTATCCATGGCGGAGAAGACTGTGGGCGTGACAACACTGTCTTTACGTTGTCTTTAGCTAATTATCAATCTGATGTCACATTTGAAAACTGCCTAAATAAGATGCATCAGTTCAATTCAATGCTAGAGAGACCGTTAAAGAATAAAGAGATCGAAAAGACCGTTAAAAGTGCATACTCTGGGAAATATAGAGGCGCTAGTAAAGAGTATATAGAGAGAATAATGAAATCCTGGGTAAATGAACAATATAAGTCAAAAGCCTTTAATCGCTGGTATAAGCATAAAAAATCTCGCCAAGATCGTAAGTATTCGCATGCGTACGAACGAGAAGAAGAGATCATCGAATATATAAATACGCACGCCTCAAATGGGGTAGTGAGGATATCATTGAGAAGTCTTGCAACTGAATTTGACATCTCAGTTACAGCACTCAAAAATGTATTGAAGAAATCTAACAAAATAAAAATAAAAATCGTAGGCAGAGGACGTTACACCGTCACCAAAATTTATACTTTGCAGACGTTAGTTCAACATGCTCAGAAGTTGAAAGCAAGAACACAATTATTTATTAAAGACATAAATGAACTCTTCAGATTAACTCCTAGTAAATACCAAAGAGTTATTGCAAACATCTTAGAAATGAATACAGAAAAGACATCCAAAAGTAGAATCAAGCAGATCAGATTACTGATTTGAAGTTAATGTAACAAACTGCCTGACATTATATGTGTATATGGTTCTTTATTCTCCTGATGGATGTGGTGATTAAAACAGCATAGAGGTATATAGTATCTATTGATCGTTTATTATAGTGATTTGGGGAGTGTTTTTATGGTGAGGGTAAACTTATGATGTGACATACAATATATGATATATCATATATTGTATGTGTGAGGTTTACTTATGGGTGTGGTTGATTTTATTTAGTATGGTATTTAAAGCTTCATTTATAAAGTAATTTTGATTTTCTTTGTTATTATCTGTGAGTTGATCTATTTGTATTTTTAAATCATTCCTTAATGGAAATGTTGTATTTTTATAATTTTCCTCTATTATATTATCATTTTCAACTTTATCTAGGAGATCTTTAATTGCTCGATTAATGAATTGACTTTTATATCCGTATTTTTCTTCAGCTAATTTATCTAGACGATTTATTAGGTCTTTTTCAATGATAAATGTAGGCCGTATATGGGTGTTTTCTAGTTTATTTTCTTTTTGATAAATATAATTAAATTTCTGTTTACTAGATGGGGAATGGGAAGAGTTTTTTTGTGTTCCTTGGTTGAGTTCTTTAAAGATATTTTCTAGTTCTTTTTTTGTCATGTTCTCATCGTTTAAGTAAAATTTAAAAGCGGATTTTTATTAGGGTTTTATGTATTTTTCCTTAGTGAATTATATAATTAAGAATATCTTATTTTAATACTAAAATGAAATATAAGGTTTAATCGGAGGGAATAAAATAGATTTAGAGACTTCTGAATTAGTTACTTAATTCGCTGCTGAGTTAGCGAAAATATCTTATGAGTGGATCCTTTCTAGGATGGAACAAGCGAAACTTTAAAAAAAAGAGTGATGAGCAACAGGAGATTTATCAAGAGATAATTATCAAATTGATGAATGATAAAGCTGAATTGGAACTTATTGCGGGTGAATATAAATCCAGATATGAGAAAGTTAATATTAGTGACGATGATATAGAGTACCTTCAATCTTCACTTGAGAGACTTGAGAGACTTGCAGAGATTCTAAAAAATTATGGTGTTGTTCCTGTAGGGAAAGATGAAGATGTGAGAATGGTTATTGATTTATTTAATAAAGATACATTAAAGACTGCGCAGTTGTTAGGTTTTAATTATAGAGAAGCTATTGGAGAACCTCTCACGGTAGCTTGTGCAAATGTAATCAATAACAAAGTGGGTAATACTAGAACGAACCAGTCAAAAAGGTAGGAAATAATCTTAATTAGAGATGTTTACTGAGATTCTTTTATTGAAAATATAATATCGGACAATATATATGGTCCAACAGAAGGGGTGGATGCAGGTGGGTACGGTTACAGTGCGTTTGAATGCTAAGGAACAGGAAGTGTTTGAAGCCTATGCTGAGCGCCACGGCGTGCTTCTGTCTACGATGATGAAGCATGCGCTCGAAGAACGTATAGAAAATGAATTTGACATCGCAGTTCTTAAATCTTATGAGTCCGATGTTCAAAATGATGGCGTGACGACTTATGACTACGATGAAATGAAGAAAATGCTGGATTTATAGCATGATAATTGGACCGACGTCCTTAACGGGGTGTCGGTCTTTTTTCCCCAGAAAAGAGTGCTTGGTTTATCCTGAAAAAAAAAGACGAGCGTATGCCCGTCTATTCATCTATGATGCGTTTCATTGCATCTTTATATACTTGTGATTTATCGCGTTTACCGATGGCAATGACTTGTATGACTTCCATGCGACCTTCCACTTCACGAAAGACGATACGGAGCCCCTGCTTTTTGAGCTTGATCTTGTTGCATCCCTTGAGTTCGTCCCGGAGTGCCTCTCCTGCTTGCATACCGCGTTCCTTGATGCGCTTTAAGCCTTTCAGAATCAACTGTTTCTGACTGCCGTCGAGTTTTTCATAGTCCGACTTGGCGTATTCTGTGAGTTCTACAATATACATTGATTACTCCCAGCCGTCGTTTTCATCAAGTTCAATGTCATCGAGATTGATGCCTGTGGCTTCTTCAACACTATAGGTTTTGACGTTGGTATCTTTGAGGCGTTCTTTGACGATGAGTTCATCGATGCGGTCATACAGTGCTTCGATTTCGTTATTCATGTTTTCATACTGTTCTTGCGTCAGGACAACCCCTGCGACTTTGTCGCGATTGAAGATATAGACGCCATTATTTCGTTCTTCGGCCTCTTTGAAGATGGTCATCGGGGATTTCTTTACATCGGAGATGCTTTTGAATGGTACATCTAAGGTTTTCATGCTATCCCTCCTCTAATCCATTTAAGTATAGCACGAATAAAAGTTTTTTAAAAGTCTTTATAATATACTTTTAACCAGGGTCTGTCGGTCTTTTTTTGCCAACAGTCCATTTGCTCGAAGTACCAGATAACTCCAGGACGGATTACTGACCGGCTTCGCCGTCGAGTTGCTCGCGCAATATGCGGGCAACTTTTGGACTCAACACAATGTTGCCACCAGCAAGCACCATATTGTCCTGGGATGACTCCTCAGTAATCATACAGGTCATCATCGTATCCTGCCGCCACGGTGGCGATACGCGCTACACGACAGAAGTCCTCGCCGTCGGTGCTAAGACACCGGAGGAAGCCATAGAGACTGCCAAGCGCAAGTAGAAGAAGCATTACCGCTATGTGTGCCACCGGGTCGAAACCACCCCGGAGACCCGGCTCCTGCAAGGAGAAATTGCATTCCGCATCAAGCGTGACACAAAGGGCGACCGGTTGACCTATCATCCGATGCGTAGAGGCTGACCGCCTAGCAGAAACGAATATATCGAAAAAGTTGTTCTAAATCAGAAAGGAAGAGATACCATGACCGACATCGTCATCCATTACGTCAGCGGAAAAGCTGACCACATCTACGACCTGGCGGGCGTTCGTGCCGCAGCCGACGAATTAATACTGTTTCATAAAGACCCCGATACCGGGGAGATCATCAAAGAGTATATCCGATATGCGTCCATCGCCTCATATTCAGTTACGCACCATGTCTCCATCGAAAGGCGGGTCAGCTAGTATGCTCCAACGCATGCCACAGGACTGGGTACGTGCAATTACGCCCCATATATCCAATCCAAACGCGCTGTCGGCACTAAAATGCGCCGTGGACACGGAATACCAGAACCACACCGTGTTCCCCCAGCGCAGTCTGATTTTTCACGCGTTCCAAAGAACGCCGTATCGAGACGTCAAAGTGGTCATTCTCGGCCAGGACCCTTATCCGACACCGGGACACGCCACGGGGATGGCGTTCTCAGTACCCCAAAACGTCAAAATTGCCCGTTCCCTCTCAAACATCTTCAAAGAGCGACTCAACGATGTCGGGATTCCCGTCAGTTCGTCCGGCAATCTATCGCACTGGGCCGACCAGGGCGTCTTATTGCTCAATACGATCCTGACGGTAAGGTCCGGTGCGGCAAACAGCCACAAGTCAATCGGCTGGCAGCACATCATCGACCCTGTAATCGAAGCGCTGAACCATAAACCCCACCCCATCGTCTATATTCTGTGGGGCGGTCATGCACATGCCTACGAAAAACGGATCGACACGTCCAAGCATATCGTGATCAAAAGCAGTCACCCGAGCCCACTCGGTGCATACAAATCGGGCGCGCCGTTCATCGGGTCGAAATGCTTTTCACGAACAAACGCCGCATTAATCCGTCATGGGCTTACCCCCATCGACTGGTCGAACTGACTAATCGTAAGAAAAACCACGATATTAACGTGGTTCGGATTAGATCGGTTTTGATGAGCACCGGAAACTCGGGATACCCCCCTGTATTAAGTCGGTTTTGGGAAGTGCCGAAAACTTGGGCGATGCCCTGTATTAATATTGTTTTATTTGATATTGGTTGTCACATGTAAAAATAAAAATCATCCATGAAAATTCTCAGGCTGAAGTGTGTAAATGGATATGTATCAATTAATCCTCGTAAATCACCTGATAATTCGTGTCGGCTAAATCGATTTTAACAATATCAAACGCCTCATACCAATCATCTTGTTGAATTAATTTTTTGATTGTAGACACTAAAAAAGGATGAGAAAAATCATCAGTGTAAGGGTCATCTGAGTGTTTCGCTTTGTCTAATTTTTTAAGATATTCTAAAGCAAATTGCGGTTCGTCATTCCAAAACTGTCTGGCATTGCTTTCAATCCATGAATCAATATAATCATCTTTCTCTTGTTCATTTAATTGCTGTAGGCGTTCAGGGACTTCATTTTGATCTATATCAAACAGATATCCTTGATCATCGTGATAAAACTGTGTAAGCAATCCGTCACCAAAAGAAAAATCTTTGATAAAGTAATTGAGATTTTCATCGTCGATTTGATCCATAGCAAAGGTATCCAATGCTTCTGCTTTTGACTCAGCTTCGACAACTGAGATTTTACTATCTAATGCATAAACAACATATAAGTGACTCAAAATACTGCCTCCTTTAAAGTGTTTAAAAATAAAATGCTATTTATAGTCTGTCGATTTATAGTATTCATATTAGCAGAATTAATCCATGGATACTAATAAAAATAAATCAGAAGTACTGAGAGACATCGGTAAAAACATTCGTCAATATCGTAAGCAAAAAGGCTGGTCACAAGAAGATTTAGCATTTGAATGTGAGTTTCATCGCACATATATCGGCGCCGTGGAAAGAGGGGAGAAGAACATTACGATACTAAATCTATTGAAAATAAAAGAGCAACTGGGGGTGCGTTTAGTAGATTTATATCCAGAAGAATAATACATGTGATAGTCGGAAGTACCCATTTAAGAAATGTTTATCTTGAATGTTATATGCGCTTTGGCATTGTATGTAGAATGATTTTTTCTTTAACTACTCAAAAATCACTTTAAATTTGCATATATACTTTTGTATATATTTCTATTATTACACCAAAATAAGGCCGTTTTTATATATAAAACCATATATACTTAGCCGAAAACCATCCGGAAGAAAAATATGTCGGCACTGCCGACATATCAAGGGGTTTGAGGTTTTGCAGGATAGAAATCCGGAAAAACCTCCTTATGCTCTTTTACTTAAATTAACGATTTTCAAATTCTGGATTCATTCCTGGTATCCAAACTAACTTGAAGTTAGATGTCTTTTCAAAGCTCAAATAAGCCCATATGAGCATTTAAATGAATTTTAAGGGGTGTTTATATGGGTCTGGGTTAAGATAATCCATGAGGGCGCACTTATACGTCGCATACGATGTTTCTGCGGGAATTTTTCTTGCCTGTGCTAGAAAAAACAGTGGAGATCCATTTATGCCGAGAAAACTTTTGGTGGGAAAAGCACCCCTGAATAAACTAAAAAGCCGGTAGGCAGATACCGTGAGGTATCAAAAATGCCTGCCGACAGCTTTTGGGTTTTTAGGGGTGCCGTTGGTTCACACCAAAAGGAAATTGGAATAAAAAAATAAAAGGTCTGACTAGATAGAATTAGGCCTTTTATTTAATTTTGTGTAGTTTTAATATTAATTATTTTAAGTTACTTGTTGACCACCACAATAAGCAGTGTACATTACTAATTGGCCGGCAGTTGCTACTACGTTTGCTTTACCTACTGAACCTCCAATAGAACTTAGAACTATTCTCGCAACTTCCATCCAGGCGCCTCGTTCAACAGCACCAGCGATAGCATTAGCAAGATCTCCATTTACAGCAGCGATTTCAGTGCTGAAATAATTGGCTAGAATACATTTACTGTAGTCTACTATCCCATAGGTAGTTATTCCTGTTTGTTGTGCTTCATAGTTAGCTTGTGCTAGAACACCTTGGGCTGTTTCGTCTCCAGAATCTGCTCTTTCTTTAAGTAATTCATAATCATGTATAGTATAGTTGCCGTTTTTGTCTAATTTACCGACTTCTTCAAAATAGAATTGCATTTCTTTTGCTACTTCTTTTACTTCTTCTTCAGTAAAATTTTCAACTTCTGATGCCATAGTCACATTAGATAAAATTCCCGAGGAAGCGATTAAAATTATCGCTAGAGAAAGTATAATTTTCTTATACAAAAAATCACTCCTAATTTTTGAAAGATTTTATTAATACCCATATTGGAGATATCAAATAGGCAACAATCATTGAATAACTAGCAATAATAGCATTCCAATCTTTAGTCTTTTCTCCAAGTTCTGTACTAGCTGGAGTTAGCGTGAAGATAGAAATAAAAAAATATATTGTTAGTATGATAAAGGGAAAACTAAGAATATCTTGATTAAGTACGGCATTAACAATTGTAGTATAAAAAATAAAGAAGAAAATGCCGACCAATATATTAAGAGAATATGTGGCTTTTTTATTCATAATTTAAAAACTCCTATCCTTCTATATTTATTCCTATATTTTGAGTGATAAAACATATTTTATAATATTAGAATTTTAAACAAAGAGGGTGTTTTTGAAGTTCTTTTTTGTAGCTTTGAATTAGTTTTTTCTTATCTTGATGGTGGCAGATAAAACTATGGAAAAAACAAAATTACATCGCTCGAACAATTGTGATAATCGATTTTGTCCGATTTGTGCTTGGAAGAAGTCACGTAAGAATGCACTGAAAATTAGTGTGTTAATGCAGTATTTGAGAGAAGAAGAAAGGAAAGATTTTGTCTTTCTAACTTTGACTGCACCAAATGTTAAAGCAGATGAACTTGATGATGAAATCAAGCATTATAACAAGTCATTTCAACGGTTAATGCAACGTAAAGAAGTTAAGAGTGCAGTAAAAGGTTATGTACGAAAACTTGAAGTGACTTACAACAAAGAACGAGATGATTATCATCCACATTTTCATGTAATTTTAGCAGTAAACAAGAGCTATTTTACGGATACTAAAGCTTATATAGCACGTGATAGATGGCTTGAACTTTGGCAAAAATCAACGAAAAATAATTTGATAACACAAGTAGATGTTCGAAAAGTCAAAGCAACAGATAACAAAAAAGAAGTCTCTGAAATTGCAAAATACAGTGCAAAAGATAGCGATTATCTGGAAGATGAAAAATTTTTTGATACGTTTTATAAATCACTTTCTGGAAAAAGATTAATCGTTTATTCGGGATTATTTAAAGACGCCAGCAAACTTTACGAAAATAAAGAATTAGAAAAATATAAAGAGTTAGATCCAACTCAATATATTTATCAAATTTTTTATCATTGGGGTCAGCAAAAATATCTAGAAACTGAGAAAAAATTAATGACTGAAGATATGCAAAAAGAAGTCAATAATCAAATGCTAGACGAAGAAGATTTTGAAGATGAGTAACTGAAAAGTTGCTCATTTTTTGTTTTCACCCATGAGGCGATATTTTGCCCAGTGAGCGCTCGTTTTTTCGTAAGAAAAATATGTGCGTATAACTGGGCGGTGTTCCGATATTCAAATAATGCAAATAACAAAAGTGCTAAAAAAGAATTGTACTTTGAACTTAAAATGCAATTTAAAACGCAAATAAAGCCCATATGAGCTTTTAAATTAAATTTAGGTACAAAAACTAGTGTTTAATACAAAAATCTTCTCTATGAGCTTATATGAGCTTTAAATGCTTTTCTGTTTTTAGAATTTATCAGTAAACCCGTATAGGGTGCATTTATACGTCGTTGAACGACGACATGCAAAAAAAGACACCAAAACTTTTGAAAAGTGGTGTCTTTTTTATTCTCGCCTACGCTCGATTTATCAAAAGTCAAAACCTAAAAAAACGGCAATGATCTGTTTATGCCGAGAAAACTTTTGGTGGGAAAGGCGAAACGGAAACATACTAAAAAGCCGAATGGCTGATACCGTTTAGGTATCAATTTTGCCATTCGACAGCTTTTTTATTTTTTGTTTCGCTGTTGGTTCACACCAAAAGGAAATTGGAATAAAAATTATATAATATAAATTATTGTTCTAGCGATGTAATATGCAATTAAAAATATTAATAGTGGTTTTATAAAACTTTTATTTTCTTTTTTGTAAACTACAATAATTGAAATGGAGAATATGAGTGGTAACCATAAGAACCAAAACAATAAATTATTGAAAAAAAATTCTAAAATGTTAATCATCCTTTTAGTTCAGATTAATTAATATACACTATGTTTTGAATTTGCTTCTTTAATACATGTGTAGTTCATATGAACATATACAGCTGCTAGCCCTGCAGGTGTTACTTTAGCACCATTTTTAACAAGTTCTTTAGCGGCTGCTGACCAATTACCAGCAAATACTAATCCTATTGCTGAACCTAAAGCTGCTACGCTGAATTCATCTTTTAGATATTGTGAAGCACAAGCATCTCTTGCTGCTACCCATTTAGGATTCCTATTATCTGAAGCCATTGTTGCTATATTTGGGTTTTCCTTTGTTGTTAACATATTTGCGTTTTTTAATTCAGTATAGATTTCATCATAATGTTTGTTACTTCCTAGATTTTCTTTTAATTTATTTTCGTTGATTAAGCTAGTGCCGTCTGCCATTTGTACACTACTTTGATTTAAACTTTCAAGAATTTGAACGGCTTCTTCCGTTTTTAATTCTTGTGTACTTGCTGATGCGTTTAGAGATAAAGTGCTAGAAATAGTTAGAACAAGAGCTAAAATCATAAAAAATGTTTTTAAGGCAAATTTTTTAGACATATTAATCTCCTTTTATAATTTATGTATTTTCTTGTAGTTTGTCATTGTTTATTTACTTTTAATAGTCGAGTTAGATAATCTTAACTTAATCTTTACATTGATTTTTAAGAACGCAGCGCATCACACACAGAAAAGGAAATTGGAATAAATGTATGGGGGGGTAAAACATGAATAACTTTTTTTACAGAACATTACTTGCAGTTGGTATTGTCATTCTTTTTTATATAATTTTTGATACTAAACCTAGTGGCTTTATATTATTCATTCTTGGGTTATGTATTATTTATTTGCTTGCGATGTTTTTTAAAAATATTTTTGTAGGAAAAAGTAAAGAAAAAGAGAGAGATATTTAAGGGGTTTTGACCGGTTTTTTCTTATCTTGATACTATACGTCATATCTTTTTCAGTTGCTTTTATCTAAAAGAATACGATATGACTTTAATGCTATAACTTTATAATATTCAATACGAATATATATCATCAACTTAGAAAATATTTAATCTTTGTAATATTTTGATCTCTGAATTGCTTAACTTAAGTAATTTATATGATGACGGACGAAGAAAAAAGCGAGATAGAATCTTTTGAAGAAGACATAAAAGATATCGAAAATGACATTGAAGGACGTGAGGAAAAGCTTTCAATCCTTGAAGCAAATCTCTCAAATTGATTTTTTAAGTAAGAGCATAAGGAGATTTTTCCGGATTTTCATCCTACAAAACCTCAAAAACCTTGATATGTCGGCAGTGCCGACATATGTTTCTTCCGTCTCAAAAATAGTTAAATATATAGTGAATTATATAGAAAAATGCTATCTTTTTAGGGTAATATTATAAATATATAGAAATATATATAGGATAATTAAAGGAGATTGATAAAAAAATGGCACGTATTGATGTAAAAGATTTTGATGAACAAGTTATGATTCAGCTGAAAGCCATTGCAAAAGAAAGAGGTATGACATTTAGTGATTTGATTAGAGAAGTATTAGAAAATTATGTGGAAGATCGGATTTTATCGACGTCTCTCACGAAATTTGAAATCGCATTGAGGAATACTCAGGAAAGTTTAGATGCAAATACAGAGGCATATAATCTATTCCTTGAGGAAAATAAACGCTTCAGGAAGTTCTTTATTGACTTAATGACTGAAGAGGTATTGCATCTGGATGAAGATTTTTATCATAATGATGAGGCGGGTGAGATCAAATGAAATTGAAGTCATTTGAATTAAGTGAAGAGACAATATCACTCATCAAAACAATTAAAGCTGCGAAGAATATGAAGTCAGAGAAACAAGTTATTGTCGAAGCAGTGGAAAACTATGCTTTATCTGAAATGATCGAGCATCAATCTGCTGAGTATAAAATGCTTGAAAAGATGCGTGATATTGAAAATGAACTGAAAAATTTGAAGAGAAAAATCAATTATATCGATCATGGGGTCAGCGTGAATAATCTGTTTCTTGCGTCTTGGTTTGAGATAGGGAAATATCCAAAAGCAATTATTAATCGAAGAACATTGGATGGATATTATCATGATGCAGCGAGAAAAGAGATTACAAAAATGATTCGTGAGCGAGATGCGAAGAATAGAATTTCAAAGCAGTCAGAAGAAAAATTAGAGACGAAAGAAGAAGTGACTGAGAAGAAGAAAGCGGATGTTACAGACGATGCGCCAAAGAAAAAAGATCGAATAGATGAACTGTTTGGGGATGACTGGTTGAACATTTAATCATGGAAATAAGAATGATGGATTGATAGTCAGAGTACCGGGTAAAGCATTTGCAGATATTGATTGCGAGTCGTGCGGTGCATTCGAAATCAACTCAGAAACGAAAAAATCATATTAAGATGTAGTGAAAGCAGAAACTCAAACACTGATGACATGGCTAAGTACCGCTCAAGAAAATTTATTTTCAAAAAATGAGGAGAATTATGACTTTGGGAAAGCGTTAGATGAGTTTATATATGATAATCAACATGCACAAGCCAGTTGTCATTATGTAATCAACCCAATAATCGTTATGAGTACCTTGTGAAAAATAAAATTAATGACGACGAACTTTTAGTTGGTGGTGAATGTATAAAGAAGTTTGTAAATGAGCTCGGAGAGATTGGGGTGAGGTTGTTCGATAAGAATAAAGTTAAAGTCACGGAAGAATGATTGGGTCTGATAAAAAACCTTATCTGAAAGACGTCACTTTAAGACTGATCCAGTATTGTTGGAAAAGCAACATGACAGATTTTAAAAGCGCGATTATTCAAGTTATTGAAGCAGGTCAAACTTTGACAATGAATCGAGCCAAATTTTTTAAACAATGTCCATGTTTTTGGAAAAAACGGGACAAAAGGTATGAAACGGCTAATGAAGAGTGCAATTAAGATTTCATTAAAGAAGAAAAAACATAAACATCAGTGGAAACAACTGAAACATGATGAAAAAGCGTTTATCAAGTTATTTCTATCTACACAATAAAAACATACTAAGATTAGTACCACAGGACCCGGCCAGGTCCTGTGGTACTAATCTTAGTATGTTTTTAGTCACACTGATCTTTGTTATATGGCAGCCCAGAAACCTAGATATCGGCATTACTGCCTTGGCGGGGGCATTGCTTGCAATCATCACTGGGGTCGTTTCGTTCGGTGATGTAATCGAAGTCACGGGTATTGTCTGGAATGCGACGTTAACGTTTGTTGCAGTCATTCTTATTTCATTGATCCTTGATGAAATTGGCTTTTTCGAATGGGCTGCAATACATATGGTTAAAGCATCAAACGGAAATGGCTTGAAAATGTTCATATATATCGCACTATTAGGTGCAATCATCGCAGCATTTTTCGCTAACGATGGGGCGGCTTTGATACTAACACCCATTGTGCTTGCCATGGGCAGAAACTTAAAATTAGAAGAAAAAGTTATTTTTCCATTTGTGATCGCCACTGGATTTATTGCAGATACCACATCTCTGCCGTTGGTCGTCAGCAACTTAGTAAATATTGTGTCCGCAGATTACTTCGATATCGGATTTCTAGAGTATTTAAGCCGGATGTTTATCCCGAATATTTTTTCATTAATTGCGAGTATTGTCGTCCTTTGGCTACTATTCAGAAAATCCATTCCCAAAACAATCGACCAAACGCAGTTAAAAACGCCCGAGTCTGCGATAAAAGACAAAAAAATGTTCAATTATTCCTGGGTGGTCCTTTTAATATTACTTGTTGGTTATTTGGTCAGTGAATTTATCAATGTCCCTGTCTCATTCATTGCCGGGGGTATTGCGATTATCTTCTTGATACTGGCCAAACAATCTCACGCTGTAAATACAAAAGCAGTCATCAACGGGGCACCATGGAACATCGTATTGTTCTCAATCGGTATGTATGTTGTCGTCTTTGGATTGAGAAACGTCGGTTTAACCGATGCTCTAGCAAGTGTATTAATGGATATTGGGGAGTATGGGCTGTTTGCTTCAGTAATGGGGATGGGCTTTATTGCCGCAATTTTATCTTCCATCATGAACAATATGCCGACTGTAATGATTAATGCAATTGCCATCGATCATGCGAACATTACAACACTGATCCAAGAAGGTATGATCTATGCCAATGGCATTGGGTCAGACTTAGGACCGAAGATTACACCCATTGGATCTTTAGCCACACTGTTATGGCTCCATGTATTAGCCAGAAAAGATATGAAAATTTCATGGGGCACCTATTTTAAAATCGGCATTATTATCACTCCCCCTGTTTTATTCATTACATTACTCGGTCTCTATCTCACTCTAATAATGTTTTAAATAAGTGAGTGATTTTCCATAAAAGCGTATAGCCCCCGTCGGGCTATACGCTTTTATTACTATGAATTACTTTTGTTTCTTGGGTTCATTTGAATCTTTCTCTGTTTTTTTCTCTTCAATCTCTACTGAGCAACAGCTTTGTTCTTTCGGTTTTAATTTATTAACAAAATCTTTCACACCCATGAGCTCACCTCCTTTGATGGTTGAATATACTTACTAAATGATTAGATTGAAAATCAGACCAGCTCCAATGGCGACTGTTAAGATCGCTGAAATGAAAGCGACTAAAAATTTCTTTTTTAATAGTTTAGACAATAATGCGAGTTCGGGAATGCTGGCTCCTGCGCCTCCGATGATTAAGGCAATGACGGTTCCCATTGCCATCCCCTTGGTCACAAGCGCATCCGCAATAGGAAGCATTGTTTCAGGCCGAATGTACATGGGAATGCCGATTACTGATGCAATGACTATAGAAATAATGCCATCTCCACTTGCATATCGTGTCACGAATGCTTCAGGCACGAAGCCGTATATGAATGCGCCAATAAACACACCGATAAATAAGTAAGGAAGTAATGGATATAAGAAAGACCAGGCATCATTCAACGCTTGCTTTACTTTTGATCCTTGCTTATCAGCGAAAAACCCTTCTCCTTTAATTGTCACACCTTTATAGGCTTCTTCTAAATTAAGCCGGGAAAATATAACACCCACAAGCATACTAAAAAGACTAACAATCAAAAAGTACACCCCAGCCACCTGCCATCCCAATAAAATCCACAACGTAAAAATCATCACTGGATTCATTAACGGTGAAGCAATGAGAAAACTCATTGAGGGGCCAAAAGGGGCTTTTGCGTTCAAGAGACCCGCCAGGATTGGAATGGTTGAGCAGGAACAAAAAGGCGTAATGGCACCAAAGAGCGTCCCTAAAACATAATTGATTCCTTTATTCGGTCCATTCAGTACCCGTCTTATTTTCTCTTCCGACACAACTTGTTGGATCAGGCTGACAACAAAACTGATGATGATAAACAGCACAAGCAATTCAAAAAATAATATTAAAAATGTTTTGATAAATTCCAGTATTGAATCTAACATCAATATAACGCCTCACTTTCATTAAATCAACATTATTTGATATATTAATCAAAAATAGTTGATTTAAACGTTGAAAATAAAGATACTCATTATAAAATTCTGCAACAAGTATCTTCTGATAGCACAACCTGTATCTGTGCCTCATTAATTCTATAATAGTTCCATGTTCCATGTTTTTCTGTTAAAAGAATATTGGCATCCACAAGTTTCTTGAGATGATAAGAAATTTTAGATTGTTTCAAGTCCAACACTGTTTCCAAATCACAGACACACAGATTTTTCTCCGGACTTTTGTTGATTTCTTTTACGATCTTCAAGCGTGTTTTATCTGCCAAAGCATTAAACATATTTTCATAGAATTCGAGTGCTTGATCGTCACTCAATTCATTTATAGCATTCATTAATTTCATTCTAGTCACCTTCTTTAATAAATCAATTTTTTTTGATATATCAATCATAATACTGGCTACAAAGAAAATCAAGTATAAAAGATATGAGCTTCTATGTTAGCTGGAAGATATATATTCATTAGAATATGATGCAAGATAACATTTAAACTAAGTGCAAAATAACTCCTAAAGTGACACCGATTCCATAGATGTGACAAATCTTCCAATAAACGGTCGTTTTTTAACGAAGCAATATGGCTTGTTTTATTGACTTTCATTTCAATATATTTTATTATTACTTTATACGGTATAACGTTAAACGTAATACTTTGAAAAGGAGTGAGTATATGACAACAAATAAATTCTCAGAACCCACGTTGTTGATTTTGATCAGTCTTGCAGAACAAAATCGTCATGGCTATGCAATCATGGAGGACATTCAAAGTAGTTATGATGTTAAATTAGGACCTGGCACATTATATGGAGCCATTTCGCGTTTAGAAAAGGCAGGGTATATAAGTCCGATTGAATCACAAGATCGTAAAAAACCTTACAAGATGACAACAGAAGGGGAAATATATCTAACAGAACAAATTAAAGAAATTCAAAAGGTAACAAATATAGGTATGAAAAGGCTTGGATTGGTATGAGATGGCTTGTATATTTGTACCCTAAAACTTGGAAAGAACGTTATGGAAATGAGCTAACCGATATATTAAAACAAACAGATACATCGTTCAAAACAATAATTGATTTGCTTATAGGCATTATTGATGCTTGGCATATGGAGTTAAAGGAAAGAAATGCTTACGGTTATCGTATAAGTCAAGTATTGGTGGTAGTTGCCGTCATTAATCTTTTTATTGTTTTGAAATTAAAACCATTAGGGGAGGTCATTGAAGTGGAAATAGCTGCTACGATTGCAGTATTAATTGCTATGGCATCATTGTTTTTGGCTGCTGTTGCATTGGTAGTAAGTATATTTAAATTTGGCAGAGACGGTTTAACCCTCAAACCAAAATTAAGTAAAGCAGCACTTGGTTTAATGGGCAGTTATGCAGTATTTATGGTGACATTTTTGGTATTGATTAATTAGAGTTGTGTCGCAAACAGATGTGATTATTGTATAAACCATTACCTCAAGCTAAGAGATTGCCATTAAAGCAATCTCTTTTTATTTACAAAAACACAAGATAAAGAGGACTAGAATTGTAATCATACTGGTATCCGCCTCATATTTTAAAGTGTCCATCCAAAGCATAATTAAAGTGCTATTTACCCTTTAGCGACTAAAGTCATTCGTCACGTTCCTCTCTTTCAGTTGTTTGTCGTTCGTTTCTTATACTTTTACGGACGATTTTCATTTATAACTAGAAAAATAGTCTTCCGCTCAAACAATTTGTAGATGTATTTTTCTCTCTTAAATTTATGTTTGATTAGAGTAGACACATAAAACGGTCACACATGATACACTCAAAATGGTTTTCCGACAAAAGAAATCATAGGAGTGATCATGCATGACCTACACCCATATTACCACGGATGAATTAGTATTCATAGAAGCCTATTTCCGACACGGAACTACCGTGGCTCAGATTGCGAAACGGCTCGGACGTGCCCGGCAGACTATCCACAATGTCATCACGCATTTCAAGGCCGGGCACACCGCCATCGACTACTATCAGCGCTATAAAGAAAAT
>NZ_BAABCK010000017.1:0-109667 GCF_039538805.1 Salinicoccus jeotgali | reverse complement strand
TACCCTCAATTCCTGAATCATTTTCAGCTTTTCTTCAAATGAATAATATTTGTCAGTCATAAAAGAACCCCCTCCAGGTTTACAGATGTTTTATTTCATCTGTAAACCTGGAGGGGGTCAAATCAAAGAAGAGGGACGGCCTTTTTTGTGTTCACTATGATAAATTGAGCTGCCATGTGACGCCAAACTGATCCTGTATCCAGGCGAATTGTCTGGAAAATCCGTATTCATCCAAAGGCATGTGTATGGCGCCTTTCTTTTTAAGCTTTCTGTAATAGAGATTGATTTCATCAGGAGACATGCATTCGATAAAAAATGACATGCTTGGGGTGAAGGTGAATTCTGCAGGTGTTTGGCTATCCATCACCATGATCAGTTGGCCTTGTATCTGGATGGCACCCTGCATCACTTTATCAGCCATTTCAGGTGCATCCTCCCCGTAGTGGGTCAGCATGCGTATCTGTGCATCCTTGAAGGTCTCCTCGTAGTAGCGCATAGCCGCTTCGGCACTGCCTTGGAACATGAGGAATGGAGCGATTGATTTCATGGAAAATCTCCTTTAGTTTACTTCATTATATCAGAGGACTTGATGGTGTACATGGAACGCCTTCTATAAAGTGGCTGAAGATTACATCAGCAGATGTGGATGGCCGCATTAGATGAAGGGGACTACAATAGACCGATGATCCATGTTTTGTAATCACCCGACTCAGAGGTTCAGAGTATGGTAAAATTCTAATTGTCGAAGTTTATACAATATAGAGGGGAGGATATGAACAAAGTGAACTTTGTTCATACATAATCATATGTTTAAAAAAGAAGAGACAATTTCCTTTCTGACAGAACTGCTGTCGATCAATAGCCCGTCAGGGTATACCAGTCATGCGGTGGATTACGTGCGTGAGACACTTGAAGCAGTCGGCTATGATACGGAAACGACGCCTAAGGGCAACCTGATTGTCAGCGTTGCAGGTCAGGATACTAAACGCACTCGTGGGCTCAGTGCCCATATCGATACCCTCGGACTGATGGTACGTTCCATCAATGATGACGGTACACTGTCCCTGACTAAGATCGGCGGACCGCTTACACCAACGCTTGATGGTGAATACTGCGACATCATTACACGTGATGACAAAGTATTCACAGGTACAATCCTATCCAAATCGCCATCGATCCACGTCTATAAAGATGCAGCGACTAAAGAGCGTGATATCGATAGTCTCATTGTAAAGCTGGATGAGCGCGTTAGCAGTAAAGAAGATGTAAAAGAGTTGGGTATCCAGAATGGGGATATCATTGCCTATGACCCGAAAGTCGTCGTTACCGATTCAGGATTTGTAAAATCCAGGTTCCTCGATGATAAAGCATCCGTCGCTATCCTGGTCAGTGTGCTGAAGGCTCTCAAGACAGAAGATATTGTACCTGCCACGAACTTGAAATTCATATTCTCCACCTATGAGGAAGTCGGTCATGGGGCAGCATGGATACCAGAAGACATCACAGAACTTCTCGCAGTCGATATGGGATGTATTGGACTGGATCTTGAATGCACAGAGTTCGATGTCTCCATCTGCGCCAAAGACTCCTCTGGACCTTACGATTACGGGATGACTACAGACTTGATTAATCATGCGAAAAATAAGAAGCTCAATTATGCTGTCGATATTTATCCGATGTACGGCAGTGATGCTTCTGCAGCCCTACGCGCTGGCGCAAACATCAAAGGTGCACTGATCGGGCCGGGTGTTGCAAGCAGTCATGGCATGGAACGCACACATACGGATGCCATAAGGAATACATTTGAACTGATTATGGCGTATATATAAGATCAGATCCCGAAACTGATCGGGCTTGGAAAAAAGCCTTAAGCAGCATAAATCCCCCCGACCAGTCTGGTCGGGGGGATTTATTTGAAGTTGCAGATTCATTTTAAATACTGATGGAATTTCGGCGGAACATCCATCGGTCCTTAAGTTTCTGCAGTCAATTCATCAAGGTGCGGATCATCGAAGACATCTTTGTCCAATGAGCCGTTTGTCTGCGCGGTGATGGTGCCGGCCGTCATGGAGCCGCTGACGTTGAGTGCTGTCCTACCCATGTCGATAAGTGGCTCGACGGAAATCAGGACGGCGGCAAGGGCAATCGGCAGGTTCATTGTAGATAATACGATGATGGCAGCAAATGTCGCACCACCGCCAACACCAGCAATGCCTAGCGAAGCGATCACTGTAACAGCAATCAGTGTTACGATGAACTGCGCGTTGATCTCAACCCCTGCTGCTGGTGCGATCATGATGCCGAGCATCGCTGGATATACCCCGGCACAGCCATTCTGGCCGATGGATAGGCCGAAGCTGCCAGAGAAGTTCGCAATACTTGCCGGGACGCCAAGACGTGTCCGTTGTGTTTGTATGTTAAGCGGCAATGTACCAGCGCTTGAACGTGAAGTGAAGGCAAAGATCAGCGTCTCGAGCGTCTTCTTCAAATATTGTACAGGGTTGAGTCCCGTCAAGGCAATCAGGCCAAGATGGACAAGGTACATTATTATAAGTGCCGCATAGGAAGCGACGACGAACAGACCCAGATCGTATATGGCGGCGAAGTCTGAAGTGGCAACGGTGGATGTCATCAATGCCAATACGCCATAAGGCGTCAGTGCGATGATGATTTTTACGAGCTGCATGACCCATCCATTGACGGCGATGATGCCGCTGCGTATCTTCTCTCCATTTTCCTGATCCCGATCCATGAGGCGGATGAGGCTGACGCCCATGAATACGGCGAAAAATACGACTGCAATAGTGGAAGTCGCCCGTTCCCCTGTGAAGTCAAGGAAAGGATTGGCAGGCAGCAAGGACAGCAGTTGATCTGGCAGTGTCTGCCCTTCAATTTCAGACGCAGTCGACTCGAGTGCGATGGAGCGGTTGTTCTCCTCTTCGCCTAGGTTGAAGTTGGATGCGTCCAAATCGAAGATGAGCGCAGAAGAGACGCCGATGGTGGCGGCTATTGCTGTCGTTCCGAGCAATAGGGCAATGATTTTGATGCCTGATTTAAGGAATTTCTCCTTCATGTCCATTTTGGCGAACGCACCAAGTATGGAGATGAATACAAGCGGCATGACGATCATTTGGAGCAGTCTGACGAAGCCGCTACCGACAATTGCTACCCAGTCCATCGTGTGGGTGATGATGATATTATCAGTACCGTAGATGAGCTGCAGCGCAGCACCGAATACGAGTCCGACCAACAGGCCGAGCATCACGCGATAGGAAAACTTTATTTTCTTTTGCTTCATTATGACTAAAGCACCGATCAATGATAGGAATACAACTAGATTTATGATGACCAATAACAGATTCAATTGAGGAATCTCCTTTCGATATGAGTATTGTCATCATAAACAATTAATCCCTACTTGTAAAGTAGGAATTACTCAATTCTTATTATTTCAGTCGGAATTCATCAAATATAAATGGCGCGTCGCCCGTGACGCCAGAACGTAGAGGATATGCACAGAGTCCTTATAGCTTGAAGCATCCGTCAGAATCACCGTATTATACTCGAATCCCTTTGATAGATAGTAGGGTAGGATGATGAACGACTGGTTATAGAGGGTATCCGTCTCCCCGAGGTTTTTAAGGTCCGGGAAATCATCCTTCAACTGTTCGAACCATGCATCCGCCGATTCCCTGGAAGGGGTGATGATAGCCACTTGAGGATGTGAATCGGACTGTAGGATGCTGCGGACACTCGCAAGTTCATCCGTCGTCTCAACATGATGGACGGGCGCACCGTCAATTGAGGCCGACTGTATGGAATCTGGTATTAGAGTGTTCAAGAAAGCATTAATCTGATTGGTCGAACGATATGACCGTTCAAGAGCCTTTTTAGCGTGATTCTTGGCGACGAGTGCATCTTTTCGTCCCGGGTGGATTTGCTGGTTCGGGTCGCCGAGGCTCGTGAATGTAGCATTCCTATAGAAATGACGTAGGACATAGTACTGAATGTTGGAATAGTCCTGTACTTCGTCTACAAGAACATGCTGGATCTTTTTATCAGCGCGGCCGAGCAGTCGGATGAACATGTAGAGCAGCGGTGCAATATCTTCATATTTAAAATGGTTTTCCTTGATCGATCGGATCGTCGGATTGCGGAATGCCTTTTCTTCGATGGAGTTGACGTACAGCTTTTCGAAGTGGACGAAGCGGTAGAGCGAAATTTGACGGTGTACGATTTTAAGCTGGGCTTTGGCGTATTGATGCGCCTCGTTTTTAAGCTCGTGGCGCTCCCCGATATACTGGTTGTCTGACAGCAATGCTTCAAAGCGCTCGTTCGTCAGGCTTGCCACCCTTTCAGTGTAGAGGTTCAAAAGCCGCTCGCGGATCAGGGACAGGCGGCGGCTGATCGGATGGTGGCCCAAGTCGTTATAGAAGAGATGATGCAGCTGTTCTTTTGTGAAGAATATGCCATCTTCCCCCTTCAGCTCCCGAAATTCCATACCGGTCTCATGAAGTCGGTTCATGAAGCGGTGCAGTGATTCAAAGTAGCGCAGGGAATTTTTATAGGCATAGATGTCATGGCCTTCATCAGTCTCCCGCAACCGCCTGATATTTTCATAGACTGTTTCGAACTGCCGGCCGCCGAAATAGGGGAAACGGCTGATGAGGCGATAGAATGTCATGTTCTTCACATGGTTCTCACCCAGTTCAGGCAGCACATCAGAGAGGTAATCATTGAATACTTCATTAGGTGATACCAACAGAATATTTTCAGGATCAAGTTTGTTTTTATGCTGGTAGAGCAAAAAGGCGATCCGCTGCATCGCAAGAGAAGTTTTGCCGCTGCCTGGGGGTCCATAGACGAGGGTATCCTGCGATAGCGGCAGGCGGATGACATCATTTTGCTCCTGTTGGATGGTGGAGACGATATTTTTCAGTTTGGATTGCGAGGAATCGGTAATCATCTGCTGCAGTATTTCATCTCCGATATACATGTCGCTGTCGAACATGTTGATTAGCGTGCCATCTTCTATGATGAACTGGCGACGCTCGGTGACGGTGGCGTCGATCCGGCTGCCATCCGGGATGATGTAGTCGAGGTCCCCGGTCGTATTTTCATAGAACAGGCCCGCAACAGGCGTGCGCCAGTCGTATATCAGTATGTCGTCATCGCGGTCCTTGATGGTTCCGGTACCGATGTAGAGCGGTTCTCCATCAACGACGATTTTTCCGAAGTAAGGTTTCGGCAGCATTCGTTTAGTCCGTTCAAGCATTGTATGGATATAGTTGAAATTCATTTCAGTCCTTCTGATTTCAGGCAGCATCTGGACGAATTCCATGACGTTGCCGTCTGCGAAGTCAACGACGTTGGATATATTCTCGTTGATGTCTTGACGTGTGTCGAGTATGCCTTGTGACACCGCATCCTGTCTCCTTTTTAAGTCGGCATGAAATACCTTCAGGAAGCTGGTGATGAAGGTAAGGTGGTGCGCTTCTTCTTCAAATGATAGATTTTTCAAGAAAACCCTCCTTTATCTCGACATTCATCATATATCGGTTTGGCTTCAATTGCCAGTCTTAAAATCACAGTTACGCTATGCTACAATAGAGATGTCGAATTGAATTAATTTTATAAATCAGAGGACATTGACCATGAAGAAAATTATTGTTTCAGGTTTGGTTGCAGGCATCGCGTCTGGCGTTCTGCTTTTTCTTGCATGCGCCTATGTCGAGTTCAGCACGGAGATAGAATTAATGACGTTGTTGTTGAACATTGATTTCTTGTATGGTGGTGAATTGCATCTGTTAGTGGAGGTCGCAATTCATCTCGTTGTCTCCATCGTTCTCGCGACCGTTCTGAAAGGATTCCATATATACCGTCCATCCCTCTACATGCCGGCCATGGTGATAGCCTGGGCGTCTACAGTACTGCTCTACTTCATATTGCCGCAAGCGGCAGTCCAGTACATTAACCTGGAGGGGCACATCGGATTTCTGCTATGGGTCATTTTTCATATCGGCTTCTTTGAACTTCTGTACCTATTTTTTAAACGTGGCATTTAAAGCTCCTTCCAGAATCTACTGGGGGAGCATTTTTATATCCATTGAAGGGTATACAGATAAAAACGAATTAATAATCGAGAGGTGATGAGTATGGATAGGAACAAGGCAAAATCCTTATTGGAAGAAGTGATGGTGATCCGCACACAAGTCAAAGAAGAAGGGGAGATCCTTTTTGATAGATGGCATACAGCAACGATGCGGCCGGAATATGAGATGAGTGCCCGCAACCTTGCATATTATATGGCATTCAGGAAATATGATCGGCGTGCGCTGCAGCAATCGCTCATACCATGGGGCGTCTCTTCCCTGGGCAGATTGGAGGCGGATGTGATGGGCACGCTGAATGCGGTCGTGCGGACACTCGGATTCATTGCCGATCAAGATGTCGGTGATATCGACTACCGGACGTCTTCCTCATTTTTGGAGCGCAATCAGGCTCTGAAGGAGAATACAGTGCAATTGTTCGGAGGAGAAGAAGGACGGGACACCCGTATTCTTGTAACCATGCCGTCTGAGGCCGGAGCTGATTACAGCCTTGTACTGAGTCTGGTCGAAGCTGGCATGGATATGGCACGGATCAACTGTGCACACGACACAGAAGATGTATGGCTCGGCATGATTGAGAATATCCGGCGTGCTGAGAAGAAGACTGGCAGGCAGTGCCGCATCTTGATGGATATCAGCGGACCGAAAATACGCACCAAGCATCTGTTGACTTCAAAACGGAATCCAAAACTAAAGGAAAGGGAGCGCTTCCTGTTATCCCACAAGATTGCGATGACTCTGCCTAAAGGCATAGAGATTGCGCTCAACACTTCAGTTCCAGAAGTCATCGATAAAATAGAGCAGGGCCAGAAGATAAAGATTGATGATGGACATATTGAGGCTGTGGCAACCGATATTTCGGACGATGGGGTCATCTGTGAAGTGGAGCGTACGGTCAAAGAGGGCGGTGTCAAAGTCAAGACCGAGAAAGGCATCAATCTGCCGGACCTTAAGTTCAAACTCCCGGTCCTGACGAAGAAGGATGAGACAGACCTTGATTTCGCTGCACACCACGCAGATGCCATCGCCTTTTCATTCATCAAGGATGCCGGAGATATCGAGGTGATAGAAGAAGCCTTGGCTTCAAGACTCGAAGGTGACCGCCGTAAACTGCCGTCGGTCGCAAAGATTGAAACCACTGAAGGTATACGCAATCTGCCTGAAATCATCCAGAAGGCAGCGGGGGCCAGGCGTTTCGGAGTCATGCTCGCACGGGGAGATCTTGCGGTTGAAATCGGCTATGAGCGACTGAGTGAAGTGCAGGAGGAACTTCTATGGATCTGCGAAGCAGCCCACGTACCTGTCATATGGGCGACTCAAGTAGTGGAATCCTTGGTCAAGACCGGCATTCCGACCCGCTCCGAAATGTCGGATGTGGTGGCTGGCTCCAGGGCGGAGTGCATCATGCTGAATAAGGGAGATTATATCGTCGAAGGGGTCGAAGTCGTCTCTGATATTTTGGAGAAATTCGAGGACCATCATTATAAAAAGACTGCTATGCTCCGGTCACTCGGCATCGCCCGTGAAGCATTCGAATGACTTTATTGAGGAGGGGGATCCCCTCTCTTCCATCTATGAAAACGTATTCATTGTCAGAATTGCTCCTTTTTTCTGAAAACGGGGTTTAATTTATCGAAGATACCCCGTATACTACTGTCAAAGAGGAGTAAGGGGTGAGAGGTCATGATGGAAGAACCGATAGTTGCGACTGTCATGTTGTTTGCTTTGATTGCTTTAGGAGAAGTGGTATCCGTCTTGACGCGGGCACGTATACCGATGTTGATGACGGCGATGCTGGGATTTTTGATTTTGACTTGGATCGGTGTATTTCCAGAAAATATCCTGGAATTGTCGACCTTGCCGGCTTTAGGCGCGATACTCATCGGACCATTAATTGTACATATGGGTACGTTGATGCGCTTTTCGGTCCTGAAGAAGCAGTGGCGGGCTGTAGTGATCGCCCTTTCCGGGCTGGTCGGAGCCTTGGTGCTTATATTGGGCCTTGTTACGTTGGTGTTTGACTTTGAAACCGCAGCAAGTGGCGTCGGGCCGGTATCCGGCGGCGTCGTGGCGCTGCTTATCACGAATGAGACATTGACGAACCTTGGATTATCAAGCCTTATCGTCGTCCCTGTGCTCGTCCAGTCTTTCCAGGGCGTCATCGGAATGCCACTTGCCACTGCCTTCATGAAACGGTATGGCCGTACATACATGGCCGGGGAGCGGACAGCCCAGGACAAGAATGTCGGCTTCGAAGAGGCTCGTGGCGTATCGCGCTTCAGTCTGATGAAGAACAATACAATCAAGCTGTTCGTAATTTTCCTGCTGGGCATGCTCGGTGTCATCATCGGCGATCTGACGGGCATCCATTATACGCTGTTCTGTCTACTGTTCGGCATTCTGGCATTGAATTTCAATCTGCTGCCGAAAAGTGCGCTTGAGTCTGCGAACTCGTTCAGCTTCATGATGGTGGCATTGATATTCGTCATCATCGGGACGATGGGAGGAATAACCCCGCAGGATGTCGTTGCGAACATCCCGGCGGTCGCCATGATTTTGGGACTTGGCATCGTCGGCATCATCGGTGGCGGCTTCCTCGCTTCGAAGCTCGTCGGGTGGCACCCATATAAGGGTGTGCCTGTCGCGCTGACGGCGCTGATCGGCTTTCCGGGCGATTATCTGATCTGCGAGGAAGTCGCCCGCAGTGAAACGGACAATATAGAAGATCAGAATACGCTGTTCCAGGAACTGGTCACCCCGATGCTGATCGGTGGATTCATCACCGTCACGACAGCGTCCATATTCGTTGCCACATTCGTCATGAGCCTAATCTAAAAAAATGAAATAGGAGTGTAACTGATGAGCAAACTGCTTATAAAAAATGTCAATCTGATCGATGGTACAGGTTCTGAAGTAATCGAAAACGTAAATGTTCTGGTGGAAGACGGACGGTTCAGGGCAATCAACGCAGAAGGTGGTGGAAAAGATGTGGAAGTCATAGAAGGGGGCGGGCGTTACATGCTCCCCGGAATGATTGATACACATGTCCATATGATGACCGAGTTCAAACCGATGGAAGAGCGGCTGGTCACGCCATTCTCCTATAATTTCTACCAGGCGATGGGATACTTGAAACGCACGCTGGATGCCGGCGTCACCACAGTGCGAGATGCACTCGGCAGTGATCTGGGCTTAAAGCGTGCCATAGAAGATGGGCTGGTGGCCGGCCCGCGCATGCAGATCAGTGTCAATGCGCTGACCATCACAGGGGGCCATGGGGATGGCTACAACTACTCAGGCATCAATACGGAACTGTTCCAACCGCATCCCGGCATGCCGGCAGGTATTTGTGACGGGGTGGAGGAAGTCAGGAAGAAGACGCGTGAAATGTTGAGGGCCGGGGCGGATATCATTAAAGTCCACGCCACGGGCGGCGTATCGAGCCCGACGGATCATCCGAAATTCACCCAGTTCTCACTTGAGGAGTTGAAGGTCATCGTCGAAGAGGCCAAGTTCAGGAATGGCGTGAAGGTCATGGCCCACGCCCAGGGCCTGGCAGGTGTCAGGCAATGTGTGGAAGCGGGCATCCACTCCATTGAGCACGGCATCTTCCTGGATGACGAGGTGTGCGGATTGATGAAGGATCAGGGCACCTATCTTGTGCCGACACTGTTGGCGCCGGTGTCCGTCCTCGAATTCGCCGAAGAGCTAGGGATGCCGAAGACAGCCATCGAAAAGTCGGAGGAAGTCATCGAATACCATAAGGAAAGCTTTACACGCGCCTATAAGGCAGGCGTCAAGATCGCAATGGGTACTGACGCAGGAGTGTTCAAGCACGGCACCAACCTAAGGGAGCTGGAACTGATGGTCGAGTGCGGCATGACGCCGATGGATGCGATCGTCGCTTCGACGAAGACGGCGGCAGAATGCATGGGGTATGCGGACATCGGCCTGATCAAGGAAGATTTTGTGGCCGACTTCATCCTGGTGGAAGACAATCCGTTGGAAGATATCGGGTCGCTGAAGGATAACAGCAAGGTGACGGTCGTAGCCAAAGAGGGCGTCGTCCATAAGAATATATTAAATTAGACGTAAGCCCCGGGCAATGCCCGGGGTTTCTTTCATGCCAGGAACAGGGTGGATGTTTCAACGGTCAACTGGGTATATGGGATTAAGGAAGGAGTGCTTCCATGTTGCAGACAATATTGACGGCCGCGGTTTTATACATGGCTACCGCCATCGACCTGATCGCAATACTGCTGATCTTTTTGCCAGGGCAGAGACGGACAGGCAGATCAGACAAATCTATATCGGCCAGTATGTGGGTTCGTTGATATTGATCATAGTCAGTCTCATCTTGGCCTATGTGCTCGGTTTCATACCTGAAAAATGGATTTTGGGATTGCTTGGACTCATACCGATATACTTCGGGGTAAAGGTCTTGCTGGTGGGTGATTCCGATGAGGCGGAGGCAACAGCACAGTTGGATAAGAAGGGGTTGGACGGATTAGCGGGAAAAGTAGTGATGATCATAATCGGAAGTTGTGGCGCTGATAATATTGGTTTGTTCGTTCCATATTTTGTGACGATCGATGCAGGCGGCCTGGCTGTCTCTTTAATAGTACTTCTCATCCTCATCTTTCTGCTGGCCTTTACAGCGCATAGGATAGCACGTACTGCGCTGATCGGGGAAACAATCGAAAAGTACGGCACATGGATTATGGCGATCATATATATTGGCCTTGGCGTATACATCCTCTATGGAAATGAAACGGTGCAGACGATCTTTTCCTTTCTCTGATGAGGAACGTTCTCTAGCTGCATATCAATTTTGAGCAAATAAAAATTGGGTCGTTGGACATGTGTCTAAAGGAAGCATCCAAAAAGATTCAAAGGATATAAGGCAAAAGGGACGGTTTGGAGCCGTCCCTTTTTAAGATATTCTGCTATGCCCCTGCGATGGAGCAGTGTGCCAGTCACTACATAAAAAATAATGCGAGCATTGATCATTGCGCCGCGTATCTTTTTACCCTATCATATATATTGATTACCATAGGCAATCAAATGGGCTGTAATGGCCGGATTGGAGTAATATATGAAAAAAGCCGCAGTCATCATCAACAGAAACTCGGGTAAAAAAAAGAAACCGCCCATCGAATACCGAGTGCTCGATGCACTGAATAGTCAGGGCTATAAAGTCGACATCCACTACACGGATGGATCGGACGCAAAGGAAATCGCGATGGCTGCATCAGATGTCGATCTGATTGTGTCAGCAGGCGGCGATGGTACGATTGGCGAAATCATCGATGGGATGGTGGAGAGTGGGTCAGATGCACCGCTTTCCATCCTGCCGGCAGGGACCGTCAACGATTACACCCGCGCACTGGGTCTGCCGCTTGACATGGATACGGCCATAAATAACCTGAAATCGCCCCAGAAGACTATAGAAGCGGATGTCATGAAAGGCAATGACCGCCATATCGCCTATTTGATCGCGCTCGGTGATTTTATGGAATCTTTCACCCGCGTGGGCTCGACCGCTAAGAATCGCTTCGGCATCTTCGCCTATCTCTACGCCGGATTACGTGCGCTCGTCACAATGAAGACATATCGTGTGAAAATCGAAACGGAATCGGAAAAAGTGATGAGTGATTCCATATTGACGATTGTAGCGAATACTTCATCCGTCGGCAGCTTTGAAAAATTACTGCCGCATGCAAGCATCGACGACCGCCATCTGCATATCCTCAACATCACGCCATCGAATCCGAAGGCAATCATTGAAATCATCATTGCGGCCTTCAGGGGGACGATTGCTGAGCACGAAAATGTGCATTACATGAAGGCTGAAACACTCCATCTGGATACAGACCGTCTTGAAACGATGGATATTGACGGGGACCCACATGAATTTGAAGCGATGGATATCAGATTGCTCCAAGGATGCCTCAGAGTCAACGTGCCAGAGGCCTATGCAGAGTAGAGGCCATATACGACAGTTTGAATAAATACTTTCTAAAGTGCAATGCACCCAAGAGAAATATGGACCAGGAGGAGGATTATTGTGAAAATCAGAGAGAAACTTAAGAACATGAATTTTGAAAAACGTAAATTACCGATCAGTTCAAGGATCACCCAACAGACATTGATCAATATCGTGACCATCATCGTCGGGTCATTCCTTTTCGCCATCGGCGTCAACACCTTCATGATCGCCGGGAATCTCGGCGAAGGGGGCGTCACTGGGCTTGCAGTCATCCTGTATTATGCATTTGATATTTCACCGGCAATCTCGAACTTCCTTATGAATGCAGTCTTACTTGTAGTGGGGTTCAAATTCTTAAGTAGACGCTCCATGTACTATACAATCGTCGTAGTCATATTGACATCCTTGTTTCTATGGCTGACTGAAGACTGGCAGATCCAGACTGATCAGATATTGATCAACACCGTTTTTGGTGGGCTGTTCGTCGGTCTTGGCATCGGTCTGGTCATCCGCATCGGTGCGACCACTGCCGGTACGACGATATTGGCACGTCTCGTCAATAAATACATGGATATCAACGTTTCCTATGCCCTGCTGTTCTTTGACCTGGTCGTCATTACAATCGGTCTGACCGTCATGACGCTCGAGCAGGTCCTCTTGACTGTCATTGCACTCTACATCGGTATGAAGGTGATGGACTTCATCATCGAAGGTATGAACCCCAAAAAAGCGATCACCATCATTTCCGACCATCCGGATCGCCTCGGCAAGATGATCAACAGTGAAATCAGGCGGGGTGTGACCATCATGGAGGGGCGCGGCTTCTATACCCAGGCCGATAAGGATATATTGTATGTCATCATCAACAAGAACCAGCTGCCCCGCGTCAAGCGGCTCATCAAGCATTATGATGAGAATGCATTTGTGGTGGTGCACGACGTCAACAGCGTCCTCGGCAACTATTTTATATAAAACCAAAATCCCGCTTATCTTTAAGCGGGATTTTTATGCTTTCTTGCGAAGGTATATGAAGGGGACGGATCCCCCTTTTATTTCGGAAAACCCCCTGTAGGCAAGCCACGTTCCAGTGAAGGTGTTGGGTCCGCTATTTTGAAAGAAAAGATAGATTTCATCAACATGTGCGACAGCTTCAAGGTAAGTATCCATTAGGGATGAAGCGATGCCCTGTGAACGGAAATCGGGGTGGACGATGAAGTCGGATATGTATTGCGTAAAAGCCCCATCACCAGAAGAACGCAGAATACCAGTCAGCTGTTCATCCGACCATGCGGTGATGAGATAATCAGATGCAATGACTGCTTTATGGAGTTCACCGAATCGCGATTCATATCTGGATTGCCCCTTCGCCATATAGAGCTGCTCAAGGTCGTGTTGCCGTAAATCTTTATCCTGCCTTACCTCAATCATGTGGCCACCTCTTTTTAATTATAAGGATAACGTGAAAGCGCTGGACTTGCCATCGTTAATTGCAAGTATTCGGCATGTCCCATATACTTTAAGTAGATATTGAATGATTCTGACACGTTCATTTTGACGGTGAGCGATATTTCATCGACATTAAATCATATGAAGTAGAGGAGTGGGGGATATCAACGTAAAAGTCCTACAGTACCAGGTGGAATTTGGAGATTTCGAAGGTAATCTCAATAAGGTGCGTGCACAATTCGAACAGGAGACGCTTGAAGAGACGGATATCGTTGTGCTGCCTGAAATGTGGACATCAGGGTATGACCTTGAACATATAGCGGCGCATGCCTGTCATGACCTTGAGCCGGCCCTGTCGTTCATATCGGAATTGGCGCAGCAATATAATGTCAATATCGTCGCCGGCTCCGTCGCCAACATAAAGGATGACCCGGATAAGGTCTACAACACTGCGTTCGTCGTCGACCGTGAGGGGACGCTTGTATATGAGTACTCCAAGATGCATCTTGTGCCGATGCTCGATGAACCGAAACATCTTGCGGCAGGGGACAATAAAGTGGAGACATTTATGATTGATGGCAGCAAGTGCGGCATGGTGATCTGCTATGACCTAAGATTTCCGGAGCTGTTCAGGGACCTGACATTAAAAGGTGCTTCCATCATCTTTGTGCCAGCCCAATGGCCGGATGCACGGAAGAAGCACTGGGAAACGCTCCTTTCAGCACGGGCGATCGAAAACCAGTGCTACATCATCGGAGCGAACACGTATGGTGAGATGGGTGGGCAGACTTTCGCAGGACGCTCGATGATTACAGATCCTTGGGGTGAAGTCATCAGCGAAGCAAAAGGGCAGTCTGAAGCGGTAGTCAGTGGACAAATCGATTCGCAGGAAGTGGCGCGCATCAGACAGGAAGTGCCTATTTTTGAAAGCAGGCGGCGGGATATGTATCATTGCCTGTAGAATACGTTCTGGGAAAGGATGATCATGTGATTACTGAAACAGATAGGAAATATTTGACGAGATGCGTAGAACTCGCCCGGACTGCGCTCGATAAAGGAGACGCACCATTTGGTTCACTCCTCGTCTCAAAAGATGGGGAAGTACTCTTTGAAGATCACAACAGAATCGCCAGCGGCGATGCCACGCGCCATCCCGAGTTTGAAATCGCAAGATGGGCGGCTTCACATCTGAATGAGGAAGACCGTCGCAGCGCGACCGTCTATACTTCAGGTGAACACTGCTCCATGTGCGCCTCGGCGCACGGTCTTGTCGGCCTCGGCCGCATCGTATATGCCAGTTCCACCAAGCAGCTGAAGGCATGGCAGCAGGAAATGGGCCTGGAATCAGGCCCACTGAAAGGATTATCCATCACCGAAGTGCTGACGGATGCTGAAGTGGATGGCCCCGATGACACGTTGGCCGAAGAAGTGCGACAACTCCAGTTCACGTACCATCAAAAAGCATAATTTACGAAATAACCGCCCTGTTAAGTATTTACAGGGGGGGTATTTTTAAATGAATCGTTACTGGAAGCTGCAGCTTGATGAAATGGAAACGTTGAAATTCATTTCGAGACTTGCCGACAGACAGCTAAAAACAGTATGATGGGGCAGCAGGAAGACTACATCCAAAACTTGATGAGTGTCTTCTATAAGTAAAAAAAGTGGGGCGCATCTGTATGAGCATCTGGTTCCTATTGAATTTCATATTAGTGATCTGGGCTGTGTGGAATGTTGCATCCGGGTTCTCGGCCAACACGCCATATCTACATATATTGCTTGGTTTTACGGGTTTTTTACTGTTCATATTCAACTGGACACGCAATGCTGTTTTCTCGACCATACGCAATATCGGGGACAGGCGGAAGAAAATCCGTCTGGCCCAATTTTCGAAACGCATCAGGCCCTATCACCGCTATGTCGGGACAGGAGCGCTGATCATCATCCTGCTGCATGGTTTCCTGGTCATCGACCTCTATACATTCGACCCATCCAATATGAAGATATTGACAGGGACCATCGCAGCGTTCAATCTGCTTTGCCTGGTTCTCTCAGGATGGTACCGGCTGCTGGTCGATCCGAGGCTTAAAATCAGGAAACTTCATATCGGCCTCGGCATCTCCATGTTTGTTCTCGTCATCATCCACTTCATATATTAAAAAAAACGTATCCCCCTCTAGGGAGTGGCTAAATAGTATTTGGGGTATAGGTAAAATATTATGGAGGAGAGAGTCGATAAAATGTCTGAACATAGGAAATGGACCATAGGATATATCGCAGCATTTGCCGTCATGCTGTATTTCAATTACTTAAGTGCGGCTAACGTAAGCTCTGTCGCAAATGACAATCAGACGATCATCCAGCCGGCAGGATACGCCTTTTCGATATGGGGCATCATCTACATTTTGCTGCTGATATGGCTCATCCGCCTGTTTTTCGAGAAAACATGGGAAGATTCAGTCGTCCAAAAACTTAGGTTCTGGCCCATTGCCAACTTTTTGCTGAATGGCCTGTGGATTGTCGTATTCACCCAACAATTGCTGATTGCTTCAGTACTTGTCATTGGCGCAGTGCTGTTTACATTGGCGAGGATGCATGTGCTGCTGACTGAAAAAGGATACCGCTGGTTTGATCGCCTGCCGATTTCAGTCTATTACAGCTGGGTTACGATTGCGACGGTGGTCAACGTCTTCACACTTATCGTCAGCAGCGGTATTGGAACGCTGTTCGGCATGGGTGAACTGCCATGGACGATCATCATCCTTATGGCAGCCACATTGATCATTGCAGCCATCGGACTCCGCTTCAAAGATTGGCTGTACCCGCTTATAGCGCTCTGGCCATTCTTTGCCATATACACTAAAAATGAAGGGGCGTATGCGAGCCTCGATATCACCCTGGTCGTTACGTCCCTGTTGCTGATTGCAATAGCTGTATTTGTGGCGGTATCGAAGCTGCGTGGACAGCGGACTGGGTAATGGGGGTGGCTCTATGAGGCATCACAATCTTGCTGAGGTGGATGTCCTGACGAACGTAAGTGACAGAAAGGAGGGGACGAGATGATTGCGTATGTGTGGGCCGAGGATGAAGATAAAGTCATCGGCAAAGACGGTGAACTGCCGTGGCACCTGCCGGCTGATATGGCTTTTTTCAAGAAGGTGACGCTGCAAGGTGATATCGTAATGGGACGCAGGACTTATGAGACCATCCCAAAAAGACCGCTTCTAGGACGTCGTAATATTGTATTGACTACCAACCAAGATTACGAGGCCCCCGGAGCGATGGTGGTCCATTCCAAGGAAGAAGCGCTAGCCCTTGGGAAAGAGTATGGGGAGGATCTGTACATCATCGGTGGTGCCACGCTGTTTAAGATGTTTGAAGACGATGTGGAGATCCTTTATCGCACCCTTATCAATGAACATTTCAAAGGGGATACGTATTTCCCGCGAGACTTCGATTACGACAAGTTCGAGCGCATTCAATCTGAAGTGGGGCCTGTAGATGATAAAAATAAGTACGCCCACACTTATGAAGTGTGGCAGCGGAAGGAATAACCCAAATCAAAAAACTGGTGCATAGAATTGAATTGACGCCCTCCAGGTTTACGGATGCAACGAAACATTTGTAAATCAGGAGGGGATTTTTGTGACCTTGAATGCCTGTTCAAAAGATTATTTTTTAACCTTTAAACCATTTTTTATGAATATTTACTTGAACATCTATATAATTGTTTATAACAAATTCATCAACTGTACTACATAAATTACATCGAACTCAAATAGCACTCGTATTATATTTAAGGTTGCTGTCGGGTCCAGAAGAACGAAGCAACACTTGGTCATTGAAAAGAGAGGATCAAATATATGTGGAGAAAGTATAAAGACAGCTCAATTGTTTTAAAAATGACGATTGCTTTTATAGCAGGCATAATTGTTGCTTTAATATTAGGTGAAAACGCTAAATTTCTGGAACCATTAGGCCAGATACTCATTAGATTATTAAAATTGATCGCTATACCCATCATCTTTTTGACTATAGTATTATCCTTAAGTCGAATTAATTTAGCGAGTCTAGGAAGGATGGGCGGGAAATTATTTTTATATTACAGTGTCACAACAGGTTTATCTGTATTGATTGGTGTAATAGTTGCCCTGATTATAAATCCTGGTGAAAATTTGACCTTACCAAAAACATCAATTGATCAACCCGATATCCCCGATTTTTCAGACATACTGTATAAAATAATACCTGATAATTTAATTGGAACATTTTCTTCCGGTGAGTTATTGTCAATATTATTCATAGCTATAATTTTAGGCATTTCGATGTCGATTCTGTTATCTTCATCTGATGACGATACACAACAAAAAACACAGTCCCTCTATTCACTCTTTGAAACTTTGAACAAAGTTTTTAATGTTATATTAAATGGTATATTGCTCTATGCACCAATTGGTGTATTTGGTATCAGCGCCTCGACATTCGGTTCTCAAGGATTGAACTCCTTTAAGTCTTTATTGTTATTTACACTCACTTTCTATATAGGGATTTTTATTTTATGGTTCCTCGTCTATTTCAGCTTTTTAAAATTAGCGGATAAATCTGTTTTGAGATTTTTAAAAGATACTAAAGAAGCCTATTTAACTGCTTTTTTCACCTCAAGCAGCATCGCTTCTTTGCCTATTGCAATCAAGTCTGCCAAAAGAGCTGATATTTCACATGAGGTTGTGAATTTTTCAATTCCTCTGGGTACCATATTTAATTCTGATGGCGGTGCCCTCAGAATGGGAGTGTCCATTGTATTTGCAACCAACGTAATCGGAATGGATCTATCTTTAGAAAATCTATTTATAATTGTAGCCATAGGAACAATCTTGTCCATCGGTACTGCTGGCATCCCTGCTGGCGGTCTCATAACTCTTTCAGCTGTTCTTAGTCTATTCGGTTTACCGTTAGAAATTGTGGCCTTAATAGCTGGTGTGGATGCAATAATAGGAATGGGAGGGACTGCCTCCAATGTATTGGGTGACATAATTGGAGCTGCCGTTGTAGATAAAAGAAAAGTAAGACCTAATGAGTAGCTGGGAAACCTTCACGGTAGTATGTTGACCCTACGCAAAATCCGGATAACGAGTGGAGTTCTGCTCTTTTTGAAGGTCAAATGAGTAAAGTGTTTGAAGCGGCCAGTGGATGGCAAGAACAGATATGCCCGCACTTATGAAGTGTGGCGACAGAAAAACAGATAGATCAAGTTCTTTAAAAAAGGAAGAATCTTATCATGAAAAGCTAAAAAACACCATCAAATCCCAGTATGCGCAAATTTCGAACATATCAATTGTCTTTTAGATTTTGAGTGACAGTAAACACTTCGTCGGTTGTAAAGTTAAGCTAGACAGATAGAAAGGTCCCACATGATATACTCAAAATGGTTTTCCGACAAATGAAAACATTAAAAAAACCTGATATATACGGAAGGAGCAATTACTGTGCATAAGATCCTTGTAGTGGATGATGAGCCATCCATTGTTACATTGATAAAATTCAATTTGGAAAAGGCTGGATACATAGTGATTACAGCGGAGGATGGTCGGCAGGGGTTGGATCTTTCTTTGACTGAAAAGCCCGACCTGATCGTACTGGATCTGATGCTGCCAGGAATGGATGGAATGGATGTCTGCAAGACACTCAGGCAAGAAAAGGTCGAGACACCCATCCTGATGCTCACAGCAAAGGATGAAGAGTTCGATAAAATTCTAGGTCTGGAGCTCGGCGCCGATGACTATATGACGAAGCCTTTCAGTCCAAGGGAGGTGGTGGCGCGCGTCAAGGCGATTCTCCGCAGGACCCAGATACAGGAGCCCCCTGTCGATGCAGCTACAGTGATCAAGCTCGGTACACTAGAAATACATACCGACACCTACGATGTCTATGTCCGCGGCGAACAGCTCGTACTGACCCCAAAGGAGTACGAACTGCTCCTCTATCTTTCAAATCATAAGAACAAAGTCCTGAGTCGCGACCAGCTGCTGAATGGGGTGTGGGACTTCCATTATGATGGCGATACGCGGATCGTTGATGTCCATATAAGTCATCTGCGCGAAAAGATCGAGGCCGACCCGAAACGTCCTGCCTACATCCGGACCATCCGGGGGTTCGGCTACAAGCTCGAGGTTCCTTCAGAATGAAGCGTCTATGGTTCAGGATCGCATCCGCCTTCTTCATCCTGATACTCATCCTGATACTCATCCTGTGGTTCATCCTTGCAGCACTGCTGAAGAATGCCTATACAGATATGACCCGCGATCATCTTATCGAAAATGCACAGATGGTCACACAGATCATCAGCGCCTCGGAAAGCTATGATGAACGTGAACAGCTGCAGGAACTCATCAAAAACTTTGAGCAGCCGATTCAGATGCGCTTTACAGTTGTGGATACGGAAGGTGTCGTGCTTGCCGATTCCGAAAACGACCCTGAAAAAATGAACAATCATTTCGACCGTCCTGAAATACAGGATGTACTTCAGCAGAATGAGACATTCGGAGAATCAATCCGCTACAGTACAACGCAGGACTTCAATATGATGTATGTCGCCCTGCCACTCGTTTCCGAAGGGGAGACTGTAGGAGCAGTCAGGAGCTCCCTGTCCCTCGGCATCATTGATGATGCCATGGACCAGCTAAGGTTCAGCCTGTCTATTGCCCTTGGTCTGATGTTCCTGATGGCCGCCATTGCGACCACCATGCTTGCAAGGAGCATCACACGACCGATCGACACCATCATGAATGTCACTTCCCGCCTGAGAAGGAAGGACTACAGCAGCCGGGTGAGCACGGAGGCAAAAGGTGAAATCGGCGACCTCTCCCAGTCCATCAATGCGCTTGCTGCAAGTCTGCAGAGCCAGATGAAGGAGATAGAGGAGAATGAACAGCAGCTTACGAGCATCATCTCTAATATGGTGAGTGGTGTCATGCTCGTCAACCAGGACGGGAAGGTCACATTGATGAATGCATCGATGGAAAAGTTCCTTTCCCAGCATAAGGATAACCTGATCGGCCAGCCCTATGAGAAAGTCGGTGAACGATTCGCCCTCAGTCCGCATATACATGCCGTCTTTGAAACCAATGAGAAGGTTCACGAAGAAGTCCACTCCTATTATCCGCACGAACGCATCATGGATGCCCACCTTGCCCCCTACTATGGCCAAGGATGGCAGCAGTGTGGCGTCATCATCGTCCTCCATGACATTACGGAGATAAGGAGACTTGAAAAGATGCGCAGTGACTTTGTGGCCAATGTCTCGCATGAATTGAAGACACCAGTCACTTCGGTCAGGGGGTTCTCCGAGACGCTGATGAGCGGGGAAGTGACCGATGAAGAAACCACTCAGCAGTTCCTCAAGATCATACACGATGAAAGCCAGCGGCTCGATCGCCTGATCAGGGACCTTCTGAACCTCTCCAAAATAGAGAAGCAGGAGATGCCTCTGAACCTCGAGCCTCTAAACCTGACGGCACTCGCCCATGAGGTTTCCGTTACACTGCAGGGGGCCATCGAAGAGAAGAAGACACGGCTGGCCCTTCCAGATCCATCAAGGGATGTATATCTGGAGGGGGATGAAGACCGTCTCAGACAAATCATACTCAATCTGGTGGGAAATGGCATTAACTACACTGCCGAAGGTGGGGCTGTCAAGTTATCACTGAAGGAGGATACGAATAACGTCCGCCTGATTATAGAGGATGATGGCATCGGCATCCCTGAAGAGAGCCTCCCCCGCATATTCGAGCGCTTCTATCGTGTTGACCGGGCACGTTCCCGCCACTCCGGCGGCACAGGCCTCGGTCTTGCCATAGTCAAACACCTGATAGAATCCCACCGCGGGGAAATAGAGGTCGAAAGCCGTGAAGGCGAGGGCACGACCTTCACCGTGACGCTGCCGAAAAAGCAGGAAGACAGCTAACGGCCTGTGTGCGGATTCCGGCCAAAGCACGTAAAAATAAAAAGGCTCTGCTTCCTTCTCTAAGATGCACCCCTAAAGTTGAATTCCAAATTTCAACTTTAGGGGTGTTTTTATATGCATAGAAAATACTTAATAGATTCTAAGCTGAATGTGATTCAAAATTACTTGAATGGTGACCTGGGGGGGTTCGGCGTTGGTGTTTTTTCATATTTACACAATCTTTACAAACCATTCATTTCAAATTTACATTCATCCGATAGAGTAGGGCTTGTAGGAAACACAACACTTATTTTATTGGAGGAGTTCGGGTAATGAAAAAGAGTATCTTTATGGCTGCATTGCTGATGAGCCTAGTATTCATTCTGGCAGCGTGCGGAGGGGGCAATGCAAGTGATCCATCTGAAGGAAGCACAGGGGACGGAAGCGGAGATGGTTCCGAAGCCAGTACAGATGCAGAAGCTTCTGCATCAGGCAGCATCTCCGGCGACGGATCTTCAACAGTAGCCCCGATTCTTGAACTGATAAACGAAGATTTCAACGCTGAGTACCCAGAAGTCCAGGTTTCCATCGGTGTCTCCGGTACAGGTGGCGGTTTTGAGAAGTTTGTAGCCGGTGAGACGGACTTTCAGAACGCATCCCGTGAAATCAAGGAAGAAGAAGTTTCTGAGCTGGAAAAGGCAGGCATCGACTTTACAGAATTCAAAGTTGCGAATGACGGCCTGACGGTTGCAGTCAATACGGAGAATGATTTCGTCGACTACCTGACTTTCGAAGAGCTGCAGACGATCTACAATGGCGAAGCTGAAACTTGGAGCGATGTCCGTGATGAATTCCCTGATGAAGAAATAACAGCTTATGCACCGGACCAGTCACACGGCACACACGACTTCTTCAAGGAAGCGGTCATGGAAGATGGCGATATCACAGCTGAATTGAACCAGGACACGAACGTCATCTCCCAATCCGTGGCAAGCAGCGAAGGTGCGATTGGATTCTTCGGATATAACTACTACATGGTGAACCAGGAAAATCTGAAAGGTGTTCCGATTCAAGGTACGGAAAGTGAAGAGCCTGTTGAAGTCAAAGAAGAGACTGTCATGAGCTATGAGTATCCGTTGGCGCGTCCACTGTTTGTATACGCCAAGGATGAATCCTTTGAAAATAACGAATCGTTCATGCAGTTCATGGAATACACTCTGAACAATGCTTCATCTGCAGCGGAAGAGGCAGGATATGTTGCACTGACTGAAGATGAAATGAAGGAACAGAAGGACAAGCTCGAAGCATTCAAGTAGGTATTTGGCACAATAAAAGCAACTGGACGGGAAGTCCCCGTCCAGTTTAAAGTATTTTGAAACGAGGTTCATTATGAGTGATTATAATATTCGTGAAATGATAGACAATAAAAAGGGCAGACGGAGTACAGTCTTTATGGAGAAGGCAGTGCCGATCATCTTACTTCTCATCACGTCGGTATCCGTATTGACGACCATAGGTATCCTTATAACATTACTGTCAGAGACGGTAATGTTCTTCACCCGGGTCTCCCCGGTGGAATTCCTGACTTCGACCGAATGGTCTGCGTTCAGCTCTGACCCTGAGTGGGGTATTTTTGCCCTGATCATGGGAACTATGAAAATCACTGTGATTGCAGTCGCTTTTGCAGTACCGATTGGCCTTGGGGCTGCCATATATTTAAGTGAATATGCAAGCGATCGGGTGCGCCGGGTAATCAAGCCGATACTCGAAATCCTTGCCGGCATACCGACTGTCGTTTATGGGTTTTTCGCCTTGACTTTCGTCACTCCTCTGATCAGGGGCGTATGGCCTGAAGTCAACCTTTTCAACGCAATCAGTCCAGGTCTCGTCGTCGGAGTGATGATCATACCGATGATTGCAAGCCTGAGTGAGGATGCGATGAGCTCCGTTCCGAATACCATTCGGGAAGGGGCACTCGGTCTCGGCTCTACAAGACTCGAGACGGTGTTCAAGGTTGTCCTGCCTGCTGCCGTTTCGGGCATCATGGCCTCGATTGTCCTTGCGGTTTCCCGGGCAATCGGCGAGACGATGATCGTTTCGATTGCAGCAGGGAGTACTCCCAATGCAAGCCTGAACATCATGGAGTCCCTACAGACGATGACGGGCTTCATCGTTCAAGTAGCCTCGGGCGACGCCACTTACGGCAGTGACGTCTACTTCAGCCTCTACGCCGTCGGCATGACGCTTTTTGTCTTCACACTGCTGATGAATGTGATGGCACAATGGTTCTCACGGAAATTCAGGGAGGAATATTAAGATGGAATTGATCGATAAAAAGTCTATAGGAAAGAGATTGAATGGAAGGCTGATGCTCAACAAGGTGCTGAAGTACATCTTCCTCCTGTGCACCCTGGTGGGACTGGTCGTTTTGGCAACCTTGTTGATCGATACTATCATCGACGGGTGGAGCTACTTGACGGCTGACTTTTTCACGAACTTCAGCTCGAGCCGTCCTGAGAATGCAGGCATCAGAGGCGCACTTATCGGTACATTATGGCTGATGGGCACTACAGCGCCCATCGCAATCATCCTTTCTGTAGGTACAGCCCTTTATCTGGAAGAATATGCACCCAAAAATAAGCTTACCGGCTTCATAAAGATAAACATCTCGAATCTCGCTGGGGTACCATCGGTTGTGTTCGGTCTACTCGGCCTTACGCTGTTCGTCAGAATGGCCGGACTCGGGAATTCCGTCCTTGCGGCCGCACTGACGATGTCGCTTATGATCCTGCCCGTCATCGTTGTGGCTTCCCAAGAGGCCATCCGGTCGGTTCCATCTTCCATACGTGAAGCATCCATTGGCATGGGGGCGACAAAATGGCAGACGATTACCCGAATCATACTTCCCGCCTCATTACCGGGGATCATCACAGGAATCATTTTGTCACTTTCCCGCGCAATCGGGGAGACGGCTCCCCTCGTCGTCATCGGCATACCGACGATTCTGCTGTTTACACCGACAAGTGTATTCGATACATTCTCAGCGCTGCCGATGCAGATATTCTCGTGGGTCAAAATGCCCAATCCAGAATTCCAGTCCATTACAGCGGCAGCGATACTCGTGCTTCTGTTCATCCTGTTCCTGATGAACTCCGTAGCAGTTTATATAAGGAATAAATACTCTAAGCGTTTTTAATCTGGAGGCTTTAATATGACTTTGACAAAAGTAAAAGAGGAAAAAGATATGATAATAAATGACCCAATAACCCAGAGCAGGCCTGCAGGTAGCAAACCAGTTGAGCAGTCCCAACCGGTATTCCAGACAAAGGACTTCAACCTGTGGTATGGGGACAATCATGCCCTGCAGAATATCAACCTTGACTTCAACAGGAATGAAATCTCCGCAATCATCGGTCCTTCAGGGTGCGGTAAATCGACTTTCATTAAAGCTCTGAACCGCATGGTGGAACTCGTGCCCATCGTCCGGACCGAAGGGGATATACTCTACAGGGATCAGAGCATCTTCGATAAATCGCTGACTGTGGAGGAACTGCGCACAAAGGTGGGGATGGTATTCCAGAAGCCGAATCCATTCCCGAAATCCATCTACGACAATGTCGCATACGGCGCACGTGTTCATGGGATCCGCAACAAAAAGGTACTGGATCAGGTGGTGGAGAAAAGTCTTAAGGGCGCTGCCATATGGGATGAAGTGAAGGACAGACTGAGCGATAACGCCTATGGGCTTTCCGGCGGCCAACAGCAGAGAATCTGCATCGCCCGCGCGTTGGCGATTGAGCCGGATGTCATTCTGATGGATGAACCGACAAGTGCACTCGACCCGATTTCCACAACCAAAATCGAAGATTTGATGCAGGAGCTGAAGAAGGACTACAGCATCATCATCGTGACACACAATATGCAGCAGGCAGCTAGAATATCAGATCGCACGGCGTTCTTCTACCAGGGTCATGTCATTGAATATAACCGGACGAACGTCATCTTCGAGAAGCCGAAGGATCAGCGTACCGAAGACTATGTTTCCGGAAGGTTTGGATGATGGTCTACCGTGGAAAGTTTTCCGATGAGATGGAAAGGCTCTATGGCAATGTAAACACACTCGGTCACGAGTGCTACAATCGGCTGAGGGGGAGCACGGACATCCTTTCAAGTCAAAATACGGAGTATGCCAGAAAACTCGTGGCAGATGATTTCAGGATCAACAGGTTGGAAGAGGAGATCAACACACAGGCCATAAATCTGATAACTACCCAACAGCCTGTAGCCACCGACCTCAGGCTCATCATCTCTAGCATCAAAGTGGCAGATGATCTCGAACGGATCAGCGACAACATCAGCAACCTTGGAGAGGTGAGGAAGCGGGTACGCATTACGAATGAAAGATTGCTGTTGCGCCTGTCCACGATGGAAAACCTCGCACTGTTGATGCTGGCAGATGTAAAAACCGCCTATGACACAGAAAATATTGAACTCTGTACTGAAATCATCATGCGGGATGAAGACATCGATGCACTCTTCGTCCAGATCACCACATCAGACATCTTTGAGGAGACCGATGCCTTCCTGACAGGCCAAAGCCAATTGTGTGCAAAATACCTGGAACGCATCGGAGATCATATAAAAAATATGGCGGAACATGTCTTCTATGTACTGACAGGTGACAAACATGAAAGCGGAAAGCAGATGAAATAGGCCCTGGAATCCTCCAGGGTCTATTTCTATGCGATAATTTCAGGTTATGGTTTTTCTTTGGTACACCGAATCTCTGCCTATCACAAAAGAACCCCCTCCAGGTCTACAGATGTGTTATTTCATCTGTAGACCTGGAGGGGGTTAGTTCAATTCTATGCAATTGCTTTTTGGCTTATTTCATCTCATTTTCATACAGCCGGTAGATGTTTTCACACGCTTTACCGCCTTGGATGTCTTTTTCAGTAAGCTGCTTTTTGGAGAAAGTGGTCCATGATACAGTAACTGCGGTATGGTTGATTACAATCTTAGGGTGGTGTTGGACACTTTCTGCATAGATGCCGATTTTTTCGACGAAGGAGATGGCATCCAGATAGCGGTCGAATTTGAAGGTTCGTTTGATTTTTTCATCTTCCAGCGTCCAGTCATGCAGTTTCTCGACTTCGGCTTTAACATCACTCGTCATGACGCCTCCTTATAGATAGTACTACAATGTATCTACCCTGGAAGGGGCGGTGACAACCATCGTTATACTGCCTACTGGTCTTTACGTGGCACCGGATAGAACCCTTTTTTTAGCTGCTGCCACAGGGGTTCCGGCAAGTCATGCATGTCTGCTCTGTCCGGATCGAACACATTTGTAATCTGATCTTCTTTGCCATGTGCAATCTTATGGACGAATTCATGGTCAAGCAGAAGCACACGGCCCAGGCCAAGCAGATCGACACGCCCGGTCTTGATTGCGTCCGCTGCCTGATCCGCTTCGAATATGGAACCGATGCCGATCAATGGCATGCGCCCATCGATCCATTCATGGAGTAGGTCAATACGCCTCATGCCTTCATATTTACCCGTACGCACTGTGGAATGGACATCGAATAATGAGGCGTGGAGATAATCCAGAGGTTTGGTGATGAGTTTCTGGATCAGCGTTTTGGTGATTTCCATGTCGATCCCCGGATCAGCCGGTTCTTCTGGTGAAAATCTGTAGCCGACGATGAAATCTTCACTGCCATGTTCTTTGGCTGCCTGGATGACTTCATCAACCACTGCCAGCGGGAAGCGGTAGCGGTCCTCACCCCATTGATCTGTACGCCTATTGAAGTGGGGGGAGACGAACTGGTGGATGATGTAGTGGTTCGCGCCGTGGATTTCAACGCCGTCGAAGCCTGCCTCTACCGCACGACGCGTCGCTTCTCCGAATGCTTTTATCGTCGATTCGATTTCATCGGGTGTAATTTCCCGCGCGTCGTGGGGTTCCTTTTCGTTGAAGCTTTGCATGGTGATTGCGCTTGGTGCAGCGGCGTCACCTTCAGGCGTCAACTCGGGTAGAGCTTGGGCGCCGCCATGGTGGATCTGCAGAATTGCTTTCGCGCCGCCTGCCTTCATTGCTTCCGCAAGACGTGACATGCCTGCGATATCAGAATCGCGGGCGATTGACGGTTGTCCTGGGAATGCTTTGCCGAGTCCCGTGACGTTCGATGCAGCTGTCAGGGCCAGACCGACATCTTTGGAGCGTTTACGGAGATATTCGATTTCAGCCTCTGATACCGTACCATCCGCATTTGAAGAAATATGCGTGAGGGGGGCGAGGACGAATCTATTCCTCAGTGCGGTGCCGTTCGGCAACTGCACCGTTTCGAACAATGGTTCATATGTTTTGGTCATCATATAAGTTTCCTCCAGATTCTACTCTTTGTTGCAACAAAACATACTATACAAGTCGAATTTATATTTATCAATTCATCTGTTCAGTTGTCAGGTGGACTTCTCGATATGCAGTAATTATGTGGATAAAGGGTATAGTATGGTGACAAGCATGAGAGGAAGGGGAGGAACAGGATGGAAGCACTTCAGGAGATATTGTATAAACGGCTCAAAAAGATCAAACAAGCATATAGAGACTACGAGAATAATCCGTATAATCCGGCATTGGTGCATGAATTGCGTGTAGATACCAGAAAATTGAGGAGCGTCATCCATTTCCTTAAACATGCATTCGGCGAAAAGGAATACAATCGTATCAATCGGGAATTGAAATCATTCGCAAAGACTTACGGCCGGCTTAGGGAACTGGATGTACTTACGGAAGTGTGCAGTACAATCGCATTGAGGCAGCCGGATTTAAGTGAGCATTATTACGATATGTTCAAATATCTGCGGGAAGAACGCAATAGGGAAATGAAGCGGACATTCAATAAAACGAATATTGAAGCATTCAATGGAATGCTCGAATCCGTCGAGCAGGCAATCGATATGTTGTCCATCGAAATGGATACAAGTATTGAGGATTACATCACTGACAGGCTCAAAACGAAAAAAACTGTCCTCATCAAAGAATATGAAGAATTGGATATGACCGATTACAATGCAGTGCATGACGTCAGGAAGCGGGCGAAGAAGTTGAGATACTCTGCCCGTTATTTGAGGCCATTGACAGGAAAGAAGCATAAGAAGACCATTAAAAGGATGAAGAAGATCCAGAATGCGTTGGGCAATTACACGGATGCCCATGTCAACGCCGAACTGCTCGATGAATTGGGTGCCAAAATGAAAAATGAGGAATTGAAGAAGCTGTTTGCTTATATGGGCAGGATAGAGAATCAGTCTAAATGACTTTAGGGAGAGCGAATTGTGCACCCAAAATAAAGGGGGGAATCCGATGTTCGGATTCCCCCCTTTATTTTATTGCTGCTTCTTAGACGCTTCTTCACGCAGTTCATTATAGTACAGCACGCTTGTCATCGCACCTTCATCGACCATGTTGGCATCATGCTCTTCGTCTGGCTTGCCCAACTGGATGGTATAAGGGTCATCCGTCCAGGTGCTGGCTTTCCTGATGACCTTGTCTACACCCCGTTTGACCGTTTTCTGGTTTTCTTCCTTCGATAGATAGGCAGCTCCTGCCAGAATCCCCGCTGCACCAATCAACTTTGTAACTTTCCCCATGAAATATCCTTCCTTTCCATTTGAGAAAATGACTGTACTTCTCATCCAATACTTGTTACTTCTATTATCTCATAATTGTCTGTAAAATGGAAATATAGCGAATATTTTCTGATGTGTAGACAACTACAACAGCGGTTATGCATGAAATGGAATAGTGAAAAGTTACAATCAGGTCTCGGTTTCGATATAATGTAGGTGAGGCATAAAATATATCGGGGGGGATTCGTTTATGGAAGAATGGCTGACAAGTTTAAAGACAGAGACACCGCAGCAGGGATTCCATCCGGCAGTGAAGTTGGCACGTAAGGGCGTAGGGCTGACGCAGCCTGATGCGGAAGTACGCAAGAAACTGCGCCCGGTCTACGCAGAAGATGCAGACAGTCTCACAATGGCATCCCAGGTGATTGCGATCCATTACCAGACGATTGCTGCTGCCAATGATTATTGGAAATGAGCATAAAAGAGTCTAAAAGGCGCATACATCGTATGCGCCTTTTAAGAGGTCGTACTATGTCGTTTTACCTTGAGCACTCTGAGTCTGGGTGGAAGAAGTGGGCCTGAGAAAAGAGCGGAGTGCATCGTAATGGGTTTTGGCATCTTCCCAGCCGAGTTGATAAAGAGCTTCAAGCCGCTCTTTCTTCCGTTCAGCCCGGCCCACCTTCAAGTCCACGGAAGGGCTGAGGACGAAGGCTGCACCATGCTTCTCCTGTCTATATACATAATGGAGCGATTCGTTATAGAAACGGTAGCGGGTAGCAAGCCTGTCGCTGATTGCCGGATGATTTTTATATTTGATGAGTTTCGATATCCGGCCCGGCTTTTTATAGTATCCCCGCGGTTTGGTCAGGATGACGACATTTTTAGGGAAACCATCATTTTCCGACTTTTTGATCGGAATCGAATCGGAGATGCCGCCATCCAGCAGTTCGCGGCCTTCAAATTCTACACGCGAGGCAACGAAGGGCAGAGAACTGGAAGCCCTCAGAAGTGTGGCGATGGATGAAGTGTCGTAGTCCTCTTTTTTGAAGTAGGCAGGTTCACCGGTCTCGCAATCGGTTGCGACGATGACAAACTCTTCCGGTTCCTGCATCAATGTCTCCACATCAAAGGGAACAAGCGTATTGGGTATTTCATCGAATATGAAGTCCATGCCGAACAGTTCGCGTTTTTTAATGGAGTTCGATAATGACATATAGCGTTTGTCATCCATATAGTCCAGGTTCACTTTGCGATTGCGGTCCTCCTGGCGCGCCAGATATGAGGCGCCCATACAAGCCCCTGCAGAAACCCCGATGACATAAGGAAAGTAGAGCCCCCGGCTCATGAAATATTCCAATACCCCGGCTGTATACAATCCACGCATGCCGCCACCTTCAAGCACCAATCCTGTATCCGTCATAAAAGCGATCCCACCTATTTATTAAATGTTTCAAGCATATAATAAGCCATTCTATCAGATAGCAGCCTCTCATGTAAGAGGCCATAAGGGTAAGGAATGTAATATGATACACTTGAATGACTATAATCATGGAGGGTCTGGTATGCGTGAATGGAACATAACAGCGATAGTCCTTGGACTGACTTGGGTGATTGCATCCTATTCAGTGATTCGAATAATACTTGCCTCCTCGCCTGGCGCTTTTTCAGTGGTTTTTGTAGTATCCATTATAATCCTACCACCGATTTTGATAAGTACACTGTTCGAAAATATTCTGAAATATGATTTTTTCAACAAGGATTATAAGTCGGATAGAAAAAATAAATAGCTGAGACGTCCACTCCGACGTCATATCTCCATCAGAAATAAAGATAGACGTTTTAAGAATGGAGTCACGGGTATACTTTGAATGAGCCGAACGGATATGAAAATATCCATATCGCGGTACTCGCAAATTGTAAAAATTGTAACGAGGAGGAATGGAAAATGCGTAAGATTGAAGCGCTCCCTACAGAACAAGATGTAAAACAGAGACTTGATGAACTTAAAGCAGAAGGCGTCGCAGAAGAGGATATTACACTCGTCTCCAACCGCGACCTGCAAGCTGGAGGTGCATTCAGTGCCTATTCCGGCGTTGATATCAAACATTCTACCGGCAGTACGTGGGACAAAGTGATGTCATTCTTCACTGGGGATGATCCTGAAGATCAGACACTCAACAGCATGAACCTGTCCTCGGCAGAAGAACGTGAATACCGGGATGCATTGGATGCAGATAAAATTCTACTCCATGTATCAGATGAAGGCAGCAGAAACGATACAGCTCGAAGTGACATGAATAGAAATGATGCAGCTTACGGTAGCGGCACTGTAGGTGCTGCGGGAGCGGGCCTTACACCTGGCGTCGATCGCGAAGATGATAACCTGGGTGACAAGCCTGGTGCCGGATTCGATGCAGACCGCAAAGACCGGAATCATGACGATGAAGCCACCATGGAACTGCGTGAAGAACGTCTCAATGTCGAAAAAGATAATGTGCAGACAGGTGAAGTCAACGTAGATAAACATGTCGAGACTGAACGTCAGGAATTCGAAGTGCCTGTCGAGCGTGAAGAAGTGACAGTTGAAAGACGCAAAGTGGATGACGGGCGTCCAGCCGACGGTGATTTCACAGACAGTGATGAATCCGTCCGCGTGCCAGTCAATGAAGAACGCGTCAATGTCGATAAAGAGAGCGTAGTATCCGAAGAAGTCGTCATCAAAAAAGATAAAGTCAAAGATACTGAACATGTTTCCGAAGATGTGCGCCATGAAGATGTCGACATCCAGGAAGACACAGAAGACCGCGGACTGGATAGGGATCGCGGCTTGGATAAAGACTTGGACAGAGATAGAGCAGATGGAAGACAGTCCGATTTTGACTACGATGACAACAAAGGAAGAAACGACAGAATATAATAAGAGAAATCACGGCCCTGGGGCATTGCTCTTGGGCCGTATTTTTTGTATAACGTAGTGACTATACTTATATTCTGGAACTTATTAGGGCATACTCGCCAATGCGGAGTCTACTCTCTAGCGACTTGAGAATCAAATTGTCATATACATGTGCCGCTTCAACATACAGATAACCGTTGATTGTTTTCGCAAGGACATTTAAGCTTAAAACATATAAGGACTGAATTTTATATTAATTACATTACAAGGGGGACTGTTTATGAAAATGCTGAAGCTCATTTTAACCTTCATTTTGGGAATGATTATTGCATTTATTTTGATTGCATTGTTCGGTAACCCTCTGATGTAGGATATAGGATGGCCTAAAATGTCTTATATTTCATCAATAGGCAATATGGTTATGGATATTTTGAAGAAAGGGATGGAGATATCATGAAGGTTTCAATCATTGGTGCCGGGAACGGCGGAATTACTGCAGCTGCAGATCTTACTGATAGGGGGTTCGAGGTTTCATTGTTCGGCGCGACGGGGTTCACAGATGATTTGTCAGCAATCGAAAAGAATGGAGGCATCACCCTGAAGGACGAGAAGGGGGAGCGTCTTGTGCCGTTTTCCAACGTTACTGCAGACATTGAAAAAGCAGTTGCGGGAGCGGATGTCATCATGCTGACCGTGCCTGGTTTTGCGGTTGAGAACATAGCGGAGCAGCTTGCGCCTGTGGTTACGGAAAAACAGGTGATACTGATCAATGGTGCAGGCGCGATGGGGGCTGGCAGATTTGTGAATAGGGCCCGACAGCTTGGCATCGACAAGTCATTCAACATTGCCGAGACCAATTCGCTTACATATGGCACGCGAGCATTTCCGGAAGCGGCACGGGTCGAAGTCTCCCTGTACGTCAAAAAAGTATTCCTTGCTGCATACCCGAGCTCGAAGACAGATGAACTGTTGGATGTCTGTTCACAATTGTATGACTGCCTTGTGCCGGCTGAAAGCAGCTGGCATGCAGCATTGGAGAATGGCAATCCTGAAGTGCATCCTGGTCCTGCTCTATTGAATGCGGGCAGGATTGATTATTCGGAAGGCGAATTCTGGCTGTATAAGGAAGGGATCACCGAGCATACAGTCAAACTGCTGAAGGCGGTCGAGGATGAACGGATGGCGATCGGCAAGGCATTTGGATATCACTTGGAAGATGCGACAGAGAGTAGGGCGAACCGGGGTTACTTCGAGGATGATGGCAGAACACTCAAAGAACTGTTCAATACGAGCGAGGTGTACTCCAATATAAAAGGGCCGGTTTCCATAAACTCCAGATATTTTACCGAAGATATTTCAAGTGGCCTCGTATTATGGTCAGGGATGGCGAAAGCAGCTGGTGTTGCAACCCCGAACATTGATGCCATCATCACTTTAGGCTCGACCTTGTTTGATGAAGATTTTTACGAAAGTGGACTTACCTTGGACAGCCTTGGCTTTTCAGGACAATCAGCAGAAGAGCTGATCAGGAGTGTATAAAATAACGCAACAGATAAAGGAGCAGGATATATGAAGCGTGCACCAACATTTTTCGAATCCATATCATGTTTTATAATTTTAGGTTTGGTCGTCGGAGTCGGATTCGGCTACTTCGGCATCCCGATCCAGCCGTTGCTGCTGGTTGCAGCAGCCTATGCAGCACTCATCGCGCTGCGTGTCGGATTGTCGTGGAGGGAGATGGAAGAGGGCATCATCCTCCGGCTCAAAACGGCGATGCCGGCAATATTCATTTTGTTTTCTGTCGGCATCATCATTGGCACTTGGATCTACGCCGGCACAGTGCCGATGATGATCTACTACGGTCTGCAGATGATCAATCCGACCTATTTTCTTGTCACGGCCTTCGTCATTGTGGCGGTAGTATCCGTCGCCACCGGTACGGCCTGGGGATCCACAGCGACTGCAGGTGTCGCTCTGATGGGGATTGCGGCTGAATTGGATGTCTCCTTGGCCATGGCCGCAGGTGCGGTCATCTCCGGTGGTGTATTTGGCGATAAACTATCCCCGCTGTCGGATACGACCAATCTTGCGCCCCTTGTCGTCGAAGTTAACCTCTTTGATCACATCAAGCATATGCTCTGGACGACGGTACCGGCATCAATCGTCGGGCTCACCGTGTGGTTCTTCGTAGGGGTCAATACGGAGTATGGTTCACCGTCTGCCGACAATGTGCAAGGATTACTGGGTGAGTTGGATATGGTCTACAATTGGAACCTGTTCATGCTCATTCCGTTCATCATCATTTTATGGGGGGCTTTCACCCAAAAACCTGTTGTGCCGATGATGCTTTTGTCGTCGCTGGTAGCGGTCTTCATCGGGATGTTCTCCAACGGCTTCGCACTCGTCGATGGGTTTACTGCGATGGCGAACGGCTTCAGTACTGACATGATAAAAGCATCAGGCTTCGATGCGGCAGCTTTGTCCGAAAACGCGACGACGCTGATTGCGCGCGGCGGAATATTTTCCATGACGACGATTGTAGTGACGATCTTTTGTGGGTATGCTTTCGCCGGCATCGTTGAGGCGGCAGGCTGCCTGGATAAGATCCTCGAGAGTTTTTCACGCCTCATCCACTCCACATGGCAGCTGGTGGGTGTGACGATACTCGGCAGTGCAATCATTGTATTCACAGCCGGTGTCGCTTCGATCTCCATTATCATGGTGGGTGTGCTCCTGCAGGATGCGTATGCCAAGCAGGGGCTGCATGCCAAAAACCTGTCGCGGACGCTGGAAGACTCGGGAACCATGCTGCTGCCATTCGTACCGTGGGGCGTCTCCGGCATCTACTACTGGGAGATTCTCGGCGTGAGTGTCGCAGATTATTGGATCTGGGCAATTCCCTGCTACTTATGTGTCGTATTCGCAATGATCAATGCCAAGACCGGCATCGGCATTGCGAAAGCAGACGATCAGGCCACTGCTGGATCGCGTTAGGAATGACACAATCAAAAGGCGCCATCTAATATTTTAGATGGCTCCTTTTAGTATTAACATTAGTATAGGATGAAGACGAGCAGCATGATGATCGGGATGGCCGGCAGCATATTGGCCACACGGATGTTGACGATACCGAGCAGCCTGATGCCGATTGCGATGATCATGATGCCACCGACCCCGGTTATCTGGGCGATGAACTGCGCCATCATTTCAGGCGGAATGAAGCGGTCGATCTGTGCCGCAAACAGAGTGATGGATCCTTGGAACAAAAACACCGGTAGGGCAGAAAATATGATGCCGATGCCGAGTGTCGAAGTGAGGAAGATGGAGAATATACCGTCTATAAGTGATTTGGTGAACAGCAACGTATGATCTCCACGCAGACCACTGTCCAAAGCACCAACGATGCCCACCGCACCGACGACATAGACGAGTGTCGCTGTGACGAATGCTGCTGCCACACCGCCTTCCTTCGCCCCGGTTTTCGTTTCAAGCCAGACGCCGAAGTGGTTCATCTTTTCTTCAATCTGCCATTTTTCCCCAAGCATGGCGCCGAACGCTATACTGATTACGACAATGATGAGGCGTTTGCTTTCCATGGCCATATCCATACCCAGGACGATGACTGTAATGGATAGCCCCTGGATGATGGTAGTTTTCATATTCTCGTTGATGTTGCGCCAAAACAGTCCGATGAAGCTTCCGGTGATGATGGCCAGTACGTTTACGGCCGAGCCGAGCAGAGACAGCATGTAATTTCCTCATTTCATTGATGTGAAGCGTCTGGAGCGCCATTTGTTAATTCGTATAATTATATTATTCCAGGAATTGATTGTCAAAAGGATTTTAGTTAAAGTGAATAATGGAAGCGGTTAGAAATGAGCGGAAGGGAGGAGACAACGATGCCGACTTGCCAAAATTGTGGTAGTAAATGGAGTTGGAAGCAGACCTTTAAGCGGTCGTTTATATTAATCGGTGGAATGATTTGTCCATATTGTGGGGAGAAACAGTACCTCACAGCACAGATGAGAAAAAGAAGCACCCTAATTATGCCTATAGTGATTTTTTTAATTTTGTTAGGTAATCTTTTCTTTGGACCTTCCTATATCGCCTTATTCGCTATTTTAGGCGTAATACCTCTAGCAGCTATAATATATCCTTTTTTTGTTGAACTATCGAATGAAGAGGAACATCCATTTTGATGTGTTTTATATTTTTGGGATTGGAATTGACAGCTTGATTTTAAAATAAAGGGTTCTTTTTCCATCTATTCATTTACACAAGATATTTTACGCTCTTACTAAAAGATATAAATAGAAGTAAATATAATATATACAAAGGCAGCAAGAAATAAGATGCTTGTTTTCTTGTATCCTTTTATGTAGTCATCAATTGCGATTGTCAGGAATAGCATGGCCATAGCTATAAAGGCCCACGGCATCAATTGATTGTTATCGGTGATTAGTACCCACAAAGAAAATGTAGCAGTGATACCTGCAAAGATGAGTCTCAATATGAAAAGCATAGAATACTCCTTTTTTAATGTTGATGAGAAATTATTTCTCGTGGATGGTTTGAGCAAAATAGAAAAATGCCTTTGTTCCAATTTTGCGAAGGTATATATCAACAACTCTATAACATAAGAAAGCGAAAGGATATACTTTATGACGAATGAAAATAAGAAAGCTTGGTTAAATTTGGCGTTACCTATTATATATACGTGTGTATTATTCTTTGTTCCTGAAATAATGGATGATTTTGTGAAATTCATCATTACTTTATTTATTGTTATTATCATTCAGTTTTATTTCACAAAATTTTTGAATAAGAGGTTTCCATCTAGTGATGATTTAAAGGATTGAGATTTAAATATTCTACACTTTCTTATGGATTCCATATTGTATCTTCTATTAATATTTTATACATAAAAAACACTTGCCACAAATTATTCTTCTTTGGTGGATTAGTATCTTTATCCCTCATAGGTATTGTTCTTTTCAGGATAAGTGTTTATATTCTCTATAATATTAATTTCAATTTTCGTGTGACGTAATCGGAAAAATCCTAAAAATTTAAGTGTTGTCGGTAACAGAGGCCGTAGGGTATCTGTCTACCGACTTTTTTGTTTATTCAGGTGGTTTTACCAAACAGTTTCTTGACATAGTAAAGAATGCACAAGGTATGGGACTATCGAAAAATAGTTAAAAGTAATACTAGACCATTACCCCTTACAGTAAAATATCCGGAGTATTTAATAGATGTGGGAATTTAAAGAATATTATGATAAGGTAATAACTGATGTAAAATTTAGTGGAAAAGAGGTATGGAAATGGATAAAAAATTAAGGAGGAAGGTGCTGGTCGCGAGTCTGGTCGGATCCTCGATCGAATGGTTCGACTTCTTTCTGTATGCGGCAGTCGCGACAATCGTCTTCAACAACCAGTTCTTTGTAACCGATGATCCGGTCGTCTCGACGATGCTTGCCTACTTTGGACTGGCACTGTCATTCTTCATCCGTCCGTTCGGTGGTGTCATATTCGGCCATATTGGAGACAGGGTGGGGCGTAAGAAGACACTCATCATTACGTTAAGCATGATGGGAATCGCAACGGCCCTGATTGGCCTATTGCCTACATATGGACAGATCGGTCTTATGGCACCGATCTTACTGATGGTCCTCAGACTCATCCAAGGTCTCGGTATAGGCGGAGAGTGGGGCGGTGCACTACTGCTTGCTACAGAGTATGCGCCGAAGGAGCAGCGTGGCTTTTTCGGCAGTGTGCCCCAGATGGGTATCACAATTGGTCTGGTGCTGGCATACACGAGCTTCTTCATATTGACAGGGCTGTTATCGCCGGAAGCTTTTGAAACGTGGGGCTGGCGTGTGCCGTTTGTGTTGAGCTTGCTGCTGGTTGGATTCGGCTTGTGGATTCGTAAGGATCTGGACGAGACGCCTGCTTTCCAGGAAGCGAAGAAAACCCAATCCGTGCAGAAAGTACCTTTAATCGAAACATTCAAGCGTCATCCAAAAGAAGTGCTGATCACCTCATGTGCAAAGTTCGTTGAAACGGGGCCCTTCTATATATTCACGACGTTCATCGTTGGATATGGGACCAGCCAGCTTGATGTATCATTTGAATTCATGATGATTTCAATCGTCATCGCCGCATTCCTGACGACGATCATGATCCCGATCATGGGAGCTTTGTCTGATAAAGTGGGGCGCCGTAAGATGTTTTTAATCGGTTCGTTTGCCATGTTGGTCTATGCGTTCCCGTATTTCCTGATCGTCAATACGCATGAACCGATACTTGTCATCATCGCAACATTGATTGGCCTGACCGTAATCTGGCCACCGATCACTGCAGTGCTCGGCACGATGTTCTCTGAAGCATTCAGTAGGGAAGTACGGTATACAGGCGTTACGATCGGTTACCAGATCGGAGCTGCGTTGGCAGGTGGATCTGCCCCATTGATCGCCCAGTTCCTGATGAATGAATTCAACGGTTCGAGTGTACCTGTATCACTCTATATCATATTTACCGCAATCGTATCAATAACAGCAGTATGGGCGATAAAAGGCGTCCAGGCGCAGGATCTCGAATACGCACAGGACCAGGCGGCAAAAGCAAAAGTATAGAAGGAGCTTATTATGATTACACTTACTGATGAACAGATCCAGAAAGAATATTTGATGAAACATGCGATCGAAGATGTTAAACACGTGCTGCAGGATTTAAGGGATGACGGCATTCTCCAGTCGGTCCGGACTGTGCTGCCGGTCGATGAAGACAGTTCAATGCTTTACATGCCATGCATCAGCCGGGCATCGAAGACTTCCATCATAAAGACAGTGTCCATCTTCCCGACCAATGCCAGCCTGCCGACAACGCAAGGGAACGTCCTTGTGACGGATTTATCGGATGGCCAACATAAAGCGACGATGGATGCATCCTATCTCACGCGCCTGAGGACAGGTGCGATGAGCGCCATCGCAACCGATAAGCTCGCGCGTAAGGATGCTGAAGTGCTCGGTGTCATCGGCACCGGAAATATGGGGTTCGAACAGGTCATCGGTGTGGTTGAGGTGCGCGACATCAAAAAGATCGTACTCTTCAACAGGACAGAGGAAAAAGCGCACCATTTCGCAGAACAACTGAAGTCAGCAGGTGTTAAGGCAGAATTTGAAGTGGCGGCCCATGTATCAGAAGTCATCGAAAAAGCCGATATCATCAACTGTGCGACACAGTCGACTGAACCGGTGTTTGAGGGGAGAAGCCTAAAGCCGGGCGTTCATATCAATGGAGTGGGGTCATTCAAGTCTTCAATGCGTGAGATGGATAATGAAACAATCCAGCGGGCTGATAAAATCTACGTCGACGACATCGAGGCCATAAAAGAAGAGGCGGGTGAACTGATGTATGCTGTAGAGCAGGGTGTGATCGGATGGGATGACATCCAAGGTTCGCTTGTGGATTATTTTGATGCCCCTTATTTAAGGGAGTCGGATGCGGAAATTACATTGTATAAATGCGTCGGTGCAGGATATTTTGATCTTGCGGTGGCAAGCGGCGTGATGCGGATGTTCGCAGAATAGCATATTTCCATCTACAACAAAGGACAGGCCTTTTTAGGTCTGTCCTTTGTTTCGTCTATTATGAATTTAATTTGGTTGGTCCAACAATCCGTTTTGCCCATTTTGTGGCATTCTGGAACATGATGACTCCAATCAGAGCGGAAAAGAGTATGAAAATACCGCTGAATGTTTTCAGATCACTTGTCGCCAAAGCAGCGATGATGATCGAAAACTCTCCGCGCTGGGTGAAGGACAGGCCTGCACGCAATGCTTCTTCACGGTTCAATCCGTATTGTCGGCCACCATATATACCGACAACTACTTTGGATGCAATCGACCAAGTCAGGAGGACGAGTAACAGTCCGAGCATTGGTATGCCATTCAAGATATCTATCGTTGTACCAAAGTAAATGAAGAAGACGGGCATGAGCAGATCCCGTAGATTCCTGATCTGATTCTGCAATACAGAAGATTGCTGCGATTCTGCAAGCATTATTCCGGCCAGGAATGCTCCAAGCACTTCAGACAACCCGAGTGATAGGGCAAGCCCTGCATATAACAGACCCAGCCCGACGACGAACAGGATGAAAAAATCCTCTGATACATAATGATCTATGAAATCTTTCATGTTGCTGAATATCACTTTTCCTATCGCTAGTGCGCCAATGATCAAAATAATGATTTTGACGAAGACGAAAATCATTTCTGTCGGCGAGATGCTGCCGCTCAAATACATGCTTGCGATGACCGCGACCAGGATGGGGGCGATGATATCTTCAAAAATGAGCACTCCAAGAAGAAAATCGGCGTCATTTTTAATCAGGCGGTTGTTCTTTTCAAGCAATTTTGCAGTGATGGAGGAACTGGTGGCATAAGCCACGCCACCTACCAGCAACGCGCTCGGTAGATCGAGGCCGAACAGCAGTGCAATGGCAGTGGAAACCCCGAAAGATAAAGCCAGGTCGATCAGGCCGGGCTTGTAGATTTTCATGGCAAGATATCTCAACTGTTGAATGGGAAATTCCATGCCGAGCATAAAAAACAGCATGACAATCCCCACTTCAGCGGCAAATTCCATCAAATCCGAATGCTGCATGAAAAGACCGAGGGCAAGGCCCGAAAATAAAAATATGATGACGTCGGGAATTTTGAACTTATGTGCGGCAAATCCACCGACGAACAGCACCATCAGCAGCAGTCCTGTTAAAAACAGTTCGGATACGGTAAAGATATCCATGTCTACTGCCTCACTTTACAAGCATCTTCAAAAGCCTCGATAGGATCATATTCTCCGATGACGAGCAATATATCCTCTTTTTCTATCACAAAATCCTGCTGCGGTTTTGGCGTAATATCATTGTTACGGCTTACTCCGACGATGGATACCCCGTCAGGGACATGATGTTCTGCTTTTTCAATTGTGAGGCCTGCAATGATGGAGCCGGAATTGACCTTCAACCAATCCACCATCATTTGTTTACGTATCAGGCGGAATCGTTCAAAGTCTTCCTGCACCACCGTGTCTTTGTTTACATCCATCATCTTCATGGCGACATCCATCGCTTCATTTGGGGTGAGCGAAAAATTATAGTTGACCTTCCTGTCATTCTCCAAAATATAGAATTCTCTTTTTCCATTGAGATGCAGGATCAGATAAATTTCAAGCCCTTCACTGGAGATCAATGAATATTTCTTTCCGATACCCGGTAGGTTCTGTTCTTTCATTAAACTTTCCTCCTTTATGATTGGCCGGACTGTACAGACATTATACACGAAAATGAGCCATTTGATTGTTTGCCGCTCTGCAGCGCCGCCAGTAATAAGTATGAATGGTGGCGTTTAGAGTGTATCGTATTTGGAATGGCACTTTATGAGTGGGGCATTATAGTCCAGGTACAGGCTATGGAGTACATGCCAATAATCAAAGTTTCAAAGAGGAAGGCATACCAGCATCCTGCCTCTTTTCTTCTAAGCCATCTTCAGTCCGAACCGTGCGATATAGTCTTCAATACTGTCGAGGTCATCAATCGTCGCAGCCACTGCCACATGCCCATCCGGACGAATCAATAGGGCGGCATTTTGCGGATACCTTTTTGCTTCATCTCTTTCGTCCACGGCGTGTGGTGAAGCGGTAGACCGGAGCGATCGGACAGCGCTTTAACTTTGGCGTTCAGGCGTCCGTAGACGTGCAGCTGCCAGTCCACGCTCGCAAGCGGGCTGAAGTTATCACCGTCCGCGAGCCTAATCCACGGGAGCCGATCACCGCCTTGGATACTTCCGCTTCTGCTGGTGCTCAATGGGCTGTCACGATAATGGATCCTAGTTTGGGAAATGATCTTAAAAAGCATCCGGCGCACTGCGGCGAAACGCATCAGTTGCGGAAGAACATAGGGCATGATGATGTTGCGGAACCGTTTTCGGTTGACTGCTTCCTTGAAAACCTTATCCGTCGTTGCAACGAGCTTCCGTGCGAAGGCCATCCGTTCCGGCTCGTAACTATCGAGGACGGCAGCATCCATCCGGCCCTGCACGGTGAAGGTCAGTTTCCATGCCAGATTGAAGGCGTCCCCGATTCCTGTATTCATACCTTGGCCACCTGCTGGACTATGGATATGTGCGGCATCGCCCAAAATGAAGGCACGACCCACCTTGAACGATTCCGCCACGCGGTGATGGACTTTGTAGGATGAGTACCAGTTGATGGTCCCCACTTTGACAGGCAGCACGCTTTCGACATGCGGGATAAGTGGAGTAAAGGTTTCCGGTGGGTCTGGATTCATGAGGTAGGACGGGATGACACCGATCAGACGGACTGTGCCACTTGTACGAATGTTGACGGCAAGGTTGAATTCGCTGCCCTGGAAGCCTGCTGACATCCCTTTGAACGACTGCGTGTTCTCAACATCCGCAACGAAGAACATCTGGCTGTACGTCCCGCCCGGGAAGTCCAGTCCAAGTTGGTGGCGTACCGTGCTGTGGGCGCCATCAGCGCCGCATACATACTGGAAAGTTGAAGCCGATCGCTCCCCACAGCTGTCGATGATCGCTTTGACATGATCGCCTTTATCTTTGAACGACACCAGACTGCTCTGCCATTCGATGTCGATCCCTTTTGACTCCAAGTATTCAACCAGGATCGACTCATGGACATCTTGGGCCAGACTCAACAAATAAGGGTAGGGCGTGATACCCCGGCCCATTTCTCCTAGCGGGATGCGGCCCACCTCCTTTTTATCTTTATGGATATGAACGGCATCTTCCACGATGCCTGCGTCTCGCAATCGCTCAGCCAAGCCGAACTGCCGGTAGAATTCGAGCGTCCGTGCATGGACGGCGATCGCCCTGGAAGTCGTGCCGGAAGATGCGTTTTGTTCGATGATGCGGAAGGGCACATTGTGCTTCTCGAGACCGACGGCGAGCGCAAGCCCCGTCGGCCCCGCACCGACGATCAATACTGGTGTTGTCATATATCTCACCTCCATTGGATGATGGGTGTTAAACCACTATACCCATTCTGTCTTGCAATCGATCCCAAAAAAGTTGTATAAAAAATAGCACCCCCAGATTTTCACTAGGGGTGCTGCATCTATTCTTCACTTATTATTCTTATACGAATGAGCTGCCGAGGACGCTGTTGACATCATTGACCACGACAAATGCATCTTCATCATACTTCTTGATGAGGCGTTTGAGGCGGGTCAGTTTGTTTTTATTGATGACGACGTAGAGGATATCGTTCTCCTCGCGGGCATAGAACCCTTTACCGCTCATCATCGTCACGCCGCGGCCGATTTCACTGTTGATCAGCCTGCCGAGCATTTCGGGATGCTTGGAGATGATGGTGATGGCCTTTTTAGGATTCATTCCTTCTATGATGAAGTCCATCACCTTAACCGCGATATACATGGCCACGATGGTCAACAGTACTTTTTCGACCGGCAGGACCGTCAAGCTGAGCAGGATGACTACGAGGTCAAATGCGAGGACGGCATTTGCGATCTTTACATCCAGATATTTGTGGGCGATCCGGCCCAGTATCGCAGACCCCGCCGTCGTCGCGCCGATCCGTATGACGAGGCCGTTCCCCATCCCGATGAACAGGCCGCCGAAGATGACGTTCAGCATCACTTCATCCGTCTGAAGTGTGATCGGCTCAGTCAGCCCGAGGAAGAACGACATCATGATGACTGCGAATATCGTGTAGTACATCGCCCGTCTTGAAAGGTATCTGAAGCCCACCAGAAGCAGGATGCCGTTCAGTACCAAAGTCGAAATGGCCGGAGAAATGTCAAATGCATACAGGAGTATGATGGCCAGGCCCGTGACGCCACCTTCCCCCAGGTTGCCCGAAATCATGAAGGCGTTGACGCCTACAGAAAAAAGGAACGAACCGATGATCACAGCAGCGATGTTCAACAACGTCTGCACTGTGAAGACCGGTGACATGAATAACCGCATCTTCTCGAAATTCATTTTCCCCAATTTTTTAAGACCTATCATATTAACCCTCCTTTTGTATGCCACTTGAGTAGCACCGATTCATAATACTAGATAATGATGGCATATTACAACTCTTTTGCTATTAGTCCTAATAAACAGAAATCTAATCCGCTGAACCCACGGCTGGCAAGGGGTTTGGGAGATTATTAAGGTAAGCGTTTTCCTAAAAATATAGGGATTTTTAGGCGCTATGAAAGTAGGGTGAAAGTTGGATGAAATTATATGCAGAGATAGAAAGATATCATAAAAATGTTGAGCCAAAGAGAGAGGATGAAAGGGATTGGTAGAACAAGCAATTTTGATATCAGGTGAATAAATAGCAGTTGTTTATAAAAGTCCGATAAATTGATGATGAAATGAAAATATAGATTGATAAATATTTATGCCATGAATTTTAAAAAGTAAAATATAGTTGTCAGAAAACATATACTTTTCATAACATTCGTGTTATATTACCTACTAATCGATAGGTAGGTGAAATATGACAAAGGAAAACATCATTAATTCTGCTCTCCAGCAACTTGCCATTCACGGGTATGAAGGAACTACAATGAAAAAGATAGCCGAAGCATCAAATATTAAATCAGCTTCAATTTACTACTTCTTCAAGAACAAGGAGGATTTAGTGAACAATGTGCTTCTTAAAGTACTTTCAGGACATTTTAAGGCGATGACAGACGAGTACTTTAAATATGAGAATGAGGAACTAAAGGTACGTTTCGAAACTTTATTAGAAAAAATAGTGAGGCACCATAGAGGTAATCAGAACGAGACGGCAGTGTACCTAAGATTAATGGAAAGCAACAATACAGATTTCAAAATGGAAGTCGAACAGTACTTGAAACAATATAATCAATGGCTAACTGAAAAATTGTACAGAAATATAAAAGATGAATACACTTGCAAAGATGAGACCGCAATTAAAGATTTATTGGAAACATATATGCTAATAGGAAATGGATTGTTTTGGGGTAGTATAATTTATTCGGATTCAAGGATTGAGAAAGAAATCGTACATGCAAAAAATTTATTCAATCTTGCTATGATGAATATGCTGGAGGAGGAATAGTATGAATACAGGGACAGGTGTTGTAAAAGATGAAACTTTTGTAGGAAATGGAGCCAGTGAGGGGAAACGTTTAATTGAAGACTATGAGATAAGTCCAGTGCCAGAATCTGAGAGAAAAGGATGGTTTCATCTAACAATGGTATGGATTGCTGGCATCATCGCATTGTCAGCAACAGCACTTGGTGGGGCACTTGGTAGTGGAATGAGCTTATCACAAGCAGTAGTAGTATCTTTCGTGGGCACTTTCCTCCTCGCAATCTTGAATATAATATGTGGAATCCCAGGGAACAAAACTGGTTTATCAACATCAATGATATCTTCCTTTGCTATGGGACGATACGGTGCATATCTTGTTTCAATTGTTATTGCTATTTCATTATTTGGTTGGTTTGGGGTACAACTTGATCTTTTTGGTTCAAGTCTACTTAATGTTATCAACTCTGTATTTGGTATTGAAATTAATCGTACTTTATTGATGGTCATCGGCGGAGCTATGATGACGGTAACATCAATGATTGGATATAAAGCAATAGAAAAATTGAGTATAGTAGCTGTTCCACTTCTTGGAATACTTCTCGTTGGTTCGACAGTAATTGTCTTGAGAAACTACTCTTTATCAGAATTAAACAATGCAGCCTTAGCAACAGAATCGATCACAATAGGCACAGGAATATCCTTGGTCATAGGTTCTTTGGCTGTTGGGGCCATCATTGCACCTGACTTTTCAAGATATGCGAAAGGTACCAAGGATACAATAATCTCTTCGCTACTCGGTTATTTTGTTGGATACTCTATAGTTTTGATGATAGCAGTACTTTTGGCTAAGGCAACTACAGAAGTAGATGTTGTCGCCATAATGATTGGGATTGGTTGGGGAACCGGAGGGATGCTTGTTTTAATCCTTGCCCAGTGGACTACTAACAATACTAACCTCTATTCTTCTGCATTAGGTTTTTCAGTGGTATTCAAAAAAGTCCCGAAATATATTATTACTATAGTTGCAGGTGTGGTCGGTACTACTTTTGCTATTACTGGAATCTATACAAACTTCATTACATTTCTGAACATACTCAGCATAATGATACCACCGGTAGGCGGTATTTATGCAGCAGATTATATTATGCGACATAAAGCCTATGATTTTGCTCTGGTGAATAATATCAAAAAAGTTAACCCATATAGTCTTATCATTTGGGCAATAGCTATATTTGTTGCATTTGCTACGTCAGCCAGCCCTCTTGGCCTGGAATTGATCAATTTGACTAACGCTCCGGCAATGGATGCTTTTTTGGTGGCATTCCTATTGCAGCTGATCGCGAGTAAATGGTTGATGAAAGATTTTACTCTAGAGGTGAACAAATGAAGTATCTGGACGAAGAAGATATTAATAAACTAGCACTTGGAGCTTCCCTGCTAGGGACGGGGGGAGGAGGCGACCCTTACCTTGGTAAACTTATGGCGCAACAAGCTATCGAAAAGTATGGGAAAGTGAAAATGATAGAGGTTGAGGAATTGGACTCAGATGCTAAAGTTGCCACATTCGCCATGGTGGGTGCCCCGACAGTGTTAATAGAAAAAATCCCCAGTTTTGAATCTTTTACATTATTATACGAGGAGTTTGTTAAGTGTAGCGATAATAAAATAGACGCTATAATGCCAATTGAAGCGGGGGGCGTCAACTCCATAATTCCCATAATATTCGCCGCGATTAATAATGTGCCGCTTGTCGATGCAGATGCTATGGGACGCGCATTTCCTGAAATGCAGATGGATACATTTAATTTAAATGGTATTCACAATACGCCAGCTGTATTTGCAGATGAGAAGGGTAATACCGCTATCTTAAATACGAAAAGGGGAGACTGGACAGAAAAAATCACCCGTAGTTTGACGGATGTAATGGGGGGGTCTGTTTTAAATGGCGTATATCTTCTTAGTAAAGATGAGTTAAGTAAATACGCTATTATAAATACCGTTTCCATGTCGATTAGAGTAGGTGAAATACTTCTAGAATATAAGCAGCCTATAGTCGAGCTTGAGAAATTCCTTAATGGAACTATTTTATTCCAAGGTAAAATACATGATGTTGAGCGAAGAACAGACAGCGGTTTCGTAAAAGGTACGGTTAATTTGACAGGATTGAATGAGGATTATAAATCCGAATGTCATATAGAATTTCAGAATGAGAATTTGATTTGCTTAATTGATGGAGTGCCTAGGTGTGTGACTCCGGATTTGATAATTGTGTTAGATCTAGAAACTGGAAAACCGATAACGACAGAAAAGCTAAGGTTTGGTATGAGATGCTTTGTTTTAGGATTGCCAGCGGATGATAAATGGAAAACCGAAAAAGGAATAGAAACAGTGGGACCAGGATACTTTGGTTATCACTATGATTATGTTCCATTATAAAAATTAGAGGGTGAAATTATGCGTTATATTGGGAAAGATGAAATAGAAAAAATGGCAATAGGTGCAGCTTTATTAGGTACAGGAGGCGGCGGCGATCCATTTATAGGTAAATTGATGGTACTGCAAGCAATTGAAAAATATGGGCCCATTCCATTAATAGGCGCAGAGGAATTGAATGATGAGGATCTGGTGGTCCCTTCAGCAATGATGGGTGCTCCAACAGTCATGGTGGAAAAGGTTCCAAGTGGGAATGAATCCATAACAGCATTTACTGAATTGGAAAATTACCTGGGTAAGAAGATTACAGCAACTATGCCGATTGAAGCGGGTGGTGTGAACTCTCTACTACCGTTCGCTCTCGCAGCTCGTGCAGGATTGCCTGTAGTAGATGCGGATGGAATGGGCCGCGCATTCCCGGAACTTCAGATGGTCACGTACTATCTGGATGGAATAAACGCTTCACCAATGGTTTTAGCGGATGAGAAGGAGAACTCAATAGTACTAAATGCCATAGATGGAATGTGGACAGAAAGGATTGCTCGTGCAGCTACGATGACTATGGGCGGGTCATTATTAAATGCAATCTACCCGATGACAGGAAAGCAGGTTAAAGAATCTTCTATACTTAAATCATTAACCTTCGAAGAAAAATTAGGAGAAATAATAATGTCTTCTAAAAATCCGATTGAAGAACTTGTTGAATTAACAAGTGGTTTTATTTTATTTGAAGGAAAAATAAAAGATGTAGAGCGGGCGACAGATGGCGGTTTCGTTAAAGGTATGGCTATGTTCGAAGGTCTGAATCGATATCAATCATCTGAGTGCTCGCTTAGTTTCCAAAATGAAAACCTTATCTGCTTAGTCGATAATGAACCTAGATGTCTTACACCAGATCTCATTACTGTACTTGATGCTGAAACTGGTATGCCGATTACAACTGAAGGATTGAAATTCGGTATGCGGGTTGTGATTTTAGGCATGCCATGTGATCCAAAATGGAGAACTGTCAAAGGTATAGAAACAGTTGGTCCAGCATATTTTGGCTATGAATATGAATATCAAACAATAGAAACGCTAAATCAATAAGGATAGGAGCTTTTTAAATGAGATATAAGCTAGGAATTGATGTGGGTGGAACTAATACCGATGGTGCAATACTGGATTCTAATATGGAGGTAATCACTGAGGTTAAATACCCTACAACGAACGATATTGAAAGTGGTATTGTGGCCTCTGTAGAACAGCTGCTTTCTAGTTCAGGTATAGACAAGTCCCTTATTGATTATGCCATGCTCGGGACCACCCAATGTACCAATGCAATAGTAACCCGGAAAAATTTAAACAAAGTGGGGGTCATACGCATTGGGGCACCAGCTGGAACAGCGATTGAACCCATTTACAGTATGCCGGATGACTTAAAAGAAATCATTGGTCAATATATCTACCAAGTGAGAGGGGGCCATGAGTTTAACGGAAATCTGATTACTGACCTTGACGAAGAACATTTGAAAGATATTGCGGAAAACCTTAAAGGGAAAGTGAATTCTATTGCCATCACTTCAATATTCTCACCAGTAAATAAAGAGCACGAAGTACGTGCTAAGGAAATAATTGAAGACATTATTGGAACAGATGTTGCATTTTCGCTTTCTTCTGAAATCGGGAGTATCAGCCTACTTGAGCGTGAAAATGCTACTGTATTGAACGCTGCTATAATCGATGTAGCCAAGCGTACGACAGAAGGATTCCAAAAGGCACTGGAGAAAAACAATGTGGAATGTGAAGTTTATTTTTGTCAAAATGATGGAACATTGATGTCGAAAGAATATACTCTTAAATACCCAATACTGACTGTAGCCTGTGGACCCACCAACAGTCTAAGAGGTGCCAGTTTCCTTTCCAGTCATGAAGATGCGATTATAGTAGATATAGGTGGAACGACTACGGATATAGGTGTAATTCATAATGGATTCCCGAGGGAATCTTCACTCTCAGTTGAGTTGGGTGGAGTACAGACCAACTTTAGAATGCCTGATATCTACTCACTGGGTCTCGGCGGGGGCACTATAGTCCAAGTATTTGAAGGTGATTTCAAAATAGGCCCAGATAGCGTTGGATATAAATTAACAGAAGAGGCAAAAGTATTTGGTGGAGATACTCTTACGGTGACGGATATTGCTGTAGCAAAAGGTAAACTTGAATTAGGAGATTCCGAAAAAGTTCAGTATTTGGAAAAAGAGTTAGTAGATCGTATCTATAACAGGATTATGGAAATGATTGAAGAAGCGATAGAGAGAATGAAGACAAGTGAACAAGAAGTTCCTGTGATTCTAGTAGGCGGGGGCAGTGCCCTAATTTCAAAGAAGATTGAAGGGGCTAGTGAAGTAATTAATCCCCAAAATAGTGGAGTTGCCAATGCAATCGGATCCGCTATTTCTGATATAAGTGGAGAAATTGAAAAAATATACAATGTTGACCCTGCAAAGCGTACAGAAATTATAGCTGAAATCAAAGAATTTGCCATTAAAGAAGCCGTGAGGGCTGGTGCTGATGAAAGAAAGACAGAAATAATAAGTTTTGAAGATGTCCCACTTGCCTATCTGCCAGGTAATGCAACAAGAATTAAAGTTAAAGCAGCCGGACCACTAAAAGAAGAAATGTAATAAATTATAGTGGATAGAAGGAATTAGATCATCTATGTACTTCTGAACTCGATTTACAATGATTAAAAGATTCACTATAAAAGAACAAAGCAGAGTTATATGACTCTGCTTTGTTTTTAATGTTATTTGATGATAAATGGTTCTTTTTTATCATTTTTTTTCTGCTGATATTGTTTTTTTTGTTCTATTGTTTTACGACGTTTCTCAATTTCTTCTCTAGACACATTATAGCCCAATCTCTCATATCTTTTCATAAGCTCATCCAAATGAGGATTAGTTGAGTATGTTACTCTTTTTTTATTCATAAAGATCCTCCTATTCATTAATCAATTTTCTGTTTCTGAGTTGGGAGAGGAATTCGTGATAATATTCATCAGGGTCTTTTTTATATATAACTTCGCCTTTGCTATGAAAAGTAAATAAAAATATTATTTTCTCATTAAAGATATTCTTAGTAATTATAGAATAATAGTTTCTGCCCTGTTTATTTCTATTGATACCTTTATACTCAAAGGTATCAAAGATACTTTTAATTAAAAATTCATTCTTAATAATACTTTCCACTAGCTCAGTTCTACGGTTAGAGTTATCAAATTTATTATAAACCATATCATTGATGGCCTGGACATAAGCTCCTGTGAGAGAATCTTCCGTTGCATCTTTTACAACTTGTTGTTCTATGATATTTAATAGTGGAAAAACGTTGTAGTCATCCTTGAACTTTTTCATTCTACTAATCTCTTCTATTTTATTTGCTTGATAATTTAATAATTCCTCGTCATCTTTAGTGTGTTTTCTTATATTTATTATTTTATGAAGTCTTTTCAAATCGGATTTTAGGAATGTATAGTTTCCTTGCATCATTACATTTAGATTGTGTCCGATTTCGGTGTAACCTACGACATAATTGATACGAACATCAATTTTATTTCTTTTTGTTGGATGTATGCTATATTTATACATTTGCACATTGAAGAGATTGCTATCATATTTTACAAAGTCCTCAAACAGTTTAATATAAGCTTTCTCTGTTTCCAATTGAGTCAATCTCTCGTAACTTTGAATCATTGTTAAATGATGATTTTCTACTTTTTTATTTAAGTCACGATTGGTCTGGTTAATAACATCTGTATATAATATTAATAGTATTAAAGCGAGAATTAAACAGAATATCACCAAATTGCTTCGATTTTCTATTGCATCAGGAAAGAATATAGATATGCATGTCACTAAAGCGAGAATAAAGGCAAGTGTGTACCCTGGTTGACTAAGTGTTTGAAATAACTTTTTCACTCTTCTCAGGATACCCCCTTTTATAACTATTGTTTCACTCATTATAATACTATTTTTAGTGAAAGTGAACTGTAACTTGACTAATGGACAGTTAATAAATAACATTCTTGGAGTTTTTAAATTAACTTTTATTCGTGATATAGAATAGTTTCATGCACAGTCAACAAAAACACATTCTAAAGAGTAAAGGATAGAACGCTTCATCAAATAGAAGGAATAGGAGTGATTATCCTATTTCTTAATTTCACTTCTTCTTCCATCATATTTTCTTCAAAGTTCTTAAAATCACGCGCTTGGCTCGGGATTCGAATGCCTGATTTAATTATATTTATTCTAGGTTCTCTTATTGAAGCTTTTTCTATGCCGCTTAATAAGGACAATGTTTTGTCTTCATTATTATTTAACGTTTCCTGGAAAGGATAGATGAAATACCCCTCAGCTGCTTCAAAGCGATACATGTAAGCGACAAGCTGTAAGTAGTCTCGGCCATGAATGTTTCTATTAGGCTTATACTTAGCATCTGCGACTCTCGGTTGCATCTCATTCCTACTTATAAAATCGGGGTAAATCAGTCCATTGCCAGCATTGAAGAGATAATGGCGTCCAAGGCCTTTCGTATTTTGAGGGTGCAGAAATTGATCTCCGATTATTGTATTTACATACTCCTCAAACAACCAAGCCCCGTCAAATAGGATGCCATAGACTTCATTATTTGAGTGCTTCCTGAAATGAGAGGATTGTATTCTCAGTATCGCAATGCACAACCTCTGTAAAGCTTGATATTCAAAGAAATATCCGTGCCGTATTGGTTTCCTGATGTTCTGATGGATAATCTTCGACATATGCTCGGAATCGAATTGCAGTGAATTTTCTTCAATGACGCGTATATTTTCTTTTGTAGTGTCATTCATGTAGAGGACTTTTCTCAAGTCACGTCTTCTTTTAATGAATTCTATCGTATATCTGATCAAATGGATCATATGGTTTTCATAACTGAATTCCCGTGTATTATAGGCCACTTTCCCTAAGAAAGGGGTGTTCTTTTTTAAGTGTCTTTTGAAATCAATGGCGCCTTTGATGTTAGTGTCATTATGATGATGCACTTTATATTCCTTATAAAGTCCTTTTTTCATTGCGTTATTTAAAAATTTGGGGAAGAGGGGAATGAGCAGCTCTAAGAAACCATTCTGAGCTTGCATATTAACCTCAGTATCGATGACGTTCATATTCAAAACTTTTTTCAGCATATAATAAAAGAAGTAATCATTTTCTGAATCGAATCTTGAACCGATGAAGAGTCGTTCATTTTTATAGCCGATAACGCCCATCACGTTTGTGGTTCTGATGTCGTCAGTATTCGCCATCATTACAAAACGAGATGCATCCAAATCATCAGATTCACTGACTTTTGGTGGAAATAAAAATAAGTTTGAAGTCTCAAGTTCCTCAATATCCTTATTGGCGATTTTATCTATGAATGCTTTACTGATGCTCACATCAGCCGATGTAGTCATTGTATTGTCCTTAGTTTTCATAGTCGTACTCCACGTGATCACCATCATAGGCTGCCTTGAGGTCAGACAGTATACTCTGTTCATCAAAGAATCCACGAACATACTCTTCGAGTAATGGTTCGAGATAATCTTGCCACAATAAACCATAATCATAATTAATATCTTTAAGCTTCAGGAAATAGCTGGGACCAATGTGATAATGACTGTTCAAGCCTTCTACTTCAGATATCGCATCATTCAATCTATGCATATGCTTGATGGCATTTTCATGATCAGTAAGATTATCTATCAGCATATCCGCTTGAGTTTCAGCAGTTATTTCTATGAAGCGGAATCGTCTCCGCATCGCAAAATCAAAACTTTCCACACTGCGGTCGATATCATTCATAGTCCCGATGATATATAGATTTTCTGGTACATATAGGAAATCATCCACAGCATTTATGGAAGAGTATTGGGTTTTGACCTTACCTTCTTCACCCCGATACCCCGGATCGATCGCAAAGAACAGTTCTCCAAATATTTTTGAGATTTCCCCACGATTGATTTCGTCAATGATCAGAACGAATTTCTCTCCGCTGTTTTTGCCTACTATAGCCTTTTTAATAAATTTCTTAAAGACCCCGGGAATGATTTCATAATGCATTTCTCCTGTCTTAGCATCAATAGTGGGTCTATATCCCTCCACGAAATCCGTGTAGTCATAACTTGGATGGAACTGTATAAATTCTATATTGTGTTGATGGTTCTGATCGAGCGACTTATATGAGAGTGTTTCCCCGCCGCTCGCAATCTCTGCTGCAATATTTCGTGCGAGGTATGTTTTACCGGTGCCAGGCGCACCCCTTAAAATCACATTTTTGGCAGAGATTAGCTTTTCGGCATATTCGGACTTGGGAATATCTGCCGCTTTAGTATGGGGAACTTCAGCACTTACAACTGCCTCTTCATCTGACTCACTTAAAGATAACCATGCGTGTAATGAAAGCTCAGGGAAGCTGCGATATTTGTAGTTGCCACTTTCGAAAGAATCCTGGGCTGTTTTTATGATGTCAATGTACTCGTTTCCTGTTGGCACTTTCTTAAGGGTGCTGAACTTCTTATTGAATTCAGTTGATATATTCTTTGAATGCGCTATAAAATCTCTATTTACGCTATCTAAGTTAATGAATGCGTATGGACGTATCCAGTAAAGGCCCATTGTTATATTCCACTTGATTCCTTGTTGATTCGTAACTGTATCAAAAGCTTGGATGAATGCTTCTTTATGTGTTTCAGTGGGGTCTTGATCATAATCCAAAGCAGCAATGAATACCTGCCATAGGTTGTCTATGTCCCCATCTTCTCTATCTCCCTTGAAATAATAGAAAGTCGCGGCCATGTTCACGACAACAGGCACACCTGCGAATGATTTCGGGGTGGGTTGTTCAATTGAGAACGTCTCCTTGAAGCCATTTATAATTTTGATTCTGTTCTTGTCGGTGATTCCTTTGTTGAACAAACCAAAGATGGTGAATGGATCGATATCAGTCAGGTCATACTCTCTTTCGAGTCTGGGAAGTTTCATTCCTATTTCATCATAAGTACGCTTAATTTTTTCGATCAATGTTTTTCTATCGTTGACATAATTTCGCAGCTTATCAGCAAAGGAATGATAAAAATCAATCCAGTCATACATATTATTCTCATGCGAGTTTTTATATTCTTCGTATTGCGCCTCAGTGAAATATTTATCTCGCCAATACTCATCATGTAGGAAAACACTATAATCCTGCTCAACATCATTTATTGCAAACTCTATCAATAGACTGTTCCAATAATCTTTATAATCAATCATCCAGATGGCTTGTCTTTGTGTATAGAACAACCATTCCTTTTTAGTGTTCCGATAATCTTTGAGCCAGTCGACTTCTACAGTATGACCATCTCCGAGATTGTTTTTAATGATTCCAACTGCCTTTATGCTCATGACTGAAGTATGTACATTGTTAGGATTGAAAAATGGGAGGTCGTGTTTACGGGTGTAGGTAGACTTAAGTACGATATAGTCACCTTCACTCATTTGGTCATAGTAAGTCCGCATCGTTTTATATTGCGGTTCCTCTTCATTGCCTTCCCAACCAAGCTGCCACTTATTATTGTTGATGAATTCATCCGTATAATCAACTTCGCTAATAGTCGTACCTACAAAGAAAAAGTTTTTATCCTGATAATTATTCATTGAGTGCCTCCTCAGCATGATGGTCTTTTTTTCATCTTACCATACGGGTTATATTTACGGTTAAGCTTAAATACACTCCAGTTTAATCACCTGAAACGTTGAAAAGGCTGGAAATTCCTTTGTTAAAATCAATAGAGCCACTCTTAACCTAATTCCATATATAGTACAATGGTAATAACTTGCAACAAATCAAATGCAAGAAATGAAGGATGGATTATTAAATGCTTTAAACATATATATGGAGCAATGTTAATATAGAGATATTAAATTAAAATTAGAAATTAATATTCAAGGAGAATTCAAATGATTACATCAGATGAGATAAAAAGAAGACTATGGGATGGCGCAAATGATTTGAGAGGTTCAATGGATGCCAGCCGCTATAAGGATTACATGCTTGGGTTGATGTTCTATAAATTTCTAAGTGATCAGACGCTGGAAACGTTTAAAGATACGAGTGGAGAAACCGAATCAGATAAAATGAAGCTTGTGGAATCATATCGCGAAGCGCATCAAGAATATGGGGAACAATTGACCAATATGATTGGCAATGTGTTAGGGTATTATGTTTTACCGGAATACCTTTATCAAAATTGGATGGCAGATATCAATAATGGGGACTTCGAAGTCCAGAAAGTAATTGATAGCTTAAATAATTTTGAGCGGACTATCGCAGTGAGTGGAGATTCAGATGACTTCAAAGGGTTGTTTTCAAACTCCACATTGGATTTATCAAATACCGCTCTAGGCAGCACCTTAAACGAGCGCAGTAAAAATATTAAAAAACTCATATTGTTATTTGCTGACTTGGACATGGTGGCTCTGCAAAAAAGAGATGTATTGGGAGATGCCTATGAATACTTGATCGGTCAGTTCGCTATGGAATCCGGTAAGAAGGCAGGGGAATTCTATACACCTAGGCAAGTCAGTGAAGTAATGGCTCAAATAGTCGCTCAATCTTCGAATATTAATTCAATATATGACCCGACTGTTGGTTCGGGTTCTTTATTGTTAACTGCGAGGAACCATCTCTTGAAAGACGACCAGAAATTATTGAATTATTATGGTCAGGAAAAAAACACAGCGACCTATAATTTAACGCGTATGAATCTATTGCTGCACGGCGTGCGTCCTGAACGTATGACAATCCGTAACGGAGATACTCTGGCAGAAGACTGGCCAGAAGACCCAGATCAGCCGAGTGAAGGTGTGCAGTTTGATGCTGTCGTTATGAACCCACCCTATTCCGTAAAGAACTGGAACCAATCAGATTTAAAAGTCAGTGATCCAAGATTTGAAGTGGCAGGCGTGTTACCTCCTGACTCTAAAGGAGATTATGCTTTCTTGCTGCATGGCTTGTATCACTTGGGTCAAGAGGGAACGATGGCGATCGTATTGCCCCATGGCGTGTTGTTCAGGGGTGGAACAGAAGGCCAAATCCGAAAACGACTTTTAGAGAAAAATTATATCGATACCATCATTGGGTTGCCGGATAAATTATTTACCAATACAGGCATTCCTGTCACTGTCATCATCCTAAAGAAAAATAGAGCGCTCGATGCACCTGTTCTGGTGATTGATGCCTCCCATACTTTCACTAAGGAAGGTAAACAGAATGTATTGAGGGAAAAAGACATAGCCAGACTCGTTGATACTTATGTAAAGCGTAGTGAAACAAAAGGATATAGTCATCTGGCGACACGCGAAGAGATTATTGAAAATGAATATAACTTAAATATTCCACGCTACATCGAATCGGTTGATGAAGAAATTCCACATGATGTGGATGCCCATCTATTTGGCGGTATACCGTATAAAAACATTAAAGATCTGCATGTCCTCCAATCAACGGTGCCGCATGTAATCGAAAACGCCTTGGAAGAGGTACGGACCGGTTATGTTCAGCTAAAGCATGACATTGATGTATTAAAGGAAAGTGTTTTAGAAGATAATGCTGTATTGGAAAAATCTAAATCATTAGAAGGCAGAATTAAATCGTATCAGGATAAGTATTGGGAATTACTCAAATCAGTGAACGACGTCAATGACATTAAAGCGATTCGAGAAGCAATGCTCGATGAAATTAAAGAAATCTTATCAGAATTCGACTATATAGATGAATATGACGGTTACCAAATTATTGCTGACATTTGGAGTGAAACATTAACTGAGGACGCAGAAATCATTGCAGTAAGCGATTTTTATGAAAAAGGCCGTAAACGCGTGCCGAATATAGTAACAAAAGGCTCAGGCAATAAGAAGCGTGAAGAACAGGACGGATGGATCGGCAGCATAGTACCCAATGACCTCATTAGAACGACTTTGTATAACGAAGAATTGGTGAATATTGAAACCAAAGAGACGAGGCTTCAAGAGGTTGAGTCAGAACTAACAGAACTTGTTGAAGCGGCTAAAGTTGAAGAGAGTGATGAAGAAATTGCGTTAAGCGATACTCTAAACGAAAAGGAAGATGCATTTTTAATCGGCTCAGTCAGAAATGAGCTGAAAGCAGTTGAAAAAGAGAGCACGGATCATGCATTACTTAAAAATATAGAAGAGTTATTAAATGAACGTACAAAACTTAATCGAGACGTTAAGAAATTAGAAACAGAGTTAAAAGAAATGACCGAAACTCGTATAGAAACACTAACAGATGAAGAAATCGACACATTAATGTATGAAAAATGGTTTGGTTCAGTCATTTCGAAAGTCAATCGTCTGCTTGAAATCCCATTAACTGAAGAACTCGTAGTCTTAGAACAACTACAAGACCGTTATTCAGATACACTGGATGCCTTAGAAGCAGAAAGTGAAGAGTTAGAAAAAGAACTTGAAGTCATGATGGCACAAATGGTGGTGAGTGGATGATTAAGCAAGAGCAATTAGTACCAAAGAGAAGGTTTGAAGGGTTTAATACGGAATGGAAAATATGTAAGGTCAAAGAATATGTTGAATTAGAAAATGGACATGCTTTTAAAAGTGAATATTTTCAATCTAATGTTACAAAAAAAATTGTACTGACACCTGGAAATATTAATGTAGGTGGAGGATTTCAGATAGATAAAGGCCATTATTATGATGAGCTTGCAGATTATCCAAAAAAAACAGCAATGAAACCTGGAGATATATTTGTTACAATGACAGATTTAACACCAACAGCTCAAACTTTAGGGTTTCCGGCTATAATTCCTGATGACGGTAATGTATATTTACATAATCAACGTCTTGGAAAGTTAGTGAATTACGATTTAGATAAGAGTTACTTGTTTAATTTATTATGTACCAAAAATTATCATAATCAAATTGTTATGACAGCTTCAGGAACAACTGTAAAACATTCATCTCCACAAAGGATTTTAAATAGCTTAATTAGTGTTCCATCAAAAGAAGAACAACAAAAAATCGGTGAGTTCTTCAAATATCTTGATGAAATGATTGCTCTACAGCAACAAAAAATTGATAAAATAGAAGACTTAAAGTCAGCTTATCTTGCTGAAATGTTCCCTACAGAAGGTGAAAGTGTACCGAAAAGAAGGTTTGAAGGGTTTACGGAGAAATGGATTAGTTCTAAGTTTGAAAACATAATTAACATGCATAATAATTTGAGAATTCCAGTCACTGCTTCAAAAAGAATAATAGGTTACACCCCATATTACGGTGCTAATGGAATACAAGATTACGTTAAAGGAAGTACTCATAATGGAGAATTTGTTTTAATTGCTGAAGACGGCGCCAATGATTTAACAAATTATCCAGTTATATATGTAAATGGCAAAGTATGGGTCAATAATCATGCGCATGTAGTTAAAGGAAAAGCAGATATTGTTGATAACTTATTCTTAGTATCGAGAATGAAATCTATGGATATATCAAAGTGGTTGGTAGGAGGAGGGAGAGCAAAACTAAATGCAGAAATATTAAAAAGTATTCAAATCAAAATACCAGATTATAAAGAACAACAAAAAATTGGTGAGTTCTTCAAACATCTTGATGACATGATTAAAACGCATGAACAAAAACTAGAAAAGCTCAAAGCAACTAAACAAGCGTACTTACATGAGATGTTTGTGTAAAGGAGGGATGACATGCGTAGGACAGGCAAAAATGCGTCAGAGCATAATTTCCAAGAGAAATTTGTGGCAGAGCTAAAAAAATTTAAGTGGATGGCACCAGACTCTTTAAACGGGAATAAACAAAGAGTCACTGTGGATGATCTAGTGGCGAATTGGCGTAACGAACTCAACCGTATTAATGCGGATCAGTTAGAGGGAGTGCCTTTGACTGATGATGAGTTCCAACAAGTGATGACCAAGGTGAATCAGATATCGAATAGTTTTGAAGCTTCAAAACTACTTGCGATGGAAGCTTCTAAAGGGAAGATTGATGGGATTTATCGGGATGCCCACGAGAATGTAACGAGAGAACAAATCACACTGACGATATTCAAAAAAGCTGAGGTGAGTGGGGGAGACTCAAGCTATAAAATTGCCCGTGAAGTCGAAAGTCCCAATGGCAATCGCTTCGATTTAATCCTGCTGATCAATGGACTGCCGCTTATTAATATTGAACAAAAGCGCTCTGATAAAACTTTGGACGAAGCGTTCAGACAATTTAAACGCTATTATCAAGATGGCGAATACACGCATAACTTCATGGTGTTTTCACAAATGATGGTGACGACTTCGGAAGTGGCAACACGCTATTTTGCGACGCCGAAGTCTATCCATGAATTTAATCCTGCCTTTGTCTTCCACTGGGCCGATAAAAACAATATACCAGTCAATGATTGGGAAGAGATCATCAGCCAATTTCTTATGATACCCATGGCTCATCAAATGGTCGGAGACTACCTGGTGATTGATGAATCACTAGAGGAGCACAATCAACGTCACATGCTCATGCGTCCTTATCAGGTTCATGCCCTGCAAGCTGTTGAAGCAGCGGCTTTTGGTTGGGATAATGACGAGGGGTTATCGCATGGAGGGTATGTTTGGCATACCACAGGATCTGGTAAAACCATCACAAGCTTTAAGACCGCTTTGTTTTTATCAACTCGCGGAGCATACGACAAGGTCGTTTTTTTGCTTGATCGGAGAGAGTTGGATCAACGTACGAGTGAGAATTTTAAAGCATATGCCGCTTATGAACCAGTCTCTGTAGACGACACCCAGCATACATATCAACTCAGAAAAACTCTGCATTCATCTGCCCGTGGCATTGTTGTCACAACCACGTACAAGTTGAACAACCTGGTAAATGAATTGATTGAGAATCAAAATGATAGGTTGAGCCAGAAAAGAATAGTATTCATCATTGACGAAGCGCATCGGACAACGATGGGAAGCATGATGGCTACAATCAAGAATTATTTTAAAAAGAATGGATTGTTCTTTGGATATACTGGCACGCCATTATATGAGGAAAATAAATCGACTGGAATGATTGACCAGCATAGTCAACTCATCGATACGACAGAAAAATTGTTTGGTCCCGAACTCCATAAGTACACGATAGATGAAGCAATTTCTGATGGTAATGTATTGGGGTTCCATGTGGATTATATCAATACAGGCGAATTTGAGAGTTACGAAAGTTTAAGGGATATGATAATTGAGGACGAGAAATTAAAAAAGCCAGATAGACAAGGCAAAGATATTGAACGTTCCGTCCAAGGACTATCTGAATTGCAGGTTGAAAAGGACGCCAGCAAAAGGAAAATATTACAGTATAACGATAAGACTCACATTCCAAGGGTAGTGACTGAAATCCTTTCTAATTGGGAAGGGCAATCACAAGGAAGAAAGTTCAACGCTATTTTAACAACCCGATCAAAAAAACATGCTATTAAATATTTCGAAGAATTTAAAAATCAAATGGAGCCTATGGACAGACCATTAAATATTGCGTTGACATTCAGTTTTGGTGGGGACGAAGAACGTAACCCTGTCGACCCTGATGTAGTGGATTGGATGTTTAATGACTATGCTTCTTTTACAGGGGTCAAATTCAGAAAAGATGATTTGCAGCATGGTGAAAAAGCTTATTACGAAGATGTCGTGACCCGTGGGAGTCGGGGAGGAAGCGGACGGAGTAGAAAAAATATTGATCTTCTGATTGTGGTAGAACAGCTTCTGACCGGATATGACTCCCAACTTTTAAACACGTTATATGTAGATCGGTCTCTTGAATTGCATGGACTGATTCAAGCCTATTCCCGAACAAATCGTGTTCATGGCCCTGACAAAGAATTTGGCTCGATTATAAACTTCCAGTACCCAAGGATTACAGAGGAGAAAGTTGACGAGGCACTGAGGCTTTATGGTACAGGTGGTACAAGCAGCAAAGCCATTGTCGACGACTACAAAACAGCTGTAGAAAAATTAAATATAGCAATGAGTGAAATGAAGACAAAGATGACCGATCCTACCACATGGCAAGAATTTCAAAATGATGAAGACGCCAAAAATGATTTTATAAAAGCATTTAAACAAGTCGCAAAACAAATGCAGGTGGTAGAACAGTACTATCAATTTGAATGGCGTAATGACGATTTTGGCATAGATGAAAATACATGGCTAAAATATATAGGCGCTTACAGGAACCTGGTTTTTGAGGAAGGGGAGCCTCCAGATGAGACAGAAGCTGTAACGCCCCTTCTTGGTAAGACAAAACTTGTGCGTACACAAGTTATTGATGCCAACCATATTCTTGAATTGATTGGTGAGAAGACCAAATCTTCTGAGGGTAGGCAACAAGTCGATGCTGAAACACTACGTATCATCTACCAACAGATTCAAGAATTAAGTGATTTAGGAGATTATGAAAAAGCTGAATTGATAAAAGAATTTGTCACAACAGAATTGGAACCAGGTCATGTACCGACAAATATAAGGTTTGATGAGGCATTTAATGAATGGAAGAATAACAAAAAGAAACAAGCAATCTATGAAATCTCCAAAAATTGGGGGATGGATTGGAATATTTTTGAGAAGTCGGTAGAAGAGTACTCAAAAACAAAGCCTGATGATGTGCCTTTTATTCATGAGATAACAAGAATGTCAGATTTTTCGAAAGCTGAACAGCCATTAGGAAAAAATCAATTACAGCATAATATGGAGTTAACGAAGGAACTTCCTAAAGTAATTCCCAAAATAAAAATGAAATATGATTGAATAGGCTACATTGATTGCTGATCAGAGTGATTTTTGAAAATATGTATTTTAATTATATTGTGACGACATCCTTAAAGAGGCCCTTTATTATAAAGGGTCTCTAAATTATTGATTTCCTATTGAATATCCGATAATGATACGTCCTTATTAATAAAAAGAAGAACTATTATAGCGGAAGGCTTCATTATAATCTAATATGTTATTATTTATGTGAATAACAACTTTATATTTAAAATGTTGGGAACTAAAAGGCGGAAGCACGGCTTCAGCAATAAGAAAAAGGATATAATGCTCTATAATGAAGAATATATCAGGTTCCACAAGAGTTGATGGATTTTGCTATAAACATGAGTGATTATGTGGAATTTATGTAATAAAACGAGGTGAGAATTAAAAATGGGAAAAAAAGACGAGTATTTTGCTTTGCTTTCTAAAACCTATAATGAAGCAGTAGAATTTCTGCTTGATAAATATGGTGCAGCAGAAGACGATTACTATAGAGAAAAATCGTATGGGCGATTCTTAAATGGAGAAATAAAAAGTATTGCAAAAGGGAAGTTTTCGAGATCGCTTGAGGGGTTAGAGTGTCATCACATTTCGGAAAACAAGTATTTAAATATGACAAATGGGGGATTCATAAGGAGACAAAATATACCTTTTGAATACCATAAAAAAGAAAACTTGGTGTTCTGTGATATTGTTGAACATGCTATACTACATACTTTAATTGCTAAAGAAACATCGTTAGAATTTGGATATCCAGGGTATAAAGAATTTTTAAGACCTAAAATAGCGGACTGGTATGTTAAAAAAGATATTCCTCAAAAAAGCAAATGGCATATCGCCTGTTACCATAAAGCTTATTTAACACCTGAGGAAGCGCTTGATTTATTAGAGGAAATGGACGGCATATTGTCAGTTGAACAAAAAGTAATTGATCAAGCTATGAGAAGATAAAAAATTAAGTTTTGCAAAGCATTTAATTATTAAATCATGATACATTATCATTTCCATCTCGCCAATCAACGCAAGAAGGTACTTACGTGTTTACTTTAACAGGGAACAGAAACTTAAAATGGAGATAATATAAAAATATGATTTCATTCTTTTTAACCGCATTACGCTTATTGAAAGCCATCGGCAAAGCATTCGCACGTCCGGCGTTTAAATCCTTATTGTTCACGCTCTTCCTGATTCTTTTGTCGGGGACATTATTTTATACTGGCGTAGAAGGGTGGGGCGTGTTGGATGCGATCTACTTTGGAGTGGTGAGTCTGGTGCCGAGCAGCGTGGATATAGGTATGGCACCCGTCACCAATTCAGGGAAGATATTCACCATGATGTACTTGGTGGTAGGGGTTGGCGTAATGGTCAGCATGCTTGGCATGATCGCCAAGGAAGTCATCGACTTTAAACCTGAGAAGAATAAAGACAATGTTAATTGATTGGATTTCTAAGTATATGAAAGCACCCCTAAAGTTGAGTTCTGACATTCAACTTCAGGGGTGCTTATTAATGTTATTAAGTTTTTTATAATCGTACTTCTAAAGTATTGGCGACACAAGCTGCGCGAATCCTTCTTTCACTTTGATCCAATTGCTGCGGGCTTTATATTTTTCTTCAGTGAGCAGAGTGGCATCCTGAATATCAGCTTCGTATATCTCACGGTAATGCTTGGCCTGTTCTTTATCATATATGAAGGCATTGACTTCAAAGTTCAATGAGAAGCTTCTGACGTCTACATTCGTTGTACCGATGCTGAGGACTTCATCATCCACCATAACGACCTTCTGGTGGTTGAAGCCTTTTTCATAAGTATGGACGGTTGCGCCCATTTTGACCAGTGTGCCGGCATTGGAATATGTTGCCCAATAGACGAAGGGATGGTCCGGGAAGCTTGGAATCATAAGGTGGACCTTGACCCCACTTAAAATGGCAATTTTCAATGCTTCGAAGAAGGCTTGGTCTGGGATGAAATAGGGTGTTTGGATATATATGGAGTCTTTAGCGCTGTGTATCATTTGCATATATCCATATTTAATCTGCTCCCATTCCTCATCAGGTCCACTGGTGACGATCTGGATCGGTTTTTCACCGTGGGAGGGTATTTCAGGGAAATAGCGATCTTCATTGTCTATGCGATCTCCGCCAGGCTGCGAATTCCAATCCAGGAGGAAACGAAGTTGAAGCGATCTGACCGCATTCCCCTGTAGTTTTAAATGCGTATCGCGCCAGAAGCCGAACTTCTTATCCCGTCCCAAATACTCATCGCCTACGTTGAATCCACCAACGTATCCGATCTTCCCATCAATCACGACAATCTTTCGGTGGTTACGGTTGTTCACACGTGGATTGATTAATGGAAATATGCTGGAGAAGAATGATTTGGCGTCCCCGCCTTCTTTTTTGAGCGTGCCAAAACTTTTTAGATTAAGGCCACGGGACCCCATGTCATCATAAAGGATTTTGACCGTGACGCCTTCCTTCTGCTTTTCGAGCAGCGCATCATAGAGCGTCTGGCCGATGCCATCCAATTTTAGGATATAGTATTGGAAGTGGATGTGGTCTGTTGCGTTGCGGATGTCTTCAAGCAGGGAATCGAATTTATCCCGGCCGTTTGTAAATGTCTGGATGCTGTTGTTCGTCGTCAGGAAGGACTGGTCGTTATAGAGCAGCATGTGGATCATCTGGTGATATTTTTTTGTGGTTTCGTTCGGAAACTTAAATGATCCATCCTCCAGGGATTCCAGTTGATTTTCAACAAGATGGGACATGCCCAATTTCTTATCTTCTGGAATGGCGAATATGCTTTTCCTGTATATGGTGCGGCCAAACAGCATGTACAGGATGAACCCTATGATGGGCAGGAAGAATAGAATCAGCAACCATGCCCAAAGGCTTTGTGCATTGCGCCGTTCAAGAAAGACAAGGCTGATCGCCAGCAGAATGTTTAAAATGATGATGACTGTAGTGATGATGCTGAGAATATAAGTATCAAATATATAATCGAAGAAAAACCAGTCCATTTATCCACCTCGTAATCATTTTGATGTCACTGAAATCCTCTGCGCATTATATCATAATAAACTGTAGAAGAAACTGCATAGTGCATCGAAAGCGATGGCGTCACGTCTCAATCAACTGGAAGATAAGAAGCAGCTGGTTAATCTGCAGAAATAAAAAACAAATCTCCCCTAATCTACAAAGGTAGGTTGGGGGAGATTCATGTTTGATGATTTTTTTATATTGGAACAGATTCAGTTTTTTAAAGCATGGAACCGAGATCAGAAGCAGCGGTAGGATAGGCATACGTCATCTGTTTAAGGTCCTCTGTCTTCAGCTTGAACTGGATCGCTGTGGCGAAATGATTGATGAGTTCATCCGCTTCCCGGCTGAGCAGGTGGGCGCCGAGCACCTGATCGGAATCTTCATCGATGATGATTTTAACCATTGCGTACCTTTCATTTGTCCGCTTGTAGGTGTACCATTCCGAAGTATCAATTTTATTGACTCTGACGTTGTACCCTTGTTCTCTGGCCGCTTCTTCCGATAACCCTACTGCCGAGAGTTTGGGCAGTGAAAATACAACACTTGGCATCACGTCGTAGTTTGGTGTGCGCTGATTGCCGCCGAGTAGATTGGCAGTCACGACTTGTGCTTCCATGGAGGCGACCGGAGTCAAGGGCAGCCCTTTTGTCGCGGCTGCATCTCCCGCTGCATACACGCGGGGGTTGCTGACACTCTGTAGATATTCATTGACGGAGACGCCTTTTTTCTCCCAATCCACATTTCCCTTTTCAAGGTTCAAATCATCGATTTCAGGGACACGGCCTGCGCCATGGACGACGAGATCGCCGTCCAGTTTGAAGGATTCGTCCTCTTTAATGCCTTCGACCGTAAAGGCCGCCCCTGTCTTTTCAATGGATTTGACTTCTGTGTCCAGGTGGATCTGAATACCGTTTTCTTCAGAACTTTTCACCAGCAGGTCGACAAGCTCCGGATCAAAGTTCTTAAGTGGCTGCGCCCCACGTTGGATGATGTGCACTTCAGCGCCGGCACGGGCTGCGATGTGGGCGAATTCGAATGAGATATATCCGCCACCGACAAAAATTATTTTTTCAGGCAAGGCATCGAGTTCCAGAAACTCATCACTGTATGTCAGATGCTCAATCCCTTCGATTGGCAGCTCGACCGGCTTTGCACCGCTCGCAATCAGAATGTGCTTGCCTGTAAGCTGATCTTCTCCAACTTGAATCGTTTCTTCATCTGCAAATGATGCCCGTCCATGGAACGTATGGATCCCTGCCTTATGCAGCTTCTTGACTGTTCCGTCGGGCACCGGTTCTGTAAATGTCCGCTTGAACGCCATCAGTTCGGACCAGTTGATGGTTGCACCGGGCACCACGCCTTTGCTGCTCATTCGTTCCACACCGTCAATCATCTCTGCCGCCCCTACCAGAACTTTTTTTGGATCGCATCCTCTTAAAGGACAAGTGCCTCCGTAGGGCCGAGAATCTATCATGGCCACTTCCCATCCCGCTTCCCTGCATTTCATTGCTGTAGAGGATGCAGCGGGCCCTGTACCGACTACCACCAAATCAAAATTCGTTTTCATTATCAGACAGCTCCTATTCGTTTTAAATGATTTCCTACACATCTTCTCTAAAATCAGGGTGTTTAAACTTATATGCCTTCTATTTTCAAATCGGCATCATCGTATCCAATGGTCAAAGAGTGGACCGTCCTGGCCGAATACGGGATCGTCATCGGGGAGTGGGACGTGTGCGATATTGTTGATTGTTTCAGGCCTTTCTTCCTGTTTACCGTAGCACATATCAAAATCGGCACCGCCCGGATAGGCGCCGTAGTTGGCATAGTCATCACTTGCTTTGATTCTTTTATGGCCATAGCCGGCTGGCAGGATGATGACGTCGCCTTTCTCCGCTTCAATCGTTTCACCTTGCGCACCGCCCAACTGCAGTGTGGCAGAACCTTCTTTGACCGCAAGCACTTCATGGGTGTTGCTGTGGTAGTGGTGGAAAGGGTGGACGGACCCGAGCCACTCCCCGGACCAATCATTGGAGTTAAGTGTGGCGGGAATGTCATCACCATCTTCAAATACGCTCTTATAGATCAACAGGGGAAAGGTGGGGTGGTTGGGTATCTTGCCATCGTCTTCTAACTTTATCGGAATGACTTCAATAGCTTCAGCACGTTTCATCTTCATCCCTCCATATACTGATTACTATCCTTTTACCGCTTCTGTCTGAAAATACCCCTTTCCTTTATCTATCAATCCATTTCACAGTATTCCATGCACCAGTCGCGCTAATTTATTATTGTCGTGCCAAGCGACTGACTCGTAGAAATCGCTGTTGGTAAACAGGTAAGTTTTGCTTAAAAACCACATTTTGTTATATAATAAAGAGTATTGATAAAGTCTGTTCAATATTTGTAAAATTCTGATATTTTAGCGAAACGAATGAAATCATCTATAGAGACTCTACATAAGGGATAATGCTTCGTTGAAGTGGATGAAGTAACTGTCCATATATTGGCGTTAAGTTATCGCAACTCTTGATATTAAAGCGTTTCAACTTTATTTAGTGCCCGTCATCACCCCCTCGACGTTATTTGCGGGATAATCTTATATTCTACTCTATCTTAATTCGCTATGGATCATCTGTATAGAACCTTTATGATTCATTGGAGGTTAAGGGACAAGGTAGAGAATGAGGAAGTGAAAACATGTCAAACATAAAAGAGTTATTGAATAGACGCTATGGATATTTCATCCTATTCCTTTTTCTATTCTGGTTGAAAACATACATGGCTTACTGGATTGAATTCAGTCTGGGCGTATCCGGTATATTCGAACACATCATTTTGTTCATCAACCCGATTGCGACGGGCGTCATATTGTTGTCCATCGCACTATTTTTCAACAATCCTGTGTTAAGGAAATGGGCAATGTTCACAATATTACTGTTCATGTCCATATTATTATATGCGAACATACTATATTACAGGGAATTCGCTGACTTTCTGACGTTTAACATCGTATCGGGCACCAACAATGTGACCGGCGCCTTATTCACTTCCACATTTGAAATGATGCGGGTCTGGGACGTGTTATATTGGGTCGATCTCATGTTGTTTGGCTATCTATTCTTCTATAAAAAGGAGACACCGCTCGCTGAAGATAGGAAAGAATATAAGAGGCGTACTAAAGCCTTCGTTACATTAGTGGGTGTCCTACTTTTGGCAGGGAACCTGATATTGGCGGAAATTGATCGCCCTCAATTATTAACGCGCACTTTTGACAGGAATTATATCGTTAAATACTTAGGCTTGAATTTCTTTACCGGTTATGATGTTTTCCAAGCATCGCAAAAAAGCCAAATGCGAGTGAGTGCCGACGAGTCAGATTTAGCGAAGGTGTTTAACTTTTCGGCCGAAAATCATGCAGCGCCAAACCCAGAATATTTTGGGGCGGCAGAGGGCCGTAATGTTATTATGATTGGATTGGAAAGTGTGCAGCAGTTTTTAATTGATTACGAGCTGGAAGATGAATATGGTGAAACTCACGAAGTCATGCCATTCCTTTCGAGTCTATATGACAATGAGGCCTCATATAGTTTTGAGAACTTTTTCCATCAGACTGGCCAAGGCAAGTCATCAGACGCTGAAGTTTTAGGGGAGTTGTCATTGTATGGTCTTCCTCAAGGCAGTATGTTTCAATCATTGGGATCCACAAATACATTCCATTCAGCGCCAAATATTCTAGCGCAGCATGGGGGCTACACCTCAGCTGCTTTTCACGGAAACGTCGGCTCTTTTTGGAACAGGACGGATACTTACCAAAGTTTCGGCTATGACTTCTTCTTTGATTCCGAGTTTTATGATGTGTCCGGAGACAGATCAATGGAATATGGCTTGAAAGATAAATTATTTTTCCATGATTCGGTGGAGTATCTTGAACAGTTGCCTCAACCATTCTACTCCAAGTTCCTTACCGTCTCTCATCACTTCCCTTATCCACTGGACGAGGAAAATGTGGAGTTTCCAGCTGCCCAAACCGAGGATGGCACAATCAACAATTATTTCGTTACAGCACATTATGCTGACCAGGCTTTGGAGGAATTTTTCAATTACTTGAAGTCAAGCGGCTTATATGAGGATTCGATCATCGTCATGTATGGTGACCATTATGGTATTTCCGAGATGAGAAACCCGGCATTGGCACCTTTAGTGGGTGAAGATCCGCAGGAGTGGAATCAATACCATGATACTCAAATGCAAAGAGTGCCGTTCATTATGCATGTCCCCGGCGTTGAAAATGGTGAAGTGTTCGACACATACAGTGGTCAGGTGGACATGCTTCCAACCTTAATGCATCTACTCGGCATGAAAACAGATGGCTATCTATTTATGGGACAGGATATTTTATCAGAAGAACACGATAATACCGTCCCACTCAGAGATGGACGTGTGGTGACGCCGGAATATACTTTCTTAGGAGAGGATATCTATGATACAGAGACAGGGGAGGCGCTGCAGGATCAATTAACCGAAGAAGAATTGGAAGAGCTTTATCGCTATAGAGATAATGCGAGAGAAGAATTAAGCCATTCCGACGAAGTTCTGATGAAAGATCTTCTGCGTTTCTATAACCCTGAACCTCTGGATGGATTGAAAGAAATCGATTATTTATACCGTGATCAATTAGAGATCCTCGAAGAGCATCCAGAGAAAGACACGAGCCTGATTGAACAAAATGGTGGGGGATCGAGCATGGAACTATATGAAACAGATGCACCGGAGCTTGAAGGATCAGGAAGTGGTGCACCATATGACGGGTATAATCCACCCAGTCCACCGGAATGAATCAGGTCAAAACTAAATAAGAATATTGGAGATTAAAACACTATATATTTATATTTAAAGGCCCCTTCAGAAAAGTATCTGAAGGGGTTTTTATATGGCATCATCATTTCTCATATCATACGACTCGAACGTTAATGACACGAGTGAAGCATTGGAGTCATTCGTCGAAGCCTATGAAGGGACAGTCATCCTGACTTTGCATGATAAGTATTTTGTGGAAAGGACGGCGGATATCGTGTACCGGACTGAAGAGGGGAAGGCTTAAAATTGTAGATTGGATAGTATCCGGCATCAATAAGGAAAGGGTGTATCTATGATAAAATGATGGCAGTCATCTGGTCCACTTCCGTGCTGTGGCAGCATGGAAGGAGGTGAAGTCATGTACAGCACCCTATTTGAAGTTTTGGTTGCACCTGTCATGACAGGTGTAGCCCTCACGTTGTTCGCCTATTGGCTCGAGAATCGTGATGACTGACCAGATGACGCAGTCAATACACCAAATAAAACCCCCAATCTACTGGCATAGATTGGGGGTTCGGTGTTTCATGTACAGCATCCTATTTGTTAATTGTATTATAACACTATTACCTTCGGGAATCCAGTGCAATGGGGAGGAGGGGCAGGGCTCCACTAGTAATGACAGTGGCGCTCATCGGTACTTCATCAATAATTCCTTCGGGATATGGCAATAGTCATCGGGGCATCTATCCAGACGGTCCTGATGCTCCTCTCTACTTCTTACATAGTTGGTGAGGGGGAGGACTTCGACGGCGATTTTCGCGTGATCCTCCCTCTGCTTTATGAAGGCGTTCGCTGCTTCCAGATGCACTGGATCTTCGCTATATAATCCGGTCCGGTATTTTCTGCCGACATCTTCCCCCTGACGGTCCACACTGTACGGGTCGATGACCTCGAACAGGTGGCGCATCAATCGATCGACGGAGATGACTGCTGGATCAAATTCTGTCTTCACGCACTCGGCGTAGCCGTCATAGGCGCCTTCGAGTGTGTCGCTCGTGCCGTTGGCCCGCCCGGCCTCTGTCGCTTTGACGCCTGGCAGGGTCTTGATGAAAGCCTGGACGCCCCATAGGCATCCGCCGGCTAAGTATATGGTCTCCATATCAACTTCTCCTTTCAAAAACTTGAACACTTTTCTCAGAAACTCCGGGGTGAGTGGGCTGCCGAATCGAAATAGACGCTCAGCGCTCTTATCAATCTGATCGCGCCACAAATGATGCTGGTGCTCCTCGAGGAGGAGACGGGCTCCAGCTTACTGCTCGATCCTCCTGGTTGTAGCCATGCACCATCTTCTCGAGCAGGTCGAGGACGATGATGAGTTTGAAGTCCGCAATGCACTGGTCATATATGGACGTCGGGTTTTCCTCTAGGAAAGCCTCCTCGAAATTTTCAGGGTCGATTTTGCGGTTGTACCGATTATTACTCATATACCCATCCATTTTGTCATTGGTTTCACGTTTCCATAATATCATTGTCGGGAAGAGGAGGATAATAATAGCTATTGTTTACAAAAGGTAATATGCGATGATTATACTTTTTTTAGTTTATTGGGAGGAGTGTAAATATGAGTCCGGAACATATCGGATTTGCGCTGCTTTGTCTAGGGATTTTCCTCCTCATCGGAAAATGGATCCGGATGCGCGTGGAATTGATGCAGAATCTTTTCCTCCCGGCGTCCGTCATTGGAGGGTTCGTCGCACTGTTTTTAGGACCAGGAGTACTGGGGCGGATCGCTGGAAATTTTGTCGGGGAGGATTCGTTCTGGACAACCGGGATATTAACTGAAGAAATTATGGAAGTCTGGTCGTCACTTCCAGGTCTTATGATTAATATCGTGTTTGCAACGCTGTTCATCGGCACAGTTTTACCCAATGTTAAGAGAATATGGAATGTCGGTGGGCCACAACTGGCATTCGGCTGGACCTTGGGTTGGGGTCAGTATGTCATTGGTCTGCTGCTGACAATTCTCATATTAGTGCCGTTTTATGATTTGCCGCCGTTTGTCGGTGCGCTTGTTGAAATCGGCTTTGAGGGCGGCCACGGTACAGCGGCCGGCCTACAGGAGACTTTCGCAGAACTCGGGTTCCCTGAAGCCTATGACCTCGCTGTCGGGATGGCCACCGTCGGTATTCTGAGTGGGGTAATTTTCGGTATTGTCCTAATCAACTGGGGTGTCCGTTGGAACAAGACGGAAATCATCAGTAATGTAAAAGGAATGTCAGCTACGAAGAAAGCAGGTATCGTTGAGGAGGAAGATCGTGGTTCCGGTCCTGAAAAGACGGTACGCGCCGAATCTATTGAAACACTTACATTTCATTTTGCGATAGTGGGCCTTGCCATCTTTATCGGTTACCTTCTTCTTGAAGGCCTTAAATGGCTGGAAGCTGCCTCATTCGGCTCGAACTTTATGACATATGTCCCGCTGTTCCCGCTGGCGATGTTCGGGGGATTGGCTGTTCAATTCTTCGTGGACAAATACGATACAGCCCGTCTTGTAGATAGACAGATGATTACAACTATACAAGGATTTGCCCTTGATATCCTCATCACCAGTGCGATTGCGACTGTTTCCTTGGCTGTGCTGGGTGAGTATCTGGTGCCATTTCTGTTGCTGGCGTTATTCGGCATCGTATGGAATGTCTTCGGATTCTTTGTATTCGGTCCAAGGATGCTGCCGGACTATTGGCTGGAGCGAGCCATCGGTGACTTTGGTCAGTCGACCGGGGTGACAGCCACCGGCCTGATGCTGGTCCGTGTGGCCGACCCCGAGACGGAATCGCCTGCCCTTGAAGGTTTTGGCTACAAGCAGCTGGTCTTTGAACCATTCCTTGGCGGTGGGCTCGTCACTGCGCTATCCGCACCGCTCATCTTCCAGTTCGGCCCGATCCCTTTCCTTATATTTGCTTCAGCCATGCTGCTGATCGGGTTGCTTGCTGGTCTCCTTTATTTCGGGAAGAAGAGGGCGGAATAATCATTGCTTATAAAGAAGTGGTGAATCAAATTACCGAGAAAAGAACCGCTGGTCTAAATGGACCAGTGGTTTTGTTGTGCCGTTGATGGTGTTGTATTGAAACCTACTTCTTCCTTGGTGCAGGGAACCCATAATCCTGACCATCTGTATGGACGATGTCGTCTTCCCAAGGCAATCTGTAAGTACCGTTTTGAAGGTCCGTCATATAAGTGTAGGGCGCGTCGGTGACGCCACCTTCGACCGCAACATAACCGCGGTGGCCCAACTGATACATATTATTTTCCAAAGCCCAATGCGTCCGCGCTTCACGGACCAGGTCCGGCCTGACTTCGCCGGTGATGATCTCATCAGGGCGGTTGCTGCCTTCGACCATCGGCACGCCGTCGAAGTTGACGATCATGCCTTCGCCCATGGAATCGTTCGTTCCATCACTGCCGCACATGGCGACTGAAGCGGTGTAGGCCAAGTTGCAGAAGGCGTTGGATTGGTTGGTGATGCGCCACGAATGGTGGATGGGTGCAGTATAGCCAGCCGTTCTAAGTATGATGTCGGCGCCTTTATAGGCAAGTTCGCGGGTGACTTCAGGGAACATGCCGTCATGGCATATTGCCAGACCGAGTGTGGAACTGTTCGGCCCTTCGCATACAGGCAGGCCGAGGTCACCTGGTTCCCATGGTTCTACAGGCACCCATGGGTGCAGTTTGCGGAAATTCAGTTTGATCTCGCCTTTATCGTCGATGATCAATCCTGTGTTGTAGGGATTGCCGTTGGGGTTATATTCCATGATGGAGAAGCAGCCCCATATTTCGTTTTCCTTGCAGACATCCTTAAACGCCTGGACTTCCGGGCCGTCAATATCGCACATGATCGCGTCGTCCATGCTCATGGACAAACCGTGCAGCATGTATTCCGGGAAGACGACGATATCAGTTGGGGCGGTGAACCGCTTCGCCTTACGCACCATCTCACATACCTTTTCCGTCTGTGCTTTCAAGTCCTCTTTAGTTTCGGTTACAGGCAACTGTAGCTGTACAAGCCCGATTCCCACACCATTTGGTGATTTGTTCAATCCACCTAATCCACTCATCAATTTCCACTCCTTTTGTTCATACTAGTATCAGAATGCATGTAAAATGTTCTATCGCTCCATTATATTTTAAAATTCAGATTATTTAAAGTGATTACATAAACTACTTAATAATGGATGCTGATCGTCTTCACACTAATGGATTAATGGTGGAGTAGATAAAAAACTGTCCGATATTAAAATATATCGGACAGGGGCAGTCAGTTATTTATTTGTTGAGATAGCATTAGATTTTTATCGTCTGCAATTCCGTCGGGAAAGTGGTGAGGACTTCCGCTTCTCCGGCTTCGTTGATGTACACTTCTTCCTCTATGCGGACACCGCCATAGCCGGGGATGTAGATGCCAGGCTCGATGGTGAACAGCATGCCGGGTTTAGCGACATCTTCGTTCAAGTGATGGATGGACGGCGCTTCATGGACTTCGATGCCGAGGCCGTGTCCAACGCGGTTATTGAAGTATTCGCCGTAGCCGTGGGACTCGATGACGCTGCGCGCTGCGATGTCGAATTCCTTGAGTGGTACGCCAGCTTTGACGGCGTCGACACCGGCTTCTGTGGCAGCTTTGACGATATTGTAGATATCATTCTGTTTGTCGGTCGCTTCACCGATGATGAAGGTGCGTGTGATGTCCGAGCAGTAGCGGTCATGGGTGATGACACCGAAATCGATGAGCAGGAAATCACCGTTTTCGAGCGTTCTGTCACCCGGGGTACCGTGCGGCAGTGCGGCCTTTTCGCCGGCCAGGACCATGGTGGAGAATGATGGGCCGGCGGCGCCATGGACTTTCATCAAGTATTCGAATTGGGCGACAAGCTGGGCTTCGGTCATGCCGGCCTTGATGGTCTTGAGGCCTTCTTTGAGCACGGTTTCAATGATGCGCACCGCTTCTTTCATGCCGTCCACATCCTCACGGCTCTTGAATGTCCGCTGCAGATTCAGTGCTTCCTGGATATCGGTGAAGCGTGCTTCGGGGAAGACACTTTTCAGTCCATTGTGATGGGCGACAGTGACGACATTCGTCTCGATTCCCATTGTCTTCACGTCACTTTTGATGGTGGCTTTTATGAGGGCGAATGGATCTTCCTCATCGGAAATCGGGATGATGTGGTCGGCATCCGCAACTTCCGCTGCATCCTTATCGAGTGCCGGAAGGAAAAGGTGTGTCTCTTTACTTTCTACATCGATGAAGAGCGACATGTAGCGCTCGTGGGGGTCGGCAAAGAAGCCGGTCATATAATAGATGTTTGACGGATCGGTGATGAGTGCAGCATCAACCGCCTGCTCTTTAAGATTGGAAATCAGTGCATCTTTTCTGGATGTATAATCGATGGTCATAGTAGTAGTCCTCCAAAATTTTGGTTCTTTCCAGTATATCGAAAAGCAGGCAATGCGTCTAACCGGAAAATTATGGCACGGAAATTTCTTTATATTCTAAAACAAGAAAAGGGAGGGAATGAAGTGAATTACAAAAAAATGATCAATACCATCGACATGCATGTGGCAGGAGAACCGCTTCGGATCATCATGAGCGGGTTGCCAACCATTAAAGGAGAGACACAGCTGGAACGCCGTGCCTACTGCATGGAAAATCTTGACGGTATCCGAAAGTTTTTGATGAATGAACCAAGGGGGCATGAAGGGATGTACGGCTGCATCATTACACCCCCGGCACAGGAAGATTCCGATTTCGGCGTGCTATTCATGCATAACGAGGGATGGAGCACGATGTGCGGGCACGGCATTATTGCGGTCGTCACTGTGATGATCGAGACGGGCGCCTTCGGGGACAATTCCGATAAGAGAAGGTTTGTGATAGACAGCCCGGCAGGAAAAGTCATTGCCCATGCGCAATATGACGTGGATGAAGAACTTTTGGTTACATTTGAAAACGTCCCTTCATTCGTCTATCTGGAAGATATCACTCTGGATGTTGAGGGGAAGCAGCTGAACGCCGATGTGGTTTTTGGCGGCGCGTTTTATGTGTTTCTTAACAATCGACTTCTGAATTTGCCACAAAAACATGAACATCTGGCTGAATTCAAGGAGTGGGGCGCCATGATCAAAGCGGCGGTCGAGAAGCAATACACCATCCGACACCCACTTGAAGCAGGCTTGAATGGCATCTATGGCGTCATCTTTTCGGAAGAGTCGAAAGAAGGCACATGGCAGAACATCACAATCTTTGCAGATAGACAGATCGACCGGTCCCCGTGCGGTACGGGCACGAGTGCGAAAGCCGCCCAACTCTTTAATGATTCAACCATCGGGGCAGGGGACACGTTCATGAACCGGAGCATCACCGGCGGGATTTTCAAAGGAGAGGTGACCACTGAAATGGAAGTGGGCGAGTACGAAGCGGTCATTGCGAAAGTGTCCGGAAGGGCCAATATAACTGGCTTCCACACTTTTATATTGGAACCGTCAGACGGGATGCCTGAAGGGTTTCTGTTATAGCTTGGTGAGAGATCGGCTCACGCAACAAAATAATCAGTAGTCATTGAAGTATAAAAATGAACCCCCATTCCATCTGGAAAGGAGGTTCAATGAGTTATCTGCAAGGTGCCAGCACCTTACATCATGATGCTTCAGAAGTTTAGAGGTCCATTTCATCCGGTGTCATGCCGGAGAATCCGACGGTGTCCATTCCGTCCATCTGATCCATGTCTGCTTCACTGATTTCAAAGTCGAAGAGATGTGTGTTTTCTTCGATGCGTGAAGGGGTTACGGATTTCGGCAGTGGCAGGATGCCGTTCTGCATGACATATCGGATGCACAGTTGTGCTACGGATTTATCATATTTCCCGGCGATTTTTTTGAGGTCTTCGTTTTCAAGCAGGCGGCCGGATCCGATCGGGCTCCATGCTTCGACCAGAATGTCGTGCTGCTTGCAGTAGGCGACGGTATCATCCTGCGTGTACCCTGGATGATATTCGATCTGGTTGACCATTGGTTTGATTTCCGTGTTGACGAGCGCTTCCAGGTGGTGTGGCATGAAGTTGGAGACGCCGATGGCTTTGATCTTGCCTTCTTTATAGAGCTCGGTCATCGCTTTCCACGTATCGAGGTTAATGGTTTCCCAGTCGTCAGACTGTTTCTTGTTTGCTGGCCAGTGGATGAGGTAGAGGTCAAGGTAATCCGTACCGAGTGCTTTCAGAGTGCTGTCGAAAGCGGCTTTCGTCGTCTCATAGCCCCGTTCGGAATTCCATAGCTTGCTGGTGATGAACAGATCTTTACGGTCCACCCCGGATTCCCTGATTGCCTGGCCGACGCTGCCTTCATTTTTATATGCAGCTGCCGTATCGATGTGGCGGTAGCCGGATTCGATCGCCTTCTTGACGGCGTTGACCGCAGTTTCCCCGTCTGGTGTCTGCCATGTGCCGAAGCCGACGCCCGGAATCTCGGTGCCGTTGTGCAATTTGAATGTATCTGTCAATGTCTTCATCTGTCTATCCCTCGCATTTCCTCTGTTTATTTAATACAGCCCCCATTTTATCACGCATGTAAATCGAGCGTTAATGATGTGCACGCTGTGCCAGGTCATGGGCGCAAAAATGGTATGATTGGGGAAAAGAGGGAGGCAGAATCTTATGGAACTGTATCATTTTGAAGAAGAGATGTCGGGCACACCGGAGGAATTGTTCACCATAGTCAATGATGATGAGGAATTGAAGTCGTGGAGCCCGATCTTTGAAGGCAACGACTATCTGACTGAGGCAGAACGGGGAGTCGGCGCCCGCTTCATCACAAAGTTGAAGGTGCTGAACCGTACATACCGCTTCCGGTCTGAGATTACGGAATATGAAAAGAACCAGCATGTTGAAGTGAAGACCGTGCTCAAGCAGGGTGTGATTGTTTCAACCTTCAATTTGGAGCCAGCTGCTGCACGCACGACGAATGTGCACGTGACGAGCACATTCGATCCCGGAAAGCGTAAGTATGCGTTTATGCTTAAAGGGGTGAAGCCAATCATCAAGCAGGTGCTGGACCGGCAGATGAAGAAACTCGGCGGAATGGCAGGACGTTGACGGCATAAAAAAGAAGCGGATGACATTCATCCGCTTCGGTAGTACGCTACAACAATTCGAATTTGAGCATATCGATGACGCCGCTTGAAGGGCTTGGGAAGGCGAAAATCATGGCAGAGAGGTCCTGCGCCGTCACTTTCTGGTTGACTGCGAAAGTGAGGACGTTGACCAAGTCAGCTGCATCATTGCCGTATATTTCAGCGCCGACCAGACGTTTGTCCTGGTCGATGATGATATCCATCTGGGCATCGGTTTCGTTCTTGTACTCAAACAACAGCCGTTTGCCGAACTCGACCGTTTTAACGGTGAGGGCGTCATCTTCCTCCGCTTCGGCAACTGTCGTGCCGATTGTGGCAAGGCGCGGCAGTGTATAGAGTACATTCGGGATGGCCGGGTATTTGAGCGGTTCCGTATTCATGCCGGTGATATGCGCGGCAATGTATTCCGACTCGAATGTGGCGGTCGGCGTGAGTTTTGGAATCGTCTTGTCCAGCACATCGCCGCTTGCGTAGATGTTCGGTTGTGCGGTACGCAGGTAGCCGTCTGTCTGGATGCCGTTTTTCGTATATCTGACTCCGGCATTCTCAAGACCGAGCCCGGCGACGTTCGGTACGCGTCCGGTGGCATCGATGATGCAGTCGGTGGATAGTGTCATACCGGATTCGGTACGCAATGTATAGCGCCCGCCATCCTTCGAGATTTCGGCAGTATCTTCATTGTAGTGGAAATGGACGCCTTCCGACTCGAGTTTTTTGGTGAGCATGCCGACATGCTTGCGGTTGAAGCCACGGAGCATTTCATCGGAATGGGTGATGATATGGACTTCCGCCCCCGTCTTGATGGCGATGGAGGCGAATTCTGCCGTGATGAAGCCACCCCCGATGAATGTGATGTGTTCCGGCATGGACTCCATATCCATGAAGTCACGGCTGTTGCTGGTGTATTCTTTGCCCGGTATGTCGAGTGCGTTGCTGTGCTGGCCGGTTGCGATGATGATTTTATCGGACGTGAACGTCTCTTCACCGACTGCGATGGTGTGGGCATCCTGCAGGGTGCCATGATTCATGTGGATGTCGATGCCCTGCTGTTCGAACATCTGCCTGAGGCCTTCTGACATCGGTGGGATGACTTTTTTCTTGTAGTCCATCAATGAGGGCCAGTCGACTGTAGTGTCTTGGCTGAGGATGCCTTTATAGTGTCCGAGTTCTTCAAGCACTTCAAATGGTCCTTCGAGCAGGATCTTCGGGTTGCAGCCGAAGTTCGTGCATGTGCCGGCGATGGTGTCCTCCTCGATGATGGCAACTTTCATGTCCGCCTGGACGAGCGCCATTGCAGCGTGCCATGCGGCATGCCCGCTGCCGATGAACGCTACATCATAATCATATCGTGTCATAGTATCCGTACCTCCGTTGATTTGAATCTGGTCTGTCATACTTAAACATTAAATAAGCGCCCGCGTGATTACAAATGATGTGACTTGAAGTGACATTCATTTGCACAAGGCGGGCGGCTCGTCTACTATAAAACTAACACAATGAAGCGGGAGGCCGTAGTATGAAGAAGAAAGAAAAAAGCGCGCAGCTCGCAGCGAGGCATGCGGACATATTCCGCTGTCCAGTATGTGGGGCAGATATGCATGTGAGGGAGCAGGCTTCACTCGTGTGCCGTAATGCACATGCATTCGATTTCGCCAAACAAGGCTATGTCAATATGCTGAACAAGCCGGTCAAGACCCAGTATGACAAGGCGTTGTTTGAAGACCGGCACGCCTTTATCACGGAAAGTGGCTTCTATTTGGCACTGCATACAGCGATTGCCGAAACGGTGGGCCAGGTGACGGGGGAGTCAAGTTTGAAGGTGTTGGATGCCGGCAGCGGTGAAGGTTCCCACCTTGCCAGGATCATGGCGGACATCGATAGGGAGGATGCGGTCGGTGTGGGTGTCGATATTGCGAAAGAAGGCATCATGATGGCAGCGAAGCATTATCCAGAGCAGCTGTGGCTGGTGGGAGATCTGGCGGATCTGCCGATAGCCGATGCCAAGAGCGACGTCATCTTGAATATACTATCGCCGGCGCGCTACGACGCCTTCAACCGCGTCTTGGCGCCAGGCGGGTGCATTATCAAAGTCGTGCCGGGTGCGGGCTATTTAAAGGAACTGCGTGAGGCACTCTATAAGGGGACGGATAAGGCGCAGTACGACAACGCGGATACGGTGGCATTGTTCGAGGCGCAGTACGGGCCTTCTGAGCGCATGCACATCACAAAAAGCGTACCGCTCGATGAAGCGGCCCTGCGGCATCTTTCCGGGATGTCCCCGCTGGCCTGGAACCAGGCGCCGGGTGAACTGGATGATTTCATCACACAGGCGCGGACGGTGACGCTCGACCTTGAAATACTGATCGGACGTAAATAAGAGCAAGAAGATCAATCGGAAGGAGACGGTCGCATGGATGAGTGGTACAAGATAGATAATACAGGGAAGATATTCCATGCGGTATCGGATGCGACGAACTCCGCGGTATTCCGGGTGGCGATGATCCTGAAAGAAAAGATAGATAAAGATACGCTGCAGGAGGCGCTGGATATCGTCGCAGTGCGTTTCCCGACACTGAAGGTGCGCGTGCGTAAAGGGCTGTTCTGGGACTTCATGGAACATAATGATGAGCTGCTCAGCGTCAAGCGGGAAGCGGCGCATCCATGTGCGCCGATCGATGCGAAGGAAAACAACGCCTATCTCATCCGGGTGCTTTATTTCGACCGGCGCATCTCTGTGGAAATCTTCCACTCCGTGACCGATGGCGGGGGTGCGGTGGAATTTTTGAAGACGCTCGTCTACCAATATCTGATGCTGCGCGGCATGGAAGACCCGGTTGGGAATGATATCCTGGTGCCGGAAGACCCGCCGCGGCCGGAGGAGATGGAAGACAGTTTCGAACGCTTTGCCACGTCCCGCAACATCAAGCGCACGGGCCCGCGGTTGAAGCCAAGCTATCAGATTAAAGGCGTGCCGATTGACCCGCCGGGCATCAATGTCATCCACGGCGTGATGGATGCTGGCCGAGTGAATGCTTTCGCCAAAGCACAAGGAACTTCGCTCACAGGGTTTCTGCTCAGCGTATTGATCCAGGCGATCCACGACGAAAAGAAAGCAGGCGACAGGCGTGAGGAACGGATCGCGATAGCGGTGCCAGTAAGCCTCAGGCGGCATTTTCCATCCACAACATTGCGCAATTTCTTCTATGTCGCGAACATCGATGTCTCGATGGATGGCTATATGCAGTTTGATAGTCTCATTAAGGAAGTATCGACCCAGCTTGCCGATAAGACCGATAAAGAGAATCTGCAGGCCGGCATCAACCGCTTCGTCTCACTGCAGAGTAACCTCCTGACCCGGGCCATGCCGGTCCTGCTCAAATACCCGATCATGCGTTTTGGCTTCAATCAATTCGGCGAACGGCTCAAGACGATGACTTTGTCGAACCTTGGCAACATCAAGCTGCCTGATGCGATGAAACCGCATGTCGACCGCATGGAAGTGGTGCTGTATCCGACCCGGAAGAGTCCGATCAACTGTGGGATCGGTACGTTGAACGACCGGCTCACGATAACATTTTCACGCTCGATTATAGAACAGGAGATCATCCGCACATTCTTTATGCTGCTTAAGGAGAAGACCGGGCAGGACATCACCGTCTACTCGAATGACTGGGGGGATGAGATATGACGGAATGTCCGAATTGCGGTGTCTGGGTGGGCCAGGCGGAATGTCCGCTGTGCGACGCACCCACTGGCATCGACGTACATACCAGCGAAACATGGTATCCGGATTACAACCGGGAGGAACAGCGCATGAAAGCGCGCATCACCAGAATCGCCATTTTCCTCGGGGTGTTGGCAGTGATTGCCTCACTGGCCGTCAACATCATCGTCATGCCGCAGTACTTGTGGGTGTTCTATGTCGCCGTGGCCGTATTCTATATGCTGGTGTCGCTCAGCCATACGATACTCTCGGCTTCCCATATCGGCGGTAAGATCACCGCGCAGGTGGTCAGCCTGACGATACTGTTGCTGGTGATCGACGCGATGTCCGGCTCCGTCCAGTGGTCCGTCAACTATGTCGTGCCGTTTCTGATCATCGGCGGCATCCTATTGATGTCGATCTTCATGTTGCGTGTGCGTCTGAGATGGAGCGGCTATGTCAGCTTCCTGCTGATGATGATTGCGCTTGGCTTTGTACCGGGAATCCTCTACCTGGCTGGGGTGGCAACCGTCATGTGGCCGAGTGTCGTCGCGCTGCTTTTCGGCGTTACGACGTTCACGGTGATATTTGCATTCGCCACCCGCGCCCTCATGACCCAGCTCGGCCGGCGTTTCCATCTGTAATATAAATCAAGGGCCGCTCCTCTTCAGAGGGCACTTCAAAACGAAAGGGATGATTGCATGAAAGATGTCCTCAAAGCCTCAGCCGTACTGGCGGGCGTCGGGGTTTTATCGTATTCGGTACGGGCGCTTCTGGTAGAAGAGAGGAGCATCGGCAGCAAGCTTGCCGAAGATATCATCCGCTTCGTCAACTTCGATCTCGAAGATGTGGATGAAAAGATGCTTGCCGATAACTTCAAGGAGAACCGCAAGGAACATAAAATACCAGAAGGTATACTACGGTCGGAAATCGACATCTCGCAGCAGGCCGGCATGAAGGTCTACCGCATGCAGCCGCGGCAGAAGCATGGCAGCAGGCGGGTACTTTATCTCCACGGCGGCGGCTACATCCATCAACCATCGCTCTTCCATTGGATGTTCCTAGATCGGATGGTGGAGGATACGGGACTTGAATTCATCGTGCCGATCTACCCGAAAACTCCGGAATTCACTTATGATGATGCGTATGACGCGGTGGATCAGCTGTACCGTGAGCTGCTGGATGAAGACCCGGAGGTGCCCGTGCTTATGGGTGATTCGGCCGGTGGCGGATTGGCTTTAGGATTCGCCCAGTGGCTCGCGTCAATGCAGTTGCCCAAGCCGCACGGATTGATCCTCATATCACCCTGGCTCGACGTCACCATGACCCATCCCGAAATGAAGAAATACGCGGCGCTCGACCCGATGTTAAAGCCCGACAACCTGAAGGTCATCGGCCGCATCTGGGCGGGGAACGCAGATCCAACCTACTACAAAGTGTCGCCGATATATGGCAGCCTAGAGGGCCTGCCGAAGATCCACCTGTTCGTCGGCGAGCATGAAGTGTGCCTGCCGGACGCCCGGAAATTTGCCGGTATGCTTGAAGCGGCCGGTGCACCGTATTCATACTACGAATATCCAAAGATGAACCATGTCTTCCCGCAGTACCCGATCCGTGAAGGGGCACATGCACGCCGGCAGATGCAGGAGATATTAAAAGATTGGGGACAGGTGGCGTACAATGTATAAAAAATTATTTCTGATCGCTGTAGTGATACTGCTGTTCCTCGGCCTCTACGTCTTCGATTGGGTGGGGCCGAAAAACCGGACCATTGTCATTGTGGCATTTGTAGTTGGCATGCTGCCGCTCTATTTCCTTGTCAGCATAAGGGAGAAAAGGAAGAAGCGTAAAGAAGCGAAGATGGAAAAGTCGAAGCAAGAACTCTAAATCGATGGACGATGATTGTAAGGGGGAAGCATCTATGGATATGGTCTTAAATCGGTTTAAGGAAGAAGGGGGACAAACTGATCTGCTCGCGCACTTCACACAGGGGGTGATGGAGCGGTCGGCAAGATTCCACCAGAGTGTGCCGGAGTATGCGGCTACACCGCTGGTTCATCTTGATGGTTTGGCACAACAGCTCGGCGTCGCGAACATCTATGCCAAGGATGAATCGGAACGCTTCGGGTTGAATGCGTTCAAGGGGCTGGGTGGCATCTATGTCATGGCGGAATATTTCAGACGATATGAAGGCTTGGATTTCGATGATTACAATGAATTGCTGGAGCGGCTTAAAACGCATCCCGGCGTGACATTCGCGACTGCAACAGATGGCAACCACGGCAAAGGGGTGGCGTGGGCGGCCAGCCTGCTTGGCCAAAAGGCGAAAGTCTTCATGCCTGAAGGGGCGGCCGAACACCGTCTTGAAGCAGTGCGGCAACTCGGGGCGGAAGCGACTGCCACTACACTCAATTATGATGACACGGTGAAGGAGACGGCCAACTTGGCAGAAGAGCATGGTTGGGTGCTGCTGCAGGATACAGCTTGGCCAGGGTATGACGAGATTCCGCTGATGATCATGGAAGGGTACACGACCCTCATGTCTGAAGTCCATGCACAATTGGGGGACACATCCTTCAATGACATCACGCATGTATTTCTGCAGGCTGGAGTGGGGTCGTTCGCTGCTGCGATGACCGCCGCGGTAATCAGCAGAATGGACGGTAACGGCCCGCGGATCATCGTGGTGGAGGCAGAAGCGGCGGATTGTTTCCATCAATCGATGAAGGACACTTCCGGTAAAGCGCAACAAGTCACAGGAAGCTTAAATACTGTGATGGCCGGCCTGGCCTGCGGGGCGCCGAGTACCCAGGGCTTTGAGATGCTGAAAGCGTCAGCGGACGCGTTCATCCGCTGTGAGGACGGAACGAGTGAGCGGGGTATGCGGCTCTATGGCAGGCCGGTCGGTTCAGATGAACCTGTCGTTTCGGGTGCCTCCGGAGCCGTCACACTCGGCGCGCTGCACGCGCTGATGACAGAAGGCGGATACCCACAAGCACGGCAGAAACTCGGGCTGGATGCAGTTTCCAACGTCTTAGTCATCAATACAGAAGGGGCTACGGATCCCGATCACTACAGGCAAGTGATGGGGGAGTGACAGTCACAGTGATTGAACTAGTGTCACATCTAAAGGAGGGGTAGCATCAATAAAGAAAGGAGTTTGATGACGGCCATCATCATCGGCTTCATCCTGTTTGTTGCAGCAGTCACGTACAGTATGACCACAGACGATAGCCCGTACAGACACCATACGGGTTTGGGTGAATCGATTGATATTTCTCCGGACGATGATCAGGTGGCCTTCTCCTACTATGATGACGGCAGGGAATCCATCTATATAGGAGATATCGGCGGAGGGACGGAAGAAATCGCGCTGACAGAAGAGGCGGATCAGACCCAACCCCAGTTCACTCCGGATGGTCAAGGGTTGATGTACTTGAGCCGCTCGGAAGAGGGGATACAGACACTTCATCTCCTGCCAGAGATAGGTGGCGACCCCATCCAGCTGACAAGCACTGAGACTCACGTCTTTGAGGCTGCCATGTCACCGGATGGAGAAACAGTCTACTATATCGCAATGCCTTCAGAAGATCTGCTCGCGGCTCCTGAATCGACGGAAAACGGACGGGATCTCCACCGCGTCAGTAGAGAAGGTGATGCCCATGAAAAACTGACGGATAAGGATGCATTCGATATGCGGGGATTGAATGTTTCCGCGGATGGGGAGATGCTCCATTTCATGGGAGAGGCGATGCGTTCATATGACCTTAAGACCAAAGAGGAACAGCCCTATGTGGGAATCGGAAGACCTGGCTACATCGGCGTCCCGACCCTGTCGTCTGACGGCGCTTCACTTGCCTATACAGCCCAGGCAGGCGAGTCGGATAAAGGCACCTACATCTATGAGCTGTTTCTGACGGACACTGAAACGGAAGAGGTGGAGCAATTGACCAACCAAGATGCTTCGGTGATGTCCCCGGCATTCTTCAACAATGAAGAGCGCCTCGCATTTTTGGTGCAGGAGGACTGGCCGTCCGAGCCGGCTGTCTATGAGATACAGACGATTTCCTATGAAGGGGATGACATGGCGCCGCTTGAAGTCGAGATGCCGGAAACTTCGGGTGGGGTGGATTTTGGGACGATGTTGGATAAATCGATCAACACCGCAACCTTGACGCTCCTCTATCTGCTGACATTTGGGCTGGCCATCGTCTATGCGGAACTCCATGGCCGGACACTTATTCCTGTTGCGGCCAGCGCCTTGTTGACTGTGCTGGTTATCATCACGATGTTTTTCGGGCTCGATGACCCATGGAGAACAATCGGGATGATGATGCTTTCCGTCTGGCTGCTCGGTTGTACAGGTGTACTGCTGGTGTTTGCCTTGCTCTACAGAAAGACGAAGCGCTACAGGGGGAATTGAAGATACTCAGATCATAAAACAAAGCCTCCACCCATTTTTGGTGGAGGCTTTCTTAACGTGTCATTCCGGATTGCTGATATAGCGTCTGATGTGTTTGGCCGTCACCGATGACTCTACATCAAGCAGGCCGGAGGGCGCGCCGCTGTAGAGTATCGTGCCGCCCTTTAGACCGGGGCCTGGACCGACATCGATGATCCAGTCGGCATGGGTCATCATGGTGAGGTTATGTTCGATCAGGATGACGGTGTTGCCCTGGCCGATCAGCTCCTGGAAGCATTTAAGCAAGGTCGGGATATCATCTTCGTGCAGCCCGGTCGTCGGTTCATCAAATATGAAGACCTGGCCTGTCGCCTCGCCATCGAGGTAGCGGCTGAGCTTGACCCGCTGTATCTCACCGCCAGACAATGTATCGAGCGACTGGCCGAGGGTCATATAGTGGAGCCCTGTATCCTGCACGGTTCTCAGGCGTTCGATGACATGGGCGTTGGTCTTGAAGACGCTCAATGCCTCCTCGACGGTCAGCGCCAGTATATCAGCGATGGAATAGCCATCGACTGTGGCCGCCAATGCTTCTGGCTTATAGCGGGTGCCGCCGCACACTTCACAAGTCTGGGAGAAGTCCGGCATGAAGGCGAGCTCCGTCTTCAATACGCCTTTGCCGTTGCATTCCGGGCAGGCGCCTTCAGAATTGTAGCTGAACATGCCCTTGCGCAGTCCCGTCTGCTTGCTGAAGAAGGTCCGGATGTCATCGAAGAGGTCCATGTAGGTCAGCAGGTTCGAACGGTTCGAAGCATGGACCGGCTTCTGGTCGATGAATATCGCATCCGGATCATTGCGGAAGCCAGTCTTGATCAGTGTACTCTTACCGGAACCGGCCACCCCGGTCACGACGGACAGCACATTTTTCGGGATGTCGACGGAGACATCCTTCAAGTTGTTTCTGGTGATGTGCTTGAGGCTGATGAAGTCTGACGGGCGCCTCGGCTGTGCTTTCAGCTGATGCGGACGGTCGAGTGCCGTCGCTGTCGGCGTATCGGTCTTCATCAGTTCCTCATACGACCCCGTAAAGATGATTTCGCCACCGTGCTGGCCGGCACCGGGACCGATATCGATGACATGATCGGCGATCTGGACGACGTCGGGATCATGTTCGACGACAAGGACGGTGTTGCCCTTATCCCGGATGGAGCGCATGATCGTATTGATCTTTTCGATATCTTCCGGATGCAGGCCGACACTCGGCTCATCGATGATGTAGACCAGATCGGCCAGCGGACTGTTCAAGTGGCGGATGAGTTTGATGCGCTGGGATTCCCCGCCTGAGAGGGAAGGTGTCTCACGGGCAAGCGTCAAATAGTTGAGTCCGACATACGACAGGGACTCCATCTGCGCGAGCAGCGGCCGGATGATGTATTCGGATTTCGGATCATCGAGCTGTTTGAGAAACGGGATGGCCTCCTCGATGGACAGATTTGTGAAATCCGCGATATCCATGCCATCGATCTTGCATGACAGCACCGTGTCGTTCAGGCGCTTGCCGTTGCAGTCGGGGCAGTCGCGGCTTGTGACGACGCGGTTGACATCGTTGATGAAGCGCTTCTTCTCGAAGTTGTCATTGAGCAGGAACGACCGTCTGAAGCGGTGGATCAGCCCTTCGAACTGTGCCGTACGCGGCCAATTCGAAGGGGGATTCTTAAGACGTGTCGGCTTCGTATACAAGAAGGTCTCCATTTCCTCATCCGTATAGTCGCGCAGCTTCTTATCGTTGTCGAACAGACCGCTGTAGAGATAGCGTTTGCCGCGCCAGCTGTCCGGGCGGAAGGATGGGAACTTGATTGCATCTTCATTCAGCGACTTGTCGTAGTCGAGCAGTTCATCGAGGTCAATATCTTCGACATACCCCAATCCCTGGCAGCGTTGGCACATGCCGCTTGGATTGTTGAACGAGAAGACGTTGGAGTAGCCGACGAACGGTTCCCCGATCCTCGACCACAATAGACGCACGGACGAGTATATGTCGGAAATCGTGCCGACCGTGGAACGGGAATTGCCGCCGAGGCGCTTCTGGTTGATGATCATCGCCACCGGCAGGTTCTCGATCTGATCGACGTCCGGCTTCTCGTACTGCGTCATCTGATTCTGCAGATAGCTTGAATACGTTTCGTTCAACAGGCGTTCCGATTCGGCCGCAAGTGTATTGAACACAAGCGATGACTTGCCTGAGCCGGAGCGTCCAGTAAAGACAGTCAGGGTATGTTTTGGTATATCGACGCTCACATTCTTCAAGTTATTCTGATTGGCGCCTTTGATGCGTATATATGACATTCGGTTCACCTCCCTGTCAGTCTACCCGAAAAACAGGCGTTTAATAGGGAAGAAATCATTTCTTTCCGGTTTTAGTAATTTTCGAAGAAATCCTGCAGCACACGGACGCCCTGCTGGATATCCGCAATATGGGTGAATTCTGCCGGATTATGGCTGATGCCTGCAATGCTCCTCACGAACAGCATGGTAATCGGGTGCCTTGTGCCGATGGCCATGGCGTCATGCCCCGCGCCGCTCGGCAGATGGACGGGGCTCAACCCCTTGCGCTCGAAGGACTGCTCCATCTTTTCGATGACTTCCGGTTGGATGGGGATCGGCATGATGCGGGTCGTCAAATCGACATCGACCGTGACGTTGCTGCCTTCAACCGTCCGTTCGGCATGGTTGCGAACGGCATCGATGAGCGCAGATTGCAGCTCGACGTCTATATCCCGGGCATCGACGACAAGCGACACTTCGCCCGGGATGACATTGACGCCGCCCGGTTCGACATTGATCTTGCCCACTGTGGCGACTGCCGTCTCACTGATGCCCTGGGCGACCTGGGGTAGAGTCGAGATGAATTCGGATGCCTTGACCAGCGCATCCTGACGTCCCGGCATCGGGGTGCTGCCGGCATGGCCCGCTTCTCCATGGAATACGACACTGGTGCGCGTCGCCCCGGCAATGCCGCTGACGATGCCAAGCGGCAGATTCTTCTCTTCGAGCTGTCTGGCCTGTTCAATATGGACCTCCGCATACATTTCAATCGGATAATCAGGTCCCTCCGCGTCCAGGAAATGTGTGCGGTCCAACCCGGCTGCGTCCATGACGGCGTCAAAGTCCTGACCGGAAGGGTCCTTATATTTATCCACTTCCCCTTCCGTCAACATCCCCATAAAAGCCCGGCTGCCGGTCAGTCCGCTGTTGAAGCGGCTGCCTTCTTCATCGCTGAAGACGGCTACTTCATAGGAGTACTTCGGTTTGTATCCCGCCTCATGCCACAGTGTTGCGATCTCGAGCGCGGTAAGCACGCCGGCGACACCATCAAAATGTCCCCCGTCCGGCACGGTGTCGAGATGCGAACCGGCCATGAAGACTTTCGAATCGTTTTGTCCTGGGTATCTGCCGAAGACATTACCGGCGCCGTCGCGGCGCACCGTCATGCCGATCTCCTCCATCCATTTGATGACCTGCTGCTTAGCTGCCTCCTCTTCCTTCGAATACCCCATGCGCCGCGACCCTTGATTTTTCGTCATGCCGATTTCGGCGATGGTCATGAACTGTTCGTGGAGTCTATGGCCGGAGGCATCCTCCAGCTGTTCTGCCTTCATCCTATCCAAGAAGTATCGTGTCATTTTTATGCTCCTTCATTTAAGTAATGGTCTTTCATCTTTGTCCATAATAGTATACGATATTAGATGAGAAAAGTGTGAAAATTCAGTTTGGGGGCAAAGGCATGAAAATCAGACAGTTTGCAGAAGATGCACTGACGATATATTTGGGCGACGAAATCGATGAAGCGGTGAATCGACAGATCGTCGCCCTGCGCCATCATATAGAAGCACAGTCCTTTGAAGGCGTGGTGGAGGTCATACCGTCGTATACAAGTCTCATCATCCATTTCGAAGTATTTTCTGTAGACTTGGAAAAACTTAAGGCAGCTCTTGAGAAAATAGATATCGATGCACTTGCGCAGGAGCCGTTCCAGTACCGGGTCATCGAAATACCCGTGTGCTACGGCGGGGAGTACGGGCCGGACATCGGTCATTTTGAAACATCGGGCTTGTCCGAGGAAGACGTCGTGCACCTGCACGCGGATACCGAGTATCTCGTCTATATGCTTGGGTTCATGCCGGGGTTTCCATTCCTTGGCGGTCTCGACGAACGATTGCATAAAGATCGGCTGGAAACGCCCCGGGTCAGCATTCCGGCAGGTTCTGTCGGGATCGGGGGACGACAGACGGGCATGTACCCGTTCGAGTCACCAGGCGGCTGGCACCTGCTCGGCCGCACGCCCGTCCCACTTTTTGATGCGGATAGAAACCCGGCGATTCTCTACGGGGCGGGGGACCGCATCGTCTACCGGTCGATCGGGGAAGACGAGTACAAGGATATCGAAAAGCGTGTCGCCCAAGGGGACTATGAAGTGAACAGCGAGGTGAGGAACAAATGACGGGGATTCTGAAAGTACTGAAGCCAGGGGTCTACACGACCGTCCAGGACCTCGGCCGCTACGGCCATCAGTCAGAGGGCTTTTCGCCCGCCGGGGCGATGGACTACCGGGCGTTCCGCTTGGCGAACCAGTTGCTTGGCAACACGGAAACTGCCGCCGCACTTGAAATGACGCTGCAGGGCGGCACATTCGAGGTGCTCTCTGACACTTTCATTGCGACGGCCGGCGCAGAGATGCCGATTGATATAGATGGCAGCAGCCATCCTTCAGGGATTGCCATCCCAGTCCTAAAGGGCAGCATAATCACCATCGGTGCAGCCGCCAGTGGTGCCCGCACTTATCTTGCCGCAGCCGGTGGCTTCAAGGTCAACCGGGTGCTCGGCAGCGCCTCAACCCATGCCAGAAGCGGCATCGGCGGATATAGTGGGCGTCCACTCAAGGCTTCCGATCGGCTTGCTGCATACGGCGGACAGGTGCACAAAATCGCTCAGCAACGTGTTCAGATACCTGCAGGGGATGATGTCGTCCATGTGGTGCCGGGCCAGCAGTTCGAGCGTTTCGATGAAGCCATGCAGCACACATTTTTTGAAGGCGAGTATGAATTGACGAAGGACGCAGACCGCATGGGAGCCCGCCTGAAAGGGCCAGAGCTTGAAGCCACCTCCCATGATGTATTGTCGGAACCGACACAATTGGGCAGTATACAAGTGCCGAAGGGCGGTCAGCCGATTGTGCTGCTGAACGACCGGCAGACCGCCGGCGGCTACGCAAAGATCGCAACGGTCGTCCGGGCGGATATCCCGAAATTCGTCCAGAAGCAACCTGGAGAGACAATCAGGTTCAAGGCCGTCACAGTGGAGGAAGCGACAGATATGTACAAAGCGGAAATGGCGCGGATTGAAGACGGCGCTTATATGAAGACCAATGATGATTTCCGTGCGCATATTCGCCCGGTGTCAAAAAAGATCGAAAAATTAATGGGAGGTTAATTAAATGGATGTCGAAAAAGTGAAAGCCTATGCAGCGCTTATGCAGGAGCAGCAGTTGAAGGTGCTGACGGTGGAAGACGGGGACTTCAAGCTCCATCTCGAAGCACAAGAAAAAACAAGTGCTCAGCCGCAGCCCGCAGTGAAGGATGATGCGGGAGACAGTGGGGCGCACACCATAGATGCCGGACAAGTGGGCACTTTCTATATAGACAAGGATGAAGACGGCAAGGACACGTATACAGCTGAAGGTGAGGCTGTCAAAAAAGGGGACGTCCTTGGCGTCATTGAGGCGATGAAAGTATTCAACGATGTCGTGTCGGATGTTGACGGTACGGTGGAAGAAATACTCGTCGGCAATGGGGAAGGGGTCGAATATGGCCAACCGCTCATCTCCATCCGGCAGGAGGGGGACTGACGTGGAGAAAGTATTGATTGCGAACCGGGGAGAGATTGCCGTCAGGATCATCCGGACACTGAAGGAAATGGACATCAGGAGCGTGGCAGTCTACTCGGTAGCGGACGCAAGGAGTATGCATGTTGCGCTGGCGGATGAAGCGGTGTGCATCGGCCCCGCCCAGAGCGCAGACAGCTATCTGGACATCGACGCCATCGTCTCGGCAATTGAGGTCACAGGGGCGGACGCAGTCCACCCGGGCTACGGCTTCCTGTCGGAATCGGCGGAGTTCGTACGGCGGCTTGAAGAAATGGACGTGACCTTCATCGGGCCTACTGCGGAGACGATCTCCCGGATGGGGGACAAATCGGAAGCAAGGCAGACGATGAAGCAGGCGGGGGTGCCCGTCATTCCAGGCAGCGAAGGTGTGGTCGAGACGTTTGAAGAAGTGGAGAAGATTGCTGAGGAGATCGGCTTTCCGCTCGTCATAAAAGCGGCATCCGGCGGAGGCGGTAAGGGCATGCGCTTTGTGCATGAGTCTTCTGAACTCGAAAAGTACTTCAAGGAAGCGAAGAAGGAAGCGAAGAATGCATTCAACGACGACCGCATCTATGTCGAGAAGTTCATCGAAAAAGCGCGCCATATCGAGGTGCAGGTGATCGGGGACGGAAAAGGCAATGCGGTCCACCTCTACGAGCGTGACTGTTCGATACAGCGCAATAGCCAGAAGCTTATAGAAGAAGCGCCCGCCGCCATCCTGCCTGAGGCTTCCCGCAAAGACATTACAGAACGGACGGCCGCTGCCGTCGCAGACCTCCATTACCGCGGCGCCGGCACAGTCGAATACCTTTATGTCGAGGAGGAAGCGGCTTTCTACTTCATTGAAATGAACACCCGCATCCAGGTGGAGCATACGATATCGGAAGCCATCACCGGTGTCGACATCGTACGTGCCCAAGTGGAGGTGGCCCGCGGCAAGCCGCTATCCATCACACAGGAAGATGTAGGGATCTCAGGTTTTGCCATAGAGTGCCGCATCAATGCCGAAGACGCGGCAAACAATTTCATGCCTGCGCCCGGTGAGATCGACATGCTCCACTTCGGCATGGGGCGTGGGGTACGCATCGATTCCCATGTCTATCCGGGCTATGTGATCCCGCCGCATTACGACTCCATGATCGCAAAGATCATCGTGCATGCCCCGACCCGCGAGCAAGCGATTCTCAGGATGCGTCATGTGCTCGATGAGACGGTAATCGGAAGCATCTCGACAAATCTCGATTTCCAGCACTTTCTGATGAACCACCCGAACTATGAGAAGAATGACGTAGATATAAAATTTCTTGAGCGCAATGCGATAATCAATTAGGGGGAGATATGAATGCTTACAGTAGATTTGAATGCGGATCTCGGAGAGAGCTATGGCAACTATACGATCGGCAATGATCAAGACATCATCCCGCTCATCTCATCAGCGAATGTGGCATGTGGTTTCCATGCAGGGGACCCTTCCGTCATGCAGGAGACGGTGCGGTTGATAAAGGATAGTGGCGTGACGGGCATCGGAGCGCATCCGGGATTCCCAGATCTGATGGGCTTCGGGCGGCGCTATATGGATATGACGGCAGATGAGATCAGTACGCTCATCATCTATCAGCTTGGCGCCCTGGACGGCTTCTGCCGCGCTCAAGGTCAGAGGATGAATCATGTCAAGCCGCATGGGGCCCTCTACAATGCCACATTTACCGACCCGGATCTCGCCCGGACCATTGCAGAGGCTGTGAAGACATATAACCCCGACCTCAAGCTTATGGGTCTGTCCAACCAGAACCTGGTGAAGGCGGGTGAGGCAGCCGGCTTGGCAGTGCGTCACGAAGTCTTTGCCGACCGTGCATATGAAGCCGACGGCACGCTGGTCAGCCGCCGTAAGGCAGGGGCGATGGTGACCGATACAGACGAAGCGGCAGCGCGTGTCATCCGGATGGTTACTGAAGGCCGGGTGGAGGCAATCGACGGCTCCGACATCGAAATACAGGCTGACAGCATCTGTGTACATGGGGATGGGGAGAAGGCGCTTGAATTCGTCCGGGAGATCCGCCGGCGCCTGAAGGAAAATGATATTGAAGTCACAACGATGTAGGGAGTGGAATAATGGATAACAAGCCCAAAATGACAACGACGCAGCGCAGGCTGCTGTTCGGAGCAGTTTTCCTGATGGCGACTTCTTCCATCGGTCCGGCGTTCCTGACCCAGACCAGCGTCTTCACCGAACAGTTCCTTGCCAGTTTTGCGTTTGCGATACTTGCCTCCATCGTCATCGATATCGGGGCGCAGCTTAACATCTGGCGGGTCCTCAGCGTCTCCGGCAAACGGGGGCAGGACGTCGCCAATGATGTCCTTCCCGGACTTGGCTACGTAATCGCGTTCTTCATCGTACTCGGTGGCTTCGCGTTCAATATCGGCAACGTCGCCGGGGCGGGCCTTGGCTTCAATGCGATCTTCGGGTGGGACCCAAGGGTTGGGGCAGCACTCGCCGGGGTCATCGCCATCATCGTATTCCTGCTCAGGAACGGCCGGGCGGTCATGGATATCATCATCCAGATACTCGGTGTCCTCATGATCGGCATCACGGCGTTCGTCATGATCAAATCCGATCCACCTTATGGGGAGGCGGCCTACCGCGCCGTCATGCCTGAAGAGCCGTTGACTCTGTTCCTGCCGGTGGTGACGCTGGTCGGGGGGACTGTCGGCGGCTACATCACATTTGCCGGTGCCCACAGGCTGATAGAAGCGGGCATGACTGGGCGTGAGAATCTAGGGTTCGTCAGCCGTGCCGCCAATTACGGCATCTTGACGACCGGCGTCATGCGGATCTTGCTGTTCCTGGCAGTCCTCGGCGTCGTCTCCGGCGGGGTGTCCCTCGATCCCGACAATCCACCGGCGTCGGTGTTCCAGATCGCGCTTGGCGACATCGGCATGCAAGTGTTCGGCATCGTACTTGTGGCAGCGGCGTTATCTTCAGTCATCGGCTCCGCCTACACGAGTGCCTCATTTTTGAAGTCGCTGCACCGCATATTCGATCAATACAATAATATTGTAATCATTTCTTTCATCGTCATCTCCACCGTCATCTTTACGTTTGTCGGCCGACCGGTCACACTGCTCATCCTTGCAGGTGCCTTCAATGGCCTGATCCTGCCTTTGACGTTGGGGGCGGTGCTGATTGCTTCGCGTAAAAAGAAAGTGGTCGGAGAATATCGCCATCCATCCTGGATGATCGTCTTCGGCATCATCGCCATCATCATCACGATCATTGCAGGGGTCATGTCGCTGCAGGGTCTGCAGGACTTATGGGTGAAGTAGGGGAGAGATACCATGGAAGCGAAGGAACTTAGAAACCAGATCAGAAATGGCACATTCGACAAGACGACGTCTGGGGCAGCGGGCAATCATGTGCAGGCCAACGTCGTCATCCTGCCGAAGCGCTATGCATTCGATTTTCTTCTGTATGCAATGCGCAACCACCAGGCCGTTCCCATCATCGAGGTGCTCGAGGATGGCCGGACGGAGAGTGTGTATGCAGAAGGGTCGGATATCCGCACGGATGTCCCACGGTACAATGTCTATCGGGACGGGAAATTGTCAGAAACCGTCGATGATATAAGCGACTGGTGGCAGGACGACTTTGTGACGTTCCTGATCGGCTGCAGCTTTACTTTCGAACAGGCCATCACCGATGCCGGATTTGAGATGAAGCACATCATGCAGAACAGGAATGTCGCAATGTACCGGACCAGCATCAAAACCGTGCCGGCAGGCATATTCAGCGGCGATCTCGTGGTCTCGATGCGGCCGTTCAGGAAGGAAAGTGTCGAACGTATAGCCGAGATTACAGGCATGTTTCCGGATATGCATGGCCGTCCCATCCATCATGGCGACCCGGATGCGATCGGAATCACCGACCTCGGCCAGCCGGACTATGGTGACAGTGTCGAGCTTATAGAGGATGAAGTACCTGTATTCTGGGCGTGCGGTGTAACACCGCAGAATGCGGCCCTGAATGCCAGGCCGGAAGTGATGATCACCCATGCGCCGGGCCATATGTTCGTCACGGATCTATATAATGAAGCATTTAAAGTCCGGCAGCCTGAATAAAGGCGGCGTGCCGTTTCTAAAACATTTGGATTGCACCCATTTAGATTAAATTTAATATTTTTTGAGCTGAGGGGTTGCATTATGATTTTTCATGGCTTATAGTACAGATATATTAAATTTAATCTAATTTAATTTAAACTAATTTTAAGGATGTGCAGAGATGAAAGATATCGATCCGCGCATCAAGGCCTTCACTGTTTTCATCAAGTCATCCCAGTCCATCCAGAAACTGATCAAGCAGGATTTCCTGAAGAAGGAAATCAATCTGAATGAGTATGCGGTGATGGAACTGCTCTACCATAAGGGGGATCAGCCGATCCAATCCATCGGGAAAAAGATTCTGATGGGGGGCGGAAGCATCACATATGTCATCGATAAACTGGAAGAGAAGGGTTTCCTGTACAGGAAACCTTGTGAAGAAGACAGGCGGAAAATGTTTGCCTGCATCACTGAAGCGGGTAAGCAATATATGAACAGACGCGTAGCAGAACAGGAAGCGCTGATCCACACCATTTTCGATGAATGGACGGATGATGAAGTTGACGAAGCGATCGACCTGTTGAAACGTGTCGGTCTGCATGCAGAAGGATTACTGAAATGAAGCTTGTGCCGGGCACAGGCTTTAAAACAGCCAATTATCTCTAATTGAAGATAATTATTGGATGAATCATTTAAAAGGAGTTTTTGAAATGACTGAAGGACTACTCGGAATCCACCACGTTACAGCGATGACGGACGACGCAAAGCGGAACTATAAATTCTTCACTGAAGTACTCGGCATGAGATTGGTCAAGAAGACGGTGAATCAGGATGATATCCACACCTACCACACATTCTTTGCGGACGATGTCGGTTCTCCAGGTACAGACGTGACATTTTTTGACTTCCCGAATATCCCGAAAGGCGCGCCGGGCACGAACTCGATTTCACGCATAGGACTCAGGGTACCGGATGACGCGGCACTGGAATATTATTTGGAGCGATTCGAAGAATTTGATGTAAAACATGATGGCATCAAAGAGGTGTTTGGGAAAAAAGTACTGCCGTTCGAAGAGGCGGATGGCCAGAGGTATCAGCTGTTCTCCGACGAAGGGGATACAGGGGTGGCTCCCGGCATTCCATGGAAGAACGGTCCGGTACCGGAAGATAAAGCGATCTATGGTCTGGGTCCGATTGAAATCACGGTAAGCTACTTCGATGAGTTCAAGCAGATCCTTACAGGAATCTATGACATGAAACCGAGCCTGGAAGAACAGGATGTAACGCTGTTTGAAGTCGGCGAGGGCGGTAATGGTGGTCAAGTGATCTTGAGGAAAGACGAATCGACTCCTGGCCGTCAAGGTTATGGACAGGTTCACCACGTGTCATTCAGGGTGAAAGATCACGAGACGATCAAAAAATGGGAAGAGAAATACAATCAGAACCGTATGGGACACTCCGGTAACGTAAACCGCTTCTACTTCGAGGCACTGTACACACGGATCGGTGACATCTTGGTCGAGATTTCAACAGACGGTCCGGGATTCATGGGCGATGAACCATATGAAACGCTCGGCGAGAGTCTGGCCCTGCCACCATTCCTTGAATCACAACGCGAAGAAATCGAAGCGCAGATACGTCCTTTCGATACGAAGCGGTCTTAATGCGCATATAGGAGGAATTGATCAAATGGAAGCAATAAAACGCATCCATCACATCAGTGCAATCGTCGGCGATCCAAATGAGAATTTGAAATTCTATAGGGATGTCCTGGGCCTGCGCCTCATCAAGCAGACAGTCAATTTCGACGACCCGGGCGTCTACCATCTCTACTTTTCAGACCACGATGCGACCCCGGGAACAGTCATCACATTCTTCCCATGGACGAATGAACGCCGAGAGGGCAGAAAAGGCAGCGGTCAAGTGGGCAGGATCGCCTTCAGGGTGCCAAAAGGCAGCCTCAGTGCATGGCAGGACCACCTCAGCAGCCAGGACATTGATGTCGAAGTGACTCAACTGTTCGGCAAGGAGACCCTGGAATTCGACGACATACACGGGCTCGAGCTCGCCCTTGTTGAAGGGGAAGCGTCTGCTGAAGATGACGCAATCCTTGGATTCCATGGTGCTGTGCTCCTGTCCGGTGACCCGGGCGGCACAAAGGAACTGTTGACCGACATGATGGGATTGACGGAGCTCGACCACGACGGCCAGAACCTCCATTTCGAGACGGCTGGTGAGGAAAAGCATCATATCATCACAGCAATCCCGCCGCTTGCCCCAGGCAGGTTCGGCATCGGTACAGTGCATCATATCGCATGGTCCGTACCCGACATGGACGTGCTCGATGAATGGCAGGCTGCGCTGAAGGATGAAGGCTTCGGCGTTACTGAAGTCAAGGACAGGCATTACTTCAATTCCATCTATGTCTCCGAGAAGGGCCATGTCGTATTTGAATTTGCGACCGATGGTCCCGGGTTCGACAGGGACGAGGATAAAGATGCTTTAGGCACCACCCTGAAGTTGCCGCCGCAATACGAGCATAGACGTGAAGAGTATGAAAGTCTGCTGCCGAAGCTGGGTGTATAATCATAGCAGATGTCCTGCTTTTGAAGGTGCAGCACTATCATATAGGTGAGGACATCTATCGAGACGGCTATATCGGTCCCCTAGGATCAGGCGCCGTAGGTAGGCTTGCAGATGATGGCCATGCAGAAATAGGACGCATGTTTACAGCAGAAAGACCATAATGACAGAGGAGATGACCCATAATGGAACACTTATACAATGAAAAGAAAAAGGGCGCACCAGTATTCGTATTACTTCATGGTACAGGCGGCACAGAAAGGGATCTGCTGCCGCTTGCTGAGCTGTTGAATCCTGAATATAATGTTTTATCAGTCCGCGGCAATGTGCAGGAGAATGGCATGAACCGCTACTTCAAACGCCACGGTGAAGGCCAGTATGATTGGGAAGACCTTGAATTCCGCGGCAATGAGCTTTATGAGTTCATCGTTGAAAAGTCGAAGGAACATGAATTCAAACTGGAAGATGTCGTCTTTGTCGGCTTCTCCAACGGTTCGAACATCGCCATCCAGATGATGCTGCGGCAGCCTGAGACATTCAAGCGGGCGGCCTTGTTCGCTCCGCTCTATCCGGCAGATGTAGAAGAAAAACAGGACTTCAATGATGTGGATGTATTCCTGTCCCTCGGCAAGGGTGACCCGATTGTGCCGGAAGCGGAAAGTGAACGCGTGATCAACCTGTTTGAAGAACGCGGTGCAGACGTTGAGGTGACATGGGTGAATGGCCACAGCCTGACCCAGGATGCCGCGATGGAAGCGAAGAACTGGCTCAATAGATAATACGGACAATCCGCCATTTTACGATAAGAGCCTAAAAAAACGGAATTAGAGGTGATCAGAGTGGATATCAAGAAAAGCAGCACGAAGTTTTACGTAGGGGATAACCCGGACCACCCATCAGCGAAATGACATTCGTCTATGAAATGAAGGGGGACGTAGAGCAGGCGGATGCGGCTCCAGTGCTAAGTTTCCTGGAAGCTTCATGCAGGAAATCATTCGATCATCTGGAATGGGAAAATACACAACATTGCTTCGTTGAGCTCAAGATGGACAAAAACCAAAAGCGATGAGACAAGAAAAGGCACTCCCTGCAATCTGGCGGTCAGATTACAGGGGGTGCCTTTTTATTATATGGTGCTGATTTCCTCAATACGTCCTTCGGCATCGATGAGCAGGCCATGCTGGGAAGCGGTGAGCAAGTCACGGTATATGCGATTCAATGGATTGTCTTCCATGATCATATCCATGCCGAGGTGGCGATAGAGCTGCTGGGCGCCGCTGACTGCAGCATGTGCGACCATTTTACTGTGGTCAGATACGGCGTCCAGAATTTCATCGTCCAGAACTTCCCCATCCATATGGGTCTGCCATGACGTCCTGACGGCATCATAGTATGACTGGCGAGCCTGCATGAATGATGTTTCGTTGGCATTTAGAATATCGAGGGTATGGCGGTGGCGCATTTCATCTACTTCTTTGTCGGTCGAGAGCTTCGACTCGATCTGCCTGCGGGCCGCTTCATAGAAGTGGCGCGCGACTCCGATGACGGTAGCGGCGATATTGGCAGAAGCAAATGGCAAGAACGGATAATGGTAGGCGGGATGGTCATAGTAAAAATGCGGCGCAGCGACATCAAAACGCCGATAGGCTGGGACGATGGCTTCTGTAACATGAATGGTATGGCTACCGGTGGCCTTCATGCCAAAAGCATTCCAGTCTTCTTCTATGGTCACCTGTTCCGGTGTAAAGGCGAAGGCATATAACGCCCCATCGTCTTCATCATCTGAGACTATCCTGCACGTTGCGGTGAACAAGTTCGCAATCAGGGCGCCGCTTGCGTAGGGCCAGCTTCCGCTGATGATGTAGCCGGCGTCCGTCTTTCTCGCCGTGCCGAGTGGCCGGTCGCTGCCTGCTATAAAGAAGTTGCGGGCGGTGAAGAATTCTTCGACGGCTATCGGTGATAATGTGGCCGCAAAAAATCCCGCGCCAGAGCCAAGCTGTACGAGCCAGCCGAAACTGCCGTCGGCATAGGCCGCGGTTTCAAACGTCTGTAAGGCTTCAGGCAAAGGGGTCATGCTGCCACCGAGTGCCTTTGGCAGAAATAGTTTGAATAACCCCTCATCATACATATATTCAAGCATCTCATCGGTGGGGCGACCATTTTCTTCCATCGCAGCGGAATGCTTTCTGACTTCAGACACCATGTCCAGATCGATCATTCTGTATCGCCTTCTTTCAGTAACAGGTAGATTTCCCTTCTCAGCTTGGTGAATGTATCTTCCAATGTGATGTCATGGTGTCTTGGGCGTGCGAAGGGCACCTCAATTTCTTTTATTATTTTTGCTGGCTTGTCGGATAGTATCAATATGCGGTCCGACATATAGATTGCTTCTTCTATACTGTGCGTGATGAACAACACGGAGCGGCGGTCGGTCTCCCACATCTTGAGCAGCCAGTCCTGCATGTCTAGGCGGGTGAGTTCATCGAGCGCGCCAAACGGTTCGTCGAGCAGCATCAGCTGCTGAGGGCTGAGCAGGGAGCGGATGAAGGCGACTCTCTGCCGCATCCCACCGGACAGTGTATTGGGATAGGATTTTTCGTATCCGCCAAGCCCTGCCCGTGTCAGCCATTTACGCGCCGTCTGGCGGTCGATGCTGCCGTTTATCTCCTGGACCAGAACAAGGTTGTCCTCAATCGTGCGCCAGGGCAGCAATGAATCCTGCTGCGGCAGATAACTGATGTTGCCTCGGGTGCCGTTGACCCGCTTGCCATCTATGAAGATATCGCCTTCATCCGGCTCGATCAGTCCACCGACCAGGTTGAATAGGGTACTCTTCCCGCTTCCCGACGGACCGAGAAGGGTGACGAACTCGCCGTCTCCGATGGTGATGGAGAGGTCAGCCAACACTTCGATATCCGATGTGCCCCTGAATGTGTGGGTCAAATTTTCAATGTGGAGTTTAGCCGTCATCTCGATCATCTCCTTCCGTATTCCACGGGATCATCCATTTTTCAAGCAACAGGATGAAGCCAAACAGAATCATGCTGATCAGCATGATCGCAAAAATCGATACAAATACCTGATCTGTCCTAAAGGCAGAAGAGGCAACTGTCATGAAGACACCAAGCCCTTTTTGAGCCCCGAGCCATTCGGCGATAACTGCACCCATTACGCTGTATGTGGCAGAAATCTTCAGACCCGAGAAGAAGTAGGGCAGGGCGCTTGGCCATTCCAGCTTGAAGAATATCTGCCTGCGGCTCGCGCCGATCATGCGCATATAGTTGAGGAGCGCTGGATTGGTCTGCCTGAATCCATCGATCAGGGAAACGGCGATCGGGAAGAAGCAGACGAGTGTGATGATCAGTATCTTCGGCAAGGCACCGAAGCCGAACCACAGTACGAGCAGCGGAGCCAGCGCAATGATCGGAATGTTCTGCGACAATACCATCAATGGATATACAGCCTGCCGCACTTGGGGCACAAGGTGAAGTCCAAGTGCCAGAACGATTCCAACCGAGGCGCCGATGGCGAATCCGCCGAGTGCGATCAGCACGGTGGAGAGGCTATGGTCCAATATACGTGGATAGATCTGCATGCCTTCTTCGAATATTTGAACTGGGCTTGGCAGCATCCAGCTTGGAATGTCAAACAGCGAAGCCGCCAACTGCCAGATGGCGAGGATGAGAATAATGACGGAAACAGGCGCCACAACATTCCATGAGAGTAGGCGTTTCATCATCTAATCATCCGAGCTTCCCGGCAGGAAATCATTGGTATAGGCTGCGTCGACGTCCAGCTCAGAATCGATCAGCTCATTTTCATACATCCAAGCCATATAGTTCTGCCATACATCACGCTCCTGGTGGCCCCAGTATGGCGCATCCCCCTGATAGACATCGGTCAGCCATTTCTGGCTTGCTATGACGAGTTCCTCATCAAGGTCTGGTTCTGCATCAATCAGGTGTTGGGCTGCCTGTTCAGGTTCATCCATTGCCAGTTGGTACCCTTTGGCAGTCGCCTTTGTAAAGGCTTCAACCATCTCCGGGTCTTCTTCAATCAGTTTTTCATTGGTGATCATGACAGGCGTATAGAAGTTCAGCGCATCCGAATACTCGGTGAAGGAAATCGTATTGAGCGGAAAGTCCCGAAGTTCTGCTTCAACCCCCGTCCAACCGTAATAGATCCAGGCGAAATCGACATCACGCTGTACAGCAGTGAAGAAGTCCGTCTCTCCGATATTCAGGATATCCACTTCACTGATATCTGCACCATCAGCTTTCATGATGGACGCGATGGTCTCCTCTTCGATTGGAGAGCCATAGCCGCCATAGGTCTGTCCTTCAAGGTCGGCCGGGGTCTCAAGATCATATTCTTTCGGGGAGGCAAGATAGGACGTGTTGTCCTGGATGATGGCAGCAAGCGACACGATGGACACGCCCTGCAACCTCGATTGGGTGACGTTCTCCTGGGCACTGATGCCGAAATCTCCATTACCAGTAGCAACCGTCTGTTCGGCTCCCGCTTCACCAGGCAACACAATTTCGACGTCGAGCCCCTGTTCTTCGTAATAGCCTTCCGCTTTCGCGGCATAGATGCCGGTGTGGTTTGTATTCGGCGTCCAGTCAAGGACGAAGGTGACATCCTTCAATCCGTCCTCACCTGTCGATGCCTTATCTTCCCCTCCGCCGCAGGCGGATAGGAACAGGATGGCAATCATGGCGTATAACATTCTTTTCATAATGTATGCTCCTCTCAAAATTGGTGGTGTTCCGTGACCATTGTAGAAATGGGCATAAAAAAACACCTTCCGTATCTGGAGGCGTTAAAGAGTAATGGAGGCGTGGTGCTTACTATTCAGCAAAGACCGAAACCGCCACACATTCCCTACGCTGGTATTATCCAGATCAGGTCAAAGGGTCAGGAAGCATCCTTCTCAGCCATTGTTATGGCTCCCCCATGTATTACTATTATTTTCTTAACACAGTATAACATGATGCGGACAGGGGTTAAAGCTGGAAGGGGAGTGTGGAGTAATTTGGAGAGGAAATGGTCAATCGAAAATGGAGGCTAACGGCATAAAAAATATCTCTCCGGTATAAAAGGGCTGGGAATCACTCGAAGTTACCAATGGGAAGACAGTTCGGAAAGCGATCATTTTATTCGGTGGAATCAACAGAAGGAGCGGGACATCACTTACCTTTAAATGCTTTGTAGATTCTGTTTTATTTACGGGGCAACGTGAAAATGCTATAATATAAGTAATCAAACATTGTTGCTTAACATGACACACCAACCCCCCAATCTATGGCAGTAGATTGGGGGTTTTTTGGTGTTATTGGTATAGCCATCTAGTTAGTCTTCACGATTATCCAACCAATACGATAATAATGTGATTACTGCACCGACTAAAATTGGTGCAATAAGGGACTCAAACATTGTTGCAAACATGGTGTTACCTCCTTCCATGCTATCCGCACAGAAGTGAACTAGATGACCGCATCAATTTTATCATATAAAACGTTTTTGAATACATCGCTTTTATATAGTGAAGACTAATCTAGATTGTTCTTAATTCTATAGATCGTCTGTCGTGTAATCCCGACCTCTTTGGCAATTTGAGATATGGCAATATTTTCATTCAACTGAGAAACGACACGATGTTAAACAAATCGCTTTTGAGGACTTTTGGCATTTGGGGGGATAAAGTGTTGGTCGTCCTTTATAGATTCCCTTGCTTTTTGCTAATTTAATGCCCTGAGTTTGCCTGAGCTTTGACTCCGAACGCTCCTGTTCTGCAATCATGGCCAGGATTTGGATAATTTGATCTTTAATAAATTTATCCAACAAAGGGTTACCGATTGCTTCACTCATTATAGGCAAACTTGTGATGATCAGCTGGACATCCTTCTGTTTCAAAAAAATATGGTATCTATCACTTCATCATAATTTCTCCCCAGACCATCAATGGATTCTACGATGAGTAGATTTCCTAAACGCCAAATACTAAGACTTCTTTAAAATACTTCGCTCATTTACAGTGGCGCCAGACCTCTTTTCTGAATGTAATTAAAATACACCCTAATCACACACTCTGAATCCAGTATTATCAACACCATCAAACTGTCTATTTAGGGTCTGCCCTAATCAATCAAAAATTTAAGAGAGAAAAATACATCTATATATTGTTTTACCAGAAGATTATTTTTCTAGTTATAAATGAAAAACAATCTTAAAATAATTTAGTATGTTTACAAACTCTTGTTTTTATTTATTTCAAATGTTTTCGAAGTGTCCGCAAAAGTGTACTTTTACGAACGCTTATTTCTGAAGATACTTATGAAAAGATGACCCAAAAAAGATACAACAGGAAATGTTAATTTAATATTAAAAGTAAATAAAAACACAATAAATTCCATAGAAATTCTAGCATTTAATGCTTAATCAAAGTAAAAATAAAGTTTTTTATATATACATACATACAGTACGTATGTATAATTGATTTATATTGTAAAGGAGAGTGATTTAATTGAAATGGAATAGTTTTTATCCTGTATTGATGATTGAAGAGTTGAAGCGCAGCAAAGAATTCTATATGAATTATTTTGGATATTCAGTATCATTCGAGGCTGACTGGTATGTAAGTCTTGTTAATAAACGAACGAACGGTGAATTGGCTTTACTTGACCTTAACCACGAAACAATACCTGAAGGTTATGGCAAGGCAGCGCAAGGTCTTTTATTGAACATAGAGGTAGAAGATGTTGATGCTATTTATCAAAAACTTGCAATAGAAAACCAGTTGCCTATCGTATTGGATATACGTAGTGAAGCATTCGGGCAACGACACTTTATTACAAGAGATCCTAATGGTGTTCTAATAGATGTAATAAAAGTTATCCCTGCGGACGATAATTACACAAAACAATATGTAGACGAGAATTTTGGTTCAAATTAATAATGGGTCAGTATATTCCACTCAAATATTATTTTGACAAGGATTTAGCTGAAAGGTTAGCGACATTAATTTCAATAAATTATAAATCATTTCCCAACAAAATATTTATCGATAATGTTTCGAAAAGAGTAGAGAACAAAGAATTAAAAGCACGTGTTTTAGTGATTGCAGAAGAATTACACAAAGCGCTGCCTAAAGAGTTTGATAAAGCGCTTCTTGTATTATTGTCTGTACTGGGACCAGTAAACCAGACAGAAAAAGGCATGTTTACGAACGGTTATTTTCTAATGCCCATAGCACGTTACGTAGAATTATATGGCTCAAGTCATGTCTCTTTATCTTTGGAAGCACTTTATGAGATTACTCAAAGACACACCTCAGAATATGCAATTCGACCATTTATTGTAAACAATACTAACGAATGCTTAAAATACTTTGATATATGGAGAAAAGATAATAATTCTCACGTAAGACGACTTGTAAGCGAAGGAACTCGCCCAAGATTACCCTGGGCCTCAAAGATAGACTATATAAATGGGGATATAAATCAAAATTTAGTTTTACTTGATTCACTTAAAAATGATTCATCTAATTACGTCAGAAAATCTGTAGGAAATCACCTTAACGATCTATCTAAAGAAGAGCCAGAAATCGTGTTATCATGGCTACTTGAAAGAAGAACAACTACATCACCAATAGTAATAAAAAGAGGACTGCGTACTTTAGTTAAAAAGGAATATCCAGGAGCACTAGAAATGATAAGAGAAATATAGAGAGGTACTTTAAAGTGAAAAAAAAAAAAGGAACAAGCTAATCAAACTAGAAAACAATTAATAGAAATTGCAACCGAATTATTTTCGGAACATGGCTATTCAAAAGTTTCATTGGAAGATATTGTTGAAACAGAGCAATTGACACGCGGGGCAGTATACCATCACTTTAAGAGCAAAAAAGGATTGTTTTATGCAGTTTTCGAGCACGCGCATCAACTAATTGCAGAAGAAATTAGTGCAGTAGATGAAAAAAACGAGGATCAGTTGGAGCAATTAATAGAAGGCTGTAGAATATTCATTGAAACTATTTCAAAAGAAAATATGTATCGAATTCTGCTAGTAGACGGTCCATCTGTATTGGGGTGGCAAATTTTCCGAAGATTTGACAAAGAAAACTCAATGAAATTACTACAAAATCAGATTGAACAGTTACAAGATAAGGATATTCTTCAACAAAACTCTTCAATTGTAATGACGCATGCTTTATCAGGAGCTATTAACGAACTTTCAATATGGGTGTCAGAACAAAACGATAAGAAAAAAGCAATAGAGAAGTCCATGGTTGTGATAGAAGGAATAATTTTAGGATTTAAGAACCCTTATTAAATTTAATGATTACATTACTAAATTCGAATAAAAATAATAATGCGAGAGCGTAAAATATCTTGTGTAAATGAAGTTAGAAGGCTTCCAGTCAATTTTACAGTTTACATATCATAACTGATTGGTAGTTGCTATAAGTACAGAAAAAACTCCAATCCCCTTTCTTAGCAAAGGAGTTGGAGTTTTCTCATTTACATGCAAAATAAAGAAGAAAGTGATAAGCAGTAAAATCGATATTCTATTAATGTCTATTTGGGATCTACTTTAATCAATCATAAATCTAAGAGGGAAAAACACATTTACATATTGTTTAACCAGAAAATTAATTTCTAAGTATAAAATGAAAAATGCGCGTAAAAGTATATGCAAAAATATTGAACGTTCATAAACTATTTTTATATGTTAAGAACGTTTATTTTAATATATTTAGAATATTCATACTGTTCTTAAAAGTATAATTTTAAGAACGCAAAAACATATATGATAAAATAGAGGAATATCATCTTGGTAGCTACCTATAATAATAACTACAGTTTCGAAGCATTATATGTAAATTCAGCCATGTACTTTTATATAAATTGAAATTGATTTTAAGAGGAGATTCGTTGTGACTAACTATGAAAAATAATTGATAGAATAGAAATGATTAAAGGGGTAAATAAATGAAGTTAAAAAATGTAACATACCTAAATAGTAATATGAAATTTGAAACACAAAGTATTGAAATTCAAAATGGTGAAATTCGTCTAAATATTAATGATGCAAATGATGAGGAGGCTATAGATTGCTCGGATTATTTTGTCATTCCTGGTTTGGTTAACGCCCATTTCCATAGTTATTCCCCTTTAACTAAAGGATTGATGAAGGAAATGCCACTCCAAGACTGGAGCAATGACACAGAACAAGGAAAAGTACAGCAATTGTTCTTTGAGTATATCGACAATGAAGTCTCTGAAGAAGCTTTTTTGTGTGTTGCTCAAAAAAGCTATATAGATATGGTTAAAAATGGGGTGACTTTTGTAAGTGACTCAGATCCCCAATCGCCAAAATTACTAAGTGATGCAATAAACGAAATTGGAATACGAGGAATAGTTGATGCATATGAAGAAATTGGGGATTATTATAGTAGATCTGATGGCAATGTTTTATTTGGCACTCATTTATTAGAAGAAGAAGACTTTACTAATACTGAATTAAACAACTTGAAAGATACTAAGGATAAATATAACCCTATAATGATGACGCATTGTTTAGAGAATGAGTGGCGATCCAACATAGTAAAATCTGATTTTGGTAGATCTAGTATTGATATTTACAATGAATTGGGGTTACTCGATGATAAGACAGTGCTGTTTCATGGTGTTTATATGTCGAAAAATGATATAGATTTAGTCGCCAAACATAAAAGTTCTGTTGTCCATTGTCCAATTTCAAACTTAGATACAGGAGCAGGAGTTGCAGATGTTAGTTACATGCTTGAAACGGGTGTGAATGTTTGTTTAGGCACTGATTACAGTCATACAGACATGTGGGAATTAATGAAGTTAACTTACTATTTATTAAAAATAAATAACCCTGTTAATAAATACACTGCTGAGGATATTTTTAAAATGGCAACTTTAAATGGTGCAAAAGCTTATGGTTTACAGGAGGGCATAGGTAAAATAAAAGATGGTTATAAAGCTGACTTAGTTTTTATTAAAAAGAGTCAGGATTTGGAGCCACTACTAAACAATGAAGCTTTTTCTAATTACCTTCACAATTTATTGTTTCATAGTAATGAGGGTTCAGTTCAACATGTGATGGTTGATGGTAAATGGATTATGAAAGATAGAGAACTGCTTACTATTGACGAAGGAAAAATAGAAAGTATATATAATCATATTGCAGAAGGTTTTGTTAGCTATTTAAAAACCCAATCTTCTTGAACAGTTGAGTTACTTCAAGAAGTAGTTCGCACTCTATTGAAATATAGGAGACGGGTTAGTGAAACAAGAAATGAAAAAAATTCTACTTTTTAGAGGAGAGCGGATTATGAATCGCCGATTGTAAAATTAAGCTAGACACATAAAACGGTCACACATGATACACTCAAAATGGTTTTCCGACAAAAGAAATCATAGGAGTGATCATGCATGACCTACACCCATATTACCATGGATGAA
>NZ_BAABCK010000016.1:0-7908 GCF_039538805.1 Salinicoccus jeotgali | reverse complement strand
TACCAAGCGAAAGTTGATAGCTGTCGCTACCACTTCGCTTGCGCTCTCAGTGTATTTTAAGGCCTGTCACACATCAAAAAGTTTTCTCGGCATAAAAGGATCGACTACCTTAACCCTTCTAATCCCTTAAGAATCAACAGCAACAGTCCACCAACCATTCCCACCAGGATGACTACCGTCAAGGCACTCCAATACCATTCTCCCAAATTCCAAAGCTGCGATAGAAAAAGGCCTTCCCACACGCCCACCGCAAGCGTTCTGGCGATTAATGCAATGAGCAACACCATAGCGATTATGGATAACGCAAAGAATGAATACCCCTGTACTTTGTGAAATTGCTTACTCAATTTATTCTGATTCTCAAAGCTCTCTTTCAATTCCGCAAAATTTCTTCTTTGTGTATTCCGTAAGTCTTCGCTGACGCTTTCTGTGGCTTGATTCACTTTATAATTCCAATCCGTTGTCCCTTTTTCGAGTTTTTCTAACAGACGGTCGATTTTCTGGTTCCGCTCGTCCTGTGAATGCTCTATCTCTATCATGCGTTCTCTCAGCAGATTGTTTTGCTTTTTCAGTTCTGCCACTTCGTCTCCCAGATGTGACCCGTTCGAAGTGTGCCCACTCGTGGGGGTTGTCGATTGTTTTTGTTTCTGCGCTTTCAACTTCTCGTTTAAATCCATTTTCCAAGGCCTCCTTTTCATACTCCGACCCCAATTTCTTAGCCCGCACCCACTTATGGACATCAGGGTGCTTATAAGAGACCGTAGTGCCTCTTAATTTCATTTCGATACCCAGACCCCCCAAATCCTCCTGAAAGCTCTCAAAATCGCTTGTACGGCTTCTGGAGAGGTTTACTGCTTGTCTGATTTCATCTTTCCAACTGGATTGGCCTTTTTCTAGCACCGATTTTTCAGCCAACGTATAATTTATATCTGCATTTTTCTCCTCAACGACAGAGAGCCCATGCGCTCTACAGACTTCGTCATTCATCTCTTTGACATGATGGCGCTGCTTCGCATTGCTCTTATACTTTTGCCCATCCAACCCGACTGCATTAATCACGATATGATTATGAATATGCTCGGTATCATTATGTGTATAGACGGATACTTGAAACCCATCTGCTACCTTTTCAGCTAATTCCAAGCCCATCTGATTCGCTTGTTTTTCATTCGTCTCATGGGGTTTAAAGGACTGAATAATCGTATGGGCTTGTATGCCATCGTTCTTGCCATGAAATTCTCTCAATGATTTGAATTGCGCTTTCGCATACTCTGGATCACAACTCATTCCGCTTTTTTCAACCGCTCGTTTTTCAGCATAGTTGATGACTCTACTTGCTTGCTTACTGTTCCCTAATTTAGTCGTTGCCATAGCTGATTCACTTCATTTCTCAACGCTTCAAAATTCCGATTTAAATGCGCTTCATCGACATATTTCGTATTCACTACTCTTGCGATTTGATTTGTATTATTTGCGATGCCACTCAACTCACGCACAATTATTTCTCGTGTTGCCTTATCAAATTTCGGCGTGACCAATCGGCTGCCCTCCGCTTTCTTTTTAACGAATGCAGGCACACTCATATTCAATGTTTCGGCAGATTGTCTCAACTTTTCATATTCGTCCTCGCTCACTCTAAAACTGATTTGCTTTGGCTCTTTGCGACTGGGCTTACGCAGTTGGTCGCTAGCCATCAAATTGTTTTCTTCGTTCACAAATCCCACCCTCTCACTTCGTGATAATATAATCTTTTAAAATGTATCTTACGCTTGTAATCTCATTTTCGCAAGTTTATATAGGGTTTGGCAAGCGTCGTCTATTCTAGCCACTTCGTTCTGAATAGACCGGCTTGATGGGGTTTCCCCATACCCCTTTCGTTTTTTGTTGGCACAAAAAAAGGCTAGCGATTGCTAGCCATTAATCACATTAAATCTATTTTCTATTTCCTGTCTTACTAACGAAGATTAGCTTTATGCTAATCGGTCTTATGCCTTTAGGCAGTTGTTAACTTTATGCTAACCTTATAATTCAAGTGTATAATTCTATTAAAAGTATAACCCACTATTGTGTTTCAGCGCTTCCAGCCAAATGTAAAATGGGGTGAGTTTTATGAAAGTAACATTGTTCATTATTATGCTTTTGCTATTGGTTTTAATGTTTGTTTTCGTGATTTCACAGCAAAAAAAGAAAAAAGATAATGCTGAGCAAAAAGATTATATTGGTTATGGAATGAGTTATGGACTATTTGCTGGTGTTTTATTATCTATTATTTTTACTATATTTATTGAATCAGCATTAATTTGGAGTGCAGGACCCACATTAGGAGCTTTTATTGGAATAGTTATTGGTTTAATAAGAAATAAAAACAAAAGATGAAATTGTATTAACTTAAAAACGAAGAAAAGTTAATACTTAAAATATCTCATCTTGTCATATTGACTTGGACGCATCCAATCTCCCAATTCATTTTTTAATCTCATATGCTCATTCTGCAAAATATTTTTCATATCATTTTCCAAATGGATATCAGATATTTCTTTAAGTATTTTTTTGAATTTTGCTTTCGTTTTTCTGTCCAAGTAACCCCATTCATCTTCTTCATTCAAAAGCATATAAACCATTGCACGTTCACTACTTCTCTCCAGCGTTTTCCATGCTGGCTGAAGAATACTTAAATCATCAAAACAAACATCCCACTTCTTCGTCATGTCACGTTTCAGTTCAAATTCAATCCGCCAGAAATATTCATCTTCTATTTCTTTTTCTTCCACTTCACTCAGTTGTTTTTTCTTATCATAAATTCGGATATATCTTTCGCTATCCCGAACCCCAAAATACTTCGTTTCCACTTCTTTTTTACGACTTAAAAATATCGTTTCTTTGATTGCTTTGTCCGACATCACATAATATTTTTTTAAATCTATGTTGATATCAAATGCCAAGTCTATTCTTGAAAAATCTCTATTCGCCATGCGACTGACAAACGTATCAAACAGATACCCCTGTTCATCTCTTGTCAGGTTATTCGGGTTAAATTCAACCCTCATGTTTCTTCTTCCCAATGCCTGTCCAATATGTTTGTCGTATCTGATATATGCTTTATTACTTAATGCATTGCATTCAAACATATCTGTTTTTACATCTCGCACGGAAATATTAGAATCAAAAGCAACCAGATCCCTTAATATTTTTGCCTGTTCTGTAATCAAGTCACCTACTATTGTAATGCGGTCAAAGGACACTTTCATATCTTGGGTGGGGACACTATCCCCGTTTAACCGGCTATTAGAGTGTCCGGTTAACCCCAAATCTAATTTTTGGCGATTTTGTTCGTTTTCCATTAAAAAAACTCCTTTTCGTTGAACGAAAAAGAGTAGGCCATGTTTGATTAATTCCGAAACATGATATAATATCATTACGAAAACAAAACAAACATGAGTTCAAATAATCTTTCACTCGCCAAAGTTACCAGGTTATTTGAGCAAACTCTTTTTCTTTTTTTGGTTGAGGACAGTATAGCATATTGCTATACTGTCCTTTTTTTATAAAACATTAATCATAATAAGATATTTCTTTAAGATAATATCTCAGGTACTTTCTCATTATTGAATTTTTTTTGCTTGTAAATTGGTCTTCAGTCTCAGACCTAACAGAGAATTCTTTAAGTCTCTGTAAATTAACCTCAAATAAAGTATGCATGCTATTATATTTTTTCAAATCTTTTTTAAAACTATCAGGAACTTCTATAGCATCTCTACCTAGTCTCCACGCATTATATATATAGAAAAACTCACGATTACTAAGATTTTCTACAAATTCACCTGCTGAGGTTTTTGCACCAAATATTTGAATGATAGCTTCTTCACCATTCTCTTTTAACAACAGTTCATAAAATTCCCTAACTAGTTCATCACCCATTTTATCCAATAAAAACACTCCCTCTAAATTCTTTATTCCAATTTCCTTTTTGAGTGTGATGCGCTGCGGCCTTAAAAATCCTAAGAGCTTTACCAAGCGAAAGTTGATAGCTGTCGCTACCACTTCGCTTGCGCTCTCAGTGTATTTTAAGGCCTGTCACACATCAAAAAGTTTTCTCGGCATAAAAGTACCTCTACAGCTCTAAATCATCTCTCTGTCGCTTTTTAAGCTTTCTCCGTTCCTTTTCATCCTCAAGATGCACCTCTTTTTGCACAATTTCCATAAATTGCCCAGATCCACGCGTTAAATCATTTTGAAGGAATTTATCTTTAACAGTGTCGTACATCTTCTCAAACCCCTTAATATACTTCCTAAGGTGTTTATACAAATCTCGGACTATATCCTCTTGCACTTCATAAAATGTTTCAGCCTTTTCTCTGCCTTTCTTTTCTTCGTCGAGTTGGACATTCATTTCTCTATTTTTCTCTTGTAATCGGTCATTGCCCTTCAATAATTGTAAATTACCTTGTTTAAGCGATTCATTTTGTTTATACAAATCCGTGTTTTTTATGCTTTCATAATCATCTACGATGTTACGTGCAGCAGAGACTGTTTCCTGTAGTTCCTCGAATACTTCAGCAGATAACACCTTACGGCCTGTTTCTAGCTCTTCTCGGCCTGTAAACAAGCCTTTCTTTACTTCCACCTCATTCTCATACTCAACGGCCTCAGTGGCTCTCAAATGCGCTATATCGTCCTCTAAGCGTTCACTAAACGCTTTAAGTTCTGTTTTGACCTTCTGTAATTCTGTTTGATGATACTGCGTCTCTTTCTTAAAACGATCAATATCTTTATGTTCTCGTTCTGAGACGGTTTTGGCTGTGCCCCTGCTCAAGTCATAGCCCTTTTGATTCACGTACTGGTTAAATCTGTCCTGTAGCTCCGTCAACGCCTTCTTATTGCCTAACCGTTCTTTAGCCGACAATCTCCCGTCCTCTGTTAATGGCACAAACCCAAAATGCATATGCGGCACATTCTCGTCTAAATGCACAGTGGCATACACCATGTTGTCTGTTCCATATTCAGCTTCCAAGAAATCCAAGCTATCTCTAAAAAATTTGTGTGTCTCCTCTTCACTCAATCCCTCAAAAAATTCTCTATCACTGGTAATCAATCCATCCACATGACGAATGGCATCTGACCGGATTTTACGATGCCCTGAATAATTTGAATGAATGGTCTCCTCTATTTTTTTTGTATAGTTAATCTTGTTATCGTTTATCAAGTCATAATTTTTGTATGTGTCCTCATGCCGAATGTCTTTATTATTATAATTTTTATTCTCTCTTTGGTTATGTTTTTGAATGCCTGTGGTATTCACAGATCCCTTTACTTTGGCGACCCTCAAAATAGAATAAGACATGCTGCCCCTCCTCATGGACATCTTTAATACGCACATAAAGTATAACACACTAGACTTATTATCATAAGTCGTTAAAGCGTGTGGACTTGCAGTCGGCTTAGACCCTTGTTTTCGCTGGTGCGAAAAAGGGTGGCTCGAGCCACCCTAAACCCTAAAGTTCAAAGTCAAAATCATATAGCTTATCATGATGTGAAATTGTTATATAACTATGTAGTTCTTCACTCAATCTTTTATGTTGACCGCTCAAAACTTCTCTCAAATCATCAGATAAATTCACTTCTGATATTTCTTTGATTTTCTTTTTATATCTATATTTTGTTGAGCGTTCTATTTTCGACCAAGCAGATATTTCATTCATCAAATAATAAATTTTTGCTTGTTCTTCAAAACTTTCAATCGATAAATAATCGGGCTGCAATATATGTAAATCATCAAAACATTTATCCCATTTATTCGTCATTGAACGTTTCAATTCAAATTCAATTCTCCATAGATGATCGTGTTCAGATTCTTCTTCTTTTACTTCTTTCAACTGCTTTTTCTTATTATAAATTCTGATGTACCGTTCACTATCACGAACACCAAAATATTTAGTTTCTGGTTTATTATTTCGTCCATAAAATACAGTTTGCTTAACACTTTTATCTGACATGACATAATAATCTTCTAAATTTACAGGAACATCAAAAGCTAAATCTATTCTTGAAAAATGCTTATCTCTCATATTATCTAAAAACATAAATTGAACAAATTGATTTTCTTCTTCACATAATTCATTTGGATTAAACTCAACTCGGATTTCACTTCGACCCATAGATTGTGCTTGTTTACGATTATATTCTACATAGACTTTATTATCCAAAGCGTGACATTTAAATCTGTCATAACCCGTATCACGAAGATCAATACGATTATTACTTTCTACATGCCTTTTAACCCATGATTCTCGTTCTGGAATAAATCCACCAACAACAGTTATACGGTCAAAACTAACAGATATTCTTTCTAATAGTCCGAGCTGTGCAACACTTAACCGGCTATTAGAGTGTCCGGTTAACTCCAAATCTAATTTTTGGCGATTTTCTTCATTTTCCATTAAAAAAACTCCCTTTCGTAAAACGAAAAAGAGCAAGTCATGTTTGATTAATTCCGAAACATGATATAATATCATTACGAAAACAAACATGAGTTCTAGTAATCTTCGGTCGCCAAACTTTCGGATTACTGGAGCAAACTCTTTTTCATTTTTGGTTAAGGACAGTATAGCATATTGCTAGCTGTCCTCTTTTTTATGCATTTTTCTGCCCTTTCTTATATTCTTCTAGTGCTATAACAATAATTGCAGACTTACTAAACCCTTTTTCTTTTGCTAATTTTTCTAATTCGTTATTTTGTTCTTCTGTCAAAGAAATCATTAATCGTTTCTTTTCTGTCCCCACACTGATTACCACCTTTCATTTTATCTGCATAAAATATACATTAAATCATACATAATTGCAAAATATTAAAAATGTAGCCCAAAATATAGCTACTTTTGTAGCCTTGTGAAAAAACTCTGTATCCATTGATATTAAAGGTCAAAACCCTTCACAATCTATATTTTGGCACTCGGCACTTAAAGGGGGGGGCGTAGTGTCCCCCCCTTTTGGTACAATCTTTGAATTTTCTTGAAATCCAAGTTGATAAGAAAAGCTGCATGTTTGATGTAACATGCAGCTTTTCTCTGTATCTAAAAACGTATACTATTTTTTCTCGTATGACCAAGTCCATTCTGAACCGTCTGAAGAGAAATGATATACATATTCACCCATCTGGTCTGTTAAATGAAAATCATAAACGCCATTGAGTACCGGAGTTGCATCCAATTGCTTAGGATTATTATGCGCTAAATCAATCAGCTCATATGCTGTAAAATTCTTAGTTGTGCCATATACCCATTCCCAATACATGCCATCGTATGAAAAATCAAACTCATAGCCTTCATGGTCAAAATTATAGTGATACGGGTCACCTTCCAATGGCAGTTCATCTAACCGATTAGGTGAATGCATAGCCAGATCCGCAAGATGCGATTGGGTTGCTTGTGGTAGATTCCCGTCCTGCTGTGGAGTTTCTACTTGATTATCATTTTCCATATTGTCATTGTCAGCTTGTAATTGTTGTTCTTTCTCAAATATTTTAGCGACTGTTTCATTGAATTCTATCTGTGACAAATCTCCAAAATCTTTTTCATAAGTCAATTCAGATATTCTATCTTGAGATGCTTGCGTCATCCATGTGGAATCAAATCCTACATCCGCCCATCCATTTCCATTTGCATCGGTTTCTGCAGGAAGAATTTCTCCCCAAACTGTTTTAGCACCCTCTTCTTCTTCTGCTTGTGCCGTACCGCTTAATCCAGTAAAAATCAATGTGCCTGCTACTAATGCCGAACCAAGAATAACTGGTTTTTTCACTAAAAATCATCTCCAAAAATTAAATTTACTTTCAAAATAACTCTAGCTTAAAAAGTCCTTAATATTCAAATATCTTTATTCCAATTTCCTTTTTGAGTGTGATGCGCTGCG
>NZ_BAABCK010000015.1:0-3708 GCF_039538805.1 Salinicoccus jeotgali | reverse complement strand
TAAAAGTACACATTAACGAACGCCCTAAAAATATCCTTAAACATATAGAATCAATCGTTCACAAACATGTTAAAATACTTAGTGAACGTTCATTATGTTACATATACGTTAGCGAACGATTTTCTGGTAAAATGAAAAAAGAGAGATTAAGGAAAAGGGAGAAGATGTGTTCTATGGAAAATCGAAAATATGGATACATCCGTGTCAGCAGTAAAGATCAAAATGAGCAGCGTCAAGTTGTTGCAATGAAAGAAAAAGGCATCCATGAACGCGATATTTTTATGGATAAAGGTAGTGGTAAGGATTTCCAACGTTCCCAATACCAACTGCTCAAACGGATTCTTCGACCTGGAGATGTGTTGTATATCCATTCACTTGATCGCTTTGGACGGAATAAAGAAGAAATTGTGGAAGAATGGAATGCCATCACGAAAGAGCTTCACGCTGATATTATTGTGATGGACATGCCCCTACTGGATACAACCCAATATAAAGACAGCATGGGCACCTTTATCGCCGACCTGGTTTTACAGATACTTTCTTGGATCGCACAAGATGAACGGGAACGCATTCGCAAACGACAAAGTGAAGGGATCGATGCAGCAAAGAATCAAGGAAAGGTTTTTGGTCGTCCAAAAGTCCAGATTACAGAGACATTCATGGTTGCGTATGATGAATGGAAAAAAGGTGAGATTACAGCAACACAGGCGATGCAGCAAGCGAATGTTAAAAAAACAACGTTCTATAAACTGGTTAAACGGGTGGAACTTAAAGAGGTTGGAACATAAAAGTGATTTTGTTCCAATCTCTTTATATATATATAGCGCAAAATAGCTTTTAAAATAGGTGCAAAGTAAAAACAAAAGTCACACAGCAATTAACAAGTTTATAGCTAGTTACTACTTTTTCTTGCACCAAAAAGTAGTGTGAATATCAGATACAAGAAAAAGAGTATGATAATTAAACTGGCAAGAATGTTATATATTTGATCTGCATGGTAGTTAATAAATGTTATTCCCAGGTTATCCAGATTACCGAGAAAATTATCTGTACCTTGAGTGTTGAGACCACTCAGGTCCATTAAAAAAAGTATGATTAACGTTACTGCAACAAGAATTACCACACTGAGTATTTTCTTCAACATTAAAATCACTCCCCAATTCAGAAATCTTTTTTATTGTAGATAGTATATGTGGTTAACCAAGATACTGTATAAATGATTAGAACTGCCATCATAAGAACTATGGGTACTAGCCAACTGAGAACACCATCACTATTTGATAAGGTAATTCCATAAGTACTCATTAACTCAGAAGAATTACTGAGTAATACAGTACTTACAATAAAAACTAATAAAATTATAGATGTGATATTACCCTGCTTAAAGATTTGAAATAATGGAAACGTAAATGCAGCTAACAAAAGAAATAAGGATGATCCTATTAAAATATCCGACATAGCAAATGGTTTGTTGAATAAAAGCAGGGAACCACTCACTAGAATGATGGAAACAATGGTATAAAGTATTGCACCGAGATATCTTGAAGTAATTATTTCCAGCCTTGTATAAGGAAGAGAATTCAGTAATTTATCCGACTCTACTTTTTCATCATAAGCAAAAGCGTTAAATGGTATATATAAAGCTGCTAATGTAAATATCAAAAACGGTGAAGACCACATGAGTACAAAGAATAGTATAAATGGTATGTATAACCATAAAAGTTTCTTCTGTAATATCAAATCTCTTCTTATTAAATTAATCATCATTGTCATCTCCATTGAAAAAGTACATGATTTCTTCTAAAGATATTTTATCTATAATCACGGTATCTCCAAAAATCCGTCGAATTTTTTCAACATCATCAGTCATCGCTTCAAAAGTATCACTTGACTGGTTGATATGGACGAACGCTTTAGAAGTATCTCTATCCAACAGCTCTAGTTCACCTTTTACCAAGGAAAATTTTTCTTGTAAATCATTTATAGAGTGATTGAATATGACTCGTCCGTCTTTTATAAAAGCCACATAATCTGCAATTTTCTCTAAATCTGATGTGATATGAGTAGAGAAGAAAATCGTCCGATTTTCTTCAATCAGAATATCCTGCAGGATATTCAGCAGCTCCCGTCTGAAGACAGGATCTAAACCTGCAGTAGGTTCATCCATAATTAACAGCTCTGCATCATGTGAAAGTGCAATAGCGAGGGAGGCTTTCATCTGCATTCCTTTAGAAAATGTTTTTATCGGTTTATTCTTAGGCAGATTGAACTTTTTAAGATAATTGAAATAAGTGCCCTTATTCCAATTACGATAGGCCGGACCGACTATCCTCTGGATATCTGAAAGATTCAATCCTTCATAGTAGATATTGCTGTCATAAACAAAGCCGATTCGACCCTTAATTTCTTTCTCATGTTCTTCATAATTCAGTCCGAAAATTTCTAAATCCCCTGAATCGGGTCTCATCAAATCCATCATGATTCGTATCGTAGATGACTTCCCTGAACCATTAGAGCCTATGAGCCCAGTAATATAGCCTTTATTAATGTCCAGGCTCAAGTTTTCTAAAGAAAAATCTTTAAATTTTTTGTTTACATTTTTTAATTTAATTATTGTTTCCAATATAATCACTCCTTGTAGAATATGTTCAGCATTTCCTGTAATTCCTCCAAACTGATTCCAATCTCTTTACTGTTTGCTATGACGTCATGCATTTGTTCTTCTACAGCCTTCATTTTCCTCTCTTTAATTATTGAGAGATTTTGTTCAGCTACAAACGATCCCTTGCCAACAATCGAATAAGTATAGCCTTCTTTTTCCAGCTCCTCATATGCACGTTTTGCAGTAATTACGCTAACACCCAATTCTTTTGCTAATTTCCTCATCGAAGGCAATGATTGGCCCTCAGTCAAATCACCTGTCAGTATCAAAGATTTTACTTGTACATATATTTGAGTATAGAAGGGTTCTTTGGAAGTGTTCGATAAAAATATTTTCAAATTTTAACCCTCCCTTTTAATTATATTGTTACTATACAATGTATACAATTATCATAGTATACTTTTTCCTTCTTTTCTACCCTATAAATCAAATTTCCAGAAAAAAATTTAGAATTTTATAAAACCCCATTACTGGCGAATATATTGGCCAATAACGGGGTTTTATAAGAAAAAGGTGAACCGTCTGAAGTCTTTATTTCAAATAGGTTGCTATATATTAATAACTTAGGAGGCATCGATTTTGCATATTATCTTAAGTTCAATGATTTTCTTGGGATATGGTTTCTTCTGGCGGCAACCGATGAGATAAAAGCTTGGTCGACCGTGTTGAAATCCATATCTTTAGGCAGGCCATCCCTTCTGAGCAAGCCANAACTCCTTGCCACAATCGAAGGTGATGGATTTGAATAGGTTTCTAGGCATCTTTTGACACCATGTATTAATGGCAGACTCAATATCCAGTGCGGTTCTGCCTTTGGGTTTTAATGTGATGATGGCTTTTGACAGACGCTCAACCAGCGTGATGACCGCACTCTTGTGACGGACACCGACAATGGTGTCGCCTTCAAGGTGGCCGAACTCTTCATTGAAAGTGGGATAGTCATCCACTCTTTCAGAGATATTACGCCTGAAGGCTTGTCTGCCCCGGCGTTCCTGATGGCCATTCGGTTTTCGCTTGCCCTGCATTGGCAGCTTGGCCGCATCAAA
>NZ_BAABCK010000014.1:0-44879 GCF_039538805.1 Salinicoccus jeotgali | reverse complement strand
TTACTTACATTATAAAGGGTGCCTTTTGTTTTGTCTTTCATTTATATACATAGGAATCCCCCGGGTTAAAATTTTCATTTTAACCCGGGGGATTCTGCTTGGATCGGGACTTATGTCCCAGCCCCTTTCTCTTGCTATGACAAATCCACTTGCTTCAGGTTATGGAACCCTTCAATCTGCCTGAGTTCATCCATAGCCTCTTGATTGACACTCTGGTCAAGTGAAAGGGAGAGGAGTGCAGACCCTCCGGCATCAGTCCGGCCAAGTTGCATTGAGGCGATATTTACGCTGTATCTGCCTAAAGTGATCCCCATTTCACCAATGATTCCCGGACGATCCAGATGGTTTATGAATAGGAGATGATTAGTGGGTTTTATATCAACTTGGAAATCATTTATTTTGACGATGCGCTCACCATAACCGTTGAGCACGCTGGCCCCAAGGATGAGCGACTCTTCTCCATTAAGGAGTTCTACTTCAAGGTAATTACTGTACCCATGTGCCTTGCCCCGCTTCTCGACCTTGTAGGTGACGTCTTGTTCTTGAAGGAGGTAGAGTGCATTGATGATGTTGACGGTCTCCCCCAAATGAGGTTTTAACATGTTCGCGACAAATGAACGCGTCAAGAGGCTGGTGTCATCCAATGCCAATTCCCCATGGTACTTCAGCTTCACTTCTGATGGAGGGCGGTTCATCAGTTGAATGGCAACGCCGCCCATATGGGTGGCAATATTGATGTAAGGTTTAAGCTCATCATTGATGGTATCTCCCATCCTCGGTGCGTTCACAGCATGAATGACTGTATTGTTCTCTAGAATATCAATTATTTCCCGGGAAACGCTTATTGCGACTTTTTCTTGGGCTTCTATAGTCGACGCACCCAAATGAGGGGTGACTACGATGCGTGGATGTCCAAGAAGTTTTTTATTAGAGGGTGGTTCTTCTTCGAAGACATCGAGAGCCGCCCCTTCGATTTTACCCTCATCCAAGGCAGCCATCAATGCCGTTTCATCGATGATGCCTCCACGTGCCACGTTTACGATTTTAAGACCTGGTTTTGCACGGGCAAAAAAAGATTCCCCAACTATACCGGTTGTTTGAGGAGTAAGGGGGGTGTGTACAGTCAAAAAGTCGGCGTTTGAAGCGATTTCTTCAACTTCCATTTTCTCTATCTCCGCTTCTTGCGCCTTCTCATCAGAAAGGTAAGGATCGAATGCAATGACCCGCATGCCAAAGCTCTGCGCTCTTTTAGCGACACCGAAACCAATTTTCCCTACGCCGATTATTCCGAGCACTTTACCATACATTTCGGTGCCCTTGTACTTCTTACGGTCCCACTTGCCTTCAGAAAGCGCTTTGTGCGCAGCTGGAATCTGGCGTGTCAGCGCAAGCATCATGGCCATCGTATGCTCTGTCGCAGATATCGTATTGCCATCAGGGGCGTTGATGACGATGACCCCATGTTTTGTGGCGGCATCGACATCAATATTATCAACGCCAGCCCCGGCACGGGCAATCACTTTCAGATTGCGTGCGTATTGAATGATTTTTTCAGTAACCTGCGTCTGGCTGCGGACAATCAGGGCTTGGTAATCGTGGATGATATTCAAAATTTCTTTTTCATCGAGACCAATCTGGATATCGACTTCATAGTTGGGGTGGTCGACGAGTTCTTTGATACCTTCTTCATTTACCGGGTCTAGTACAAGCACTTTAAATTTATTCATGGTAGGCCTCCTGTGCGGCAGTCAATGCTGTGCCGTAGTAGTTCTTATTGTGGTATCGACTCAATATAGATTCAAGGGCTGCAAGGACGGCGAGCATATCTTTAGGGAACATATAACCCATATGGCCGATTCTGAGGATTTTCCCTTTTAATTGCTTCTGGCCACCAGCTATAGTGATGCCAAATTCTTTTTGAAGGGTGTCCTTTATATGGGACAATTCTGCTTCTTCTCCTTTAAATGCTGTAACAGTTGGAGAAGCATATGCTTCTTCGACCAGAAGTTCGAGCCCAAGGGCTGTAAGTCCGGCGCGAATCATGTTCTTCATTTTCATATGACGGTCGAAGATATTATCGATGCCTTCTTCTTTATAGATGGACAGTACCTTGTCCAGCCCCTGTATAAGAGATACAGCCGGCGTGAAGGGGGTGGAGTGCTTTTCCAAGGCAGAGAAGTATTGATTGATATCCAGATAAAATTTTGGCAGCCTGTTTTGTGACGCTCGTACTCTCGCTGCTTCGTTCATGGTGACGAAGGCGATGCCCGGCGGAAGCATCAAAGCTTTCTGGCTGCCGGTCACTAGGCAGTCTATGGATTGTGCCTCGATATCGAAGGGTGTGCCGCCTACAGCGCTCACACCATCCACTATAAAGAGGGTGGATGGATCATAATTTTTAACTGCTCTGCCAATTTCCTTGACCGGATGCAGAACTGCAGTCGAAGTTTCACATGCCTGGCTGAACACGGCTCTTATATCAGACTTATCATTTAGAAAAGCTTCAAATTCTTGAACGTTGACACCCTCCCCCCAAGGCACTTCATAGACATATACGTGGAATGGGTGGGCTTTTGCGATATTTTTGAAGCGATCACCGAATGCACCGCTGGCTATAATAATAATCGATTCATCTTTTCCGACAAGGTTGATCATGGCAGTTTCAAGCGCACTGGTTCCGCTGGAAGTAAGTACTGCGACTGGATATTTGGAACCGAAGACTTCTCCAATATTGGATTGTACATGTTGCATAAGCTCTGTAAAATCCGAAGAGCGGTGTCCGATCATTCCTTGCGACATGGCTTGTGATACTTCAGGTGGAATAGGTGTAGGTCCAGGTGTGAGAAGCAGTTTTGGTTCCATGCATTATCAGCCTCCATGGCATATAGTGAATCTATAGTATCAAATTTTTCAGTATATTACATAAACTATGAAGATATTCTTGGTTCAAATAGGTTTTATCACTAAAAGATAATGTCTTCTCAATTATCTTTACCGTCCTGCAGTAATCCATCTACGAGAGAGTGTGCTTTTTGGTATTTATCCCTGTAGGAATCGCCATCCAAAACATGAGTGATTGAAGAGAGCTCATTTTCGTTGATTTCATCCCACAGCATTGAGTGAATGCGGTTTTTAGTCGTATCGTTTGGATCTTCTGGCGGCAACAACAAGATGAGCGACCAATGTTGGAGATGGATATAATAGTCGAACACGGATTTCAATCGATTGAATTCCTCGCCGTCGGCATGCATCTTCATATTCACTTTAGTGTACATTACATCGGTATCAGCAAAGAACACTTTTCTCGTTCCCGTTGAGTGAATATGCTGTTTATTGTTTTCAAATTGGCCGATGCCGATTGAATGAAAATCTTTAACATCGAGTTCATCTTTCTGAAGGCGTTGCTCCATCAGGTAACTTTTAGCATATTCCGTTGAATGGCTGGTGGAGTATCTGCGCGCCAGATCTTGGACGAGTGAGGTTTTGCCTGTGCCCGGTGCACCAAGTATCAATACATTCTGGACAAAGAACTTTCTGAAAGGCCGTGTCACATAATCCCAATTCAAAATAGGTTCCTCGCGTATACTGGTGCCGCTGATACCTAATATTTTACGGTCTACCATAGTGATATGGATGGCTGAGTTCGGGCGTTCGGCTTCAAAAAATGATTTCAATGGTTCAAGATACTCCTGTTCACCTGCGTAAAAGGTTAAACTATCGACTTTAAATGGAAGGGTGGCCTCTTCCTGAGTGATGATATCGGACAACCGATCGAGCCAAGAGCGCCATCCGTGGGGATATCTTGGTATGTCCGTCTCATCAAGCTTAAGGATGGTTACATTATCATCCGGAGTAAGGAGTTGACGCATTGCTTTAACACGATTGTCGAGCGTCATTTCATGTTCTTGGCCCCGATCCCCTTCATATCCGCTGACGATTACAAACGCATGCCTGTTTTCACGTTTTGCACGTATGACCTGTTCGAAGTGGCCAACGTGACACGGGGCGAAAGTACCAAAATAGATGCCTAAATCTCTCATTGCACAAGCTCCTAACTGTTTCAGTGTTAAAACAGTTATATCAGTATAAAATTTGTTTATCAAATCATCAGCCGGCCGTAATCCCATTTATGTAGAATATTTATGCTACAATCAGTATGTCAAAATGAAAAGGTAGAGGGATAATGAAATGATAAGATGGATGAATATATTTAAAGGTTTCCTGATGGGTACTTGTGAGCTCATACCCGGTGTCAGCAGTGGCACCATGGCCTTGCTCCTCGGCATATATGACCAGTTTCTAGGAGCCATCTCAAGGATAGTATCAAAGGACTATAAAAAAGCAATCTTGTTTCTGGTTCCGCTTGTGATCGGCATGGGTATAGCCATTGTAACGCTGTCTTCGCTAATTGATTACTTATTAAAAGAACATACTGTACCTACCCACTGGTTTTTCATCGGTCTAGTATTGGGTGTGGTGCCGATGCTGCTGAGGATTTCAAACTATAAAGTTGAATTCCGTGCGGTTCATTATCTCATCTTCCTAGCTGCGGTTGCAGTGCTGTTCATAACGGGTATGGCTAGGGGAGAGGGTGCTCATGTTACGGAAATTGTCATCACAGGCCCCTTGCTCCTGAAAATGTTCGCAAGCGGTATACTCGCGTCCACCACTATGTTGCTGCCTGGAATTTCAGGTTCATTAGTGTTATTGATACTCGGATCTTATTCGATCGTCATATTTTCAATCAGTGAACTTCTGGACCTGAACTTCAGCGTACTGCCGGTCGTCATTGCTGTGGGTATCGGCATCGTATTGGGTCTGCTTGCAGCAAGCAGGATCATACAGTATATGCTCAGACATTATACCTATCTGACTTATGCAATGATTTTAGGACTTGTAACGGGTTCTGTATTTGCAATATATCCAGGACTGCCTGACACTATTGGAACATGGATTGTAACGATCATAACAGCATTTATCGGATTCATCATCAGCCTGTACATGGGATCAAAAAATGAAGATGGCGTTTAGGAGGTGAATAGGCGTGGAGAAAGAACATCCTTTGCTGCAGTCCTATCATGAATATATCAAAAGCACTTTAGACTATCGTATTGCGATAATTGGCCAGGTTGATGCTGGAAAAAGCGCACTCGTCAATCGCCTGACAGGAATGGATTCAGCCGTCTCTACACAGACTGATGCCACACGTGAGGTAAGTGCCTACCCCTTTGGGGAAAAAGGTGAGATATTGGACTTTCCTGGTGTCGGTACTAGAGAGTATTCCCCAAAACAGTACAAAAAACTAATTTCGAAAACAGGGATAAAACATGTACTGTATGTCTTCTCCTCCAAGATAAGGGAGGCGGATGAAGCGGTAATCCGGTACTTGGCGAAAAAAGGAGTGCGCATCACCTTCGTCTACAATAAAAGCGACACCTTGATTGATGTAAGCGGCGAGCGGCTTCAAAAAACACTGATGAATGATAAAGATACCGAGCTGCATGTCACTTTCAAGAAGCATCTCGACCAGCCGCTTCATTACCAATTTGTCAGTGTTAAGGACGATGTCGGCATTGGTGAACTGGAACAGACGATTTCCTCCGTGTTCGAAGAGAAGGATGCACTTTTTGATAAGAGGGCTAAAAGTGCAGGGTATCTGGAGAAGTTTCTGACCCGTAAGATGAATACACTGGCGAAGAAACTCCTTTCGCCAAGCTTCAAAGACATCATACTGAACCGGTCATATAAGTCGATTGAAGAGATGACCGAAGATCATTATCAAATCAGCAAGGGTGATGCAGAAGTGATTGGCCACGAAATGCCAAGAGCTGTCGATTACATCAACCGCGCAAAAGCCGAAGACACTGAAAAGAAGAGCCCAGCAGACTACATCACTCACCTTACGTCATTATTCAGCGCAGTATTCAAAATGCGTAAATTAAACGTGGTGACGTTCATTGTATCTTCATTGGGTGAAATGGGGATCAAAAATATCTATCCGGTTCTAAAAGGGACTTTCGGATACGCGGGGGACATGAATGATTTTGCGCGTGAAGTCATAAAATACCACCGCTAGATACACCGGCAAATGCCGGTGTATTTTTTGTTACGACAATCGTTTGCATAGAAACTTGGTTACACCTCCATAAAAACTATCTGTGAACGCATAATTTTAATGCAATCGTTTGCAAAAAGTGTTGACTTATCACATGAAAGCGCTTTAATATTAAATTATGAAAAGATTTACATATTAGGAGGAGGATTATGATGAAGAGCAACAAATGGTTTCTACTGATGATGTTTGCGTTGGTGCTAGTGCTGACTGCCTGTGGGCCGGACAGGCCAGAGAGTGGGGAAAAGTCTAGTGGAGAAGGGTCTACCGGTTCAAGTGAAGAAGGATCTGAACCAGAAAAACCTGAAGTGTTGAATGTTTGGCTTGATGGAGAAAATCAGGTAGAAGTATACGGTGAAATTTTTGAAAAGTATGAAGAAGAAACAGGTATTGCTGTTGAATTCACTGAAGTAGGCATGACTGACCAATTGGAACAATTATCATTAGATGCTCCGGCAGGACAAGGTCCAGATCTCTATCAACAGCCACATGACATGATTGGGAGTGCTTATCTCCAAGGCCTTGGGATGGAACTCGACCAATCTGAATTCGAGTTGGATGCATTTAACGAAAATGCACTTGAAGCATTCACTTATGAAGGGTCGCTGATGGGAGTGCCGTTTGCTGTTGAAGCAGCTGCTCTTTATTATAATAAGGATCTTATTGATGAAGCCCCTCAAACAGTTGAAGAACTCGAATCAATCATGGAGGAGTATACAGATGAAAGTAATAATGAATATGGATTACTGATGGAAGCCACAAACTTCTATTTCTCATATCCATTGTTGTTCTCTGGAGATGAGCAGATATTTGGCCAAGAAGAGGATGGAAGTTACAATTCTGAAGACCTCCGAGTCGCTACAGATGGTGTAATTGATCAAGCAACGCGTATGCAAGAGTGGTTCCAGGCCGGATACCTTAGTGAGAACGTAACAGGCGACGTGCTTGATGGATTGTTTACAGATGGAAAGGCACCAATTGCAATGACAGGTCCATGGAAGCTCTCGGATTATTCAGAGGCACTTGGAGATTCGCTGGGTACAGCAACACTGCCCAAACTTCATGGGGAAACTATGACACCATTCATGGGAGTCAAAGGATGGATGATCTCAGAATACACTGAGAATGAATATTGGTCTAAAGACCTTTTGAAGTTTATGACCAATGCTGAGAGCAGTAAACTGGTTACTGAAGGGCTTATGGAGACTGTGCCACGCTCAGATGTGGAAAACTCGAATGAATTGTTAAGGGTGTTTAATGAGCAGGCTGAGAACGCAAACCCAATGCCTAATATTCCTGAAATGGCACAGGTTTGGGAGCCTATGGGAGATGCGCTGATTTTCATATCGAATGGGGATGATCCTCGCGAAGTATTGGAAGAAGCAAAATCCCAAATACAAACTGACATAGACTCAGCTTCAGGAGGGCAAGATTCTGAAGAGTAGTATCGAAGATTAGGAGGAAAAGACTATGAAGCAAAATCCGAAATTAGCCGCAGCCTTGTCTATCCTTCCTGGGCTGGGCCAATTATACAATAAGAGGTACGCCAAAGCAGGTGGCCTCTTTATCCTTTTTATATCATTCTTTGCGGTTTTCTATAATTTCTTGAATATTGGATTCTGGGGACTCTTTACTCTTGGTGAGATACCTCGTGTGGATGATTCGCGAATTTTACTGGCACAAGGAATTATATCTCTTCTTGTAGTAGTAATAGCAATTACTTTCTATATTGCAAATATAATAGATGCCTACAAGGATGCTAAACTAATCAATAACGGCGACTTTAGAACAATGCTACAGCAATTCAGGGATGCATGGGATAAGAGCTTCCCTTATGCAATTGTTGCCCCTGGGCTTTTTTTACTCATTTTTCTAGTCGTATTTCCATTGCTATATATGTTCTTCCTGGCATTCACCAACTATAATCTCTACAATGCACCTCCTAGGAACGTTCTAGACTATGTTGGTTTTGAGAACTTCAAAGCTTTGATTGAAGTGGACATCTGGAGAAACACTTTCTTTAGTGTCTTTACATGGACTATTGTATGGACACTAGTAGCAACAACATTACAGATTGCCCTAGCGCTCCTTCTTGCAATCATTGTTAACCATCCTTTGATAAAGTTCAAAAGGTTAATCCGTACCATGCTTATCTTGCCATGGGCAGTGCCAGCATTTGTTACGATTCTTATTTTTTCTGCATTATTCAATAATCAGTTTGGAGCGATTAACAATGATATTCTGCAGCCATTGTTCGGTCTTTCGATTCCATGGCTCTCAGATCCATTCTGGGCAAAAGTGGCTCTGATAATGATTCAGACATGGTCAGGGTTCCCATTTGTCTTTGCTTTGTTTACGGGTGTCTTACAAAGTATATCCGATGACTGGTATGAAGCAGCTGATATGGATGGTGCATCAGGATGGCAAAAGTTCACAGAAATAACATTCCCGCATATCATGTTTGCCACGGCACCGTTACTTATAATGCAATATGCAGGGAATTTTAACAACTTCAATATCATCTACCTATTCAACGCTGGTGGGCCTGCTATAAGGGGACAAAATGCTGGTGGCACAGACATTCTGATTTCATGGGTCTACAAACTAACTTTTGAGACCCAGAATTATAACATGGCCGCTGCAATTTCCATCATTATTGGTCTTATTGTAGCATCGGTTGCCGCATTCCAGTTCAGTCGTACTAGAGCAGTTCAAGAGGAGGGTGAGATATAATGACTAAAAAAAGAAAAAATCTTTTGAAACAGATTGTCATGTATACAATATTGTTTATTATGACGATAGTAATATTCTACCCTCTTCTTTGGACCTTTGGCATTTCATTAAATCCGGGGAACAACTTATATGGAGCCAATATGATTCCTGAAAATTGGTCATTTACCCATTATAAATGGCTGTTTACAGATTCTCAGAGTATGTATCTGACATGGTACAAGAACACATTGATTGTAGCGGCACTTTCTTCTTTCTTTTCAGTGGTTTTCGTGACTTTAACTGCATATGCGTTCTCAAGGTATCGGTTTATTGGACGAAAATACGGCTTATATGCTTTTCTTATCCTACAAATGTTTCCAGTATTAATGGCTATGGTCGCCATTTATATCTTGCTTAATACAATAGGATTGCTGGATTCTCTCTGGGGGCTTGTTCTAGTATATGTAGGTGGATCGATTCCGATGAACGCGTTCTTGGTAAAAGGTTATTTTGATACTATCCCAAGAGAATTGGATGAGTCTGCAAAAATGGACGGTGCCGGACATTTCCGTATATTCTTTACAATAATGATTCCATTGGCTAAACCGATTATTGCAGTAGTTGCATTATTCAATTTTATGGCGCCATTTATGGATTTTATATTGCCGCGTATTGTTTTGAGAAGTCCAGAAAACTTCACTTTAGCACTGGGGCTTTACAATATGGTCAACGATCAATTTGCGAATACTTTCACAAGATTTGCCGCGGGATCCATTTTGATTGCAGTACCTATAGCAATCGTGTTTCTTTTCCTACAAAGGTATTTGATTTCCGGCTTGATGTCCGGGTCAACTAAAGGCTAGATGAGGTGGTCTAATGGTTACAATTAAAGATGTGGCAAAAGCTGCTGGAGTATCTCCTTCGACAGTTTCAAGGGTTGTAAAAAATCATCCAGGAATTAGTTCAGATACCAAGAGGAAGATACGCAAAATAATGGAGCAGATGGGGTATACACCTCATGTTGCAGCAAGGAATCTTGTTACAAAAAGATCATATACTATTGGACTTGTAGTAAAAAGTGCAGTGCATGAAGCTGTATTAAATCCATTTTTTACAGAAGTTAATTTCGGAGTGTCAGAAGCGTGCAGAACTAAAGGCTTTTCGACTATTATGACTGCAGCAGAGGATGATGACAGCCTTTTTCTTGAAGTTAAAAATCTTATAAATTCAAAAAGAGTGGATGGTTTTATATTACTTTACTCAAAAGAAAATGACCCAGTGACAAAATATTTGACCAGTATGGCTTTCCCGTTCGTAGTCATCGGAAAAGATGTAATGAACAGCGGTGATGCCATCCATGTCGACAATGACAATGTGCAGGCTGCAAAAGAGATGACGGACCTGTTGATTGATGAAGGTTATGAAGATATCGTCATGGTGGTCGATAATGAGGTTTTCGCTGTTTCCCAAGATAGGATAGCCGGTTTTGAACAGGCGATGGCATCTAACGGGCTAAGCAGTAAATGCAAAGTCGTGCAATGCGACAAGGATGAGTCTTCCATTGAAAGGATGCTGGTTGATCTCTTTGACCACACACCACCGCAAGCACTTCTTACACTCGATGGGGTATTGAATGCACGGATCATATCCCGGCTGTATCAAATGCAAATTCGGATACCAGAGGATGTGGCGACAGCGACTTTCAGTGAATCACCTCTAACCAAGTTTGCAGCACCTCCCCAGACAGTCGTGGACATATATCCCAAGGAATTGGGGAAAGAGGCAAGTAATGAAGTGATCATGCTGATAAAGGATGACAACAGACTAAAGCGCAATATTACTGTACCGACACGTATCATAGAACGCCAATCGACGAAAAAGGAGGAAAGAGGATGAAGGTAACAGTTTGGAATGAATACCGTCATGAAAGGGAGTCGGAAGTTGTAGAACGTGTCTACCCGGAAGGGATCCATAACCAGATAGCCAGTTTTCTAGGAGACCACGAAGTGAAGACTGCTACACTGGACGAGCCTGAAAACGGATTGACCGATGAAGTGCTGGACAACACTGATGTCCTTATATGGTGGGGGCACAAAGCCCATGACGAAGTGTCCGACGAAGTGGCTGATAAAGTACGCCAGCGCGTCTGGGATGGCATGGGTCTGGTGGTGCTTCACTCTGCCCATTTCTCAAAACCCTTCAAGCTTTTAATGGGGACATCATGCGATTTGAAGTGGCGTGAAGCTGGAGAGAAGGAGCGTCTTTGGGTAGTGGATCCGGCCCATCCGATTGTGGAGGGTCTGGGGGAGTATTTCGAACTGCCCGAAGAAGAGATGTACGGTGAGCACTTCGATATTCCAACTCCCGAAGAATTGATAATGCTCAGCTGGTTCGAAGGTGGAGAAGTCTTTAGAAGCGCATGCACGTTTAAAAGAGGGAACGGCAAAATATTCTACTTCCGCCCAGGTCATGAAACACATCCGACGTACTACAATGAAAACGTTCAGACAGTCATCAAAAATGGTGTCGTTTGGGCAGGAAGCGGTCATGGCAGGAAACATCATTACGGAAACTCCGAACCACTGGAAGAGATAAAGGAGAATGAACATGATTAATGTTGGCATAATCGGTTGCGGCAGTATCGGTGTAAAGCGGCATATCGCTGAATATGAAGAGAACGATAACGTAAAGCTGACAGCCTTTTGCGACCGTGTAGTCTCGCGTGCGGAGGCGCAGCAAAAGATATATGGAGGAAAAGCCTACGAAAAGTATCAGGATCTTTTAGAAGATGAATCGGTCGATGCTGTAAGTGTCACGGTGCCTAATCATCTGCATGCCGAAATCTCCATTGCTGCCTTGAAAGCAGGTAAGCACGTCCTATGCGAAAAACCTATGGGACTATCTACTGGAGAGATGGACCGTATGATCGCAGCAGAAAAAGAGTCAGGCAGACAATTGATGATTGGCCATAACCAAAGGTTGATAAAAGAGCATCAGGTGGCACGGGATTATGTGACTTCAGGAAAACTTGGGAAAGTCTATGCCTTCCGTACAACGTTCGGTCATCCAGGACCTGAAGAGTGGAGTGTCGACGGAAAGGAAAGTTGGTTTTTCAAGGAGAACGAAGCAGGTATGGGTGCTATGGGGGACCTCGGGGTGCACAAGGCGGATCTGATCCGCTATATTCTAGACGAAGAGATCGTTGAAGTAGGCGGATTGATCTCCAAGGAAGCGAAAAGTTTTTCGGATGTCGATGATAATGCAGTATGTATCCTACGGACAGCGTCCAATGCCGTCGGCACGCTTCAAGCAAGCTGGTCCTTTTATGGGTCAGAGGATAACTCCACAACAATATATGGTGAAAAAGGGGTATTGCATCTCCTTGGCGACGAGAAACATTCTTTTGTATTCACAGGACGAGATGGCACAGTTGTACAAGAAAACTACGGAGGCATCCAGACGAATGATGAGGAAGGGCAAGCAAAGAAATCATTTGTGATGGATGCATTCATCAAAGCACTCGTAACGGACGAGAGGGTACCAGTGACTGCTGATGATGCAAAGAAATCCGTAGAAATCATTTTGTCGGCTTTTGAATCGGACCGGACCAAAAAGATTGTGATGGAGAAATAGGTGCTGAACATGAATAAAATCAGATTGGGTTTCATCGGGGTAGGTGGGATAGCGACAGGGCGCCATATACCAACCTTCAGGACATTTGATGAAGTGGAGATTGCCGCTGTTCATGATGTGGATATAAAGCGGGCGGAGAAGGTAGCAGAAGAACTGGGGATCCCCGGTGTCTTCGCCGACATTGAAGATATGTATCCCCACGTTGATGCCATAGTCATTTGCACCCCGAATAAATTTCACGCCGAGCTTAGCATAAACGCGATGGATAATGGTAAACATGTGCTGTGCGAAAAACCGATGGCCATGACGACTGAGGAATGCAATGCAATGATTGAAGCGGAAAAGCGCAATGGTGTAAGGCTTCACATTGCTTACCATTACCGCTACATGAAAGAAGCCATTGCATCCAAGAAAATAATTGAACGCGGCATGATCGGGGATCCACTGGTGGTGCGGGTGCGCGGTTTAAGACGTCGGAAGGTACCAGGATGGGGGGTCTTCACCAATTATGATCTGCAAGGTGGGGGCGCTCTAATCGACTATGGATGCCATCTGCTTGATATGGCCATGTATCTTATGGGGGACGTCAAGCCAGTGGAAGTATCGAGCACCACCTATAACCATCTAAGCCGTACAAACACTGTCAATGAATGGGGGCACTTCAATCGGGATACTTTCGAAGTGGAGGACCACGTCAGTGCATTCATCCGCTTCAACAATGGTGCCACTATGCTCTTTGAAACAAGTTGGGCAGCAAATATTCCTGAAGATGAGAATCACATAAGCATCTCCGGCACAAAAGCAGGACTTGATGTATTCAACATGCAGGTCAATCAGGCTGATGAAGATCTTATGACGACCATGAGGATTGATTATATCAAAGTCGACGAAACATTCAGCCGGCTTCAAGCTGAAGATTTCATTTCGGCCATAAAATATGAGACTCCTTTGACAGTGACTTCAGAAGAGGCGAAGGAAGTATCGAAAATCATCGAAGCAATCTACTTGAGCTCGAAAGAGCAGCGCAGTATCAGACTTTAGGAGGCTAACGGATGAAACTTGGAGTATTCAATCCTCTGTTCCAGAACATGGAGCTTGAGGAAATGTTGGACTACATCGAAGCATCAGGACTTGAAGCGGTTGAAATAGGAACAGGCGGCTACCCCGGAAATGCACATTGCGACGTTGACGCATTGCTTGGATCAGAAGATTTACGGGCCGAGTATATGGAGAAGTTCACTTCGCGCAATATAATCATCAGTGCATTCAGTTGCCACGGCAATCCAATATCGCCAGACGAAGCATTCCGCAAGCAATCTGATGAGAATCTGAGAAAAAGCATACAACTCGCAGAACTTATGGGTGTGCCTGTCGTGAACACTTTCAGCGGGACGCCTGCAGGCAATGAAACAGATACGGCAGTCAATTGGCCGGTGACGCCGTGGCCGGAGGAATACTCTGCAATAAAGGAGTGGCAATGGGAGAATAGATTGATTCCCTATTGGCAGGATATCGCAGAGTTGGCAAAGTCAAAAGGTGTCAAAATCGGGCTTGAGCTTCATGGTGGTTTCTTGGTGCACTCCCCCCACACCATGCTTGAACTGAGGCGCGCAACGAATGAATATATCGGTGCGAACCTTGATCCAAGTCATATGTGGTGGCAAGGCATCGACCCAGTAGCCGCCATCAAAATTCTGGGTCGTGAGAGTGCCATTCATCATTTCCATGCGAAAGATACCTATATCGATCAGGACAACCTGAATATGTACGGCTACCTGGACATGAATCCATACAGCAGCATCAAAGATAGGAGTTGGACATTCAGGAGTGTCGGCCTCGGCCACAGTATGGATGAATGGGCGGATATGATGAGCACCCTCAGAATGTATGATTATGATTACGTCGTCTCCATTGAACATGAAGATGGATTGATGTCTATAGAGGAAGGGTTCCGAACAGCTGTCAGGAACCTGCAGAATGTCATTATAAAAGAGAAGCCGACTGACATGTGGTGGGCTTAAAGGAGTGGGAATATGGCAGAACTAAAACTCAGCAATATACAAAAGACATATGACAAAGGCCCGACAGTCGTCCATGACTTCAACCTAGATATACACGATGAGGAATTTATCGTTCTAGTCGGCCCTTCAGGATGCGGTAAATCGACGACACTGCGCATGATTGCAGGGTTGGAGGAAATCTCCGGAGGAGATTTGTATATCAACGATAAACGAATGAATGATGTCGAGCCAAAGAACAGGGATATTGCGATGGTCTTCCAGAACTATGCCCTATATCCCCACATGAGCGTCTACGACAATATGGCGTTCGGCCTCAAATTGCGCAAAACCCCGAAGGCGGAAATTAAGAAGCGGGTGGAAGAAGCAGCGGCAATTCTAGGATTGACAGATTATCTTGACCGTAAGCCGAAAGCGCTATCCGGTGGGCAGCGTCAGCGTGTGGCGCTTGGCCGTGCGATAGTCAGGGAAGCCAGTGTGTTTCTGATGGATGAACCATTATCCAACCTTGATGCAAAACTGAGGGTGCAGATGCGCGCTGAAATCATCAAGTTACATAAACGACTCAAAACTACCACCGTCTATGTGACACATGATCAGACTGAAGCACTTACCATGGCTTCTAGAATCGTCATACTCAATGAAGGGGACATCATGCAGGTGGGCTCCCCGAAAGAGGTGTACGATTATCCTGAGAACGTCTTCGTAGCACAATTCATCGGATCTCCGGCAATGAATGTATTTGATGCAGAGATGAAGGATGGTGTGCTTATGATCGGAGACACCACAATAGAAATCCCTGAAGCAAAGCGTCGCATGCTCATTAATGGTGGATACGACAATCAACCGATTAAATTCGGCATCCGCCCTGAAGATGTAAGGGAAGAGGCCGTGTTTGTGGAATCTGGTCTATCGACTGCTTTTGATGCGGAAGTGAAGGTGAGTGAACTGCTCGGATCTGAAATCATGCTGTACTCAGAACTACAAGGTCAGGAGTTCATCTCTCGAGTAGATGCGCGGAACGACCTGGCCCCGGGCGATGTCGTCAAATTTGCTTTTGATATGAACAAGGGTCATTTTTTTGATTGGGAAACTAAGCAGCGCATCGTCACAAAAGACGATCGGGCGAAAGAAAAAAAGGCTTTGGCATCCAACAATCAGACCTCGAATGTAATGGAAGCGTAGAGTTATAAAAACAGTCCACCGAATATTCGGTGGACTGTTTTTTTGATCATTCGATCTGATGCCGTGGTATTATGATATAGTTGGAGTGAGGTGAAGAAGATGATTAAATTTGATCATATCATACACTATGTAGACGACTTGGATGCTGTAAAATCTGAAGGTGTGCTGCCCATCCATTCAGGTGGTGAGCATCCTGCATTCGGTACTGAAAATGCACTGTCTTACTTTGATTTGAGGTATATAGAATATTTGACTATAAGCGATGAAAAACAGTTCAATACCCATCTTGAGGACGGAACAGAGTCCTTTGCCAGAACCATTGCGGACAAGGGTTACAAAGAAGGGTTTATCAGGTATGCGATAAACACCGATAAAATTGAACAGCTTGCAGAACGATACCGTGCCAAAGGGTTCAACATATCCGGGCCGGTTGATATGGAGCGGGAGACCGCGGGAGAAACCATCCGTTGGAAATTACTTTATATAGAGGATGATGTTGAAACCTTTCCGTTATTTATAGAATGGGAAGAAAGTGATGACATGCGGCTGTCGCGTATAGAAGCGATGGAAAAAGAGATCATCTCCCCGGAAATCGTCATCCATAACAATGTGGTGGATTTGAAGAGATGGGAAGCATTCTATGATGTGGTTGGAGTGTGGGAGGGCGAGTTGGATTCTCGGACTACAGTCTCCCTTAAGGAAACTGGAGTACCTTCAATTGCTCTACAAATAGAAATGGAAGGCACCTCAGGCCACTACAGAGGAGCGGACTATAGATTTATATAAAGGATCATGAGCAGATGGCCCAAGGCTAAAAGCGCCGTAACCACGCTCAGGATAACCAGGGACTTCGAACCACGTACAAGGATATAGGCAATGCTCAGCATAACAGTGACAACGCCAAGTATTATCCTCATGCTCATTAGCGCGATGAGGTCGCCATGTCCATATTGATTCAATTGGAACATGCTGATTGCGTTGAGAACGATAAGCAAGATTAAAATGACTTGTCTCATTTATAAAGGACCACCTTTCTTGCAATTATTATATCAGATTTTAATTGAATGGAGATTATTATGCTTAAACTAATCAATCTGACTGAAGAAGAACACAACCAATTTATAGAACACCACCCGAATGGCGATTTACTTCAACTGACTGACTGGGCACAGTCAAAGCGGCTGACAGGATGGTACTCCAGAAGATTTGCGGTCAGTGATGGTGCTCAGACCGTAGGTGCTGTGGTACTGATGTTCAAAAGACTGCCGAAAATGAAGCAGACGCTGTGTTATGCCTCAAGAGGCTTCGTCTGTGATTATGACGATGAGAGACTTGTGGAATTCATGCTCGAAGAAGCTTTGAAAATAGCAAAGGAAGAACAAGCCTACGTATTGAAGATTGACCCGGATATACCGCTTGAAACCCATAAAGGGACTATAGATTTCTTAAAAAAGATCGGGTTCAGGCATCGTGGATTAAAGGACGGCATGAGTAAGGATAATATCCAGCCGAGACAGACGATGGTAACACGAATCGATAAATCGGATGAAGATCTGCTTGGAAGCTTCGAAAGGAATAACCGGACGAGAGTGCGCAATGCGATAAGAAAAGGGACGAAGGTATATAAGGCTACGAGAGAGGAACTTCCGATTTTTGTGGAACTGATGAAAGTCACAGGGAAAAGAGATGGCTTTTTGACTCGGGATATCACTTATTTCGAATCCTTATATGATAACTTGCATGAAAACGGCCATATGGAATTGTTCCTCGTTAAACTTGTGCCAGAAGACGTATCCGCATCACTTGAGTCCGATATCAGCAAGGTGGCCAAAGAATTAGAGAAGGCCCAAAAGAGGAAAAACAGCATCAAAAAGGAAAATCAGCTTAAAGACCTTGCCAATAGAGCCGAGAAATTGGAGAAACAGAAACAGGAAATTGAAGAGATGGCTCACGATTATCCAGAGGGCGTTACTTTATCCGGCGCGCTTTTAGCACAGTCGGGACATAAATCGTACTATCTCTACGGAGCCTCTTCTGACTTGTACAGAGAATACCTACCAAACCATCATATGCAGTACGAAATGATGAAGTACGCGCGTAATGCCGGAGCACTGACTTATGATTTTGGTGGTGTCAGTGTCGATCCACCTCAAGATTCAGGACACTTTGGTTTATGGCAGTTCAAGAAAGTATGGGGTACCGAGGTAAGTGAGAAAGTCGGCGAATTCGATTATGTGATCAATAAACCGCTCTATACGTTGGCTGAAGTAGGTGTTCCACTCTTCCAGAAAGGGAAGGTTAAACTGAATCAGCAGATTAAAGCATTCAAAGAAAGAAAATAAGCTGCCCTTGAAAGGGCAGCTTTTATATTCTATAAGAAATATGGCCGAGTCGCTGCAATAAGCGCAACGAATATCAGCGACATCAGGGACATTATGAGAAGTGTGAGAGACAACGAAAGATGTATGCTTCTGTTCTCATATAAGTTTGGTTCGGCAACGACGGCCCGCCAAGATGAAATAAATGAAATTATACTGAGCAGTGCCCAAATATAGATGCTGAAAAAGATGACACCGTTGTTGACGATATAATTTATGAAGAACATTGCCTGCATGAGAATGAGAAGAATGAGGATGACACGTCTCATCAAAACACCTCTTTCCTGTTACGCTGTCAGCAACATGAGTATAAGTACTGCAGAAATCATGAGTGTGAACGCGTGAATGAGAAATAATCGGTTACGATCTCCCTTGTATTCTTTGTAGCTTGTTATCTCCACAGAGATGAAGAGGCTGAGCGCAAGCGCAAAAATCAAGTAACCATCTGGGTTGGGTACTGCTAGGGCGAGAGTGGTGGTCAGTAGAAGGAACGCCACTCCTGCAATGATGCGGAAAACATCGAATAGCCTGCTTCTTTGATATAGGATGGTCATGGCACCGACCACAAGGTATATGAGGAGCATGAGGACTGCTAAAATCATACAACTTTCCTCCTCTTTCTAAAGTATTGGAATATAAAGTATGTCGATAATACAGTAGTTATGGCGCCGAACCAGAAGGGCAGTCCAGGAGTCATAAGGAACAATATATTAAAGGCCAGAGGACCAAAAATCCTTCCAAGACTATCCAACGAATATGTGGTCGCTGTAATGCGTCCCATTTCTGCTTGACGTGCCTCCTTGGTGATCTGAGAAGTCAGGAGTGTCTTGACTAAGGCATTTCCTGTCATGAGGAGCACAATGCAGAATCCGGCAAACAGCAGGCTCGACATGAACGGCAACAATACGAAAGCGATGATGGTCATGACTTGACCAAGTAACATCATCGGGTATTCCTGGCCATCTTTCAATCGGCTGATGACACCGCCTTGGATGCCTGCGTTGAATATCCCACCGATGACAAAAAGAAGGCCCATCTCAGAAGGTGTGATATTTATGCGGTCGATACCCAATAACTGGAAAGTGCTCTCCATCCCGCTCATGGTGAACATGATGAAGAATGTAGAGATCAGAAGAATGCCGACAGGTTTCAAAAAGTACTCACTGGCAACAGTAATTTCCTCTCTTGAGTATGACCCCGGCTGATAGGTCTCTTCGATTTTGAACATACTGAAGAGCAATGCACCTATAATTACAGCGGCAGTCATGTAATAGGCAAGACTCAGGCTAATTTCCGCCAAAAGACCACCTACACCAGGACCGAAGATGAATCCGAGTCCGATTGACATCCCTATCAAGCCCATGAAGCGGGTGCGTTCTTCCCTGGTCGTCAAGTCTGCAACCATACTGGTTGTTGCAGTGTAGAGCGCACCAGAAGCGGCCCCTCCTATTACCCGGCTTATGTATAGAATCCATAATACGTCGATGAACATACCGAAAAGAAGGAAGCTGAAACTGAAGGCTAGAAGGCCATATAGCAAGATGGCACGTCGGCCATGCCTATCGCTGAGCCTCCCAAAAAAAGGGGCGGATATAAAACTGGCTATTGAATACACAGCAAGCAGTCCGCCCATATGGAGAGTAGAGACTTCAAGCGTGTCCACCAACTCAGGTATGACGGGTATGACCATACTAAAACCAAAGTAGATCAGGAATTGTATGATCATAATGAACAGAATCATTTTTTTCATAGTCTGCACTTCCTATTTATTACTTTGTTCTCTGATTTCTTTTTTCGTCTCAGCAATTTCTGTTTCTATCTGAGCAAGCCTTTCGTCCATTTTGGATGTACTGTTTCCAGTAGATTCGAGTTTTTCCAAATCACCCTGGATACGCACATATTCATTTTTCAATTCTCTCAATTTATATTCTAGATCCATTGTGCTCACCCCCTTGAAATTATAGTTGTATCTTATCATAACATATCGCATATTAGGGGAAACACTGATGACATCTGAAGGATGATTGAAGTAAAATGGGAGGGAATGGAGGGACATTGATGCATACGTTTGAAATATACGAAGAATATTATGACTGGGAACAGCTAAAAGGCAATTCTGATGCAGAAGTGCACTTGTTGAGTTATGGAGGAGAAGATCCGCCCAATATGTATCAGCCCCAAGAGCCGTTGATAGCGAAATCATATGTAAATGATATAAGAAAAACAAGGCGTGAATACAAAAGACTCCTTTGGATGGATATCAACAATATTAATGGCGTGCCAAAACCGGTTACCTTATATGAGGAAGCAGGGGCTTATATGTTTTACCTGGCCCTACCGGGCATAGATGCTCAGGCATTTCTAAAACAGCAGGATGAGAAGACGACAGCTGAGACCCTTAAGCAGATTGGAAGATATTTGAGTTTTTTCCATAAGCAAAAGATTGAAGAGTGCCCATTTGACCATAGGAATGGACAATTGGATGATGACCCCGTTTTCAGCCATGGTGATTTTACATTATCCAATGTGATCGTCAATGAGAACTATATTACCGGAAGCGTTGATATGGTCGGTATTGGTATACGTGACCGTTATTATGACATTGTGTCGATGGCTCTGGATATAGAGGAAAAGCTAGGTGAGGGTTATGTAGAAAGTTTCTACGAGGGATACCGCATAAAGGATCAGGTTGAAAAGGACAAATTTGAACAGTTTGAAAAACTAATAGCCAAAAAATAAAGATGCCTGGTATAATCCAGACATCTTTATTTTGATTAATCATCGGTTTTCAGGACTTCTCCATTTTCTGCATTAATCTTAACATCATGGCTGTTGCTGTCTTGCTTCAGTTCTACCTCGTACTCCAGCTGACCATCATCTTTATCTAGGCTCCACCCTTCCAGCTTGCCATCTTTCTCGTCCATTGCGGTCTGGATGACGTCTTCTGCTGAAACAGCATCTTGATAATTGAAGTGTTCGTCCGTGTCGAAGTCATCGTTATTTTCTGTTTCTTCATTAATGATTGAAAGATCATCGGCAGAAATGTGCGCTTCGTATTCTTCACTTTCGTTCTCAAGTTCTACTTTGTAGACCCATGAATCATTTTCTTTTTCGAACTCTAAACTTTTCAGTTCCCCTTCAAAATTATCAGATGCTGTCTGTACCGCTTCATCTGCATTATGCTTAATTTCCTCAGGAGAAATCGTCTCGCTAGTTGTGCCGGAAGATTCGTCTGTAGTTCCGCCCCCCGAACTGCTTTCAGTAGTTGCTTTATTACTGCTGGAACTTTCCTCCGTCGCTTCTTCTGTCGTAGTATCTTCTGTCGTTTCGTTTGCTGTGCTTTCTTCGGTTGTGGTTTCTGCATTCTCACTTTCCGAGTCATCACTGCATGCACCGACTGTAAGTGAGGTCGCGAGAAGTAGACTTGCTAGCTTGTATCGTCTGCTCATAAGATCACTTCGCCTCCCAATAGAGTATTTTAATATCATATTCCCGGACCCGTCGGTGTCGAAACTATTAAAAGGCGGCTATAAAGCATATTGCAATTTTCTGTGGCCGGGCGTACACTAGTTTAGATAATAATAGGTATGGAGGTGCCCTGTGAAAACCAATATAATGAAACGCTGGATATTTTATATGATGGGTCTTGTCATTTTGGCCTTAGGTGTTACGCTGACAATCAAGGGTCATCTCTTGGGGCTTGGATCATGGGATGTTTTCCATTATGGGTTGTGGCAGACATTCGGCCTCACAATCGGAAGTTGGTCCATTATAGTCGGTGCAGTAATTGTCATATTCACTGCGGTGATGACGCGTGAATGGCCTCGTCTCGGAGTCTACGTCAATATGCTCTCCATCGGCATTTTCATCGACTTCTTCAATTGGCTGCTGCCGAATTTTGAAGGTTGGACGCAGCATACAATCGTCTTTTCCATCGGTCTTTTAGTAATGTCATTTGGTGTGGCATTCTACATCACTCCAAATCTCGGTGCCGGGCCGCGTGATTCACTGATGCTTCTAATGGTCGATAAATTTGGCTTAAAAATTTCTGTTGCCCGAAATATTATGGAATTCAGTGCAGCGGTAGGGGGTTATCTATTGGGTGGCCCGGTATTCATAGGCACTCTTGTGATTGTATTTGGGCTTGGTAAATTAATAGAAGCGTGGCTACCTTTAACGCGTCGTCTAATGGTGCTGTTTTTGGGCGCTGAAGATAAGAACATCATTAAAGTGATCTAGTTTTTATAATATGACAAATGAATGGAGTAGATTATGAAAAAGTTTTTTGACTTTGAAGGGCATGGTACGACTTACCGCAGCGAAATCATCGGAGGATTGACCACATTCCTTTCGATGGCATACATACTAGCCGTCAACCCATCTGTATTGTCACTTCAGGGGATAGAGGGGATACCTGATTCCATGGGCATGGACATGAATGCAGTATTTGTGGCCACTGCACTTGCAGCTTTCATAGGCTGTCTCATCATGGGATTATATGCAAGGTATCCGATTGCATTAGCACCCGGCATGGGGCTTAATGCATTCTTCGCATTTACGGTTGTTTTGACGATGGGGATACCATGGCAGACCGCACTGACAGGTGTCCTGTTCTCAGGTATGATTTTTGCCCTGCTGACGATCAGCGGACTGAGGGAATATGTCATCAACTCAATCCCTATGGAGATGAAGATGGCGGTCAGTGCAGGCATAGGCTTCTTCATTACCTTTGTGGGACTTCAAGGTGCGGGTATTATAGTAATGAATGAAGCGACACTTGTAGGATTGGGTGCATTGCATGACCCTAAAGTACTTTTGGCGGTAGGAGGCCTCCTACTTACAGCAGTGCTCATGGCAAAACGCGTACCGGGTGCAATATTCTTCGGCATGATACTGACTGCCGTGGCAGGACTGGTCCTTGGGCTTGTACCGAGACCTGAAAGTTTCTTTGGACCTGTGCCAAGTATGGCCCCGACATTCGGTGCGGCATTTGAAGCATTTTCGAACCCGGCGGATATTTTCAATGTACAGTTTCTGATTGTGGTTCTGACATTCCTATTTGTAGACTTTTTTGATACGGCAGGCACGTTGGTAGGTGTAGCAAGTCAAGCGAATATGATCAAGGACAATAAATTGCCGCGTGGAGGACGTGCACTGCTTTCCGATTCGATTGCTACAATAGCAGGTGCCATCTTCGGTACTTCTACTACGACTTCATACGTCGAGTCGACAGCTGGGGTGGCAGCAGGTGCAAGAACAGGCTTTGCGAGTGTCGTAACTGGTTTTCTTTTCTTATCTGCGATTTTCCTATCGCCCCTTATAGTGACATTCACTTCAGAAGTGACAGCTCCTGCCCTGATAATCGTAGGAGCACTCATGGTCTCCAACCTGTCGAAGGTGAGATGGGATCAGTTTGAAGTCGCGGTACCTGCTTTCCTGACTATGTTCATGATGCCATTGACCTATAGTATTGCAACAGGTATCGCAATCGGCTTTGTATTCTACCCGATCACGATGATTATGGCGGGACGAAGAAAAGAAATTCATCCTATAATGTATGGTTTGTTTGTGGTGTTCATTCTATACTTCATATTCATGACGGAATAGGCATTGAAAACCATGGGATAATGATGTAATATTATACATCTTGATCATAATCAAGTAAAAAAAGTGGAAGAATCTCGAGTTATCCCTTGATTTTTTCACTTTTTTCGTGTAATATATCTAGCGTTGGACTGAAATGGGTGACATTAACCCATGCTGAAAGACAAACGCCACAATTATGGTAGGCGCGCGTTTTTTGAATCGATGAAGCGAGAGGTTACTGACACGCCAGGCCGCATTGCCATGGCTGCGTGTAAGAGAATTTTCGTGGAGAAGTCTATCACACAATGATGACGACCAAAAGGAGGTTAAATAATGGCAAAGCAAAAAATTCGTATTCGTTTGAAAGCTTACGATCACAGAGTATTGGATCAGTCAGCAGAGAAGATTGTAGAAACAGCAAAACGTTCTGGTGCGGACGTATCGGGTCCTATCCCACTCCCTACAGAAAAGGCTGTTTACACGGTTATCCGTGCGGTGCACAAGTACAAGGATTCCCGTGAGCAATTCGAGCAGCGTACACATAAGCGTCTTATAGACATCGTCAACCCTACACCAAAAACAGTAGATGCCCTCATGGGACTGAATCTGCCATCAGGTGTAGACATCGAAATTAAATTATAAATTATAGTAGGAGGTGCGACTTTCGATGACCAAAGGAATCTTAGGTAAAAAAGTGGGAATGACTCAAGTTTTCGGAGAAAACGGAGAGTTGATCCCTGTAACAGTAGTTGAAGCAGCAGGAAACGTAGTACTGCAGAAGAAAACAGAAGAAACTGATGGGTACAACTCTGTACAAATCGGTTTTGACGACAAGCGTGAATATTTTGAAGGTGCAAGAACTAAAAAATATGCAAACAAAGCAGAAACCGGCCATGCTAAAGCATCCGGCAAAGCTCCTAAGCGCTTCGTACGCGAATTCAAAAATCTCGCAGCAGATGAATTCGAAGTAGGTCAAGAAGTCACTGTAGATACATTTGAAGCAGGAGACGTAGTGGACGTGACAGCAACATCCAAAGGTAAAGGTTTCCAAGGCTCAATCAAACGCCATAACCAAAGCCGCGGACCAATGTCACACGGTTCCCGTTTCCACAGAAGCTCTGGTTCAATGGGACAAGCCTCTGACCCATCCCGCGTATTTAAAGGTAAAGAATTGCCTGGACGCATGGGCGGCGAAACTGTCACCCTACAGAATCTTGAAATCGTGAAAGTGGACGCAGAACGTAATGTTCTATTGATAAAAGGTAATGTACCTGGTCCACGTAAAGGCTATGTAAAAGTCGTAACAGCAATCAAAAAAGGTGTTAAATAAATAGTAATTCAGGAAGGGAGGATTTAACACATGGCAAACATAGATGTATTGACTAAAGAAGGAACGAAAGTTAACTCTATAGAACTCAACCAGGACATCTTCGGCATAGAACCGAACCAGCATGTGCTGTTTGAAGCTGTAAACCTGCAACGTGCATCATTGAGACGTGGCACGCATTCCGTCAAGAACCGTGCAGCAGTACGTGGTGGCGGCAAGAAACCATTCAGGCAAAAAGGTACTGGTAACGCCAGGCAAGGTACGATACGTGCGCCGCACTATCGTGGAGGCGGAGTCGTCTTCGGACCGACGCCAAGAAGCTATTCCTACAAAATACCGAAGAAGATGCGTCGTCTTGCATTGCGCTCTGCCCTCTCGGCAAAAGCGAATGAAGAGGCAGTCACAGTAGTCGATAATTTGACTATTGATACACCTAAAACAAAAGATTTCCTTGCAATCCTCGGCAATCTTAAAGCGGATAGGAAAGCACTTCTCGTTCTTGAAGCAGAAGATGCCAACATCGAACTTTCAACCCGCAATCTGCAAGGCGTCACACTGTTGACACCGGAAGAACTCAATGTACTTGACATTCTTTCTGCAGATCGTGTCATCTTCACAGAAGGTGCTATCAAAAAAGCAGAGGAGGTGCTTCTGTAATGGATGCACGCGATATCATTAAACGCCCGGTCATCACTGAGCGTTCTGCTGACTTGATGTCATTTGACAAATACACTTTTGATGTAGATGTGAAAGCTAACAAGACACAAGTTAAACATGCAGTAGAAAACATTTTTGATGTAAAAGTCAGTAAAGTCAACATAATGAACTATAAGCCGAAGAAGAAACGCATGGGGCGTTACAGTGGCTATACTAAGAAAAGAAGAAAAGCGATCGTAACACTAAAAGAAGGCTCTATTGATATATTCTAAGAGCTGTTACCAATAAGGAGGTAAAACGAGATGGCGATTAAAAAATATAAGCCGACCACTAATGCTCGTCGTAATATGACTGGTTCCGACTTCGCAGAAATCACATCAACGACACCGGAACGGTCATTGTTACAGCCGCTTCCGAAAAAAGCGGGACGTAATAACCAAGGTAAGATCACAGTACGTCACAGAGGTGGCGGACACAAGCGTCAATATAGAGTGATCGACTTCAAACGCATCAAAGATGGCGTACCTGCCCGCATCACTCAAATAGAGTATGACCCGAACCGTTCAGCCAACATAGCGCTTGTCATCTATGCTGATGGCGTGAAAAGCTATATCCTGGCCCCTAAAGGTGTGCAAGTTGGCCAAGAAGTAATGAGCGGACCAGAAGCCGACATCAAAGTAGGCAACGCAATGGCGCTTACAGACATCCCAGTTGGTACTACAATCCATAACATTGAACTCAAACCAGGCAGAGGCGGCCAGTTGGTCAGATCTGCAGGCGCAAGAGCTCAAGTACTTGGTAAAGAAGGTAAGTATGTACTGGTTAAACTGCGTTCTGGTGAAGTACGTATGATTCTTTCAACTTGCCGTGCAACAATCGGTGCTGTCGGAAACGAGCAGCACGAATTGATCAATATCGGTAAAGCAGGTCGTTCCAGATGGAAGAAGAAACGCCCTACAGTTCGTGGTTCTGTTATGAACCCTAACGATCACCCACACGGTGGTGGTGAAGGACGTGCCCCAATCGGTATGCCGTCACCTATGTCTCCTTGGGGTAAACCTACCCTCGGCAAGAAGACGCGTAGAGGTAAAAACCGTTCTGACAAGCTAATCGTAAGAGGACGCAAGAAGAAATAAATGAAACCATAGTGTGCGGATAAAATATCCGCACGCATTATTGGAAGGAGGCGCCAAAATGGCACGTAGTCTTAAAAAAGGACCTTTTGTTGATGATCACCTCATGAAAAAGGTGGAAACACTCAACGAAAGCAACAAAAAAAGCGTAATTAAAACTTGGTCACGCCGTTCCACGGTATTCCCTAACTTCATCGGACATACTATTGCTGTATACGACGGCCGTAAGCATGTACCGGTTTATGTCACAGAGGATATGGTCGGTCACAAACTTGGAGAATTCGCTCCAACAAGAACTTTCAAAGGCCATGGAACTGACGATAAGAAAACAAGAAGATAAAAGTGATAAGACGGAATAAAGGAGGAACGAAAGATGCAAGCGAAAGCAGTTGCTAAAACTATAAGAATTGCTCCTCGTAAGGCGAGAATGGTCCTAGACCTGATTCGCGGCAAGGAAGTTGGAGAAGCCATCGCAATTCTTAAACTCACAAACAAAAGAACATCGCCGGTAGTTGAAAAACTGGTTCATTCAGCTGTAGCCAATGCTGAGCACAACTATGACATGGACGTCGAAAATCTGTTCATCTCAGAAGCTTATGCCGATGAGGGGCCGACATTGAAACGATTCCGTCCACGTGCACAAGGCCGTGCGACTAAAATCAACAAGCACACGAGCCACATCACTATAGTTGTTTCAGAAGTTGCAGAAGAAGCAGTACAGGAAACGACTGAAGAAGCTGAAACAGAAGAAAACGCATAAAACCACAAGGAGGGAATTAATTTGGGTCAGAAGATAAATCCTATTGGACTTCGTACAGGAGTCATCCGTGATTGGGAAGCGAAGTGGTACGCAGAGAAAGATTTCGCAGACCTTTTGCATGAAGATCTTAAAATTCGTGAATATATCGAAAAAAACCTTAAAGACGCAGCCATTTCCAAAGTGGAAATCGAACGAGCGGCTAACCGTGTGAACATCGCACTGCATACCGGCAAGCCAGGTATGGTCATCGGTAAAGGCGGTAGTGAAATAGATAAGCTCCGTACAGCGTTGACAAACCTCACAGGCAAGAAAATCCACATCAATGTTGTAGAAATCAAGAAAATTGATATGGATGCAAAACTTGTTGCAGAAAACATCGCACGTCAGCTTGAAAACCGTGTATCTTTCCGTAGAGCACAAAAACAAGTGCTTCAAAGAGCGATAAGAGCTGGAGCTAAAGGTATTAAAACGCAAGTTTCAGGGCGTCTTGGTGGCGCTGATATTGCACGTTCGGAAGGCTACAGCGAAGGAACAGTTCCACTTCACACTCTCCGTGCAGATATAGATTATGCACATGAAGAGGCTGATACAACATACGGTAAACTCGGTGTTAAAGTATGGATCTACCGTGGAGAAGTTCTTCCTGTCAAGAATGACAAAAAGTAAGGGAGGAAAATAACAATGCTATTACCTAAAAAAGTGAAATACCGTCGTCAACATCGTCCGGACACAAAAGGACGTGCTAAAGGCGGAACAGAAGTAAGTTTTGGTGAATATGGCCTACAGGCAACAACAACAGCATGGGTAACTTCCAGACAGATTGAAGCTTCCCGTATCGCCATGACACGCTATATGAAACGTGGCGGTAAAGTATGGATCAATATTTTCCCGCATACACCATATACAAAGAAGCCATTGGAAGTACGTATGGGTTCAGGTAAAGGTGCTGTCGAAGGATGGATGGCAGTCGTTAAACCTGGCCGTGTAATGTTTGAAGTTTCAGGTGTGCCAGAAGAAGTAGCGAGAGAAGCACTTCGCCTTGCAAGCCACAAACTTCCTGTAAAGACTAAAATCGTTAAACGTGAAGAATTAGGTGGTGATACGAATGAAAGCTAATGAAATCCGCGAACTGACAACTTCAGAAATTGAAAATAACGTCAAAGACCTTAAGGAAGAACTCTTCAACCTACGCTTTCAACTAGCTACTGGTCAGCTAGAGAACACTGCTCGTATCAAAGAGGTTAGAAAAGCTATCGCAAGAATGAAAACAACTATCCGCGAGAGAGAGCTCAGCGAAGCTAAAGCGAACCAATAATAATAGAGGGAGGCTCACATAGTGGAAAGTAAAACAGAACGTAAAGTTTACCAGGGCCGCGTCGTATCCGACAAAATGGATAAGACCATCACTGTAGTCGTAGAAACTCAGAAAAGACACCCGATCATTGGTAAACGTGTCAAATATTCCAAAAAACATAAAGCTCATGATGAAAATAATACTGCTAAGACTGGCGATATCGTAAGAATCGAAGAAACTCGCCCATTGTCTGCGACTAAGCGTTTCCGTCTAGTGGAAATCGTAGAAGAAGCAGTTATCGTCTAAACAATCGAAGATAAAGGAGGTCTATTCGCATGATCCAACAGGAATCCCGCTTGAAAGTGGCAGATAACTCAGGCGCACGTGAAGTGCTGACTATCAAAGTCTTAGGTGGAACAGGCCGTAAGACAGCAAACATTGGCGATGTCATCGTTGCAACTGTAAAAAATGCAACACCTGGTGGCGTTGTTAAAAAAGGTGAAGTAGTAAGGGCTGTAATCGTTAGAACCAAATCCGGTGTACGTCGTGAAGATGGTTCCTATATCAAATTTGATGAGAACGCATGCGTAATCATCCGTGATGATAAAGGTCCAAGAGGTACGCGTATCTTCGGTCCCGTTGCTCGTGAACTGCGTGAAGGCAACTTCATGAAGATAATCTCACTGGCACCAGAAGTACTTTAATCTACATTTAAATTAAGGAGGTGCGATCCCCATGCACGTAAGATCTGGAGATAAAGTCGTTGTAATCAGCGGTAAAGATAAAGGTAAAGAAGGCACGGTCCTAAAAGCGATCCCTGCAAAAAACCGTGTAATCGTCGAAGGTGTCAATATGATGAAGAAACATCAGAAGCCTTCCCAAATGAACCCTGAAGGCGGCATCCTTGAAACTGAGGCGGCCATCCATGTTTCCAACGTCATGCACGTTGACCCTGAATCAGGAGAACGCACTCGTGTCCGTCAAGAAGTAAAAGAGGACGGTTCTAAAGTCAGAGTAGCAATCAAATCAGGTAAAGAAATCCCTAAAGTAGCATACGAAAAAAATAACTAAGTAGTGGAAGGAGGTCCATATTAATGATACGCCTTAAAGAAAGATACAATGATCAAATCAAAAACGAACTAGTGAATAAATTCAACTACACATCTGTTATGCAAGCTCCGAGAATTGAAAAGATCGTAGTCAACATGGGAGTTGGTGATGCTGTTCAAAACGCTAAAGTACTCGATACGGCAGTAGAAGAATTGACGGCGATTACAGGACAGAAGCCAGTAATTACAAAAGCTAAAAAATCCATCGCAACATTTAGGCTTCGTGAAGGTATGCCTATCGGTGCCAAAGTCACTCTCCGTGGCGAAAGGATGTACGACTTCCTGGACAAGCTGATTTCAGTATCTCTACCACGTGTCAGGGACTTCAGAGGTATTTCCAAGAAAGCATTCGATGGCCGTGGCAACTATACGCTCGGTATAAAAGAACAGTTGATCTTCCCTGAAATCGACTATGACAAAGTCTCCAAAGTAAGAGGTATGGATATTGTTGTTGTTACGACAGCGAACACAGACGAAGAAGCCCGTGAGCTGCTCACTCAGTTCGGAATGCCATTTCAAAAGTAAGCTATAAGGAGGCAAAATTGTGGCTAAAAAATCAATGATAGCTAAACAGAAAAAAGAACAGAAATTTAAAGTACGCGAATATACACGCTGCGAGCGTTGCGGACGTCCACACTCAGTCTACCGCAAGTTCAAGCTCTGCCGTATATGTTTCCGTGAACTTGCTTACAAAGGTCAGATCCCTGGCGTTAAAAAAGCAAGTTGGTAAGCGTTATAAATTGAAAGGAGGCAACTAGTAATGACACTCTCAGATCCAATTGCAGACATGCTAACTCGCATCAGAAATGCGAACATGGTGAGACACGATTCACTAGAAATCCCTGCATCCAACATCAAAAAGGAAATTGCAGAGATTCTGAAAACAGAAGGTTTTGTTAAAAATGTTGAATACATTGAAGATGACAAACAAGGCGTCATCCGTGTATTCCTCAAGTACGGCAGCAAAAATGAAAAAGTCATCACTGGTTTGAAACGTATTTCCAAACCAGGACTCAGAGTATATGCAAGAAGAGAAGAGCTTCCGAAAGTTCTTAATGGACTTGGAATCGCGCTTATCTCTACTTCAGAAGGCGTACTTACTGATAAAGAAGCACGCAAAAGAAATATCGGCGGGGAAGTACTCGCATACGTTTGGTAATGAATTAACAGGAGGTGCAAAGAAATGAGCCGTGTAGGTAAACGTATTATTGAAATTCCTAGCGACGTAACAGTCGAAATCAATGACAATACAGTCAGTGTAAAGGGCCCTAAAGGGGAACTTGTCAATACTTTCAATGAAAAAATGACTTATGAACTTGAAGATAATACACTTCAGGTCGTCAGACCAAATGATTCTAAAGAAAACCGTACGAATCATGGTACAACGCGTGCGCTTATCAACAATATGATTGTTGGCGTATCGCAAGGATTTGCTAAGGAACTCGAACTTGTAGGTGTTGGTTACCGTGCGCAGATGCAAGGTAGCAAACTCGTACTGAGTGTTGGGCTTTCTCACCCGGTTGAATTCGAACCTTCTGAGGACCTTACCATTATAGTGGAAGGCAACACGAATGTTAAAGTTGAAGGCATCAACAAAGAATCTGTTGGGGCACTTGCTTCTAAAATCCGTGCTGTACGTCCACCGGAGCCGTATAAAGGCAAAGGTATCCGTTATAAAGGCGAACTGGTTCGTCAAAAAGAAGGAAAAACTGGTAAATAATTAAGTGGGGAGTGAACATTAATGATCGCAAGGATCGATAAAAATAAAGTCCGTCAAAAAAGACACGAACGCGTGCGTAGCAGACTTTCCGGCACTGCGGAAAGACCGCGTCTGAACGTCTACCGCTCAAACAAGCATATCTATGCTCAGTTGATTGACGACAATCAGCAGACTACTCTTGCAAGTGCTTCCACACAAGATCCAGATTTCAAAGGTGAAGTTGGATCCAACAAGGATGCCGCAGCAGAAGTGGGCGCATTGATTGCGAACCGTGCTAAAGACAAAGATATTAAAAGCGTAGTATTTGACCGTGGAGGCTATCTGTATCACGGACGTGTGCAAGCACTAGCAGAAGCAGCCCGCGAAAATGGTCTACAATTCTAATCGAAGGAGGGAATCACACTTATGGCTCGTAGAGAAGAAAAAGTACAAGAGTTCGAAGAACGTGTTGTTACAATCAACCGTATCGCTAAAGTCGTAAAAGGTGGACGTCGTTTCCGTTTCTCTGCACTTGTTGTTGTAGGGGACAAAAAGGGACGTGTTGGCTTTGGTACAGGCAAAGCACAAGAGGTGCCTGAAGCTATCAAAAAAGCGATCGAAGCAGCGAAGAAAGATCTCATCGAAGTACCACTCGTAGATGGTACGTTGCCTCATGAAGTGATCGGCAGGTTCAGTTCAGGTAATGTATTGATGAAGCCAGCTGCGCCAGGTACAGGAGTTATCGCCGGTGGTCCGGTTCGTGCCGTATTGGAACTTGCAGGTGTAACTGATATACTAAGTAAATCGCTTGGTGCGAATACTCCAATTAACGTCGTCCGCGCGACTATGACTGGGCTTTCTGAACTTAAGAGTGCAGAAGAAGTTGCTAAATTGCGTGGTAAATCTGTAGAAGAGTTACAAAATTAAGGAGGGATTTACAGACATGGCAAAAATTAAAATCACCCTCAAAAAAAGCTTGATCGGAAAGACTGAAACACAAAGGCAGACAGTTGCTTCACTAGGACTTAAAAAGCTGCATCATTCCGTCGAGTTGGAAGATACACCTCAACTCAGGGGCCAAGTCGCAAAGGTTAATCATTTGGTCTCAGTTGAAGAGAAATAATTATATTATATAGGAGGTGCGGAGATGAAACTACATGAAATGAAGCCGGTTGAAGGCGCACGCAAAAGTCGTCATCGCGTCGGTCGCGGTATGTCTTCAGGTAATGGACAAACAGCTGGACGTGGTCATGATGGTCAGAACTCCCGTTCAGGCGGTGGAGTGAATCCGACGTTTGAAGGTGGACAGCTACCACTTTTCCGTCGTATACCTAAACGTGGATTTACGAATATCAACCGTAAGGAATATGCAGTGCTTAATTTGAGCGACTTGAATCGCTTTGATGATGGTACTGAAGTAACACCTGAAATGCTGAAAGAAAATGGTATTGTTAAGGATGCTAAATCTGGTATCAAAGTGCTTGGCAATGGCACTCTTGAGAAAAAGTTAACAATTAAAGCTCATAAGTTTTCTGGTTCAGCTGCTAAAGCAATAGAGGAACAGGGCGGAAGCTACGAGGTGATCTAATGATCAGCACGATCTCCAATTTCTTTAGGATTAAAGAAATCCGAAGTAAGATCCTCTTTACTTTGGCAATGCTCGTAATCTTCAAAATCGGCACTTATATACCGGTTCCAGGTGTGGATCCGAGTGTATTTGATGCCGGAGCAGGACAACAGGGCGTGCTTGATCTAATGAACACCTTCGGTGGGGGCGCGCTTATGAACTTCTCGATCTTGGCAATGGGGATCATGCCTTATATTACGGCATCGATCGTCGTCCAGCTTCTACAGATGGATGTAGTCCCAAAATTTGCCGAGTGGGCCAGTCAAGGTGAAGTAGGAAGACGTAAACTGAGTCAGTTTACTCGTTATTTCACAATAATACTTGCGTTCATTCAATCACTGGGAATGTCCTTTGCCTTTAATCGGATGTTTGAAGGTATGCTTCTTGATAACAACAACGTTGCATCGTATCTTCTGATTGCGCTCGTCCTTACTACGGGAACTGCGTTCCTCATGTGGTTAGGGGAACAGATTACGACCCATGGGGTCGGCAATGGCATCTCAATCATCATATTTGCAGGTATTCTCGGAATACTGCCAAGTTCAATCATACAGCTGTACCAACAGAAGTTTGTAGGTGCAGATGACACCACAGTGGCTGTACTACAGATGGTCGGTCTGTTCATACTGTTGGTTCTTATTACAGCATTCGCAGTCTTTATACTGCAGGCTGTGCGTAAAATCCCAGTACAATATGCCAAGCGTCAGAGGACTTCGACCCAACTTGGGCCGCAATCAACGTTCCTGCCGCTCAAAGTCAACCCTGCAGGGGTTATACCAGTTATCTTTGCTATGGCGTTCTTCATGATGCCACAGACTTTGACACTGTTCTTCCCTGATGCAGGTTGGGCACAGACTGTGGCAAGACTCGCCGATCCCACTGATTGGATAGGCATGATATTCTATGTCGCACTGATTATCGCATTCACTTACTTCTATTCATTCGTTCAGGTCAACCCTGAAAAAATGGCCGATAATCTCAAGAAGCAAGGGAGCTATGTCCCAGGTATACGCCCAGGTAAAAACACTCAGGAGTACATCACTTCGGTTCTTTACAGGCTCGTATTCGTAGGTTCTCTCTTCCTTGCAGGAATTTCGATCCTTCCACTGCTCATCACCAAATTCATGGACCTGCCTCAGGCAATCCAGATTGGCGGAACGAGCTTGCTGATCGTGATTGGTGTGGCACTTGAGACTATGAAGCAACTGGAAGCACAGGCGAACCAAAGAGAATATCGTGGCTTCAGAAAGCGCAGGTAGGAGGAAATCGTATGAATATCATTTTGATGGGATTACCTGGTGCCGGAAAAGGCACTCAGGCTTCCAAAATTATAAAAAAATACCCGATCCCTCACATCTCGACTGGGGATATGTTCCGTCTTGCTATCAAAAATGGAACAGAACTCGGTAAAAAAGCAAAGTCATTTATGGATGCGGGTGAACTGGTGCCTGATGAAGTTACAATAGGCATTGTAAAAGAACGTCTGGCCCAAAGCGATGCGAAGGAAGGTTTCCTACTGGATGGCTTCCCCCGTACCGTTGAACAGGCTGAAGCGTTGAACAGCATCATGGAGGAGCTTGGAACAAAGATCGATAGGACGATTTTTGTGGAAGTGACCGAAGAAGAATTGATGAATCGTTTGACTGGGCGCCGCATCTGCGAGATTTGCGGCACGACTTATCACCTGGTGTTCAATCCACCTAAGCAAGAAGGCGTATGCGATCTTGACGGTGGTAAGTTGTATCAGAGAGAAGACGATAATCCTGAAACAGTTGCGAATCGTCTGGAAGTGAACATCAACCAAACAACACCGATGCTTGATTTCTATGAAAATCAAGGTGTTCTTGTTAAAGTGGATGGATCACAAGATATCGATGAAGTCTTTGATGATGTCGATGAGATTCTGCAGAGTATATAGGGATATTCACCTCTACAGACGCTTTGGGTGAATATTACTTGTATGATAACGGAAAATATCCTAGTTCATATTTTGGCGTTAAGTGTAGATCAATCTTCACCTGAAGTGAATTTCTAAAAGAGTTTAGGAAGCTGTAAAGGGGGAATTTGCAATGAGTAAACAAGATGTTATCGAACTGGAAGGAACAGTGTTGGATACACTGCCGAACGCCATGTTCAAAGTGGAACTGGAAAATGGGCATGAGATTCTCGCACATGTTTCCGGCAAAATCCGCATGAACTATATACGTATCCTTCCTGGCGATAAAGTAACAGTAGAAATGTCACCGTACGACTTGACACGTGGCAGGATCACTTATCGTTTTAAATAATGGACTCCACATTCTAAGGAGGTAAAACACATGAAAGTAAGACCATCAGTCAAACCTATCTGTGAGAAATGCAAAGTCATTCGCAGAAATGGCAAAGTTATGGTAATCTGTGAGAACCCTAAGCATAAACAGAAGCAAGGCTAATATATAATAACGGAGGTGTAACATATGGCTCGTATTGCAGGAGTAGACGTACCGCGTGAAAAACGCATCGTAATCTCACTCACTTATATTTACGGTATCGGTAAATCAACAGCGCAGGAAATCCTTGGTAAAGCAGGTGTGTCCGAAGACACGCGTGTAAGGGATTTGACTGATGACGAACTGAATAAAGTCCGTGAAGTCATCGACACGTACAAAATTGAAGGTGACCTTCGCCGTGAGCAAAGCCTCAACATAAAACGTTTGATGGAAATTGCCTCATACAGGGGAATCAGACACCGTCGCGGACTGCCAGTGCGCGGACAGCATACAAAAAACAATGCCCGTACACGTAAAGGTCCAGTTAAAACAGTAGCTAACAAGAAGAAATAATTAGGGAAAAGGAGGAGAAAAAATGGCTCGTAGACAACAAACACGTAAACGTAGAGTGAAAAAGAATATTGAATCAGGCGTAGCGCATATCCGTTCAACATTCAACAATACGATTGTGACGATTACTGATGATTTCGGTAACGCACTGTCATGGTCTTCAGCTGGTGCACTTGGCTTCAAAGGATCCAAGAAATCTACACCATTTGCTGCACAAATGGCTTCTGAAACAGCTTCTAAAGCTGCTATGGAGCATGGCCTCAAAACTGTTGAAGTTACAGTAAAAGGTCCTGGTGCAGGCCGTGAATCTGCAATCCGTGCACTGCAATCAGCAGGGCTTGAAATCACAGCAATCAGAGATGTCACTCCTGTACCACACAATGGCTGCCGTCCACCTAAACGTCGCCGTGTATAATTACTGGTCACAGGAAAAATCCGAGTGTAATGTAATATACGTGGCTGCATAATATTTTCGACGTTTAAAGGGAGGATAAGTAGACAAATGATAGAAATCGAAAAACCTAGAATTGAAACAGTTGAAATGTCGGATGATTCTAAGTTTGGTAAGTTTGTTGTCGAACCTCTGGAAAGAGGCTATGGGACAACACTTGGAAACTCCTTACGTCGCATTCTGTTATCTTCATTACCTGGTGCGGCAGTCAAAACGATAGAAATCGAAAATGTGCTGCATGAATTCTCGACTGTAGATAACGTCGTAGAAGATGTTACAACCATCGTCACAAACATCAAGAAGCTTGCACTTAAAATCTATTCTGATGAAGAAAAAACACTTGAGATTGATTTTAGTGGTGAAGGCATTGTTACAGCAGGTGACATCACACATGATAGTGACGTTGAGATTTTGAACCGCGATATGAAAATCGCGACAGTCTCAAACGGAGGCCAGTTGAAGATCCGCATGATAGCGAATCGTGGAAGAGGCTATACTCTTGCTGAAGTCAATAACAAGAGCGAAATGTCCATCGGCGTCATCCCTATCGACTCAATCTATACACCTGTCGAACGTGTCAACTACACTGTTGAAAATACACGCGTAGGCCAAATGACGAACTTCGACAAACTGACTCTCGATATCTGGACTGATGGATCAATAACACCTCAGGAGGCTGTGTCCCTTGCAGCTAAAATCATGACGGAACATCTGAACATCTTCGTCGGACTTACTGATGAAGCTCAGAATGCAGAAATCATGATTGAAAAAGAAGAAGATCAGAAAGAGAAAGTTCTGGAAATGTCAATTGAAGAACTGGATCTGTCAGTACGTTCCTACAACTGTTTGAAACGTGCAGGCATCAACTCTGTCCAAGAACTGACCGACAAGAGTGAAGCTGATATGATGAAAGTAAGAAACTTGGGACGAAAGTCTCTTGAAGAAGTCAAGTTCAAACTCGAGGATCTCGGTTTAGGGCTCCGCGACGAAGACTGATAAAAGACTGATAAAGGAGGTAAATTTCAATGGGCTACAGAAAATTAGGACGTACGTCTGACCAGAGAAAAGCAATGCTTCGTGACTTGGCGACATCTCTTATCGTCAACGAGCGCATCACTACTACTGAGCAGAGAGCCAAAGAACTCCGCAGAATCGTGGACAAACTTGTTACTCTCGGTAAACGTGGGGACTTGGCGGCAAAACGCCGTGCAGGCCAAACAGTGCGTAATGTAGAGATTGCAAAAGAAGATGGCACAAGCCAGCATGCGCTTCAAAAACTTTTTGAAGATATCGCACCACGTTTTGAAGACCGTCAAGGCGGATACACAAGCATCAAGAAACTTGGTGAACGTCGTGGTGACGGTGCAGAACTGGTAGTTATCGAGTTCGTACAAGGCGCGGTTGAAGCTGAAGAAGCATAAACTATAAAAGCAGAATGAGTGTTACGATAATGTGATTTGCATCATATTGTCTAGCTCAACGTACCCTGCAGGCAATACACAAGATATGCGCGACTCCTATGCAGGGTACGCGCTTTTTTATTACATAAATATGGCGGTGGAGATATGATCAGGCTGGAAAATGTAGCTTACGGCTACAAGACAAGTGAACATAAGGCATTGGATTATGTCTCCATATCCTTTCGTCAAGGAGATTGGGTATCCGTCATAGGGCACAACGGTTCAGGGAAGAGCACGCTCGTTAAAATCCTCATGGGCATTATAAATGAATATGAGGGGACCATTACAGTTGACGGCACAGTGCTTGACGATACGAATGCATCGGTACTCCGTAAGCGTTTTGCCATAGTCTTTCAAAACCCAGACAACCAATTTGTGGGGGCGACCGTTGAGGACGATGTGGCCTTTGGTCTCGAGAATGATGGGGTGCCGCGTGAAGAAATGATCACCCGGACTGAGGCAGCTTTGAAAGCAGTCAATATGCTTGATTTCAGGAACCATGAACCCAGTCGTCTATCAGGGGGCCAAAAACAGCGGGTCGCCATAGCAAGTGCGCTTGCCATGGCCCCGGATGTCCTTATCCTGGATGAAGCAACTTCGATGATCGACCCTGAAGGGCGCCGGGAAGTGATGAAGATCTTGAGGACTATCCATGAGGAGCGCCAGACGACCCTTATCTTCATCACTCATGATCTGGCAGAAATCGAGCACAGTGATCATGCCATAGTTATGGGTGACGGCAAAGTAGTCAGTGAGGGGACCGTAGAAGAAATATATCGAGACATTGATACATTGGTGGCAAGTCGACTTGAACTCCCTTTTAATATGAAGTTATCCCATGCTCTTTTGGATGGCTCATTCATGTCATATGAAGAGTTGGTGGCACGCCTATGAAGCTTCATATAGAAGATTTGACAGTCGTCTACCATCAGAATACTCCGTTTGAACATTTGGCGTTGAACAATATTACAACGACATTTGAAGAAGGCATATATTATGGAGTTGTTGGGCATACCGGGAGTGGCAAGTCGACCCTTATCCAAACTTTAAACGGTCTGTTGTTGCCGAGTAGCGGCACGGTATATGCAGGTGACCTTGCGTTAAGGAAAAAAACGAAATATAAATATGTGCATGAAGTAAAAAAACACGTAGGGATGGTCTTCCAGTTTCCCGAACACCAGCTGTTTGAAGAGACTGTTTTGAAAGACGTGATGTTCGGGCCTAAGAATATGGGGCTGGACGAAGAAGATGCAAGATCAAAGGCGCAATATTATTTGGAATTGATGAACGTAGACAATTCACTTTTTAAGGAGTCGCCTTTTGAACTCTCCGGCGGTCAGATGAGGAAGGTCGCGATAGCCGGTATACTGGCAATGGAGCCTGAAATCCTTATCCTGGATGAGCCGACGGCGGGGCTCGATCCAAAGAGCCATAGTGAGACGATGCGCCTTTTTCAGCAGATCCATAGGGATATGGGTATTACCATCATTCTCGTCACACATGATATGAATGACGTCTTCGAGTATACCGACCAAGTTAAATTGTTAAGCGGTGGCAACCTTGTCCGCGAGGGACGCACAGAGGATCTGCTGATGGACCCTAGGATGCTTGAGAATAATGCACTTGAACCACCTGATATTGTCAGACTGATGAAAGATCTGGAAAGGAAGGGTCGTGCTTTCAGAAGTATTCCACGTAATATAGAAGAATTCATTGCACTCTACAAAGAACGGAGGAGTGCGGATGCTGAGTAAAATGCTGCTGGGAAGATATATCCCTGGCTCCAGTATGATACACAAAATGGACCCCCGGGCAAAAATATTGGCAGTAGTACTGTTCATGATCATTGTGTTCTTCGCCAACCATTGGACAGGCTATGCATTGCTAATCACTTTTGTAGCGTTCACAACCAAACTTGCCGGGCTTTCTTTCCGCTTTCTCTTCAACGGATTGAAACTCATATTCCTGATACTTCTATTTACCTTCTCGATGCACCTTTTCCTGACTAAAGGCGGTGTGGTACTGATAGATGGCGGCTTCTTTACAGTAGAGTCAGAAGGCGTCATCAGAGGTATATATATCACCATCCGTCTAGCACTTCTTGTGCTGATCACGACGATACTGACCCTCACCACACGTCCTTTGGAGCTTACAGATGCTATAGAGCGGTTGTGCAAGCCCTTAAAAAAGATTAGGGTGCCTGTACATGAAATTGCATTGATGATGTCAATCAGCCTCCGATTCATTCCGACACTAATGGATGAAACGGAGAAGATAATCAAAGCCCAGAGTGCCCGGGGGTCTACATTTATGACAGGCGGGCTGAGGTCAAGACTAGAAGCTCTGCTCCCGATTTTCATACCCTTGTTCATCTCTGCCTTCAAACGTGCAGAAGAGATGGCCATAGCGATGGAAGTAAGGGGGTACCAGGGGGAAGAAGGACGCACCCACTACCGTATCCTCGATTGGCAGTTCAAAGACACAGCAGCACTCATATGCATCGTTCTGTTCGGCATCGTACTATGGCTGGTCAGACAGTAAGGAGTAAAGAATGCGATATTTGGTAAAAATCAGTTATAATGGCTCACAGTTCAATGGTTTCCAATACCAGTTGGAAGGACGTACGGTACAAGGAGAAGTGGAGAAGATTCTTGGACGCATGCATAAAAAGCCTGTCAGGATTCATGCAGCCGGCCGTACAGATAGCGGTGTACATGCACGAGAACAGTTCTTCCACTTCGACTCAGATCTGAAAATCCCTGAAACAAAGTGGCAGCATGCATTGAATAGCGCCATGCCTGATGATATTGCGATTCACGAAGTGCAAGGGATCAATTCCGCTTATCATGTAAGATACCACTCACACGGCAAGATTTATCGCTACCGCATCTACCAGGGTGCAGTACGTGACCCTTTCGAAAAAGGATTGAAGACGTATTATCCTTATGCGGTGTCGGAAAGTAAGATGAGACAAGCGATGTCGCATTTCGTCGGTACACATGATTTCACAAGCTTCTCAAGCGCCAAGTCACCCATAGAAAACAAAGTCAGACATATCTACGGTTTTGAATTGATAAAGACCGATAATGGCTACGATTTTCTTATAATCGGCTCCGGATTCCTCTATAACATGGTTCGCATCCTTGTCGCCTATGTGCTTGAAGTCGGCCAGGGGAGATGGGAAGCTGAAAAAACTCCAGCCATAATTGCGGCAAAAGACCGCACGCTGGTGCCGAAGACTGCTCCAGCAGAAGGATTGTATCTGGAAAGGGTATTTTTAGATGAAAAAACACGTAATGAAGCATTGGAAAATTTAAAAATACCCCGGTGATACATTGACAAAATGAGCTATTAGGGTTATCATAGACAACGGTATAATTTTATATCACCCACGATAAGCCCCGGAAACTTATTGTGCATGCAGATATAAAGCAAACGAAGCTTTTTTAAAATTTTAAGAGCAAATAACGCGCACTACTGATATATTTAGGAGGACTGGAAATGCGTCAAACATTCATGGCTAATGAAGCTAACATTGAACGTAAATGGTATGTTGTCGATGCAGAAGGACAGACGCTCGGCCGTCTCTCTTCTGAAGTGGCAGCAATACTACGCGGCAAGAACAAAGCCACATATACACCACACGTTGATACAGGTGACAACGTCATCATCATCAATGCAGAAAAAATCGAAATGACGGGTAATAAAGCCCAGGATAAAATGTACTACAGACACACAGGTCACCCAGGTGGAATCAGATCCATCTCTGCAGGAGAACTTAGGGAAAAGAACCCGGTACGCCTTTTGGAAAATTCCATCAAAGGTATGCTGCCTAAGAACAGACTTGGACGTGCACAAGGCAAGAAACTTCATGTATACGCTGGAAGCGAGCACAAGCATGAAGCACAAAAACCAGAAAACTACGAACTTCGCGGTTAAGGATAGGAGGTTAATTCATTGGCTAAAGTAGAATATACAGGAACAGGTCGTCGTAAAAATGCAGTAGCGCGTGTACGTCTCGTACCAGGTGAAGGCAATGTCACAGTTAACGGTCGTGACATGAGGGATTATCTCCCGTTCGAAAGTCTCATCTTGGACTTGAACCAGCCATTCGCGGTTACTGAAACACAAGGTAACTACGATGTATTGGTAAACGTTAAAGGTGGCGGCTTCACAGGACAAGCACAGGCAATCCGTCACGGTATCGCCAGAGCACTTCTAGAAGCAGACCCGGAAAACCGCGGTCCACTTAAGAGGGCAGGTCTCCTTACACGTGACCCACGTATGAAAGAGCGTTACAAATACGGCTTCAAGAAAGCCCGTCGCTCACCACAGTTCTCAAAACGTTAATAAATCAACACTTGCAAATCCCTCAACCACCTATGGTTGGGGGATTTTACTGTATATGCGGTGCTTTAAAAACAGGGGGAAATTCACACGTAGCATACACGTAACATACAAGTAGCAGACAAATAATTTAGAGAAAAAGAAACTGTGGTTTTGAAATTAGGTTTGATACAATTACATTGATAAGATGGATTGGGATAGTGCAACAAACGGAGCCAGTTTGTTTAGCAACGCTCGTAAAGCAAATGGATTTTTTATGTTAGGATAAATGGTGATTGTGAAGAAATGTACTTAAAGTAACGGGCAGGTTAGTTCAGATTCTGTTTTATTTAAATAAAAGACGGTGAAAAAAGCACCGTCTATAATTCGCTATTTATTTTGTGTTAATTCTTTGTAATAAAGGTAATTGACTTTATGCTTGGTAGCCATTAACTGCGAAGCCAAAACCGCCGTATAAACAGTGGTTAGTACAATTGCTCCAATACCAAGACCTGAAAGGTTTATCTTATTAGATGTACTCATTCCATTATTACTTGTGCTCATAGCATTATTACTTGTGGGTGCTTCTGCCATTTTATTAACCCCCTAATTTGTTATAGGGGTATTATTTGTAAAGGCATTTAAACTTATACTCTAAAAAATAACTGAGAGAAAGAAAAGAGGCAGGTCTTAAAACCTTTAAGTTTGTGAACAAATATACTTAAACAAACGGGCGCCATTCTTGAATAAGGATTAGCGTGAGCATCATATATAAGGGTCATTTTATTGAATAAAATAATCCATATACGATGAAAATAAAAAGAGATTCAGATGAGGGGGAATTCTTCTTATGAATATTTGTACGGTTAAATAAAAGTTCACTGAATAAACTGGATAAGTAAAAAGGTAAATATCGAGGAATGGTAAAATTATATGAACAAAGACCCGAGAATAAACCATGCAACCGAATTAAAATAAACAATCGCAAAACTGTTAATGAGATATGTGTATTTGGTTAGAAATTAAAGTCTATTTAATAGAAAGTTGGAAAAATCAATAGTATAATAAAATCATAGGAATTAATATTGATTATTCCTTCAATATAGTATTCTTATAACTATTTTCTACTAATTAAGCAGGAGGTAATATCCAATGAAAGCTGCAGTCTGGTATGGAAAAAAAGACTTACGGGTAGAGGAAATAGAACTAAAACAAACGAAAGATACCGATGTTAAAGTAAGGGTAGCTTGGGCAGGTATTTGTGGCAGTGATTTACATGAGTATGAAGAGGGACCGGTGTTTGTACCAAATGAAAAAGAGGATCCGTTAACTGGAGAAATCGCTCCGCTAACCATGGGGCATGAATTTGCGGGTGTTATTGAAGAAGTAGGTCCAAAGGTGACAAAATATAAAGTTGGCGATAGAGTAGTAATTAATCCAACAATCACTTATGGAAATAAGTCGGAAGACCTTGATCCTTATGATGGTTTCAGCTTTATCGGCCTTCACGGTGACGGTGGTTTTACTAAATATGCAAATGTACCAGAAGATAACGTTTATCTACTTCCAGAATCTTTAACACTACAGGATGGAGCTTTAGTAGAACCAACTGCGGTTGCCGTACAAGCTGTAAAAGAAGGGAAACTGCAGTTTGGTGATACGGTAGCTGTATTTGGTGCAGGTCCAATTGGTTTAGTGACAATTATTGCAGCTAAAGCTGCTGGTGCCAGCAAGATTATTGCTTTAGATTTGTCGGAAACTAGAATTGAAAAAGCAAAAGAATTAGGAGCAACCCATGTCGTTAACTCTAGCGAACAAGATGCTGTTACAGCAATCAAGGAAATTGTTCCAGATGGAGTAGATGTTTCCTTTGAAGTTGCCGGAGTAGCACCAACATTTAAACAAGCAATTGATGCAACAAGGGCACGTGGAACAATGGTTATTGTTTCTATATTTGCTAGGGAGATTGAATGGAATCCAATACAGCTTACAAATACAGGTGTAAAAGTTACATCAACAATCGCATATACACCTACTACATTCCAACAAACTGTAGATTTAATGGGAACAGGACAATTAAAACCACAGGGAATTATTACAGACCAAATTCAATTGGATGATATTGTTGAAAATGGATTCGAAGCATTGACAAACGATAAATCACAAGCAAAAATATTAGTGGAATTAAGTGGTGAGAAATAAAATGTATTATTTAACCCTGAGTAGCAGCTGTTACTTGGGGTTTTGTTATGACTGTCAGCTAGGTCCAGGTAGATAAATTAGCGAAGTGATATTGAACTCTTCTTTAAGAAGAATATTGACGATATTCTGCAATACCAGCTAATAGTAGAAGTGGATAATTCCATTAACGGGCGCGTTTGTTTAACACCAAAAGGAGGAAAATGGTCAAACCTTTTTATAAAAAATGTATATCATTTCACAAAGAGAGAATCCATTTTGAACAATTGTAAATGGCAGTATTAAAATGTAGGAAATCGGCAATTGAAAATTGTTGGTTTACCTACATTTTTTTGTATGCTTTTCTTATGACATCGAAGGAGGATATTCATGAGAAAAGACGTACGCGAAGGAG
>NZ_BAABCK010000013.1:0-249692 GCF_039538805.1 Salinicoccus jeotgali | reverse complement strand
GTCTCGTCTGTCGCTTCAAGAAGAAACCACATACCGAGAAAATCATTGAACTACCGGACACCATTGGAAGTCTTTTTGAGTTACATGGGTGAAAAGGAACTGTCTAGCTTATTTTGACAAACGAAAAGTTTAAAAACAACTGGTGTTTAAATCGGATTTTCTAGTGGGATGTTAGGACAATCAATAGTATTATAAAGGTATCAATCACATACGAGTGATACGTTGGGAAAAAATAAAATAGTCCAATTTACTTTACCGTGTACTATGGTACACGGTTTATAATATTCATGGGGTGAAATAAGATGATTTACTGCATTAGTGAGTTTGCAGAAAAATGTGGCGTTAATAAAGAAACGATTAGATATTACGAGCGAAAAAATTTACTACAAGAACCTCACCGAACGGAAGCTGGTTATCGGATATATTCATATGATGACGTTAAGCGTGTTGGGTTTATTAAACGAATACAGGAACTTGGATTTTCTTTAAACGAGATTTATAAATTACTTGGTGCTGTAGATAAAGATGAAGTTCGTTGTCAAGATATGTTCGAATTTGTTTCTAAAAAACAAAAGGAAGTTCAAAAACAAATAGAGGATTTAAAACGAATTGAAACTATGTTAGACGACTTAAAACAACGATGTCCAGATGAAAAGCAATTACATTCGTGTCCAATAATAGAAACATTAACATGAGACATTAACGAAAGGGGCTTTTTTATGAATAAATTTAAGGTAAACATTCAAGGAATGACTTGTACGGGTTGTGAAAAACACGTAGAATCAGCACTTGAAAAGATAGGTGCTAAAAATATTGAGTCTAATTTTCGTCGTGGTGAAGCAGTATTTGAACTGCCCGATGATATTGAGGTTGAAAGTGCAATAAAGGCGATTGATGAAGCAAATTACCAAGCCGGAGAAATTGAAGAAGTATCATCACTAGAAAACGTGGCGTTAATTAATGAAGACGATTATGACCTTCTTATTATTGGTTCTGGTGCTGCTGCCTTTTCTTCGGCAATTAAAGCTATAGAATACGGTGCAAAAGTTGGAATGATTGAGCGTGGAACGGTTGGGGGAACCTGTGTGAATATTGGCTGTGTTCCGTCAAAAACTCTTCTTAGGGCAGGGGAAATCAATCATTTATCAAAAGACAATCCGTTTAAAGGTTTACAAACATCCGCTGGAGAAGTGGATTTAGCTAGTTTAATCACGCAAAAGGATAAATTGGTGAGCGAACTTCGGAATCAAAAATATATGGATTTAATTGATGAATATAATTTTGATTTAATTAAAGGTGAAGCAAAATTCGTTGATGCTAGTACGGTTGAGGTCAATGGGGCAAAGTTATCTGCAAAACGCTTTTTAATTGCAACAGGTGCATCTCCTTCGTTGCCCCAAATTTCAGGACTTGAAGAAATGGACTATTTAACTAGTACAACACTTCTTGAGTTAAAGAAAATACCAAAACGATTAACTGTAATTGGTTCAGGATACATTGGAATGGAGCTTGGACAACTATTTCATCATTTAGGTTCAGAAATAACGCTTATGCAAAGAAGTGAGCGACTTTTAAAGGAGTATGATCCTGAGATTTCAGAGTCAGTTGAAAAAGCGTTAATTGAACAGGGTATAAACGTTGTCAAAGGGGCAACTTTTGAGCGTGTTGTACAAAGTGGAGAGATAAAAAAGGTTTACGTAACAGTAAATGGCAGTAAAGAAGTTATTGAATCAGATCAGTTACTTGTTGCCACTGGAAGAAAACCAAATACGGATTCTTTAAATTTAAGTGCGGCAGGTGTTGAAACCGGAAAAAATAATGAAATCCTGATCAATGATTTTGGTCAAACAAGTAATGAAAAGATTTATGCATCAGGAGATGTGACGTTAGGACCGCAATTTGTATATGTAGCAGCCTATGAAGGTGGAATTATTACTGATAATGCTATCGGTGGGTTAAACAAAAAAATAGATTTATCGGTAGTCCCTGCTGTTACGTTTACGAATCCAACGGTTGCAACGGTTGGTTTAACAGAAGAACAAGCAAAAGAGAAAGGGTATGATGTGAAGACATCTGTATTACCTTTAGATGCTGTTCCAAGAGCAATTGTAAACCGTGAAACAACCGGTGTATTTAAACTAGTAGCAGATGCAGAAACACTAAAAGTATTAGGGGTTCATATTGTATCTGAGAATGCAGGAGAGGTCATCTATGCAGCATCATTAGCTGTTAAATTTGGCTTAACGATAGAAGATTTAACAGAAACCCTAGCACCATATTTAACAATGGCTGAAGGGCTAAAATTAGCTGCACTTACGTTCGATAAAGATGTTTCGAAATTATCTTGTTGTGCAGGCTAAGGGAACTTTTTTTACAATTCCCTATTCAAGTGAACCAGCTAATACTGTACTAAAGTGTGCAGTAGTTTAGCAAAGTCTACAAAAGGATTTCATACACTATTTTGCGATCACCCATTATATAAATGCTTTAAGGGATTTTCTAAGTGCATTTGTGGTCACAAAAATAATTTAACACTGATGATTTCGACATCAAATCTATATTTGATACCTTAACACCGCAGAGTAATAAAGGATGAACAATATGTCAGACTTATTATCCCTACCAGACATTAAAACAATAGAATCACCACAAGAAAATGAAACCGATATGATGTTTAAAGTTGAAGCAGTCGGACCACCTGAACGTTGTCCTGAATGTGGTTTTGACAAGTTGTACAAACACAGTTCAAGAAATCAACTAATTATGGATTTGCCCATTCATTTAAAGCGAGTGGGCTTACAATTGAACCGTAGACGATACAAATGTCGTGAATGCGAATCTACCTTCTGGGAACGCCTAGTATCTGTAGATGAAAAGCGTAGTATGACCAAAAGGCTTTTAAAGTCTATTCAAAAGCAATCCATGTCTAAGACCTTTGTAGAAGTCGCAGAAAGCGTTGGCGTTGACGAGAAAACTATTAGGAACGTTTTTAAGGACTATGTGGCACTCAAAGAACGTGAATACCAGTTTGAAACTCCTAAGTGGCTTGGGATAGACGAGATACATATTATCCGAAGACCTCGGCTTGTATTGACTAATATTGAACGCAGGACTATTTATGACATCAAGCCTAACCGTAACAAGGAAACAGTCATCCAACGTCTTTCAGAAATCAGTGACAGGACTTATATTGAGTACGTCACAATGGATATGTGGAAGCCCTACAAAGACGCAGTGAACACTATCCTTCCACACGCTAAAGTGGTCGTAGATAAGTTTCATGTAATTAGAATGGCTAATCAAGCCTTAGATAACGTCAGAAAGTCTTTGAAAGCTCATATGAGCCAAAAAGAAAGACGTACCCTTATGCGTGAAAGGTTTATCCTTCTAAAGCGTAAACACGATCTAAATGAACGTGAATCATTCCTCTTAGAGACTTGGTTAGGTAAACTTCCTGCCTTAAAAAGAAGCCTATGAACTCAAAGAAGAGTTTTACTGGATATGGGATACTCCTGATTCAGATGAAGGTCGTCTTCGTTATAGTCAATGGAGACACCGTTGTATGTCCAGTAACTCTAAAGATGCATATAAAGACCTCGTGAGAGCCGTAGACAACTGGCATGTCGAAATATTCAACTACTTTGATAAAAGGCTCACTAACGCTTATACGGAGTCAATTAACAGCATTATTAGGCAGGTAGAGCGAATGGGTAGAGGTTACTCGTTTGATGCCTTACGAGCCAAAATCCTTTTCAATGAGAAGCTCCATAAAAAGCGTAAGCCACGATTTAATTCAAGTGCTTTCAATAAAGCTATGTTACACGATAATTTCAATTGGTATGAAGTGAATGATCATAACATTACAGACAACTTTGGTGTCGATTTTTCCACACTTATTAAGAATTTGGAGAAGGGTGATTTATAAGCCCTTTTCCACCATAAAAACCGAATACCCATAAAAACCATTTTGCCCTAGAGTCTCCCAAAAGATATTGCCCACTATAGCCAGATAAAAGATAGAAAGTGACAAGGACGGGGTGCAGTTTAGCGAAGACTAAATGGAGAGGAGCATTCGATGAAAAAGTCCTTAAGTATTCTATTGATGACACTGATTATACTTTTGCTTGCAGGATGCGGCGGCACTGACAATGATGCTGAAGAAGCGATGACGGGTGCGGAAGAGGAAACGACAGAGCAGCCGGCAGAATCAGTAACAACTGAAGAAGCCGCGGCCGGAGGCGCAGTGAATGAAGAGCGCACGGGAGAAGTGGAAGAAGACTCCGAAGCGGACTTGGCGGAGGAAGCGACAGAAGACTCTGAAGAGGCAACAACAGAGGAAGTGACAGAAGAGCAGATGAAAGATGCGACAAAAGAAAAATCGAAAGAAGAAACAAAAGAAGATTCCATGGGTGGATCTTCTGCATCCGGCCCCTATGAAAAACATATGGTCCAAAATCCCGCCGGTGAGTCATGCATCATGAATCGTCTTGCCGCAGATCACTGTGAAGACATCACGATGCAGCAGAAATTCCTGGCCTACCATCATCTGAACTTCATAAATATACTGACGATATCACCGAACATCGGCTGCCTCGAGTGCATGGTGGATTATTCGTTCGCTGTTATAGACGGTACCCAGGAACCAATCAGCATTAATGAGATGGATACGAAAGGCGCCCCTTTCACTCCAAATCTCGAAACTTTCATGGAATCATATGCCTATGAACTCGCCAACTTCTTCAATGGCCATCCGAACCGGCTTATGGATTATATCAGCCAAGATGGCCCTGCCATATCCTATCTCGACAACAACCGCACTTCTGGCAGTTTTGCCGATCATACGACTCACTCAGTTGATGTCCAGAACATCGAAGACAAGGGAGACGGGACATATAAGGTCACGATGGACCGTGAATATGAACATATCACTTCCAACGGCATCGGAAGCAGCACGGTTGAATATACGGTATGTGAAACCGAGCACGCATTCAAAATCGTGGACTTTAACTGATGGCATTGACGTATTGAAAGAAGGCGACTATGAGATAGTCGCCTTCTTTATTTTCTTATATAATTTTCCGTATAGTAGGGCACATTCTCTTCATTATACGCTGTGCCGATCCCTAGATGTGTGAAACTGTCTTTCAGTGTATTCTCGCGATGTGCAAGTGAATTCATGAGGCTGTGGTGGGAGAAGATTGGTGAGGTGTGTCCCATCGCTATATTCTCCCCTGCCATCCTGTACGACACATCGGCTGACTCCAACCGATCCTTCAGCGTCACGCCATCGGGTGAATCATGATTGAAGTAATCCTTCTCAACCATATCGCGGCTATGGCCGAGCGCGGCTTTTGAAGCCGCTTCATCCCAGGACAAAGGTTCTAGTCCATATTCCTGTCTGGTTGCATTAACGAGTAGATGGTTCATTTTGGAATTATCTGCTGGCTCAGGATGATTATATAGGGCGCTGCTTTCACCAAAGGCCTCTTTATCGACAACAAGCAGGCCGTTCACCTGATCAGATTTGTGAAGATCATAGAAAAAATAGACGTATGTGCCATTAATATCATAGACTGCATATTCTTCATTATCCACACGCAGCCGCTTCCAGCCCTTCTTTATTGTCGATTCCGGAGCACCATATATGGAGTCGACCTGTTCCCTGTCCATCCCTTCGATGTTGATCGTCTCGACCGATATGTCGCCACTGTTGGTATAGGCGCCGACGACCCTCTTATCTTTAACCAATACCATATGGAACATGCCAGGCTGGTCTTCAATGTAGAACTCCCCTTCATACTCCGAGCGAATGTGTTTTTTGCCGGAAGTATCATATTCACTGCCAAGCGCAATCTCCACTTCCTGGGTCTGATCGCTGTTGACCTGGTGAATTTTATCCATATTATAAGAAGGATAAATGTTCTCTTCAAGCCATCCACGCAAATAAGACAACTCCATGCCTTCTTCAAAATCATAGGATTGCAGCACGGGGGCTGTAAATATCCAAATGAAATAAAAGAATACGAGCATAAATATTTTTTTTATCATACGGGCACCTCCCTATCCGCATATGGTTTAAAAAAAGTAATTAAACTTTCGTCTAATTACTTTATCCGGGTATATATTCAGTTTGTCTCTCTTCAAAATATGCTTCATCTACGATTGTATTATCCTCACCCATCAGTACGACATTCGGCTTGAATGTTTCCAATTCACTGTCATCCAGCTGAACATAGCTGATGATGATGATTGTATCCCCCACCTGTACTTTTCGGGCTGCTGCCCCATTCAGGCATATTTCACGGGAGCCCCGCCTGCCTTCGATGACGTATGTTTCGATCCGCTCGCCGTTATTGTTATTGACGATCTGGACCTTCTCATTCGGGAGGATATTGGCTGCATCAAGGAAATCAGGATCGATAGTGATACTGCCGACATAATTCAAGTTTGCTTCTGTAACTTTTGCACGATGGATCTTGCCATTCATCATTGTTCTGATCATTTCATCACCAACATATTATCTATTAACCGTGTTCTTTCGAACTTTACAGCAATGAATATTATAGCATTCCCCTCGATGTTTTGAACAGCATCAAGTCCTGGATGGGTATAGATCTGCAGATCGTCCACCACTGCTGAAGTCTTTGATTCGATGTGAGTCCTTATGCCCTCTTTGATCGCTTCAGCGTCAACCTTGCCGTGTTTTATGCTTTCCTGCGCCTTTACAAGCGCGCGATGGATTTCAGGAGCTTCAGTACGTTCGTTTTCGGAGAGATTAACGTTTCGGCTACTCTTTGCCAATCCATCATACGCCCGCTCGGTCGGCACACCAACTACCTTGAGTTCATGGTTGAAGTCCAGGACCATGCGTTTTATGATCATCAACTGCTGACGGTCCTTCTCTCCGAACACTGCAAAGTCAGGACGAATGATGTTGAATAATTTATTGACCACGGTCACTACCCCTTCAAAATGGCCGGGTCGCCTGACACCATCAAGTATCGATGCCATGGATCTCAAAGACAGTTGAAGTTCTGGTTGCTCTGGGTACATTTCTTCTTCAGAAGGATGGAACACCACATCGACTCCAGCTTGTCTGCATATTTCCAAGTCTCTCTCAAGATCCCGCGGGTAACTTTCCAGATCTTCGTCCGGCCCGAATTGGAGGGGATTGACGAAGATGCTGACCACTACCGCATCACCCTTTCGCTTCGCTTCTTCTATCAGCGCAACATGACCTTCATGCAAGTAGCCCATAGTGGGCACGAATGCAATATCCCCTGTCCTTAAAGGTTTTAGTATGTTGCGTATGCCTTCTATTGTGTCTGTATTTTTCATTACTCTTCAAAAACCTTTCTCTTATAAGTAGTGGCTTCATCGGGAAATTCCGAATTCTTTACAGCTTGTACATAAGCGGACAAACCTTCTATCCCAGCAGTATTGAAATCCGCATACGACCTGACGAACTTCGGCAGGCGTTCGGTGCCATACTGGAGCAGGTCGTGATAGACCAGTACTTGTCCATCCACCTCTTTACCTGCGCCGATGCCGATGGTTGGTATTGTGAGGACTTCCGTCACCTTCTCGGCGAGATCTGATGGAATCGCCTCAAGTACAAGCACTGATGCACCAGCGGCCTCCATTGCCTTGGCGTCTTCAATCAGCTGCATGGCCGCTTCCTGGGTGCCAGCCTGCATTTTAAACCCTGTCACGCCGACTGACTGGGGTGTCAATCCAAGGTGCGCGACGATTGGTACACCAGCCCGCACTGCTCGTTTGACGATGGGCAGGCAGTCTACCCCTTCAAGTTTGATGGCATTGGCGTCTGTCTGCTGATACAAAGACAGCATATTTGTCAAGCTTGTATCGTCATTCGCGTGATAGGTACCAAATGGCATGTCGACCACCATATATGTGTCTGGGGCACCCCGCCTGACGGCTTTGGCATGATGGATCATATCTCCAGTCGTCACCTGCACTGTACTGGTGTATCCAAGCACCGTCATGCCGAGTGAGTCACCGACAAGCAACATGTCCATCCCTGCTGCCTCACTTTGTTTTGCACTTGGATAATCATAGGCGGTCACCATGGTGATCTTTTCGCCATTTTGTTTCATCTGACTCCATTCACTGGTTGTTTTCATCATACTGCTCCTTTTATTTAAAGCCTATTATAATTATAATTAGTTTACCATATATTTGGATGGTCGAAATACGTCGGGAGGATTAAAAAATGAAAATTGCAGTGATTGGCATAGGTGCTGTAGGCAGTGTCATCGCCCGAGAGCTGAATATGCTCGATTATGATACGGTGTTGTTCGGCAGACAGCCAAAATCCGGATTCACCATTTCTGAAGCGGGAGAGGAATTTTTTTATCCTTACAGGATAGAAACGATGGATGCCTATCAAGGAGAACCGTTCGACATAGTATTCATCGCGGTAAAAGCGACCGCATTAAACAATATCAGCCAAACTTTCCATCATCTCATCAATGAAGGGACGGAGGTCATCCTATGCGAGAACGGCATGGGCTATGAGCGATATTTCAATCGGCCAGTGCCTGCTGTAGTCTATATCAGTGGACAGAAGAAAAATGACATAATTGAACATTTCCAGGATTCCACGCTACTGATTGAGGATAACCCCCACCCCAATATTGATCGTTTGATTACAGCATTGGATAAAAATCCGGAGACAGAATTGGAGATAAAGAAAAGCGAGGATTTTGAACGTATCCGCTATGAAAAACTGTTGATCAACCTAGGCATCAACTCTGTAACAGCTTTGTCAAAAAACACATCGAAGATCTTTGATCTGGAGTCTGTGACACAATTGACCCGTAGCCTTCTAGAGGAAGGTGTGGCCATCGTCAATAATGAGCGGGAAATCGTGTCGCCGGAATTTACAGATAGGGCCATGGCAATCTACAAAAACTATAATCCGGAAATGGGCACGAGCATGTACTACGACGTCATAGCGAATGCAGAAACGGAGTATATCTATATACAAAAGTATCTCTACGGTAAGAAGGGGAATCTTGAAACCCCCGTCTTGGACGTCATTGTCACCCTGTTGGAGGCATACCAGTATAAGCGTGGATATTGACTATATTGTGTCATTTCATACATCGTGCCTAAGACACATTTATTCATGCTAAAATAGATGGTCAGAAGGAGTGTATGATCATGAAGAGACTAGTATTGCCATTTGTGGCGCTTATTTTCTTTCTTGCCGGATGCAGCGGAGAGGATGGCCAAATGGGCATAAAGGAAAAGGTTGATCAATACAGTGCAAACAAGGAAGCGGAAGCAGCTTCCATCACTGGTTCGGAACTCATCATCGGTGAAAATAAGGAGGAGCGGTACGACTTGCCTGACGATGAATTTTTTGTATCGATTGCACCGTTCATCAATTACACGCACCCGTGCGAATTCCATAGCCTGACAGGATGTCAGGGTGAACTGGAGTCCAAGGAGATACATGTAAAGATTACCGATGGAGAAGGAGAGGTCCATGTGGATGAAAATATGGAGACTCTTGAGAATGGCTTTATAGATCTGTGGCTGCCGCGGGACCGTGAATATGATATCACCATCACGTATGGCGACTATGAAACCGAGGGCTCGTTTTCAACATATGAGAATGATTCGACCTGCCTGACAGATTTTCAACTGGAAAAGTAAAAAGCATCCTTGCTGATGTGGAACCAAAATCTCAATTTAGGGATTCATATCAGCAAGGATACTTTTTTTGTAATTTTTTAGGGCATCTACCCTCATTAACGAAAGTTAATATGATATTTGATGCTATTAACCTCCAAAAAATGAACTTGATTCACTATTCTTATTGAAAGGTTCGTTTTTTGTGTTATCATAATAAGCATCTTGAATACAAAGCACTCATATAATCGCAGGAATATGGCCTGCAAGTTTCTACCGGGGCGCCGTAAACGCCTTGACTATGAGTGAGTAACTCTCGTGCAACCACTTGAAGTCTGCTCATCTCATGATGTGTGCTTTTGGCTTTTTCAAAATAAAATTTTGGAGTGGATTTTGTGGAGTTGCTTAAACAGAAAATATTAGATGAAGGAACGGCGCTTTCAGATACAGTATTGAAAGTCGACCATTTCCTGAATCATCAGATTGATCCATTACTTATGAAAGAAATTGGAACAGCGTTTAAAGAACGGTTTGAAGACCGCGGAATAACTAAAATATTGACGCTGGAATCTTCCGGCATCGCACCTTCGGTCATGACGGGGCTTGAACTTGGCATCCCTGTAATCTTTGCCAGAAAGCGCCAGTCATTGACGTTGAACGAAGGTTTGCTGACGGCTGACGTTTTCTCCTATACTAAAAATGAGTCTAATACCATCGCCATCGCCGAGAAATTCATCTCACCCGATGATGAAGTATTGATCATCGACGATTTTCTGGCAAATGGAGAAGCCGCTAAAGGTCTGCTCGAACTTGTGGAACAGACTGAAGCTTCAGTAACCGGTATCGGCATCGTCATCGAAAAAGCCTTTCAGGAAGGCGGCGAAATACTTCGTACTGCTGGATACGATGTCCATTCCCTTGCCCGGATCGCCTCTTTGACGGAAGGTGAGATAACCTTCATGTCTGGAGTGGAAGTGTGATGCAGATGTCTTCACTTAAAAAACTTTCACTCGGCATCCAGCATATCCTTGCCATGTATGCCGGCGCGGTGGTCGTCCCTTTGATCGTCGGCGCCGCCATCGGCTTGACCCCCGCACAGCTCACCTACCTCATTGCCATCGATATCATGATGTGCGGCGTCGCAACAATCCTACAGGCCTGGAAAAGGCAATATTCGGGCATCGGACTCCCGGTCGTCCTTGGCTGTACATTTACTGCTGTTGGCCCGATGATTGCCATAGGCAATACTTACGGCATCCCTTCAATATACGGGGCAATCCTTGCTGCAGGTCTGTTCGTCATCATCATTGCGAAATATTTCAGCCGACTGATCAGATTCTTTCCGCCTGTGGTCACAGGTTCCGTAGTGACCATCATCGGAATTACTCTCGTGCCGGTCGCCATGCATGATATATCCGGTGGCCAGGGCAGTGCCGACTATGGATCCGGCCTGAATCTCGCACTTGGTTTCGGTACACTTGCAGTCATATTGGTGCTGTTCCGATTCGGGGAAGGCTTCCTGAAATCGATTGCCATACTATGCGGCATAGTGATCATGACTTTCATCAGTGGTTTTTTTGGAATGGTGGATTTCAGTGCAGTCAGTGCGGCCAGTTGGCTTCATCTTCCCAAAGTCTTCTACTTCGGGCTGCCCGAGTTCAATATAGTGCCTATAATGACGATGATGCTCGTGACAATCGTCGGTCTGATAGAGGCGACTGGTGTCTACTTTGCCCTTGGAGACATATGCGATGAGGATATCGGACAAGAAGATTTGAAAAGAGGCTACAGGGCAGAGGGCTGGGCGATCCTGCTCGGTGGCATTTTCAATGCCTTCCCCTACACCACCTATTCCCAGAACGTCGGCCTCGTCCAGCTTTCAGGCATAAAAAGCAGACAAATCATCTATATTGCAGGCACCATGCTCATTCTGCTCGGTCTCGTTCCAAAAATCGGTGCTGTAGCAGTGGCAATTCCGACCCCGGTCCTTGGCGGTGCGATGCTGGCAATGTTCGGGATGGTTGTCTCATACGGCATCAAGATGCTTTCAAGAGTGGACTTTGAGGACCAGAACAATCTGATGATCGTTGCAATATCGATCGGTATGGGCCTTGGCGTCACGGCTTTGCCCGACCTTTTTGCGATCGTGCCTGACAGTTTAGCTGTCATAACGGAAAGCGGCATCGTCCTCGGAAGCCTGACGGCGATTATACTCAATATTGCATTCAATGCCCGCTTGGGCTTCCTTAGACATAAAAGGCAGAACCGTCATATCATTGAATAGTATTACATTATAAAAGAGGCGTCGCTTGGCAGGGACGCCTCTTTTATCGTTCAATCATTCCTTTTTCAGCCATTTCCATAAGGGCCACGGGTTAAAGCATATACCACACATAAAAAGAGATCCCCTTTACAGGAGCCTGTGTTTACATAGAATTTCGATTTTGATATCCTTCGTCTTCCTCTTTTGAAATGTCGTCCACTTCGTCGAAATGATTTTGGATATAGGTTTGTTCTTCTTTCTTCGACAATAGCCCGTACGCTTTTCCTTCGACTACTGCATGTGGTATATCAGGTTGTGTCAATATATTATGTACCTTTACGGAATTGGAAAAATCGCCATTCTTCCATTCGAGCATTTCTTTATGTAGGAACGTTCTGTCTTTGACATCGTATTGTTCGAGTAAGTCAATCACTTCGTCAAGTCGTTTTTCCGTAATTTTCAAGTGCCCCCATTTCTTCTCTGCTCGTACTTTTTGATGCGACATTCGATGAACCATATCGACGACTTTATCTTCCACTTTTTCCGGCGCAGGCTCGACTTTGTCTTCGTACTTGAGGGCAGTTTCTTTGATCTTTTCCTTTTCCTCCAGAATGTCGGTATCATTCGGTGCCGAAAGATTAGCCTCCGGTTCGCCCTTTTCAACGCTTTCGGACGAACTTCCGATGCTAATGAATAAGATGACCAAGACGGCGGATGTAGTGATTACCATAAAGGTTGAAATCGAAAATATGATTGCCTTTTTCATTGAATCCCCTTTCTGATAGTTGTCCATGGCTACTATTTTCGATTTTAAATCATGACCAACATGCGTCAAGCCGTTTTGTTTACTTTTGGACTTCTTGTGTTTGATGACAAAGGCAGAACCGTCATATCATTGAATAGTATTGGAATAAATAAAAGAGGGGGCCCCTATGGGGTCGCCTCTCCTATAGTTCAATCATTTCTTTTTCAGCCATTTCCAGAATGGCCATGGTCAAAGCATAGACAACATGCTCGAAGACCAGCCCACCCTGTACAAATACTGTGTAGGGACTTCTGATCGGTCCATCTGCGCTCAGTTCTAGGGATGCACCTTGGATGAATGTGCCTGCAGCCATGATGACCGGGTTTTCATAACCTGGTATATCATCCGGTATAGGCAGGAACTTGGAATTCACCGGGGATGCCTTCTGGATCATTTGGGTGAAAGTGATCATCTCTTCTTCCCTATTGAATGTGACGCTCTGGATCAGATCTGTCCGCTCAGCATCCGGCAGTGGATCTGTCTTGAGTCCCACCGAAGCCAACAGGTGGCTCGTCAATACCGCACCGTTAAGCCCTTCAATTACCGTGTGCGGAGCCAGGAAAAAGCCTTGATACATGTCTTTGAGGCCATCTAGGCTTGCCCCCATTTCTTTGCCTATTCCCGGTACGGTCAGCCGATAGCTTACCCGCGTAATGATATCCGTGTTGCCTGCGACATACCCTCCCATTGGCGCAATACCGCCGCCCGGGTTTTTGATCAGACTGCCGGCAATTACATCCGCTCCGGCTTCTATCGGTTCACGTGTCTCCACAAATTCACCGTAGCAGTTATCGACGAAGACAATCACTTCAGGATGCTGTTTTTTAATTTTTTGGATCATCTCTTCCATTTCAGCTATAGTCAGAGATTTGCGCATGCTGTAGCCCCGGGAGCGCTGTATCGCGACTATCTTGGTCTTTTCATTGATTGCCGCCATAATCGCCTCTTCATCAAAATGGTCGTCGACCAGATCTACAGAGCGGTATTCTACGCCCTTTTCCATCAGACTCCCGATATCGTCATGACTTGTTCCTATCACCTTTTCCAAAGTATCATATGGCTCCCCGCTGATATAAAGCAACTCATCACCGGACTCAAGCAGTGATAGTAATACCAGGCTGATGGCATGCGTCCCTGAGATGATCTGGCTTCTGACCAGTGCATCTTCACTGCGGAACACTGCGCTGTAGATATCCTCGAGCTTATCCCGCCCTGTGTCATCGTATCCGTAACCGGTCGTGCCGCTGAAGTCGCTTTCGGTGACGCCATTTTCATAGAACGCCGACATGACTTTATTGAAGTTCGCCTGTCCTATCTTTTTATTCTTTTTTATGATGGGGTCAATCTCTTCGACGGCGTCAGACACCATCTTCGCTATTTCAGTATGGTTCACACTTATTCTCCTCTTTGAACGATTCTTCTACTCCAGTCTCCTGGTGGTTCGAAGCCTTTGAAGCTGTAGGATCCATCATCCTCATCCAAAAGCGCCTCTTCTACGATTGTATGACGTTTCAGGTCATAGACTTTCTGTGGCTCAGAGATTGGCAATGTGACATGGTAGGCTTCCATCGTCTCTTTCAGGAAATCTTCCAATATGCCCAAAATCTCTTCTCCAGCCATGTCCTTATTGACATAGGCATGCGGTTCTCCAGGCGTCAGATAACGCCCATCATCAATGTCCGTCTTGTTGAAGAACACGCATGACGGTATGTCATCCATCCCCAACTGTTCGATCAGTTGCTTTACAGTATCGTAGTGGGTACCGAGCGCATCGGTGCTGTTGTCGATGACATGGATGATGAAATCACTGTCCGCCGCTTCCTCGAGCGTCGATTTAAAGCTTTCAATCAATGTCGTCGGCAAGTTTTGGATGAAGCCCACCGTATCCGATATGATGCACTCGAAACCAGAAGGCAATACAATCTGCCTCGTCTTAGGGTCAAGTGTGGCAAAGAGTGCATCTTCTTCAAACGTATCGCTTTTTGCCATTGTGTTGAACAGTGAAGATTTGCCTGCATTCGTATAGCCAATCAATGAAACCTTTACGACTTGGTTGCGCTTGCGCTGTGCCCGGTATCTCTCCCTATGGGCTTCAACCGTCTTCAACTGCTTCTTGATTTCTTTTATACGCTGGTTGATATGCCTTCTATCGGTTTCCAGTTTCGTCTCCCCTGGCCCTCTTGTACCAATGCCACCCCCGAGGCGCGACAGATTGATGCCTTGACCCTTCAACCTCGGTACGAGGTACTGGAGCTGTGCCAATTCGACTTGCAGTTGGCCTGCCTTCGAATGGGCACGCATACTGAATATGTCCAATATGACTTGTGTCCGGTCAATTACCTTAGTATCCATATAGGATTCAATGGAACGGTTCTGGCTTGCCGTGATTTCATCGTTGACGATGGTATAGTCTATCAGATCATCTTCCCCGTAGACTTCAGCCGTTTCAGTCAGAAAACCTGTACCTGCATAGGAGCGTGCATCGACCCGGGTCCTGTTCTGGATATGGACGCCGACAATCTCTATACCGACGGATTCTGCCAGACTTTTCAACTCTTCCACCTCGGTGTCTATCGATGTGCGGTCCGGTGTATCGACTGCAATGATGACACCTTTATATATATGAGTCATTATGACACCTCCGAATTTTAATGCTGCTCTTTACTACGGTGTGCTTGTTCAGCCAACAGATGCTGGATTCCTAGATTACATTAACACATTTAATTGCTTTAAAAAGTAACTCCACTGGAGGTTAAAAAAACATCCCACCTAGTGGGATGTCCTTTTATTTCGTAAATGTACTGATCGCATGCTTATAGATCAAATGATCTTTGCCTCCGGAACTGAGCTGGATCACGTACTTATCGAAATCAATTACTGTACCCCGCATCTGAAACCCATTGACCAGGAATACCGTCACTTCCACTTCAGTTTCCTTGAAGTCACTCAGGAATGTATCCTGCAAATTAAGACTTGCCATTTTTATCTCTCCTTCGCCTGCAGAAATTGATATATATCTTCCAATATTATATCCGTATCGACTACATCCAGATCGTACCATGTTACAGGCAGCTGATTTCTAAAAAATGTAAGTTGTCTTTTGGCATATTGCCTTGAATGTTGAATGATCGCTTCTTTAACATCATCCAAAGTTCCATGTCCTTCAAAATAGGGCATAAATTCCTTATAGCCGATTGCCGCACTCGCTGTTTTCGATAAAGGGCCGCCATCCAGTAATTTACGAACTTCTGATTCAAGCCCCATCTCGAACATCTTTTCGACCCTTTCCCGGATTCGTCCATGAAGGACTTTACGGTTGCGTGTCAATCCTACTATAAATGTATCATATTTCATTTCATCTGTGTAGCCAGGGCCCGTCCTGTTGCTGATCCTGTTGCTCAGTTCGTGTTTCACCAAGGCTCGGATCACCCGCTTGCGGTTGTTTGGATGGATGTCTTCTGCACTTTTCGGATCGATGCGCTGCAGCTGATTGTGCAGAACGGGGGTAGCCAGTTTTTCGAAGTGGCCAGTCAACCTTCTCTTTTCTTCATCATCTTCTTCATCGAATTCATAGCCGTACACCAGAGCGCGGATATAGTGTCCGGTCCCCCCTACTATAAAGGGGGTGCGGGCATCTTCATGGAATTCATCGATCAGATCCTCCACATGGTGTTGGAACTGGTGGACGGAGAATGTCGTATCAGGCGGCATGACATTGATCATGTAATGCTGGACGCCATCCATCTCTTCTTCTGTAATCTTTCCGGTGCCAATGTCCATGCCCTGATAGACCTGCATAGAGTCTCCACTAATGACTTCAAGGTCGAATCTTTTGGCGATCTCAACGGCCAGTGAAGATTTACCTACGGCCGTAGGCCCAACGAGTATCAGAAGTTTCTTCTTTTCAGACATGTCTCCTCACCCACCCTAACAGTCTATTGTAAACTTGTGCACGGTTCTTCTCAAACAGCACTTCATGCCTGCTCTCTTCATAGAGTTGTACGGTCACGGAATCCACATATTTCCTGTAGGTCCGACCCAAACTCCTGATGTCAGCACCATACTTCGAGAATGGATCCGATTTACCGCCTATAAGCAGTATCGGCACATCCGCATTCAACCGCTTCAAATTCTTCTTCTCAAGACTTTCATCGATATTGCGGGCAATCTCAAATAATGCCCGGTTGCTCATCAGGAAGCCGCAGTAAGGGTCTTGATTGTAGTTAGATACACGGGAGTCATCCTCCGATAGCCATCTGTTTTTCTGTTCACCTTTAAATGCACCATCATATCCCGACACCGCCACACTGTTGATTATCGGGGAGCGATATTCCGGAGCGACGGCCGCAAGGAGCTTGAGTAGTTTGACGCCCATGGTTTCAATCAGGGATTTTTTATTGCCCGTCGCTACAATGATTGCGCCATCATAAATATTCTGCTCCAATAACCTGCGGGCAATGATGGAACCCATCGAATGTCCGAGTATGAATGACGGGATATTTGCCGGCAATAGGCGGGACACCGCAATGGCATCATCAGCCAGAACGTCGAGGGACTCGAAATGCCCTAGCTTTTTTGCTTCAGGTCCATGTCCCCTATGATTATGCATGATCACCATACAGTCATTCATCGCAAGCCAGGTCATCATTGCAGTATAGCGCCCTTTATGTTCGGCCATGCCATGCATCAGTTGAATTGCACATATGGGCTCATCCGGAATGAATATGCTGACCTCTATATCTCTGCCATTGTTATTTATAATCTTTTCGATCATTCTCATATATGCACATCCTATTTCATGATCCTATTGAACATCCGCTCGATTTCATATGTGCTCATATGGATGAGCACAGGTCGTCCGTGCGGACATGTATAAGGTGAATAACAGCTGCGTAGCGACTCGATCAGTGCTTCTATCTGATTTTTATCCAGATAATGGTTGGCTTTTATGGACTGCTTACAACTCATCATGATTGCGAGTTCTTCTTTATATTGATTTACCGAAAAGTCTTCCTTCCCGCTGACAAAATCGATGAGTTCCCCGATGTCCTCTTCCGGGCGCCTCTCATCAATCCAATTCGGGTAACCAGTTACGGCATACTGTGTCGGACCGACCTTGTCGATATCAAAGCCCAATTGTTTAAGTTTCTCAAGTTTCCCATCTATCTCTATTATATCATTCATCGGAAATTCGAACGTATATGGGATGAGGAGCGGTACGGCAGCTGTTTTTCCAGCAGTGATGTTTGCGGAATAGTATTCATACTTGATCCTCTCCTGTGCGGCATGCTGATCCATCATGTACATGCCGGAATCGTTCTGGAGGATGATGTAGGTGCCGTGGAGTTGACCAACTATCTCCATATATGGCAGCTTTTCCGCTTGGACTTCGCTTTCGGATGGCTCGGGGACGTGTGTTTCTTCCGGTTCCGGTGGAGGAGCAGTTTCAGATGAAGGTCCCTCCTCCCGGGCGATGGTGCGCACGGGTTCTACCGAGTACTCTGTTTTGGGCCATTCAGTTTGCGGCTCCTCAAAATCATGTTGCATTGGGGGCTTCGTATACCTTGGGCGATCAAATGGATTCGGCTGGGTGAAATCAATCGCATCTTGGATAGGCTTTTGCCTGTCCTGTGTCTTTTTTGCCACATCAGGGATGAGCACTTCTTTCCTCATGCTCTCAAGCACTGCTTTCTCAAGCAGATGGTTCAATTCCCTCTCCTTCGAGAACTTCACTTCTATTTTGGCGGGATGCACATTCACATCAACCAACTTCGGATCCATTTCAATATCAATCACGGCAATTGGATATTTGTCTTTGGGCAGCAGTGTGTGGAAGCCCTTGACTATGGATTGTGACAAAGCGAAACTTTTAATGTGGCGCTGATTGACGGAAATATTCATATAATTGCGGTTGCTGCGATTGATCTCTGGACGAACCACGAATCCATGTATCTTGAAATCGGCATCTTGTGCCTGTATTTCAACGGCGTTGCGTGCAACATTGAGGCCGTATATATCGCTCATGGTTTCTTTGAGGTTGCCGTTGCCTTTGGTCATTAATCTCTGCTGGTCATCCAACACCAGTCGGAAGCTCACTTTTGGATGCGCCATCGCCATTTTCTGTACCACATCAATAATTTTTCCGCTCTCAGTCTTCAACGAACGGATATATTTGAGCCTGGCAGGTGTATTGAAGAACAGATCTGTAATGGTGATGTCAGTTCCCTGTCGTTCCTTACCAGGACTCTGCCTCATTAGTTCCCCGCCTTCAAAGCGGATGAATACAGGGTCGCCAGAACGATGCTTCGTCTCGACAGAGACTTTGGCGACAGCGCCAATGCTGGCCAGTGCCTCTCCGCGGAAACCGAGTGAGCGGATCTGGAACAAGTCATAATCAGATGAGATCTTACTGGTCGCATGCCGTTGGAAAAGGAGTGGGCCATCCGTATGATGGATGCCGTCACCATCATCGACGATGCGGATTTTCTTCATGCCCGACTCTTCTATGAATACTTCTATTTCAGTCGCATTTGCATCAAGGGAGTTCTCCAAAAGCTCTTTGACGACTGAACTCGGACGCTCCACCACTTCGCCTGCTGAAATCTTATTCTGTATGGCACTCTCCAATACTTTTATGGTGCCCATTGGATCATTCCCCCTTCATTTCATTCTGCAGCTCCTGTAGTTTCATCAAAGCATCGATCGGCGTCATCTGATTGATGTCGGCGTATTTCAGTTTCTCCATCACCGGATGCAACTGTTCATTTTCGGTATCGTCAAGGGGCAGTGCGAGTTGCTGGCTTGCCACGCCTGTACCGTCTTCAAAGGCTTTAAGCAGTTCGTGCGCCCGCTTTGTAACTGCATCCGGCAGTTCTGCAAGCTTTGCTACTTGTATGCCATAACTTTTTTCGACAGCGCCTGGCTTGACCTTATGGAGAAAAATCAGTTTACCGTCATATTCAGTTGCTTTTACATGGACATTCTTCAAATGTTCAAGCTCACCGCTGAGCCGGGTCATTTCGTGGTAATGCGTTGAAAACAGTGTTTTTGCACCAATGTTGTCATGGATATATTCAAGCATGGCCTGCGCCAATGACATACCGTCATAAGTCGATGTTCCACGGCCGATTTCATCAAATATCAAGAGACTGTTTTCTGTCGCATTAAGCAACGCTTCATTAGCCTCCATCATCTCAATCATGAATGTTGATTTGCCACTCGCCAGATCATCGCTCGCACCGATGCGTGTGAATATCTGATCGAAGATCGGCAATATTGCAGATTGTGCAGGCACATACATTCCGATTTGAGCCATTATGCTGATGATTGCGGTCTGACGCATATAAGTACTTTTGCCGGACATGTTGGGTCCGGTAATAAGGTAGATGAAAGTTTCATCATCCATATCGAGCGAGTTCGGCACGTAGGTGTTCTCACCGATCACCTTTTCTACGACCGGGTGACGTCCTTCCTTGACGCTGAGTTCACCATCGCTGAACGCCGGACGGACAAGCCTGTAGTCATTTGAAACAGTGGCGAAGGACACAAGGCAGTCGAGAGTACTGATTAATTCGGCCGTATACTGCAGCCGTCCGATGAACTGTTCCATATGCGTTCTCAGTGCAATGAACAAGTCATATTCCAGTATGATGCTCTCATCATGCGCACTCAGAAGCTTTGATTCCATATCCTTCAGTTCCGGAGTGATGAATCGTTCAGCATTCGCCAGCGTCTGTTTTCGCTGGTAATCGAATGCTTCGGCATCGAAGTCGACTGCACTGCCCTTGGATATTTCAATGTAGTAGCCAAAAACCTTGTTGAATCCCACCTTGAGTGTTTTGATGCCTGTCTTTTCCCGCTCGCCTGCAATGTAGTCATCGAGCCACTTTCTACCGTTGGTGGCGATATAGCGATATTCATCCAATTGTGCATCATATCCCGTTTTGAATATGCCACCTTCTCTTATGGTTTTAGGTGGTGTATCCGACAGGCTTTCTTCCAGCACCTTGTGGACATCATCCAACACATCAAAATCCTTGAATAACGGCGAAGTGGATAGTCCTGTTTTCTCAAGTGCATCGGCTATACGGGGCAGGCCTTCTAGCGAATCCTTCAACTGGACCAGGTCTTTTGCATCGATGTTGCCGAAACTCAGTCTTCCGACCAGCCTTTCAATGTCATATACGTTATTCAGTAATTCCCGGATATCTTCCCTCTCAAGAAAGCTTTCAAGCAGCACGGCAACAGTGTCCTGCCGTTCCCTGATGAGTTCTTCTGACAACAGAGGCCTTTCGATCCATTTGCGGAGCTTGCGCTTCCCCATAGGTGTTTCGGTACGGTTCAAATACCAAAACAGGGAACCTTTCACTTTTCTCGTTTGTAGGCTTTCAAGAAGTTCGAGGTTGGCGATGGCGGCATAATTCAGCTGCATCGTCTCGTTGATGCGGTGCTTTTTGACCTGCCTGAAGTGCTTCAACTCTTTCATGTTGTGTGCATTAATGTAGGATATGAGAAGATCAAGTGTCTCCTTCTCCGCTTCACTTATACCTTCATCGCAGTTCAGGCTGAAATGCCCGTTTGCCTTATACGGCGTATTGATTGGAGGATCACGGTAAATTTCTGATAAAACGCCTGTTATCTGTTCTTCCACAACGATTTCCCGTGGATTGATGCGCTCAATCTCACTTTTTAAAAGGGCGAGTTGGGCCGTTGTGAACGCTTGTATCTCACCGGTCGATATATCGGAGTAGGCGACAGTGAATGCTCCTTCAGCTTCCCCGATCGCCAGTATGTAGTTACTCCGTCCATCATCCATGCCAAAGTCATCTATCAGAGTACCCGGTGTAATGATGCGTACTACTTCACGCTTGACCATGCCCTTTGTTTTTTTAGGGTCTTCCATCTGTTCGCATATCGCAACTTTGTAGCCTTGATTGATGAGGCGTTCAATATAGCCATCAGCCGAATGATATGGGACCCCGCACATCGGTATCGGATCTTTCTTCTTATCCCTTGAAGTCAATGTAATCTCCAGCACCTTACTTGCCGTGATTGCATCTTCATAGAAAAGCTCATAGAAATCGCCGAGTCTGTAGAAAAGCAGTGTATCGGGATGTTCATCTTTTATATTCAAATATTGTTGCATCATAGGTGTAACTGTAGACATTTAAACACTTCCATTATCGATTTAAATATAACTGCATTATATCATGTGTCGCTTTCATTGTTTAACCTTACCGACTGTTCTTGCATCAACGGCGCTCCCACTATATCCATACACATAAAGCGAAAAAGAAGCTGCATACCCCAAAAGGATATGCAGCTTCTCGAATGTCTAGTCTTTTTTCTGGTTCGGCATGTTTTCCATTGCCGCGCCCGTTTCACCTTGGAGAAGATCCCCACCGGTTGAGGTGATTATATCGTTTGTTACAGTCTGGCTGATTGCGTGTGAGACCATCTGAAGGAGTTCATTCACTTGTCCTTGGGACTCCTTGAACTGATCGACAATCGGCATTTCATCCAGCTCGGCTTCGATCTTTTTGATCTTCTCCTCAGTCATCTGATAGGCCCGTTCCTTACCGTAGTTCTGGAAATTGACCGCCTGCTTCTGCAGACTCTTCAAACTGGCCATCTTTTCGCGCACTTCTTTATTTTCATGGATTTTGGCTTCGGCTTTTTTGAAAAACTCCACCTGATCGGTTTGAGCGATCATCTTGCCAAGATCTTTCGCTTCATTTACAATATCGTCCTTCGTATACATTCGACTGCCACCTTTTCATATTTTGCATCCGGCTTTCATTTATAGCAGATGATATTTTACGGATTATTAAAATCTCCTATCAGTATATATCTTTTATCACTATATTTCAAAGCGATTCTTTCATTATCTTGCATCGGATGTACCAAAAGGCGTTATCCACTGTCCTGAATAGTAAGATGCAATGACACCTACAGCAATGAGTGCTATAAAACAGACGTCATATCCGGAAAATCTAGTTTGCCGGTAATAGGTCCGCACCCCATCATCGAATCCTTTCGATTCCATCGCCACCGAAAGACGATGTGCCCGTCTGATGCTCTGGCTGAGCAATATCACCACCGTGCTCGTGAATCCTCTGAGTCCCCCTATATACTTTCGGCTGATCAATGAACGGCGTACTTTGCGCGCCCTCCTCAAAGTGATGAACTCCTCGACTATAACAGGCATCATACGAATCGATGCCATAAATGAATAGGCGTACTGCGGCTTTACTTTCCCCTGTTGCATCATGCTGTAGAATACATCAGTCAACCTGGTAGTAAAAATGATGAGCGAACCGAAAAATGACAGCGTCAGACCGCGCATCGTTATGTGAAGTCCTCTCACTACGCTTTCCTCAGTGATGTGCACAAGACCAAATTCAAATAGGGTCGTGTCACCTTCACCGTATAAAACCATATATGCGCTGGAAATAAGCCCTGTTAAAATGGTTACGGCAATCAACAATGCTTGATACTTGAGTTCAATTCCGCTCATGACTAAAAATAATAAAAGCATCCAAAGCGACAGATGGAATAGATGATTGGGATCATGTATTAATACCACAGTTCCAAATAGACAGATGGCCACTGCTATTTTTGTGAGCGGGTTGGTCCCATCTATAAATGTAGAATAGCGTTTTATCGATTCAAACACCGCTACCCACCTCTTTCATTATACCGTCATGGATCTGGAGACGCCGCGAGGGATAGCGTTCTTTTATTTCTTTATCGTGGGTGATCATGATAATCGTCGTACCACCTTCAACCAGCTCATGCATCAGTTCGAGCAGTTTGAACGTATGGCGCGCATCCAATCCGAATGTCGGTTCGTCCAAAAAAATGATCTGCGGGATTCCGCCGAGGGCCGTTGCGACACTTAACCGCCTCTTTTGTCCTGTTGATATTTCAAGCGGGTGCAGCCTTTTGATATGGGAGAGGCCCATCCTTGAAAGGACCTCCCCCGTCTTCCTTTCAGCTTCCGCCTCATCATAGTGCATTTCCAGGTTGATGAGCACTTCGCCAAAGACGCTATTGGTGATGAATTGGAGCTCGGGGTTCTGAAAAACCGGATAGAGTGCCCCTTGGAATTGTTTGGTCTTCCGTATCCGCCGACCTTCGAATATGATTTCACCCCGTGTTTGCATCAGTTTCATGACAGCCATCATGAAACTTGATTTGCCACTTCCATTCTTTCCTTCCAGTGTGATCCACTGCCCTTTTGATATATGCAGATCATCCACATTAAGCAGCTCGTCTCCTGCTCTGTTTATTGAAAGACCTTTGATCTGCAGAAGCGGCATGCCATTACCCGTGCTTTTGGCGAACCGGGGCGCGTTCTGCCAAGAATGGGGATGCCATACCCCTAGAGCGTCCAATGCTTCCCTATTGTCATTTAACATATCATCCGGGGTGGCGGAGGCGGCGATACAGCCTTCATCATTCAACAAAATAATCCGATCCACTCTAAACCACACGTGTTCAACCCTGTGTTCGACAATTACTACAGTACGCTCTTCCCACACTTCCTGTATCGTCTCCCATAAAGAACAGGCAGTATTTTCATCCAACATGCTTGTCGGCTCGTCGAAAAAGAAAGTATCGGCTTTCTGGAGCAATGCAGAAGCAATCGAAAGTTTTTGCTTCATGCCGCCCGATAAGCTGCTGATTTGAGCATCAAGAGGTTTTTCCAACCCCACCGCCTCTAATACGGATAAGGCATTCGAGGTCATATCGCAGACAGGCACTTGATTATTCTCCATTATGAAAGCAAGTTCTTCACCGATTGTAGGCATGGTGAACTGAGAATCAGGGTCTTGAAAGACCACAGCACCCTCACCAAGCAAATCCATATGGTCCGCTTCCAGCAGTGCATCAATGACGCGTGGCATGAGGCCACTCAGTATATTCAATAAAGTACTTTTGCCGGAACCACTCGGTCCTACTATCAGAACTTTTTCACCTTCTTTTATCTGCAGGTTCATGTCCGTAAACAATGGGGCATTGGCGCCCCGAAACTGCAATGCCATATTCACCACTTCCATACCATCTATGCCCCCCTTTCTGTTTCCTTATACTGACCGAGCAGTTTAAGGAAACCTGTCTCAAGCAATGCTCTATAGAGGATATGTGCAAGCCACCCTGCGACCACTGCCCCACTTAATATCCTGAAGCCAACCATCAGAATCAGGTTCCATGTTTCGAGATGGGCAAGGTAACCATAGTACCAATCCAAAGGCAGTGTAGAGAGCGCCGCTGCTGTCCCTGCTGATACAGCTACCATCAACGCTGTACTTTTATATCGTACAATGGCAAAAACAAGTTCACAGGCCAACCCTTGGATAAGTCCATAGATAATAAGCATGACATCGAACTGCAGCAGGACTATGGTTTCAGCCGAGGCTGCTGCAAATTCCGCAATCAATGCAACCCCCGGTTTCCTGATGATGAGATATACGATGACCGGCGCGATGAACCACATGCCATAGACCAATTCATTTAGATGGATGCCGAGAGGTTTCAAAGCTGTGTAGAATGCCCCCCAAACTGAGTAGATGACTGCAAACACGAGTGAAACGACGACGGTCACCAAAACGTCTGTCAATGTTAAAGATTTTCTTCATTTTAATACCCTCCTGAAATCATTAGAGAATAAAAAAAGCACACCACTAATGTAGTGGTGTGCATATTATAATTTTATGTAATATGCCACTTCCCTACGCTAGTATGATCTAGATCAGGTGATAAGGGTAATTCTCAGTCCAAAAGGACACCCCTAGTGGTGTGCTGTTATTCAATTAACTCCATGATAGCGTATTCTCAGACTTTTGTAAAATCAGTTATTGTCCGCAATCATTTGATGATATTTACCACCCGCTTTAAGCAGTTCTTCTTCACTGCCGCTTTCAACGAGTTCACCGAGTTCCATGACGAATATACGGTCCACGGCTTTGATTGTATTCAATCTATGCGCGATGATGATGCTTGTACGGTCCTTCATCAATCGTTCAAGCGCCTCCTGGATCTTCAGTTCCGTAACCGTGTCTATGCTGCTCGTCGCCTCATCAAGCAACAGTATCGCCGGATCAGTTATCAGTGCTCTCGCTATGGAAATGAGTTGTTTCTGTCCTTGTGAGACGAAGCCCTCATCAGCCTCGAGCACAGTATCATAGCCATTCTCAAGCTCTATGATGAACTCATGGGCATTAGCCAATTTTGCCGCTTCAATGACCTCATCATCTGTCGCATCCAATTTACCATATCGTATATTTTCGCGGATCGTCGCCTCGAACAGGTATGGATCCTGAAGCACAAAAGCTGTCTGTGAACGCACTGCTGTACGTTTATAATCCAATATGTTCCGGTCATCGATACGGATTTCACCTTTGTCCGTCTCGTAGAAACGGGCAAGCAGCTGCATTACCGTCGTCTTGCCTGCACCAGTTGAACCTATGAGCGCGACCGATTCACCGGCATCGATCTTGAAGCTCAGATGATTGATCGTTGGCTTCTCTTGATCAGCATCATAAGAGAATGAGACGTCGTCAAATTCTATTTCTCCGCGGATCGTCACATCCTCAAGATGCCCTCTATCTGTTTCAGTTTCAGAATCGATGATCCCAAAAACCCGCTCTGCTCCGGCAAGAGCCGACAGCACTTGGTTAAACTGATTCGAAAGGTCAGCCAGAGGCCGTGTGAATTGGCGGGCATATTCAGCAAAGACCACAATCGTCCCGATGGTCACAAGCCCATCTGTATAGAACACGAGCAGGCCACCGGCCCCGGCAACAATCGTAAAGCTGACATTATTCAGCATGTTCATGATCTTTGGAATCAAACCTGCATAGAGGAAGGCCCAAAAAGTGATTTCCCTTAAGTTCGCAGCCTTCTCGCTGAAATTGCGTATGGCCGTTTCTTCTTGGGAGAATACTTTAACGATTTCCTGACCGGATACCATCTCTTCGATATAACCATTCATTTCACCCGTGGCCCTCTGCCTTTTTTTATAAAGCGGCCCCGTCCGCTTTGTGATGAATGCCACTGCCACAATCAATATCGGTATGATCGTGACCGTCAATAACGTCAACAGTGGACTGAGATAAAGCATTACACTGATTGTACCAATCAAAGTCACGACACTTGTCGTAAACTGGATAAATGAAGTGTTCAACGTCTGGGAAATAGTTTCGATGTCGTTTGTCATCCGGCTCATCAGCTCGCCATGCTGCCTCTTATCAAAAAATCTTACGGGGAGCTTCTGCATGTGCGAAAACAGCCGCGAGCGCAGTTTGTATATCGTCCTCTGAGACAAGCCCACCATGAAGAAAGCCGCTGTGTACTGTATGGAGGAGAGCAGTATATAGATGACAAGGAGAAAAATCAATATGCGGCCGAGCCCGTCAAACTCACGCGGTACGAAATAATTGTCTACGATATAGCCAACAAGGAACGGACCGGTAATGCTGAGCAGACTCGTCAAGGTCACCAGGAAGATGATCGAATAGAGAAGCTTACGCTCTTCCGAGATAAATTTCCAGAGCCTTTTCAAGGTGCCAGAAATATCGTTGGCACGACGCTGATCGTCTTTATTCTTCTTATTTTTGATTTCTTCCTTAGTGAGGACAGGTTCGTGTCCAAACGGTTTCTTTATGAAATCAATCATCCAATTGCCCTCCTTCCGTCTGTGATTCCACTATTGAACGGTACAAGTCGGACTGCTGCAGCAGTTCTTCGTGCGAACCGAGCGCATTGATCTTCCCGCCCTCAAGCAGCAGAATACGATCTGCCATCTTAGCGGTGACTATCTTCTGCGTCACGATGATCTGGGTGGTTTCTTCTTCCCTGATCGCTTCCCAAAGGGCAGATTCCGTTCTTATATCAAGCGCTGAAGTGCTGTCATCCAATATAAGTATCCCTGGCTTCCTGACAAGTGCACGCGCTATCGACAGCCGCTGCTTCTGTCCACCAGACAATGTTACGCCCCTTTGTCCGACTCTTGTATCATAACGATGATCGAACGATTCGATGGAATTATGGATCTGGGCTTTTTGGGTTGATGTGAAGATATCGGATTCCAATGCTTCCAAGTCACCCCACAGCAGATTCTCGAATATACTTCCCGAGAAGAGCACCGCTGATTGTGGGACATATCCGATGGCCTGTCTTAGGTCTTCTTCATTCCATTCTTTGATGTCCCGTCCGTTGATGTAGATGTTACCTTCCTCTGTCTCATACATTTTAGGTATCAGGCTGAGCAGCGTGCTTTTTCCTGAGCCGGTCCCGCCCATGATGATAAATTTCTCTTTTTCACGGACTTCAAAACTGATATCGCGCAACACGTAGCGGGAAGAACCTGGGTATTTGAAAGAGACTCCTTCGAATTTAACCGACCCTGCCTGGTTTTCTTTAACGATCTCTGCATTATCATTTATGCTGATTGGGGATTTCAGCACTTCTTCCATGCGGTCGCTCGAAGCTTTGGAGCGGCTGAAGGCGATGATGATGAATGCAAACATTGAAAATCCGCCTTGCATCCTTAATGCATAGTTTACTACGGCCACCACTTCACCCACTTGGATGGTATTGTTCTGCAAAAGATCTGAGGCCATCCAAAGTACGACTAGCAGACTGCCGTTGATGATGAGGAGGAGCACTGGCATGATGGATTCCATCAATCTCAGGGCATATATGGTATCGTCGCGCAGGCGCCCTGCCACTTTGCTGAATTTGCTGATCTCAAAATCGGCACGGTCGTTTGCCTTGATCAGCCTTACAGCTTCTAGATTCTGCTGGATGAACCGGTTTATCTTATCCAGCCGTTTTTGGACCCTTAAGAATATCTGTCCACCTTTTCTCGCTGTAAAAATCAAGAAGATAAGAAGGAGAGGTGTAAGAAAGGAGAGATAGAATCCAAGCGTCGGGTTGACGACAAAAGACATGATGAGGGAACCGACAACAAGCAATGGTGCCTTGATGATCACCCTCAATGACATATACAGCAGCATCTCAGACTGCAATACATCCTGGGTCATACGCGTAATGAGGCTCGAGGTTGGAAATTTGGACAATGTCGCCAGTGTAAAATATTGGACCCGTCGAAAAAGTGCTGTGCGCAGGTCATAGCTGAAACTGTTTGCCACATGACTTGCAAAGAGGGAGTTCATTATCCCGCTTATAAACGCCACCATACTGATGGCGAACATGACGATCAGGTAGAACCACACAGTGTCGATGCTTTCTGCCACAATCCCATCATCTATGACCTTGGATATCAGATAGGGTTGAGTGAGTTCAACCGTCAACTCTATCAGCATAAAGAAGAGGGCAATGGCCATGAACCACTTATATTTCAATGCGAATTTATAGACTGTCAGCAATTTCTTCCACCCTTTTTTCTTTCGATTACCGAAGTATTATAGTAATTATGACATAATTCAATCTATTTTGACAGTCTAAATAAAAATGCATTCGAAGCACATCTGCTTCGAATGCATCAACTTATCGGAATGCCGCCATCAGCTCATCGAATGTTTCATCTTCAAGCGTCATATCCCTTTTGACAAGAGGCTGATCGAGATAGCCTTCTATGTTTTCCTGATAGGATTTTGATTCCGCGTCATGGTAGATGATCCCTTTAAGAAGGCCATTATTCGCCATGACATGCTGCATTGCATTTTCTGCGTCCGTATGATCGTAATCATCCAAATCTTCTACAGCCACCAGGTTCTCTTTGAACCAATCATAAGTGTTCACCTTATTGTATGTGACACACGGGCTGAATACGTTGACGAAGCTGAATCCTTTGTGGTCCATTGCCTGCTGGATGATGGCAGTCAGCTGTTTGATGTCTGAGCTGACGCTCTGTGCCACAAATGTCGCACCGCTGGCCATGGCAGTCCGTATCGGCTGGATCGGATCTTCCTTCGAGCCGTCCGGCGTCGTCTTCGTAACGAAACCTTTGCCGGAAGAAGGCGATGTCTGCCCTTTAGTCAGACCGTAGACCTGATTATCCATGACGATGTATGTGATATCGATATTGCGTTTCAATGCATGCACAGTGTGGCCCATGCCGATGGCAAAACCATCACCGTCACCGCCGGCAGCAATCACCGTCAGTTCATCATTCGCCATTTTGACACCTTGTGCTACAGGCAGACTGCGTCCATGGGTTGCGTGGAAACCATAGGACTTGATATATCCGCTCAAACGTCCACTACATCCTATCCCTGTTATGACAGCAAGTTCATCAGGTTCAAGTCCGTTGGCCGCACACGCTTTCTGGATGGCTGCCTGGACACTGAAATCTCCGCATCCTGGACACCAGTTTGGTTTGATATTATTTCTAAAATCTTTAAATGTCGCCATTACATAACTTCCTTTATTTTCAGAATCGAATTGATATGTGCTTCAATCTCATCAGGCTTAAAAGGGGTCCCATCATATTTTACATGGGAATTCATACGGTCATGGCCATAATAGTTCATCTTCAGGATACTATGGAGTTGACCACTATAGTTGTGCTCAATCACGAGAATATCTTTCGCCCCATCAAGATAAGGCTTGAGGAGTTTCGCTGGGAATGGATGAATCTGCTTCAGGCTGATGGTGGTGATGTCTGCATCTATCCTCTCGGCAGCTTCATTGACCACGCCGTTGACGCTCAGAATGCTGATTATGAGCAGGTCGCTTTCGATTCCACCGTGCACTTTGAATGGTTCATCCATTGTAAAGTCTTTCAGCTTCCTCATTCGCTTGTCCATTTGGGTCATGCGGTTCTCTGCACCCTCGTTAGGTGTCCCGACCGTACTGTGTTCTACACCGGTGACATGGTGGATACCGCCTTTGACGCCTGGTATCGGACGCGGCGAAATGCCGTCCTCCTCATCACTGTAGCGCTCAAAATAATCCTCATCATTATCGATTTCTTCTGTAATTGTCTTGCCCCTGTTTATTTCGACACGGGACTGGTCAAATGGCCGTGAAGACTGTTTGCCGAGGGACATCTGAAGGTCGGAAAGCAGTATGACCGGCACCTGATAATATTCAGCCAGGTTGAATGCTTCCATCGTCGTATAGAACGCATCTTCCACGTCGGACGGAGCCAGTACGATTTTGGGGATGTCTCCGTGCGTGCCATATATCATCTGCATCAGGTCTGACTGCTCCTGCTTCGTCGGAAGACCGGTCGACGGCCCCCCGCGCATCGTGTCAACTATGACGAGTGGCGTTTCAGTCATACCCGATAGGCCGATTGATTCCATCATCAGCGACAGGCCCGGTCCAGCTGAAGAAGTGAAACTTCTCGCGCCGGCATAGTTTGAACCAATCGCCATAGTCACTGCTGAAATCTCATCTTCAGTCTGGATTACGGTACCGCCGAGTTTCGGGAGGTTGTCTATCATATATTCCATGATTTCACTCGCTGGAGTGATCGGGTAGGCAGCCATGAAACGCACGCCGGCATTGAGTGCGCCAAAACTGATGGCATCATTGCCGATCAGGAAAAGCTGACTTTCGCCATCTGTAGGCTCCAGTTCAAAATCTCCGTCAATGTCAGGCATCTGCTCATCCATCAAGTTGTATCCGGCCAATATTGCCTGATTATTGCTTTCTACAATCTGTTCGCCCTTACGGATGAACATTGTATAGATCATATCTTTGAATGGCTGCAGCTCAAGATTCATCAGGCGCGCACTTGCACCCACCGCCACCATGTTCTTCATCAGCTGACTGCCAAGCTTCTTGGCAGTGGCTGTAAATGGAATTGATATGAGTTGGATATCCAAATCCTCTTCCTTTTTTGGATCGAACTTGCTGTCTGCAAGCACAATCCCGCCCTGAACGAGTTCATGACTGTTCAAATCTATGGTCTGCTGGTCGAAGGCGACCAGTATATTCGTATGGTCGCTCACTGCTCGAACTTCTTTAGTCGATATTCTCACATTATTATTTGTATGGCCGCCTTTTATACGGCTTGAAAAATGTCTGTAGCTATATAGATGGTATCCCATCCTGTTTAGGGTTGTTGAAAAGATCTCTCCGGTCGACTCGATGCCCTCACCTTGCTGCCCGCCGACTTTCCATGACAATTGCTCTTTCATAAACATTGCCTCCTTGTCCTTATGCTAATATACCAAAATACGGCATGTTTTTCGATCTTCATGATGGTTATGCGATGAAAATCAGTCTATCGGATGAGCCTATTCCTCAATACGTATCTTACTGATTTTATTCATCTTCGTATCAATGATGACACCGGATAGTATCCCCGCCCCTTCTTCAGGGACGTTATGCCTGACGGGCATTTGATGGATGAACCGTTCGATGACTTCTTCTTTGCGTATCCCGAGGATTCCGTCTTTGAAACCAGTCATCCCGACATCGGTAATATATTTCGTACCCTGCGGCAATACTTGTTCATCATTTGTCTGTACATGCGTGTGGGTGCCGACTACAGCACCTACCCTGCCGTCCAGGTAATGTCCCATGGCGAGGCTCTCACTTGTCGTCTCACTATGGAAATCGACGAATATCTCATCCGCTTCCGAATGTTTCAGTATTTCATCCGCCTTTTTGAATGGACAGTCTATCGGATCCATGAAGCTTCTGGCCTGGAGATTGATGATCTGAAGCATCTTACCGTTCACGTTGATGACTCCGTGTCCTTTGCCCGGGGCACCTTCCGGAAAGTTTGCCGGACGTACCATACGCACATCACCCTCAAGAAATGGGTAGATTTCCCTTTTGGCGAATGCATGATTGCCTAAAGTAATGAAATCAGCACCCGCCGTCAATAATTCCTTATATATCTTCTCGGTAATACCTTTGCCATGCGCGGCATTTTCACCATTCACAATGGCCACTTGAGCGCCATGCTGCCTTTTTAGATCAAGCAGGTGCGCATTCAGCATCCGTCGCCCTACTTTTCCCACAATATCTCCAATGAATAGTATTCGCATTATAGATCCATCCTTTAATCCATTTTATATTTTTGGTCATGGTAATAGAAAAGACCAGCAGGCATGCCTGCTGGCCTCTTTATTTTGCATACTCGACTGCTCGCATTTCACGGACGACCGTTACTTTGATGTGTCCTGGATATTGAAGTTCTTCTTCAATCTGCTTCTTGATGTCCCGCGCTAGACGGTGTGCTTTCAAGTCATCCAATTCATCCGGTTTCACCATCACCCGGATTTCACGACCAGCTTGAATGGCGAATGTCTTTTCAACGCCCTCATAGCCTTCTGCAATCGATTCAAGCCTTTCAAGGCGTTTGACATAGTTCTCAAGTGTTTCTCTACGTGCACCCGGGCGTGCAGCACTCAGTGCATCCGCTGCAGCGACAAGGATTGAAATGATGCTTGTCGGTTCCACATCACCATGATGGGAGTGGATGGCATTGATGACTGTGTCAGGTTCCTTATAACGCTTTCCGAGCTGAACGCCAATTTCAACGTGGCTGCCGTCCATTTCGTGGTCGATGGCCTTGCCGATATCATGCAGCAGGCCGGCACGTTTGGCGAGCTGGACATCTTCTCCCAATTCGCTGGCAAGCATACCTGCAAGATAACCCACCTCAACAGAGTGCTTAAGCACATTCTGTCCATAACTGAGTCGATATTTCATCTTGCCAAGGTGCTTGATAAGCTCTGGATGGAGATTGTGGATATCCAGTTCGAATGCAGCTGCCTCACCTGCATCACGAATGCTCGTCTCCATGTTGCGTCTCGCCTTATCGACCATCTCTTCGATGCGGCCTGGATGGATCCTACCGTCCTGTACAAGGGCTTCCAATGCATTTTTGGCGATGGCCCTACGAATCGGATCGAATCCTGAGAGGATGACTGCTTCAGGCGTGTCATCGATTATGAGATCGACACCCGTCAGCGTTTCAAGCGTCCGGATGTTGCGCCCTTCACGGCCGATGATCCTGCCTTTCATTTCATCATTCGGCAGAGTTACTACTGATACTGTCGATTCGCTCGTATATTCCGCAGCGTAACGCTGGGCGGTGGATGCAAGAAGTTCTTTTGCCTTCTTATCCACATCAAGCTTCATCTCGTTCTCTTTCTCCTTGACCATGACAGCCATGTCATGTGACAGTTCACGCTCCACGTCGTCGAAAATTTCTTTGCGTGCCTCTTCACGGGTGAGCCCGGAGATGCGGGTCAGTTCTTCTTCATGTCGACTGATAATTTCTTTAATCTTCTGATCCTCGGCATCAACCATTTGCTGCTTTTCTTCAATTTTAGCTTCCTTCACTTCCAGAGCTTCGTCTTTTTTATCAAGCACTTCACTTTTTCTGTCAAGCACTTGTTCTCTATTCAAAAGCCTGGATTCTTGAGATCTGAGTTCCTCTTTCTTCTCAGTGGATTCACGTTCAAATGCATCCTTGAGATTCTGGTTCTCTTCTTTTGCCTCAAGCAACTTCTCTTTTTTGAGGTTCTCCGCCTGCTTATTCGCTTCACTGATAATATGTTCTGCGGAAACACGCGCCTCCTGCTGCTTTTTGGTCAAAATATTTTTTACAATAAAATATCCGATTACAACACCTAGAAAAATACCGAGCAAGATTAAGAAAATGTCTATCATGTCCATAATAAACACCTCTCCTACAAGCTCTATTCCTCAATTATATAATACATTGAAACAAATATTATATAGATTCAATTCTAAAGATAATCATACGAAAACGCAAGCACCAGGAATATCAATTTAGCATCCCGATACTTGCGCTCTGTGAAGGCTTGTTTTTTTATGATTCATCTTCTTCAAAAAGGGTTTCTTCTGCCGGCTCTTCGATTTCCTCTTCCTTAGCTTCGCCCCCAAAGCCAAGTGCAGAACGCAATTTCCTTTCAATCTCATCAAGGGTGGCAGGATTATTCGTAAGGTGTTCCTTGGCGTTTTCTTTACCTTGACCAAGGCGCTCCCCTTCGTAGGAATACCAAGCACCGCTTTTCTCTACAATGTCGTACTCGACACCAAGATCGATCATCTCGCCTGTTTTTGAAATGCCTTTACCATACATTATATCGACTTCTGCAACACGGAAAGGAGGTGCGACCTTGTTTTTCACAACTTTGATCTTAGTGCGGTTACCTACAATCTCCTGACCAAGCTTCAGCTGTTCGGCACGCCTTACTTCCAGACGGACAGAACTGTAGAATTTAAGTGCCCGGCCGCCTGATGTCGTTTCAGGATTACCGAACATGACACCGACTTTTTCACGGATCTGGTTGATGAACATCGCTGTGGTATTACTTTTCGAAATGGCGCCGGAGAGTTTTCTCAGCGCCTGGGACATCAGGCGCGCCTGCAGTCCCACGTGCGCGTCACCCATCTCGCCTTCAATTTCAGCTTTAGGCGTCAACGCCGCAACCGAGTCGACGACTACTATGTCAACAGCGCCACTTCTGACGAATGCCTCCGTTATTTCAAGGGCCTGTTCCCCCGTGTCCGGTTGTGATAGATACAAGTTTTCTATATCGACTCCGAGATTTTGGGCGTAGTCAGGATCCAAGGCGTGTTCAGCATCTATAAATGCTGCAATGCCGCCATTTTTTTGAGCTTCTGCAATGGCATGGAGTGCCACTGTAGTTTTACCGGAAGATTCCGGACCATAGATTTCTATGATTCTTCCTTTCGGGTAGCCACCTACACCAAGTGCTTTATCCAGTGTGATGGAACCTGAGGAAACCGTTGACACTTTGCGTCCCGCATCGTCCCCAAGTTTCATGACCGCGCCTTTGCCGAATGACTTTTCCATATTTTTTATCACTGTATCTATCGCTTTTTGTCTCTCGTCCATAATTACCCTCCATTAATTCATTTCATAATATATTATAACATAATCCACGAATCCATGCGAACATATATTCGTATGTGAGTCATCGGATTCTGCACAAATATCCCCGGTATATTGAGTATTGTAGATTCATCTGCTCAGATTGCTGATAACAGTCTACAAGGGCTGCAGCCATCATTTTTCATTGCCACTGAATACCGCACGGCCTTTGTAGAAATACTCGACGCCAGACAGGATGGTGAAGAAGACGGCGATGTACATTGCTGTCATACCAAGGGAAAATGGCGTATATTCTGTAAACATATCACCAAAAAGCAACATTACAAGGGCAATCATCTGGAATACGGTCTTTATCTTACCAAGTTGCCCCGCTGCACTTACATAACCCTGCTCTATCTGAAGCAGTCTTAGGCCGGTTACAGCGAACTCTCTTGCTATTATGATGACTGCGATCCACGAAGATATCACTTGCAGCTCTACCAGGACGATCAATCCTGTAGTAACGAGCAATTTATCTGCTAATGGATCAAGGAATTTCCCCATATTGGTGATCAGGTTCCATTTCCTCGCAAGATAACCATCAAGAAAATCCGTCAGCGCGGCTATAACGAATATTATCGCTGCAATGAACCTGCTGAGTGAAACTTCCTCGCCGCCCAGGACCTGAATGCTGCCCCAACCGAAATCTATCAGTATGAAAATGAGGAAGATTGGGATGAGTATGACTCTGAAGACGGTGAGCTGATTGGGTATATTCATTATACTACTCCTTTATCAGATTGAATTCGTAATATACGGTGACCGCATCTCCCTGCTTAGGGTTCTGCAGACGTTCTCCATCGATTTCCACATTGAAATTCGTTGCATCGCCTAAAGTGAGATACAGCACATTGGCTTCTTCAGAGATTTCAAATTCTCCCTCGGATAATGTCTCATAGGCATAATTATTGCCTGCGTCATCCGTCAGCGTCACCCAGGATGGCGTCTCTCCAGATAGACCAATCACAAGGGGGGAAGACACTTTGATATCATAGTAGAAGGTGGCGCCATCTGAACTGTTGAAGGTATAATCGGATGTTGATTGCGCATCATCTGTTTCGTCCTCCTCTTCAGTAGCCTCCTCCGTACTTGATTCATCAACGGTATCCTTCTCTTCTTCAGAATTTTCCTCAGGCTCTTTGGATGCGGCAGTCTTTTCATCGAAATCGTAGATTGGCTTCTCTTCAAACACATCCGCCTCAGAACCAATCTGCAGTAGGACCATCCAAATTATAAACAAGCTTAGAATGATGCCAAGGAATCCGATGATTGTCCTCTTGAAATATTTATATTCCTCATCGTCAGGATGGCTTCTTCTTTTCTCATTCAGATCACCATCGTCGGGTAGGTCACTGGCGAAGCGCTCCTTTAGCTTATCATGGTCCAAGCCAACTGCATCTGCATATTGTTGAATGAGGAACTCTGCATGTCTAGGTTCTGGCAAGGCATTTAAGTCCCCCGCTTCTATAATATGGATGATATCTTTCCTGAGTCCCGACTTCTCCTGCATCTCCTTCAGGGTGATGCCTGCCTTTTCTCTTTTATCCTTTAAATAAGTACCAAGTTTCATGGCAACCTCCCTACATCCCGCCGAAGAAGCTCATATCTTCATCTTGGAACCAGTGTTGTTTCTGATGTTTTTCATAGGTTATCTCCTGATCTTCATCTTCCCTAAGCTCTATGATGTAGTCATAATCGGCAAGAGTATAATTCATGCCGTCCACAAACAGATCCGGATGCTCTATGACCTTTACAGCCGGGAAGCGCATCACTTCCCTGATGAGGCTTTTATGCTCTTCATTGGTCGATTTGTTCGTAACCGCACCATCGATGATGAAGACATTACTCTGGTCGTACTCCCCTTTAATGAGAGTTGTGCGCTCCGTCTGCTTGATCAAGGTCGAAGATAGGAAAAGCCATTTTTTCTTCGCGGTCACACTGGCTGCAACAATGGATTCCGTTTTACCGACGCGGGGCATACCTCGGACGCCGATCATTTTATGACCGTCTTCCTTAAACAGTTCGGCCAGGAAATCGACAAGTATCCCGATCTCTTCCCGTGTGAAACGGAAAATCTTCTTGTCATCTTCGGCCCTTTTGATGAAGCGGCCATGCCGTACTGCCAGACGATCCCTTACTTGAGGCTTCCTTATTTTAAGAATATTGATGTCGTCGATATACGCACTCATCAGTTCAAAACGCTTCAATTTGTTCAGCTCATCCGTGCGGATCAGCAAACCCCGTCTTTCATTCTCTACCCCATTTATGGTGTCGATGCTGATTCCGAGGTTGCCGAGTAGGGATGAGATATCCCCAAGCAGCCCTGGCCGGTTATTGATGATTTCATATTCCATATATTGTTCGATATTTCGTTCTGGGTATCTCGTCTTATTGCTGTCTGTAGAACTCATGTATACCATCCCCCGTTAACATTCATTATTTCACCGGTTACAGATTGGGCATTTTCATGCAGCAGATACTGTACAGCATGCATCACTTCTGCTGGTTTTACGTAGCAGGCCTGCGGCAGTTCTTCCAGCAGATGGTGCTGGTCGGCCTCTGAAAGTAGTGCTGTCATCGAACCTTCAACTATCCCTGGTGCCACTCCGTTCACCGTTACACCGGTTGGGGCCAATTCTTTCGCCAAAGATTTGATGAGTGCTTCCTGAGCCCCTTTCATGGAAGCATATATACTTTCATAACTGGCTCCGTGCCGCCCCCAGATGGAAGTGATGACGATGATTCTGCCTTTTTTTCTTCTGAGTTTCGGCAGCAGCACTTGTATGAAGGCGACAAGATTACGAATGGATATGTTGTACTGGGCGTCGACTTCATCGAGGGCGGTGTCCTGGACCAGGCTGAATAAGCTATACCCCGGACACCATATCAATCCATCAATGCCATCCACCCCGTTGAAGAAACCTTCAATGACCGTCTTATCCTGCGCATGGCTAAGATCAAGGAAATGGTGGGTGCTTTCATATTCCGGCTCTTTCTCTCTGGAAAAAGTGATGGTCTCTTCAGTCGACAGCTGCTCATGGAGCTTTTTGCCGATATCTCCGGTGCTGCCTACTATGACATATCTAGACATCACGTTTCAATATACACTCTACCATGTATTCGGGATCCATGACATCGATAAAGTGGGTCTCCACTTCCTGGATGGTGATTTCTTCGATTACTTCAAGCAATTTGTAGAGGTCATAGCCATCCAGGTAATATTTTGTATATTGGTTTGCGATATACTCCGGAGAATTCAAGCTGGCCAGATAATCGCCTATCACTTCCCTTTTCTGGTTCATGAGTTTCTCTTCTGTAAAGAAGCCACCCATTTTGACCGATTCGATGATATTGCGGATTTCTGCAGCAAATGCATCTGGCTCTTCAGTATTCGTAGCGAAAAGGGCATGGGAAAAATCACTTTCTTCAATGTGGCTGAAATTGAACGAATCGTCTATGAGCCCTTTATCCATAAGCTCATAATAGAAATCTGACTGTTCCCCAAAGACCATATCCAATGCGAACATCATCGACAGATCGCGCTTAAGGCGATTTTCGGTGTCGTCATCTTCCTGATGGTACTTAAAGCCGATCATTGATTTGGTTTCTTCAACATCCATCTTCAATGTGTTTTTACGCTTGACGATCTCCCTAGGCTCCAAAGGGAGCACCCTCTCAAGTTTAGGGAGTGGGTCGATCTCCCGGCGATTCTGATGCGCATCAATATAATCGATTAATCCATCTATGTCAAAATCACCGACGAGTATCATCACCATATTGGAAGGATGGTAGAATGTCTTGTGGCATAAAAAGAGATGGTCTGCGGTAATCTTACTGATTGATGCCTCAGTACCTGCTATATCGACTTTGACCGGCAAGTTGTGATACATCTGATTGAGGGTTTCAAAGTAGAGCCTGTATCCTGGATTATCCTGGTACATCTTGATCTCTTCATTGATGATGCCGACTTCCTTTTCGACTGTCTCTTCAGTGAAGTAAGGCTGCTCAACCATGTCCATGAGCAGCTTCAGATTCTGATCGAATGATTCTGTAGCACTGAAAAGATAGGACGTGCGATCATAGGAAGTGAAGGCATTAGCATTGGCACCGCATTTGGAGAATAGATTGAAGACATCACCATCCTCCTTTTCGAACATTTTATGTTCAAGGAAATGGGCAATACCGTCCGGCACTCTATACTCTTCCCCACCTACGATGAAATGATCATCCATGGAACCATATTTCGTCGTATATGTTGCAAACTTTTTGCTGTAGCCTGGTTTAGGTATGATAAATACAGTCAGGCCATTGGCACACTCGTGCTTGTAGACCTGCTCATCTATTTTCGGATAATCAATTTTGTTCATCTTCTTCACTCCTTGTAAGTACATAGACCGTGTCCAGTGCAACCCTTTTGCTGACATCGGCTATCATGGCACTATCAACCGCCGCCAGACGTTCCTCCCACGAAGAGGAGTGCTCATCCTGAAGCATGCGATTGTACTCCAACGCCAACAGGCCTTTCGGTTTATCCATCACTTCTTTTCTGTTGACCCGCATCATACGTTTCACTTCCTCTACGAATTCATCATCGAATTCTCCCTGCTGCAGAGTCTCGAGTTCTCGCAGAATGGCGGACTCGGCTTTTTTGACATTTTTAGGATCTACGCCACCCATGACGAACATATACCCGTTACGGACGTCGATTTGGGAGCTTATCTGATAGGCAAGGCTCATTTTCTCCCGTATATTCTGGAAAAGCAGTGAGGAGGCAGAACCGCCGAACATCTGATTCATGACGTTGAATGCCATCCTCTCCTGAAGATCCAGGTCTGAAACGCGGAAGCCCATGTTCAGTTTAGCCTGTTCAATCTTTTGGGCGTCCGTTTCTCTCTTTACCTGTTCAATTGTCTTGTTCGGATAAGGCTGATGCTTGAGTTCCACGAGCGCTCCGCGCTGATGGATCTTGTTAAGCTTATCTTCTATATCTTCATCTACCGCTCCGACTGCAAGAATCTTCAGTTCATCTTCAGCCATCATGCGGGCATGTTCTTCTTTGATATCTTCAAGTGTAAGGGATTCAACATCTTCAAGGACACCAAACGAAAAGTACTTGTAGTCCTCCTCTTCAAACATTAGATTGACCATGGCCTGGAAGCTTGCCTGGGCACGATTGTCCTTCATACTTTTCAGACGATTGCGGTACAGGCGTTTCTCCTTATTGAAGAAGTCCTCGTCGGACGCATCATAATTGAATGGCGACCGCAATACTTCGTTTAGGAGTTTGCACATCTCGCCGACGATATCCATATCTTCATAGATGAATTTATCGTTCACTAACTCCATTCCGATGGTTACTGTATGGTCTCTCCCTTTTCGTCCTGTGTTGGAGGTGAGATGGGCACCATAATGATGGGCGAGGTAGTTCAAGAGATCCGCTTCCTTTAAAAAAGTGTCGGTCCGCTTTATCATCATGCGGGAAAGAAGATTCCGCTTCGTCACCCGTTCACGCTCTGATATGCTTCTGAAGACCAGTTGGATGGTGATGGTCTTGAATTTGTCGGTTTCTACGATTACTGATGGCACATTATTCAATAGATTCTTATTCACTGTATACATGGAAAACTCCCTATTCTTCATTCTGTATAAGTACATTACGCGGCTTGCTGCCACTGCTCGGGCCGATGACACCATTTCCTTCAAGATCATCAATCAGCCTTGCGGCCCTGTTGTAGCCGACTCTGAACTGACGCTGGAGCAGTGATGCGCTGGCACGCTGTTGCTCTATTACAAACCATTTGGCATCTGGATAGAGTTCATCTTCAGATTCTTTTTGTTCCTTCTGTACTGGTTGATTCATGATCGATTTCTCATAGTTGGCCTTCATCTGGCTTGTAATGAAGTGTACGATGTCCCCAACTTCGCCATCTGAGAGGAAAGCACCCTGGACACGTGTTGGTTTCGATTTCCCTGAAGGCAGATACAGCATATCGCCACGGCCCAACAGTTTTTCGGCCCCTTGCGAATCGAGGATGGTTCTCGAATCAGTCTGTGAACTTACACTAAAGGCAATCCTTGACGGTATATTCGCTTTGATGATACCGGTAATGACGTCGACCGATGGCCTCTGGGTTGCGATGATGAGGTGGATGCCGGCTGCACGTGCCATCTGGGCGATGCGCGTGATCGCAGCTTCAACCTCTTTGGAGGCGACCATCATAAGATCTGCCAACTCATCAATGATAACCACGATATAAGGCAGTTTCTGGACCTTCTCCGGAGTCTCGCTTTCACGCTCCAGATATTGGTTATACGCCTCGATATTGCGTGTGTTGGAATGGGAAAATAAATCATATCTCCGTTCCATTTCGCTGACGATCCGATTCAGGGCGTCACTAGCCTTTTGAGGATTCGTTACGACCGGACTCAATAGATGCGGTATGCCGTTATAGACATTCAACTCCACCATCTTCGGGTCGATCATCATCAATTTCACTTCATGTGGTTTGGCGTTCATCAAGATGCTCAGGATGATACCGTTTATGCAAACTGATTTACCACTGCCCGTCGCACCTGCGACCAGCAAGTGGGGCATCTTATTGAGTTCAGCCATGACCGGACTCCCTGAGATGTCTTTCCCGAGTGCCACTTCCAGCGGATTATCGGAAGTCTTACGTTTTAGTACTTCACGCAGCGTCACCATGCTGATCACAGAATTAGGTACTTCTATACCAACTGCCGATTTACCGGGTATCGGAGCTTCAATCCTTATATCCTTGGCAGCAAGGCTGAGTGCGATATCATTTTGCAGATTGATGATCTTGCTGACTTTCACACCGATGTCCGGCTGTATTTCAAACTGGGTCACAGCTGGGCCGATACGGATTTTTGAAACTTTAGCATTGACTCCGAAGTTTTTCAGCGTATCTTCCAAAACCCTGCCTTGTTTCAGGACTTCTTTGTTGCTTACGGTCTCTGATACTTCCGCATCCTTCAACATCGTTATTGAAGGGAGTTCATACTGCTTCAATTGATCCAATTCATCGTCGTCGAAGGTTGAAATATCAGAGTCACCATCACCCTCCGCTTCAGCATCACTTTCTTCTGAAACATCCTGTTCTTTTCTGCTCCAATCCTCCTGTGAGGTTGCAGCCTTCTCTTTTGTTTCATCATAAGGTTTTGGCTGATTGTGGCTGTTGTCGGAATCTGTAGCATCTGATTGGGTTTCTTGATGTTCGTATTCATGCATGGTCTCAATGATTGATTCATCGGCGCTGAAGTCTTCCAGTTGTCTCGGTCTTTGTTTTGTTTCCGTCTGCGGTTTTGCTTTACCTTTTGCACCTTCATATTTATTGGCCTGTCGACCAGTGCTCTGGATACGCTTGTCGGTCAGCTTGCTGTACCCTTTCTGAATCAGATCTACAGCAAATGAGAACAGGCGTGCGATGCCCACTGCAGTCCTCTCGGCAGTGGCTTTCAGCATTTTGGATGTTTTGACCAGATCGTTGGAGAGGGATTGCTCGATATCTTTTGAAGTGATCATCAAGTAGCTGAAATACAAGAAGATCAGGCCGAGCAACAGAGTTCCCACCAGGGAAATGCCCGTCGAAGAGAAGGCAAATAATATCTGCCCTATAATCCCACCTCCGAAGAAATGCAGGATGCCCTCTACTTGAATGGTTTCCAGAGTATCATTGAAAGTATAGAAGTTCTCAATGCTCGCCCTGTCTACAATATACAGTAGCGAATGGAATAAAAATAACAGACCGAATTGGAGCAGCAAGTATCCCCCCATACGGCGTGTAAGCGGCAATTTCTGTTCTGCTGCCAAGTAGATGCTCATAAGAAACAGCATCAGGTATGTAAAGTACCGGCTCGTTCCGAAAAGATAAGCAAACAAAGCATCCAAATATGTACCTACAGCGCCGAGTTGGAACAGTGTGATGAATAGAAGTACGATGAGGATAAATGCCGAAATGGAGTAATAGCTTCTATTGTCTTTTTTCTTTCTTACGGCCCTACCCGCCTTTTTAGTTCTGTTTGGCTTTCTGGCCATGGACATTCCCCCCTATTTACAATGAGACTGCCAAAACTGGCAGTCTCATTGATGGTTTATATTTCAGATATTATCGGGATGATCATCGGACGGCGTTTTGTACTATCATACAGATGCTTACCGAGATCATCTCGTATGCTCTGTTTTAATGTACTCCACTCAATCTTCTTCTCATCAAGGGCATCCAAGACGATCTTATGGACGCGTTCTTCCGCTTCCTTAAGAAGATCTTCACTTTCCTTCACGTAGACGAAGCCTCTGGATTGGATCTCCGGACCGGCCATGATCTGCCGTTTTTTGGGATCTATCGTCACTACGGCTATGAAGATGCCATCTTCACTTAAAAGTCGTCGATCACGAAGTACAATGTTACCCACATCGCCGACGCCACTGCCATCAATCAATACATTGCCGGCAGTCACCTTATTCGCACTGATCATCTGTTTACCGTCGTAGCTGACGACATCACCTTTTTCGAGAAGGAATATATTCTCTGGTGCGACACCGGTTTCAGCGGCGAGTTTTGCATGGGCAATCTGCATTTTGAACTCACCTTGGACCGGGATGAAATGCTTCGGTTTCATGACATTAAGCATCATCTTCAGCTCTTCGCTCAAGCCATGGCCAGAAGCGTGGATGTTCTGTTCCGGGGTGGCTATTTCAGCACCAGCCTTCACCAGTTCGTTCATCGTACTGTACAGCACCACTTCCATATTGGAAGATGGTGTCGTCAGTATATAGACGATATCCCCTTCTTTTATGTTAGTCACTTCATGCTGGCCACGGGACATCGTACCCAATGCCTCAATCGGTTCACCTTGGGAACCGGTTGCGATGATGACCACTTCGTTATCCGGGTAGTCTTCTATCTCATGGCTTGGCACGAGAAGACCTTCAGGGATATCGAAGTAACCAAGATTCCGGGCCACCTTGAAGGAATTTTCCAATGTGCGGCCGAGGAAAGAGACCTTGCGGCGGTTTTTTGCGGCATTCGTCAGCACTTGTTGTATACGGACAAAGTTTGAAGCATAGCAGGAGACGATGATTCTGCCTCGTGCACGTGCAAATCCATCCAGTATGTGTTCTTCAATCACATTTTCTGGTGTGTTATAGCCGCGTTTTTCCGCTTCCGTAGAATCACTGATCAGAGCGAGCACATCTTTTTTCGCAATATCGTACATCTTACCCATATTGTAGCTGTAATCCCCCGTCAAACTCTGATCGAATTTGAATTCTCCAGTATAGACGATTGAACCGTATTTAGTCTCTATACTGACCCCATATGAATCCGGGATGCTGTGGCTTGTTTCGAAAAACACCATTTCCGCATTTTTGAATTTCATGCGTGATTGGCTGTTTATCGTATGGAACTTGATTTTCTTATTGACGCCTTTAGCCCTCAGACGATCTTTTACAAGCGCCAAGGTTAACTTGGAACCATAAATTGGGGCGTTTAAAGACCCGACGATATACGGTATTGCGCCGATGGAATCTTCGTGCCCATGGGATAGGAAGATTCCTTTCAGCTTATGTTTGTTCTCTTGTACATAGGTGATATCCGGAATGACGATGTCTACACCGAGCATTTCATCTTCCGGAAACATCAACCCTGCATCGAGTATGAACATTTCGTCATCAACTTCAACGACGTACATATTTTTGGCTATCTCACCGACACCGCCGAGTGGTATGATTTTCACTTTAGCTTCCGTGTTCGCTTCTTGTTTAGCTCCGTTCAAAATATTTCCTCCTATAGCCTACTTGAATGTGGCATGGTAGAACTTCCCATCTATTGTGATATGGGATACTTTTACGTTCTTTGTATCATAGCGCGTTTCATCGCTGTTTTTCAGAATGAGATGGTCGATTGGCTTATCTTTGGTATGGAACTCCCTAAGCTTGTTGCCAAGTGCCAGATCTGTAAATATGATCTTCACCCCATCGTCATCTTTAATCCTCAGTTGACCGGTGGCTTCATGTTCCAAATCATTTATATCTACTTTATTAAAAATCAATTCGGTTACTCTCCTTTGTTATCTTCGAGCAGTGCCTTGCGGGACGCGTTGACGCGGCCCTGTTTATCGATTTCCGTTACTTTCACAAGGAATTTGTCGCCCATCTTAACGACATCCTCCACTTTGCCGACGCGTTTGGTATCAAGCTGTGAAATATGGACAAGCGCATCTTTGCCTTTGAACAGTTCGACAAAAGCCCCAAACTTTTCAATGCGTTTCACTTCGCCCATGTAGACTTCACCGACTTCTGCAACGCGTGTCAGTTCTCTGATGATTTCTTTAGTCCGCTCTATCATCTCAGGGTCGCTATGTCCGATCAGCACCGTTCCGTCCTGCTCAATATCGAGTTTGACGCCGGTTTCATCAATTATTTCATTGATTTTTTTACCACCTGGCCCGATCACATCACGGATCTTATCCGGCTTGATATGCATGACTTCAACTTTTGGAGCATACTTGCTCAACTCCTGACGTGGTTCGCTTAACGTTGCAAGCATGTTGTCCAGAATTTCGGCACGGCCTGCTCTTGCCTGCTCCAATGCCTCACTCAGGATATCTTCATCCAGTCCATCAATTTTAATGTCCATTTGGATGGCTGTAATGCCATTTTCTGTACCTGCAACCTTGAAGTCCATATCCCCAAGGGCATCTTCCATGCCCTGGATATCCGATAGGATTGTGTAGTTATCGTCCTTTTTGACGAGCCCCATCGCAATGCCGGCCACAGGCGCCTTTATAGGCACACCCGCATCCATCAGAGCAAGCGTCGAGCCACAGATTGACGCCTGTGAGCTTGAACCGTTGGACTCCAGCACTTCAGACACTAGTCTGATTGTGTATGGAAAATCGGATTCATCCGGTATCACTTGATAAAGGGCACGTTCACCAAGTGCACCATGACCGATTTCGCGGCGACCTGGTCCTCTGATCGGTCCAGTTTCGCCTACTGAGAAGTTCGGGAAGTTATAATGGTGCATAAAACGTTTGTTTTCGTCGACCCCGAGCCCATCTATAATCTGATGTTCTCGAAGGGCGCCAAGCGTACATATGGATAAAGCTTGAGTTTGGCCGCGGGTGAATAAGCCTGAGCCGTGTGCACGAGGCAGCAAGCCAGCCTGTGAATCCAGTGAACGGATTTCAGATGGTTGCCGGCCGTCAGGTCGTATTTTCTCTTCTGTGATGAGACGTCTCACTTCATCCTTCAGGAGCGTTTCTACTATAGAAGCCGCTTCTTTGTAAATGATTTCATAATCTTCGGCAGATTCATCCAGCGTTTCTAGGATGCGCTCTTTGGCAGCTTTTATCGCCGCATCACGCTCTTTTTTGTCTGGATCCTGAATTGCTTCATAGAGACCCATCGTTTTCGCTTTCTCCTCCATGTCGCTTTGCAGGTCAAAGTCCGGCTCCGGTACTTCAAAGGGTGTTTTCTCTATGTCCAGTTCCGCTAATATCTCTTCTTGGAAAGCGACCAATTTCTTGATGCTTTCATGGCCGAACATAATTGCTTTCAGCATCGTCTCTTCAGACACTTCACGTGCGCCTGCTTCGACCATGTTGACAGCATGCTTAGTGCCGGCAACTTGAAGGTCGATGTCAGAACGATCAAGCTCCTCCACCGATGGATTGATGATAAATTCCCCGTCGATCCGGCCGATCGTCACTCCGGCTATAGGACCCTTGAAGGGGATATCACTGACTCCAAGTGCAAGGGATGACCCAAGCATCGCCGCCATTTGAGGAGAAGCATCCGGGTCTACCGAGAGGACTATGGACATGACTTGCAGGTCATGCCTATACCCTTCTGGGAAGAGCGGTCTGATCGGACGGTCGATCAGGCGGCTTGTGAGTGTCGCTTCCTCACTTGGACGACCTTCACGCTTGTTGAATCCGCCAGGAATTTTACCCGCAGCATACAGCTTTTCCTCATATGCGACTGTCAGCGGGAAAAAAGGAAGATCTTTCGGTTCCTTGGAAGCAGTGGCGGTGGTAAGCACGACCGTCTCGCCGTACCGTATGAGCACTGCACCATTGGCTTGTTTGGCAAGCTCGCCGTATTCGACTGTCAGCTTGCGTCCCCCCCACTCTGTTTCATACACTTTCTTCGTTGTTTCTGTCATAATTTGTCTTCTCTCCTTAGTAAGGCTACTTAATCCAATCATATCACTTTTAATGGAGAATATACATAAAAAAAAGCATATCCAAAGGATATGCTCAAGCTGTTATTAGCGACGGAGACCGAGTCTTTTGATGAGTTCACGGTATCTCTGTATGTCTTTTTTACGCAGGTAGTTCAGCAAATGTTTCCTGCGGCCGACCATTTTAAGAAGACCTCTTCTTGAGTGGTGGTCCTTCTTGTGGATGCGCAGGTGTTCGTTCAGTGTTGTGATTTCAGCAGTCAATACTGCAATCTGTACTTCTGGAGATCCTGTGTCGGATTCGTGTGTACGGTATTCTTGTATCAGTTCATTTTTGCGTTCTTGTGATATAGCCATTAAAAACGCCTCCTTTTTTTATTGTTCACCGCTATCCGAGCAGATGCCGGAGTTGCACTCTGCCAAGATTAGGGCACTTGGCTCATTATACGTTAAATGCTATAGGTTTTCAAGCAGCTTAATCGCGGGAGTTTGACACTTACATAAGCAGAAATTGCCTTTAAAGCCTTTGGTGGCTTTATTTTTTTGTCAAATGTCACTTTAAATTATTGCGTACTATTTCGTACCAATGTATAATAGAGCTATCGGAACAGTATAAGGAGGAATATTTGTGCGCATTAAAAAAAGTGTTTCCAAAGGGTCAACGTCTTATTCTGTTATCAAGGATGTGTATCGTAATGGAAAGAAAACTTCAAAAATCGTGGAAGCTTTAGGCAACGATGAAGCCATTTTAGAAAAACATCCTCATGTTGATCCCTATACCTGGGCAAAAGAATACGCCAAAAAATTAACGCAGGAAGAAAAAGAAAGTAGCTATAAAGTGATTGCCAAATATAGTCCAACCAAGCAAATCAAATTAAATAAACAAACACTATTCCATTCGGGGTACCTTTTTTTACAATCTCTGTATTACGAATTAAAACTCGATAAAATCTGTCAGACAATCGCTCAAAAATATAAATTTGAATATGATCTCAATGAGATACTATCACGTCTTTTGTATTTACGTATTCTACATCCGACTTCTAAAAAAGGGACATTTGAACATGCGAAAGACTTACTTGAACCAGTGCATTTTCAATCCCATCAGATTTATCGGGCACTTGAAATACTTGCGGAACAATCGGATTTCATCGAAGAAATGGTCTATAAAAATAGCCGCCAAGTGGTGGATCGAAACACACAAGTTTTATATTATGACTGCACCAATTTTTTCTTTGAAATCGAGGAAGCAGACGGGATCAAACAATATGGGGGTTCCAAAGAAAATCGACCCAATCCTCTGGTTCAAATGGGACTGTTCATGGATGGATCCGGACTGCCGCTGGCTTTGAGTATGACACCTGGAAATAGAAATGAACAAACTACCCTGAAACCTTTGGAACGGCGTATTTTAAAAGACTTTGACCTTTCTAAATTTATTGTATGTACAGATGCCGGTCTCTCATCCAATCAAAATCGAATCTATAATACGAAAGGAAAACGCGCCTTTGTCACCACGCAATCGGTTAAAAAGCTGAAGAAATTTTTGAAAGAATGGGCGTTGGATCCCAAAGGTTGGCGCACACCAGGAAGCCATAAAAAAATCAATTTAGAGGATATCCGTCATCTCAAAAATGATACGAAAACGTATTATAAAGAGCGCTGGATCAAAGAAAATGGATTAGAGCAGAAATTAATGGTCACATACTCCCCTGTTTATCAAAGGTATCAGTCATCAATTCGGGAAAAGCAGGTAGAACGCGCAAAGAAAAAAATGGAACATCCAAGTTCATTGAATAAAACAAATCAAAATGATCCAAAGCGCTTCATTGAATCAAAACACGTCACAGATGATGGCGAAATAGCAGACAAAACACAGGCAACCCTGAATCAAGCTCAAATTGATGAGGAGTCTATGTATGATGGATTTTACGCGGTATGTACTAATCTGGAATCCTCTGTGGAGGAGATCATCAAGATTAATTATAGGAGATGGGAGATTGAGGAGACATTCCGTATATTAAAAAGTGAATTCCAGGCGCGTCCCGTTTACTTACAGCGTGAAACGCGCATAAAAGTCCATTTTTTGACTTGTTTTCTATCTTTATTAATGTATCGCATTTTAGAGAAAAAATTAGATGAAAGATTTACATGTCATGAATTAATCAGTACTTTGAGGAATATGAATATGCGAGAATTAGATGGCGAAGGATACATACCTGCCTATACTCGAACCACAATTACAGATGCTTTGCATGATGCATTCGGCTTCCGAACTGACTTGGAAATCGTCACTCAAAAAAATATGAAAAAAATTTTTAAACAAACCAAAAAAGCAAAATAGTACGCTTTTTTCGAGTCATTTAAAACCGCCATAAACACTGAAATCACAGTGCTCATGGCGGTTTTCACTGTCAAAGATGAGATTATACGTTAAATGCTATAGGTTTTCAAGCAGCTTAATCGCTTTTTGTTTATCTCTGGATATATGATCAGTGAGCTCATCGATTCCGGAGAATTTCCTTTCCTCTCTTATGAAATGATGCCAGTGTACAGTGGCATTTTCCCCGTAGACGCTGCGGTCGAAATCAAAAAGGTGCACCTCTACACTCACCCGCTCGAGGTTATCGTGGAAAGTCGGTTTGACACCTACATTGCAGACGCCCTTGTATACAGTTTCCTCATTATCGAGCCTGAACGTCACGGCGTACACACCTTTAGCAGGTAGGTGATAGCGGTACTCCGGCTCAATGTTCGCAGTCGGGAAGCCAATGGTCCGTCCCCTCTTCTCTCCTTGCACGATTACACCTCTGACCTCATAGGGACGGCCTAAAGCATGATTGGCACTTTCAAGTTCATGCGTAAGCAGATCTTTTCTGATCTTTGTGGTCGATATCTTTTCGCCATCGACAGCCAGTTTTTCAACACCTGTCGTATGGAACGCCCCGTACTCAGATAGGGTGCTGATGTTTCCTGCACCATACCTACCATAAGTGAAATCGAAACCTGCAATGACTTCCTTGATATTCATGTCGATTATGTACTGGAATACGAAAGTGTCTGGGGACAATCCCGCAAGTGCGCTCGAAAAATTGATGACAAAGCAATAATCCACGCCCATATCCTCAAGCATCTCCAATTTGACATCAAGCGGGGTCAGATAGGTCGTCCGTCTTTTTTTCGGATTCAATACTACCGATGGGTGGGGGTCGAACGTTATGACGGCCTTCTTAAGACCATTTTCTTCTGCTTTGGCGATCATCGTGCCGAGTACATCCTGATGGCCTCTATGAAGCCCATCAAAAAAGCCGATAGCTGCAGCAGATGCCGGCAAATTCATATTTTCTTTTTCCTGTGGATGGTGCAATCTTATAGTTTCCATTACATCGCCTCTTATAAATTGAACATTTTGTAGGGTTTCATCATTTCCTGTTTTTCAGGATGGTCATGGTAGATGCCGATAACTTTGCCTTCATTTCTGAAGACAACCTTGTCAGTCCTGTCTTCTACCATTTCCATAATAGCAGATTTATACACCTTTTGCCCATTCAGGATTTTTTTCAGGAAATTTTCATCTTCTATATCTACAGTCGGCAATTCTTCTATCAACTTCCGGATTGGAATGAGATGTGCTGCGGCATCCCCTGACTTCAATTCCTCTAGGGTTGCAGATTGATTCAAAGTGATACCGCATGATTCCGTTCTGATCAGAGCAGACATATGGGCCGCTGTTTCGAGACTTCTCCCAATGTCTACTGCCAATGTACGTATATAGGTCCCCTTCGAACACGTTACATCAATATCGAAGTGGATGAGACCACTATCCCTCTCGATAGTTCCTATACGTGAAATCTGAAAGATGCTGACGGTCCTTAACGGCCTTTCCACTTCTATGCCTTGACGTGCATACTCATACAGTTTCTTTCCGTTTATTTTGACAGATGCATACCTGGGCACCCGTTGCGTATAATCTCCTTGGAAAGTCACTATCGCTTCATCGATCATTGCATCAGTAATGCCGTCAGTCACGTTGCGGTTCTCCACCTGTCCCGTCTGATCTTCAGTATCTGTCGAATAGCCCAAAGTCACACGCGCACGGTAGCTTTTTTTCTTTGTCTGCAAGTATTCAGTCAGTTTTGTGCCCTCACCGACGACGATGGGCAACACTCCAGTCACTTCAGGGTCGAGCGTCCCTGTATGTCCTACTTTCTTCATGCCGAGGATTCTGCGCATACGCATCACCACATCATGGCTGGTCAGTCCTTTGTCCTTATTTACCGGGATTACACCATGCATTGTTGTATAGACCTCCGTATATAAATAAAAACCTGGGGGGCCCCAGGTTTTATTTGTCTTTTATTTCATTAAGCAGTGCATCTATCTTGCTGCCATACTCGATGGAAGTATCATACTTGAACTCCAGTTCAGGAGCCTTCCGTATGGGTATTTCCTTAGCCACTTCCGAACGGATCAGGCCTTTGGCTCGGCCGAGTGCAGCCTGTACTGCTTCCCGGTCATCGTTGAGTGAGGTGAAGTATACAGTCGCAACTTCCATCTCTTTGGTCAGTTCAACATCTGTCACCGTCACCATCCCTATATCCGGGTCAGCAACCTTCGTCCGGAGCGCTTCGCTCACGACTTTCTTGACTTCTTCAGCCACTCGCTCTTGTCTGTTAGACATAAGTTATCACCTTTCAATTTCAACCATGATATAAGGTTCGATCTGGTCTCCCTCTTTAAGGTCGTTGAAATTCTTGATCGTAATGCCGCATTCGTAACCTGCAGTCACTTCCTTGGCATCATCTTTATAACGCTTGAGGGTATCCAATTCGCCTTCATGGACCACTATACCCTCTCTGATGACTCTTACACCTGAATCGCGGGTGATTTTACCGTCAGTGACGTATGATCCTGCGATCGTACCCACTTTGGACACTTTGAAGGTTTGACGGACTTCGACGTTGCCGATTACTTTTTCTTCAAAGATCGGGTCGAGCAGACCTTTCATCGCAGTTTCGATTTCTTCAATGACACTGTATATGACACGGTGCAATCTGAGGTCTACTTTTTCCTGGTCTGCCGCTTTCTTGGCATTGACATCAGGGCGCACATTGAAGCCGATGATGATGGCGTTTGAAGCTGAAGCCAAGGTGACATCAGATTCATTGATTGCCCCAACCCCTGTATGGATGATACGGACATTGACACCTTCGACATCAATTTTCATCAATGAAGCGCTCAGTGCTTCAACGGAACCTTGCACATCTCCTTTAATGATGAGGTTGAGATCTTTCATCTCCCCTTCTTTCATCTGTTCGAACAGGTTTTCAAGGCTTACTTTTGAAGTCTGTTCGCGATCATTCATGACCTTCTCTTCACTGCGCGCCTCTCCGATGCTGCGCGCCGTCTTGTCGTCTTTGAAGACTACAAAGCGGTCGCCAGCCTCCGGCACGTCGTTGAGTCCAGTGATTTCAACAGGTGTCGAAGGACCCGCTTCCTGGATGCGCCGGCCGAGGTCATCAACCATGGCTCTGACTTTACCGAAAGTGCTGCCGACGACAAGTGAATCACCGACTTTGAGTGTCCCGTGCTGGACCAATAGGGAAGCCGCAGGGCCTCTTGACTTGTCCAGTTCAGCTTCGATTACAGTGCCGATGGCTGGACGGTCACTTGTTGTCTTAAGCTCGGATACTTCTCCGACTAGAGTAATCATTTCAAGAAGATCTTCGATGCCATCACCGCTTAGGGCGGATAGTGGTACGAAAATTGTGTCACCGCCCCAATCTTCCGGATAGAGGCCATATTCACCAAGTTCTGTCATGACACGGTCCGGGTTGGCCGTTGGCTTATCGACTTTATTGACTGCCACGATGATCGGCACTTCAGCTGCTTTAGCATGGTTGATGGCTTCAATTGTCTGGGGCATGACGCCATCATCAGCTGCTACGACAAGAATTGTGATGTCTGTGACTTGAGCACCACGTGCACGCATGGTTGTAAATGCTGCGTGGCCAGGAGTGTCGAGGAACGTTATTTTCTTACCGCCTGACTCAATCTGGTATGCACCGATATGCTGAGTGATGCCTCCAGCTTCTCCGGCTGTCACTTTAGTGTGGCGGATGGAGTCGAGCAGTGTCGTTTTACCGTGGTCGACGTGGCCCATTATCGTAACGACACTTGGGCGCTCCTCATTCAACTCTTCGCCTTCAAGATCGAAATAATTTTCAAGATCTGTATTGTCTACGACTACTTCCAATTCGGCAGTGAATCCATGTTCACTTGCTATCAGCTCAACGGATTCATTATCCAAGGCCTGATTGATGTTTGTCACAACACCGACCATGAAGAGGTCTTTTACAATTTTAGATGCGTCTACACCGATTTTCTCCGCAAGTTCACCGACAGTGATGCCTTCTTGGTACTTGAATTCTTTAGGCAGCTCTTTCTTAGGCTCAGGTTGCTTAGCTGTTGGCTTATTCTGTTTACGCCTTTTACCCCCATGTATACCGGGTGCCCTATTCCTCTGTTGCCTTTGATTCGGTTTGTTTTCACGTGGCTTATTTCTGTTGCCCTGCTCTTTTTTCTGTGTAGATGCTTTTGCATCCTTTTTAGGCTCTTCGGCTTTTTTGGTTTCTGTACCTTTTGCTTTGCCAAATTCTTTATCGAGCACTTCCACTTCATTATCTTCAAGAGATTTCATATGGCTATTCACTTCAATTCCTCTTGCTTGGAGGAATTCGATTATTACTTTACTTGCGACTCCATGCGCCTTCGCGTATTCGTAAATTCTGATTTTACTCATTGAATCACTTTCCTTTCTCTTTAAGCTCCAACATCTTTCTGCCGAAGCCTGGATCTGTCACTGAAAGTACAACTCTGTTGGCTGCACCTGTTGCGTTGCTCAAGGACTCATTGGTGTAATGATCGATCAGCGGTATATCATATGTCCTGCACTTATCGTGGATCTTTTTCCTTGTGTTTGCGCCGGCATCGGCAGCCAGAAAGACCACTTCCGCTTTTTTGGAACGGATGTTTTCCAGCGTCTTTTCCTCGCCTGCCGTCAGTTTCCCGGCTCGTTTTGCCAAACCCAGCATATTCAATAACCTGTCCGTCATCGTTTAGGGATATCCTCCCTATAGATGAGCCGGATGATTTCATCATAGATTGGGGCAAGCGTTTCCTTGTCAAAGCCCAGTCTGTTTTCCAGCACTTCTTTTTCCCTGGCCTTTTCGACAGCCTCAAGGTTTTTCACTACATAACTGCCACGGCCATTCTTTTTACCACCCGGATCGACGAACACTTCGCCTTCTTTAGTGGAAACAATCCGTAGCAACTCTTTTTTAGGATGCATTTCATTGGTCAGGATACATTTTCTAAGAGGTATTTTCCTTTTCATAACAATCACCCGTCATCTATTCTAGGATGCCCTCTTCACTGGCATCTGATTCACTTTTGATATCGATCTTCCATCCTGTCAGTTTAGCTGCAAGACGTGCGTTTTGTCCACGCTTGCCTATTGCCAGGGAAAGTTGATTGTCCGGTACGATGACCATCGTGGATTGGTTCGCTTCATCAACCACTACATCAATCACCTGCGAAGGGCTGAGCGCATTTTTGACGAAGACTTTCGGGTCTTCATCCCATAGGACGATATCGATTTTTTCGCCTGAAAGTTCATTGACGATCGCTTCGACACGTGCACCCCGGGCGCCTACACATGAACCTACAGCATCGACATCCGGATTCTTCGCATAAACGCTTATTTTGGACCGTTCGCCAGCTTCCCTGGCTACACTGGTAATCTCGACTGTGCCATCGTAAATTTCTGGCACTTCTTTTTCAAACAGCCGTTTAAGGAGGTTCGGGTGTGTCCGTGAAACGAAGATCTGTGGACCCTTAGTAGTCTGTTCGACTTTATTCACGTAGACTTTAATCCTGTCGTTTGGACGATAGGTCTCATTCGGCATCCTTTCGGATTCACTTAAAACTGCATCAGTCCTGCCCAACTGGATGTGGACGAAACGATGATCCACACGGTCGATCAGACCCGTTAAGACTTCATCTTCCTTATCGATGAATTCATTATAGAGGATGCCGCGTTCAGCATCCCGCAGGCGTTGCATGACCGCCTGCTTGGCGGCTTGGGCGCCCACTCTATTGAAATCCTTCGGCGTGACGTCCTCATCATACGGATCACCGACTTCATATGCCGGATTAACGGTGCGGGCTGTTTCAAGGTCGATTTCCCCAGTCGGGTCTTCAACCTCCTCCACTACATCTTTTCTGGATACCACTATATATGTACCGTTATCCATATTCAGGTCGACTTTAACATTCTTATGCTGGGAGTAATTCTTTTTATATGCTGTCAAAAGAGCTGCCTCGATGGTTTCTACAAGCACTTCCCTTGGAATGCTTTTTTCCTTCTCGAGGTAGTCTATCGCATTCAATAACTCCTGGTTCACTAATAAGCGCCTCCAATCATAATATTACCGCTTTTCGAATTGTTGCGATTTTGCTTCGATCTATCGTCACTGTTTTCTTACGTGTTTTAACTTTATATTCTATCGTTACGGAAGTAGGATCATAGGCCTTCAATATTCCAGTCCATTCCTTCTCCCCATCAATCTGCTGGTAGGTCTTTACATAGATGCCCTGCTCCAGCGTCATTTCCAGATCTTCGTCATCCTCGATCGGGCGCTCTGCACCTGGTGACGAGACATCAAGGAAATATCCCCCTTGGATGATTTCCCATTCATCAAGTTTCTCGCTCAAAACTTCACTCACCTGGGCGCAATCCTCAAGGGTGATGCCGCCTTTCTTATCAAGATAGAGTCTCAGAAAGTAGTCTTTCCCTTCTTTGACATACTCCACTTCAATGAGTTTGTACCCCATCTCCACAACCACTGGTCGAGCATGTTCCAAGACATTCTTTTCAGTGCGATTCACTGCCCATTCCCCTCCTTCAAAACTAAGAGAAGAACGGGCTAGCCCGTTCTTCTCCGCGTAACGTGGTATTTAATATCATAGTTATTATACCACAGTGCATTTTAGCCTGCAACTTGAGTCTACATATCAAAAATCGACAGCTGTGCCTTGTCTGGCAGATGATCGAGACTGCCCAATTCAGTCAGGTAATCGACTACTTTCTGAGACACGCCGGCCCGTTTATTCAAATCTTCTTTCGAGATGAACGGTTCGTCCTCGCGCGCTTCCACAATGCGTTTCGCCACTCCGGCACCAAGCCCTGGTACAGCTATGAATGGCGGAATCAGTGCGTTGTCTTCGATCTTGAACTCAAAGCTGTCCGACTTCTCAACACTTACCGGTTTTATCTTGTAGCCACGCTGCACCATCTCATTGGTGATTTCAAGAACTACCAGTGTATCTTTTTCCTTTTTGCTGAGCTCCTGGAACCTCTGGTTCATTTCCTTGACGTTATGTCTGATTGTCGTACCATCCTTGACCATCGTCAGCAAATCGAAATCCGAAGCACGGACTGTAAAGTAGCTCGCATAATAATAAAGGGGATGGTGCACTTTAAAGTAGGCGATCCTGACCGCCATCAGAACATAGGCGGAGGCGTGTGCTTTCGGGAACATGTATTTGATCTTCTTGCAGGAGCTGATGTACCAATCGGGCACGCCCTGTTCTTTCATCGCTGCTTCATGTTCCTCGGTCAAGCCTTTACCTTTACGGACTTTCTCCATGATATTGAAGGCGAGCGAAGGCTCAAGCCCCTGATACATCAAATAGACCATGATGTCATCACGGCATCCGATGACGTTTTTCAAGTCACATGTACCGTTTCTGATCAGCTCTTGCGCATTGCCGAGCCAAACGTCTGTACCGTGGGATAGCCCGGATATCTGGACGAGTTCACTGAATGTCGAAGGTCTCGTATCCTCAAGCATCTGGCGTACGAAACCAGTACCGAATTCCGGTACACCAAGAGTCCCTGTACGGCAGAGTATATCTTCCTCAGAAATACCGAGTGCCTTCGGTGAATTGAATAGTGACATCGTCTCTTCATCGTCAACGGGTACCGTCTTCGGATCGATGCCGGATAGATCCTGCAGCATGCGTATCATGGTCGGATCATCGTGGCCCAGAATATCCAGCTTAAGGAGGTTATCGTGGATCGAATGGAAGTCGAAGTGTGTCGTTTTCCATTCCGATTCCACATCGTCAGCCGGGTACTGTATCGGCGTAAAATCATATATATCCATATAATCCGGAACGACTATGATGCCGCCCGGGTGCTGTCCGGTTGTCCGCTTCACACCGCTGCAACCCAGTACAAGGCGATCGATTTCAGCCCCCCTCCGATGGAGGCCATTATCATTCATATAGCCTTTTACATAACCGAATGCTGTCTTCTCTGCAACTGTACCGATGGTACCTGCCCTGAACACTTTGTCTTCACCAAATAGTTCTTTTGTATAGTTGTGGGCAACAGGCTGATAATCCCCACTGAAGTTCAAGTCGATATCCGGAACCTTATCCCCCTTGAATCCAAGGAAGGTTTCAAATGGAATATCCTGTCCTTCCTTTATCAAAGGAGAACTGCAAGTTTCACATGATTTGTCAGGCAGATCATAACCAGAGCTTACACTACCATCCATAAAGAATTCACTCGTCCGGCATTTAGGGCAGACATAGTGCGGTGGCAGTGGGTTCACTTCAGTGATTTCCGTCATCGTGGCGACAAAACTGGAACCGACTGAACCGCGGGAACCGACCAGATAACCGTCTTCAAGTGACTTCTTGACGAGTTTCTGGCTGATGAGGTAGATGACGGCAAAACCGTTTCCGATGATGCTGTCCAGTTCTTTCTCAAGGCGGTCTGTAACAATTTCCGGCAACTCCTCACCGTATAGGGCACGGGCATTGCTGTAGCTGAGTTCTCGAATTTGGTCGTTGGCCCCTTCTATATTCGGTGTGTAGAGTTTATCTTTGATGGGCACAACTTCTTCTATACTATCGGCAATCCGGTTTGGTGCGTCAATGACGACCTCCCGCTTCACCGTCTCTTCAAGGAATGAGAAAGCGTCCAGCATCTCGTCTGTAGTCCTGAAATGTGCATCAGGCAAGTTGCCTCTCGATAATGGGTTCCCAGGATTGCTCTTCACCAAGATATCCCGGCACAGCTTATCCGACTCATCCAGGTAGTGGGTATTGCCGGTGGCTACAACAGGTTTATCAAGTTCATTACCCAATCTGATGATGTTTTCGATGATTTCTTCCAAGGTCGCCTCACTGCGGACAATTTCGCGCTCCAACAGTCTGCTGTAGAGTGCTTTTGGAAATATCTCGAGGTAATCATAGAAACCTGCTGTCTTCTTTGCCGCCTCGTATGACTTCTGCATCATGGCAGTGAACACTTCACCTGAATCACATGCACTGCCGATGAGCAGACCGCTCCGATATTTATCCAATAGCTGTTTCCTGATGCGCGGCGTCTTGTAGAAGTTATCTGTCAAAGACTGTGATACTATCTTGAACAGATTTTTGAGGCCTTCCTGGTTTTTTACAAGGATTGTTACATGGGTCGGCATCGCACGTTTATAGGAATCCTGATCAGCCAACTTTTCATTGATATGGTTATGGTTCTCTATACCTGCCTTTTTAAGCTGCGATAACATCTTAATGAATATATAGGCGGTCGCTTCGGCATCATATATTGCGCGGTGGTGTTGTGTCAGTTCGACATTATACCGTTTGGCGAGTATATTCAGACCATGCTTCTTGAAGTCCTTGTTTATGGAACGGGATAGTTCAAGCGTATCGATGACGCCATTCGTATATGGAGCAAGCCCTTCTTCACTGTATGCAGCCTCTATAAAGCCCATGTCGAAGCTCGCGTTATGGGCGACGAATATCGCATCCCCCACCCATTCCTTGAAATCGGTGATCACTTCTGAAATTGGTGGCGCATCCTGCAGCATATCATCAGTAATGCCGGTGATTTCCTTGATGGTCTCAGTGAGCGGTTCATTGGGGTTGCTGAATCTTTCGAAACGGTCTATGATTTCGCCATTTTTAACTTTAACCCCTGCAAGTTCGATGATACGGTCATACTTGGAGGACAGGCCGGTCGTCTCAACGTCGAATACGACATATTCATGTTGATCGAGTACTATGTCCTGCGGTTTATACGCAATCGCTGCCCCATCGTCGACAAGAAGCCCTTCCATCCCATAGATCATCTTCAAACCGTTGGCTTTTGCGGCATAATATGCGTCGGGGAAAGCCTGCACATTATTGTGGTCAGTAACGGCAATGGCTGTATGTCCATAATCTTTTGCCCGTTTTACATATTCTCCGATATTCCTCAAACCATCCATCTGGCTCATTTCAGAATGGAGGTGGAGTTCTACCCTCTTATCAGTGCTGTTGTCCTTTTTCTCCGGCTTGTTGAAGACGTTCAAGCTACGGATCATAAGCACCATATCTTTGGAGAACTCGTCATATTCGACATTGCCTTCAATGAGCACCCAATCATTTTTATCCAACGCCTCAAAAACTGCTTCATCTTCCTTGCCGTGCCTCGAGAACATTTTGGCGGCGATGGAGTCCGTATAATCGGTTAGCTTCAACTGAAGAATTTTACGGCCTGTCCGGAGTTCACGTACCTCCTTATCGAATATGACGCCTTCAACTTTTACATTGAACTCTTCTTCGACAACTGTTTCAAGTGGCCTGATGTCTTTCATGGTGATTGCTTTGCCGATCTGCTTGATGGTCTCTTCCTGCTTCTTCTTCATATCCGTTTCAAAATGCTTCTGCTGCTCTATGAAGCCCTGCACCAATTCAGTCTTCTCTTCTCTGAGGCGTTCTTCAAGCTGTGTCCGCCGACTCGAATCGAGCTCTGCATCCTTACGGAATTCAATCCCTTCTATCGGCATGCCGCAGGCAACATAGGCGTTCTTCAGATTACCATTTATATTTTTATTGAAATGGGCCACTTCAATGTCATTCTGGACAGAAAAAATCAACGTCCCATCGTTGAGTTGTTTGTCACAATTAAGCAGCTGAAACTTGATGTTTTGATTGATGCCGATGGAATCAAGCGCATATTCAAGGTAATCGATTATATCTTTGTCTGTATAATGATCTGCCGTGATGATCAATTGGGTGCGTGCTATATTGGAAAAAGCTGTTTCTATGCTCTTTTCCATCATGTTCCTGAGCGCGACAGGTATCATTTCTTCAAAATGGACATGGAACTCCCAGACTCTCTCAGCATCATTTGACACTACTTTCTTTAGGGTTCCTGTAGCTAAATAATTATTATTTCCACTGATTCCTGCCTGCTTCAGCAGAATGTTAAACTGATCTTTTCCCTTCACTTACAACACTCCTGTAAAGAGCGCGTAAATCGATGATTTACGCGCTCCCCCTGTTAATAATTATCTTCAAGATATTGTTTCAGTTCGCCCACCGGCAGATTGATGGATGCATCACTGCTTCTCGGTTTGATTTCTACAACGCCTTCTTTCGCATCGCGTCCCACTACTACCCTAAACGGCAGACCGATCAGATCGGAATCTGCAAACTTGACGCCGGCACGTTCCTTACGGTCATCGTACAGCACCCGGTAGTCAGCACCAAGTGTTGCATACAATTCTTCTGCAACCGCTTCAGCCTCTTTGTCTTTAGGGTTTGGAGTGACAATGTGCACATCGAACGGCGTCACCGACTTAGGCCAGATGATGCCGCGCTCATCATGGTGGCTCTCAACAATCGCCGACAAGGTCCTGGAGATCCCAACGCCATAACATCCCATGAGCACAGGTGTACTGCGTCCATTCTCATCCAACACATTCAAGTTCATCGCTTCAGAATATTTTGTGCCCAATTTGAATACTTGGCCCACTTCTATGCCTTTCATGAACTTCACTGGTCCACTGCCGTCCTGAGCCATTTCCCCTTCGACGATCAAGCGGAAATCACCATAACCACCAATCTCGAAGTCGCGCTTATGGTTGACGTTGAGGAAATGGTATCCACTCTCATTTGCACCAGTCGGGTAATCCTGCATGTTTTTCACCTGATGGTCAAGGTAGACTTCAATCCCTGCGTCCACAGGACCCAGACTGCCGGGGTCGGCCTGCATCAGGCTCCTAATTTCTTCGTCCGTCGCAAAGCGTATATCATCTGTGGCAAAATGAGTCTTGACTTTGACATCATTCAACTCGTGATCTCCCCTGAGCAGTATCATGACGTACCGCTCATCGACCTTCATGATCATTGTTTTGGTGGTCTCCTCAAGCTTGATATCAAGGAAATCAGCTAAAGCGCTGCATGTCTTGACGTCAGGCGTCGCTACCTTTTCGATTTCATTAGTACTTTCCACTGTTTTTGCCTCTGGTATCGGGCATCCTGCTTTTTCTATATTGGCCGCATAGTTGCTTTCCTCAGTATAGGCAATCGTGTCCTCCCCGATGTCTGCGAGCGCCATGAATTCATGGGTATGGCTGCCCCCTATCGCACCTGAGTCTGCCTCTACAGCACGGTAATTAAGTCCTACCCGGGAAAAGATCTTGGAATAGGCCATATACATGTCCTGATATTTCTCGTCTAGGGAATCCTCATTACTATGGAATGAATAGGCGTCCTTCATAATGAATTCACGTCCGCGCAACAGGCCGTATCTTGGACGCAGTTCATCCCTGAATTTCGTCTGGATCTGAAAGACTGTAAGAGGCAGTTTTTTATAGCTTTTGAGTTCATCACGCAACAGAGCGGTTACAATCTCTTCGTGCGTAGGCCCAAGGGCAAATTCACGACCATGGCGGTCTTCGAGCCGCATAAGTTCACTGCCGTATGCTTCCCATCGGCCTGATTCCTGCCAAAGCTCCTTCGGATGCAGTACAGGCATGTGTATCTCTACGCCTTCGATGGCGTTCATCTCTTCTCTGACGATCTGCTCGATATTGTTCAAGACCAGTTTCGTTATAGGCAGATATGTGTATACACCGCTGGCCATCTGTTTGATCATGCCAGCCTTGAGCATCAGGCGATGGCTCAGGCTATCTGCATCTTGCGGGGTTTCACGCATTGTTGGTATAAACATTCTAGATTGTCTCATTCAGTTCACTCCTAAAGGAAAAATGTTTTTATGTCATTCCAAGTTACTAATACCATTACGATCAACAAGAATAGTACACCAATCAGCTGAATGTTCAGTTCAACTCTCCTGTTCAGAGGTTTTTTGAATATCCCTTCGTATAGTACGAATAATATCCGACCCCCATCCAATGCGGGTATCGGCAGCAGGTTCATTATGCCCAGGTTGACACTCAATATCGCAGTAAAGCGCATAAGCGTCATCAGGCCCTGGGCTGCTACATCTTCAGTCACTTTATATATACCGACCGGTCCGTTCAACATATCGAAGGAGAAGGTCCCGTCAGCAATGCTGATGAACATCTGCACTACAAGCGTGAATATGAGCGTCCCCATTTCGTATGTCTGCTCGGCGCCCCATAATATTGGAGATATCACGCCGCGCTCCATCTCGGCCCCTATTCCGATGACCAGCCTTTCATTGGTTTCACCGTCTGGAAGTTCCGTCTTTTCAACTATCGGTGTCATTTCAACAGTACGTGATTCCCCATCATTCACAACCGTTATGTCGAGTTCGGTTTCGCCTTCTTGCTGGATGATGGTCGACATGTGCTCCCAACTGTCCACTTCCTGACCGTTGATCGTTTTTAGATGATCACCTGATTTCAGGCCCGCTTCTTCAGCCGGTGTATCTTCTGCTACAAAGCCTACAACAGCCTCCTCCACTGGCTTGCCATTGATGTAGAACAGCACTGTGAACAACGCAAAAGCCAATACGAAGTTCATCAAAGGTCCCGCCGCCAAAGTCATCAGGCGATGCCCCACCGATTTGGACTCAAACCTCGCAGCTCTCGGGGCAATGCGCTCCAGTTCGGAATTCTGAACAAAATATGCTTCATCTGAAAATGTATAGGTGACCTCTTCCCCGTCATGTAGGCGTATAGCTTTGATGAACATTTCTTTGGTGATGTCCGACTGGATGACTTCTACTTCCTCGACTTGCGTGAAGTTATGCTTATCATCAAGTATTATATGGCTGATGCGGTCTACTTCATCAGTCTTTAATTGGACACGCATACCGGCGTTGAGTGGATTGATTTCCATCTCATCGGAGGCCATTCTGACATATCCACCGATCGGCAGAAGGCGCACCGTATAAAGTGTGTCATTGTACTTGTGGGAAAATATTTTAGGTCCCATGCCTATGGCGAACTCCGGACACATGATGCCTGCCCGTTTGGCGAAAATGAGGTGCCCAAGTTCGTGAACTGTAACCAGCACACCAAAAACTACTATAAAAGCTAAAATGCCGGTCATACAATCACCTCATATCTGTTTTATACAATTTATCATAGTACAGGATCGTTTCCAGGTCGGGATTTTCGACGACCGCATGGCCATCCATGCGGGATTTGACGATTTCCTCTATTCCGGTGAATGAAATTTCACCATCCAAAAAGCGTCCGACAGCATATTCATTTGCAGCATTCATTACTGCCGGCATCGTGCCGCCAGCTTCCATTGCTTCATACGCATAGGCAAGCATCCGGAAACGGTCCAGATCCATTGGTTTGAAATTCAGTTGGCTGAGGGCTGAAAAATCCATCGGGTTGTTCATCGGCATCCTTCGAGGATGACTGAATGCGAATTGGATGGCTGTCCGCATATCGGGTGTGCCTATTTGCGCCATGATGCTGTTATCGATAAATTCAACCATAGAGTGTATGGTACTCTCCTTATGGAGAATTGTAGAAATCTGATTGATGTCGACATCAAAAAGCCATTTAGCCTCTATCACTTCAAGCCCTTTATTCATCATCGTCGCTGAATCGATGGTGATTTTCTGGCCCATGGACCAGTTGGGATGATTCAGTGCATCTTCAAGCGAGACATCCGACAATTCGCTTCGGGACAGATCCCGGAATGAACCGCCACTTGCAGTGAGGATGATCTTCTTCACTTCACGTAGGTTTTCACCACGCAGACACTGGAAAACTGCTGAGTGCTCAGAATCGACAGGGATAATCGCCACACCTTTGGCTTTCGCTTTCGACATGACGATTTCGCCGGCTGCAACAAGCGTTTCCTTGTTTGCCAAGGCAATGTCTTTACCCTGCTCTATCGCATGCAATGTCGGTTCCAGACCGATGCTTCCCATGATTGCAGTCAGAACCATATCAGAATCATCCGAAACAACTTCAATGAGGCCCCGAGCCCCTGAAGTGAACTCTATATGTGGATATTTCTGTGCCAGTACCAGCCTGTCGGAATCATCTTTGACGCTCACAAGCTTTGGTTCAAACTGCTCGAGTATTTCTTCAAGTTTTTTTATGTTACTGCCTACAGAAATGCTGCCGATTTTGAATTGCTCGCGGTTTTGGGCGATGACGTCCAAAGCTTGAGTGCCTATTGAACCTGTAGCGCCTAATATTGAAATAGTCTTCATTTAATTTCACCCAGTTCTATCTTAAGTTATAAGAGGCAGTATGTTCATAAGGGGCAGTACAAAAATAAAGCTGTCGAAGCGATCAAGGACGCCACCGTGTCCCGGAAGCAGTCTACCTGAGTCTTTAACGTCAAAATGCCTCTTAAGGGCCGATTCAACCAGATCTCCAAGTTGGCCGAACATACTGAGTATCATCGTCAGCAATAGGAAGAGCAGAATTTGTACGCCTTCGATCCATCCCATGAAGTAAAACAATAGACCGAGCAGGACACTGCAGAATATACCTCCCAAAAATCCTTCTATCGTCTTATTGGGACTAATCTGCGGCCATAATTTACGCCTGCCGAATGCTCTGCCGAATAAGTATGCACCAGTATCCGTCACCCAGACAATGAGCAGTGCATAGAGTATGTAGATGAGGCCTGCTTCCCGTGTTTCATAGAAGTACATGAATCCGATGCCGACATAAGCTACAGCGAGCACGCAAAAACCCATGTCCACAAACGAAAATCTGTTTTTGCTGATGACAGTAAAACTCAACATCAACAGCGCCATCACGATGATCAGGTCAACCTGAAAAACTGATATGTGTGGCATGTAGGATTCCTGGGGCATCATGATGATGAAGAGTGCCACCATGGACAAGATTCCAGGTATGGAAAATATGTGGATGCGGTTCATCTTCAAAATTTCATAAAGTGCTGTATAGGCAAGTAGAAAAACGGCAATCAGAAGTGGCCAAGCCCCCCATACGACGATTGGCACAAATATAAGCAACGCGATGATTGCGGTGATGGTTCTTGTCTTCATGTTACTCCTCCTCTTGGCCAAGTCCCCCAAATCTTCTCTCACGTCTACAATACTGTGAAATCATCTGATCTAGTTCATCAACTGAATATTCTGGCCAAAGTGTTTCTGTAAAAAATAATTCGCTGTATGATGACTGCCATAATAAAAAGTTGCTCAGCCTATATTCGCCACTTGTGCGAATCAGCATCTCCGGGTCGGGTATGTCAGTGGTCATTAGATGATCATCTACCATTTCTGCGGTGATATCCTGAGGTGACACATCCCCTTTTTCTATTTTGGCGCCTATGCACTTGAAGGCTTCAAGGAGCTCGTCGCGTCCGCCGTAGTTCAGCGCAAAAACCAGATTCAGCCCTGTATTGCCACGTGTCTTTTCAACAGCATGCTGAACGGCTCTCTGCGTATGCTCCGGCAGGGATTCAAGACGTCCGATTGTCGTCACCCTGACGTTCTTCTCATCTAATTCAGGATGGAAAGTGCCGAGAAAATCACCTGGTAGCTTCATCAGGTAATTGACCTCACTGATTGGCCGGGACCAGTTTTCTGTGGAAAAAGCATATAGGGTGAGATACTTTATACCCAAATCGGAAGCATGACGTGTTATACGTTTGACGTTCTGCATGCCTTCGTAGTGGCCGCTCACTCTTGGTTTGTTTTTCCGTTTGGCATATCTGCCGTTTCCATCCATGATGATGGCGATATGTTCAGGCAGCCCCTTTTCTGTCTTTATTTCTTGCTTCTTCCTACGAAACATAACAATCCTCCTGAAGCATTATAATTATTAGTATACATTTATAATAAAGAGTCCTCAATCAATTTATTCTACCATATATCGGAGGCATAAAAAAAATAGGCAGGAATCTCCTGCCTTAAAATGTCATTTGGTTTAGACTGACATAATATCCTTTTCTTTTTCGTCACAAATGGCATCAATTTCATTAATGTGCTTATCTGTAAGCTGCTGCACATCGTCACTGTAGCTTCTGAGGTCATCCTCAGTCAGTTCACCATCTTTTTCAAGACGCTTCAATTCGTCATTTGCTTCGCGCCTGACATTCCGGATTGCGACTTTAGCATTCTCGCCTTCCTTGCGTGCATCTTTGACGAATTCTTTACGGCGCTCTTCCGTAAGTTGAGGCACCGTGATGCGGATCATTGTACCATCACTTGTCGGATTTACACCCAAGTCTGCCTGCTGTATCGCTTTTAGAACATCATCTACGGAGCTTTTGTCATAAGGCGTGACAGTAAGCATCCTCGCTTCCGGCACAGCGATTCCTGCAAGCTGATTCACTGGAGTCGGAGCACCATAGTAATTCACCATTACACGGTCGAGCATGTTTGAGCTCGCACGGCCTGTACGGATGGTGGCGAGTTCCCTGTTCAGGTTATCCAATGATTTACTCATCTTTTGTTTAGCGTCCTTAAGAACTGATTCACTCATTTGTTTTCTCTCCTGTTATTTTGTAATTTCTGTACCGATGGTCTCACCTGATACTGCGCGTTTAATGTTGCCTTGTTCTGTAATCGAAAATACCATAAGCGGTATGTCATTGTCCATACAGAAGGATGAAGCTGTCGCATCCATGACCTGCAGATTTTCCTGCAGCATTTCCATATAGGTCAATTTTTCGTATTTGTAGGCGTTTGAATCCGTCTTTGGATCTGCAGAGTAGACACCGTCGACGTTATTTTTGCCCATCAATATGACATCGGCTTCGACTTCAGCTGCCCTGAGTGCCGCTGTTGTGTCTGTTGAGAAATATGGGTTGCCGATTCCAGCTGCAAAAATGACGATACGTCCTTTTTCCAGGTGCCTGATTGCCCGCCTTCTGATATATGGTTCAGCAACTTGCTTCATCTCGATTGATGTAAGCACACGTGTTTCACATTCAAGTTGCTCAAGACTGTCTTGGAGCGCCAGGGAATTCATCACTGTAGCGAGCATTCCCATATAGTCTGCCGTGCCGCGGTCCATGCCCAGATCACTTCCAACTTTACCTCTCCATATATTGCCGCCGCCGACGATTACGGCGATCTCCACGCCAAGTTCCTTTGCTTCGAAAACTTGCTTCGCAATATTCTTGATGACTACCGGATTTATTCCGAACCCATCTTCTCCAGCCAATGCTTCGCCGCTTAATTTCAATACGATTCGTTTAAATTTGGAAGTTTCAGGCATAAGTCCCATCCTTACTTAATTTTTATATGAAATCAATTTAGAAAAAAAGACACCGAAGTGTCTTTTCCTTACTTATTCACTTGATCCATTACTTCATCAGCAAAGTTTTCTTCTCTCTTTTCGAGACCTTCGCCGACTTCAAAACGGATGAAGTTTTTAAGTGTACCGCCTTTGGATTTGAGGAACTCTTCAACAGTCTGATCGGAATCTTTGACGAAAGGCTGATCCACGATGCAGATTTCTTCGAGGTATTTACGCATTCTGCCTTCAACCATCTTATCTACGATGTTTTCAGGTTTCCCTTCATTAAGAGCTTGCTGTTTGAGGACTTCTCTTTCGTGGTCCAGCTCTTCTTGTGAAACATCATCCTTAGAAACATACTTTGGATTCAGTGCCGCTGCATGCATCGCTACATCTTTGGCTGCTTCTACATCTGTAGAGCCTTCAACCAACGTGAGTACGCCGATGCGTCCACCCATGTGAAGGTATTCGCCGAATGAATCTTCATCTGTCTTCTCAGCCAGTGCAAACCTTCTCAAAGTGAGTTTTTCACCAATTTTCGCGACAGCTTCCTTCATCGCGTCGTCAACTTTTTTACCATTCATCTCTGAAGCGTTCAATTCATCGAGATCATGTGGTTTTGTCGTCAGAATATGCTCAGCGATGTCTTGAACCAACTTCTGGAACTCTTCGTTGCGTGCAACGAAGTCTGTTTCTGAGTTGATTTCAACGATTACGCCATCGTTGCCTTTGGAAGCAACGTGTACAAGGCCTTCAGCCGCAATACGATCAGCTTTCTTGGCTGCTTTTGACATACCTTTTTCGCGTAGATAATCTACTGCTTTATCGATGTCACCATCAGTCTCCTGGAGTGCTTTTTTGCAGTCCATCATGCCTGCACCTGTTCTTTCACGTAGTTCTTTAACCATTTTTGCAGTAATAGCCATTTAGAATCCTCCTGGTCTTTAAATTCGGGAGATTATGCCTTAGGGCAAAGGGTCCCACCTTTTAAAAAAGGTGATAAGAATAAATAACTTATCACCGTTTGAACATGTCTCTATTTGCTTTCGCCAGCTTCAACCGTTTCAGTGGTTTCTTCAGAGTCTTCTTCTGTCATGTCGATATTCTGCTCTTCAGCAATCTCATCGTCTGAAACGCCGCGTTGTCCTTCAAGTACTGCATCAGCCATTTTACTGGTCATGAGTCTTACTGCACGGATAGCGTCATCGTTAGCCGGGATGACATAGTCGATTTCGTCCGGATCACAGTTTGTATCAACCATTGCGACAATAGGGATACCAAGTTTTTTCGCTTCAGCAATCGCATTGCGTTCTTTTCTCGGGTCAACGATGAAGAGTGCTTTTGGCATCTCTTTCATTTCACGTATACCACCAAGGAATTTGATGAGACGTGCATATTCCTTACGCAACTCGACTACTTCCTTTTTAGGCAGTACATCGAATGTACCGTTCTCTTCCATCTTTTCGATTTCAGAGATGCGGCGGATACGCTTGGATATTGTTTTGTAGTTTGTCAGGATACCACCGAGCCATCTTTGGTTGACGTAAAGTTGACCAGCACGCTCAGCTTCTTCTTTGATTGAATCCTGTGCTTGCTTTTTAGTACCTACGAATAGTACTTTGCCACCTTCTTCAGAGACGCTTTTTACGAACTCATAAGCTTCCCCTACTTTTTTAACCGTCTTTTGCAGGTCGATGATATAGATGCCGTTTCTTTCCGTGAAGATGTATCTCTTCATCTTAGGGTTCCAACGGCGCGTCTGGTGACCGAAATGTACACCAGCTTCGAGCAATTGCTTCATAGTAATTACTGCCATAATTGATTTCCTCCTCTGGTTTTTCCTCCAGTACAGCTATGGAAACGACCGTAAGGCACCTGTTTCCACTTCACCGGACTGTGCGTAATGGGCTTTTTCAGCCGTTAAATAATATACCATACTTTAGCCGATAAATCAAACTTTGATTTAGCTATCTTTTCTGAGTTCTGGTAGGAAATCCTCTTTTTTAACTTTGATGAATGTCCCTTTCATCCCGAGAGATCTTGACTCTATGACGCCTGCACTTTCAAGTTTGCGCAGCGCATTTACAATCACGGAGCGAGTGATCCCAACGCGATCAGCCACTTTTGACGCAACGAGCAGACCTTCATCGGAGCCGAGTTCATCAAAAATGTGCTCGATAGCTTCGCGTTCAGAATAGGACAAGGAGCGGATCGCCATGGATATGCTCGCTTTATCCCTTGCTTTTTGTTCAACTTCTTCCTGCTTTTCACGGAGTATCTCCATACCGACCACTGTACCCGCATACTCTGCCAATACAAGGTCGCTCGTTTCAAACTTCTCAGTTACGCGTCCGAGGACGAGCGTGCCCAGACGCTCTCCACCACCGAATACCGGTACGATGCATGTTTCAGAGTCCTGGAAGGAATCTTCAGTCGGGAAGACTGTCATCGCATCATCGAAACTGATGTTTTCTTTCGTTTCGCTGATCTTCATGATCATGTCTACATATTCCTGCGGGAACCTTCTTTGCTCAAGCATATCGTATATTCTAGGGTTTTCGATTTTCTGGTTGATGCCATACCCAAGAAGTTTACCTTTACGCGAGACGATGAAGACATTACATTCAATGACACCGCTTAACTTTTCGGACACTTCCTTGAAATCTACTTTGACACCTTCTTGACTTTGAATAAGTTTGTTAATTTCCCGTGTTTTCTGCAATAAATTCTCCATTGATGATTCTCCTTTAGATTTATAGTATGAATGCGCTCAAATTCTTATCCGATTTTATGTTGTTGAGTCTCGATGAAACATATTGCTCTGTAATTTCTACATGGGCACCCTGCATGCCACTTGCTTCAAACAGCAGTTCTTCCAGTAGTGTTTCCAATATGGTGTGCAGCCTTCTCGCCCCGATGTCATCGGTACCGCTGTTGACTTCAAAAGCAATCTCGGCAAGCGTATGGATGGCTGCTTCAGTGAAGGATATCGTGACGCCCTCTGTAGCAAGCAATGCTTCATATTGCTTGACCAAGGAACTTTTCGGTTCCTTCAAGATCTTCTCGAAATCTTCAGTTTTAAGTTTATCCAATTCCACCCGGATCGGAAAACGCCCCTGCAATTCAGGTATGAGGTCGCTTGGCTTTGCCACATGGAAGGCTCCTGCTCCTATGAAGAGGATATGTTCGGTAGCTACTGGGCCATACTTGGTCTGAACCGTGCTACCCTCTACGATAGGGAGGATATCCCTTTGTACACCCTCACGTGAAACATCGCCTGAGTTCTGGCCACCTTTTGCGATCTTATCCATTTCGTCGATGAATATGATGCCCATGGTTTCCGCCAAGGAGATTGCCTCATCGTTTACACTGTCGGTGTCGATTATCTTTTCTGCTTCTTGTCGCTTCAGGTATCCTCGGGCTTTGCTGACAGGCATGGTTCTTTTGTGCTTATTCTTCGGCATGAACTGCTTCAGCATATCCTGCATGCCACTGTTGTCCATACCAGGCATCATCATTCCCATCGGATTCTGGTCCTGCTCCACTTCTATAGTTACATTCGTATCTTCCAGATGGCCTGCTGCAAGCTTCTCCCTCAGGTTCATGCGCTTCGTCCTGACTTCAGGGGTCACCTCTTCAACTGTTTCATCAGATTGCTGGTTCATGAACATTTCGAAAGGGTTGGAGCTCTGCTGGTTCTTTTTTTCGCCGGGGGCAAGTAAAGTGATCAGACGTTCTTCGGCAAGCTTCTCCGCATCTTCCTCCACGAGCCTCATCTTTTCTTCCTTAACGATTTTTACGCTGGCTTCGACCAGATCACGCACCATGCTTTCCACATCGCGGCCAACATAGCCGACTTCCGTGAATTTTGTCGCTTCCACTTTAGAGAATGGCGCTCCAGTAAGCTTTGCCATCCTTCTTGCTATTTCTGTCTTGCCGACACCGGTAGGGCCGATCATCAAGATGTTCTTTGGTACCACTTCAGCTTTCAGGGAATCGTCCAGCTGCATGCGGCGATGTCTGTTCCTCATGGCGATTGCCACTTTGCGCTTTGCTTCATGCTGACCGATGATATCCTCATCGAGCCGCTTTGTTATTTCTCTTGGCGTCAGATTATCTTTCACTTCAAAACGCTCCTTTAGTCTATCGTTTCTACAATTATATGGTCATTCGTGAACACGCAGATTTCACTGGCGATCAGCAGGCTATCGCGGGCGATTGTTTCTGCATCAAGATTGTCGCCGTGCTTCTTCATCGCGCGTCCGGCACTCAGTGCAAAGTTACCACCACTGCCTATGGCCAGTATGCCGTCATCAGGCTCTATGACTTCGCCTGTACCACTGACCAACAGCATGGTTTCCTTATCCATCACTATAAGCATCGCCTCAAGCTGCCTCAGGATTTTGTCGCCGCGCCATTCCTTGGCTAGCTCAACTGCCGCTCTTGTGAGGTTGCCATTGTAAGCGTAGAGATTCGCTTCGAATTTTTCAAATAATGTGAATGCATCAGCCACACTCCCCGCAAATCCTGCGATTACCTTATCATCGAAAAGCCGTCTCACTTTCCTTGCCGAGTGCTTCATGACGACTTGGTTGCCAAGAGTCACTTGGCCATCGCCGGCCATTGCCATTTTTCCTTTATGACTGATGCCGAATATCGTCGTTCCTTTTATTGCCATGTTGTCACCTCTTCTGATTCGCTGGATGGTGCTTCAAGTAAGTTCTCCTCAATTGCTCTTTGGAGACATGAGTATATTGTTGTGTCGTGGATAATGATTCATGTCCCAGAAGTTCCTGGACCGCCCTTAGATCAGCACCGTTGTTCAACATGTGGGTCGCAAAACTATGTCTGATCTTATGGGGGTGAAGGTGAAAATCACTCGCGCTCTTCTTCACCATCATATCAATTGCGTACCGCAGTCCGCGATCGGTAAGTGGGCCATCCCTGTAGTTGACCCAAAGCCTTCCATTAGCTTCTATCACAGCCTTGTGTTTATCCACGTAATTCTTCAATGCCTCACCAGCATGTTCACCAAAGGGAAGGACACGTTCCTTATTCCCTTTACCCCGCACCTTCAAAAGTCCATGATTGAAATCTATATCGCTGATCTTTAACCCGAGCAGTTCGGATGCGCGCATACCAGTCGCGTAGAGCAATTCAAGTATCGCCAAGTCACGTTCATACATCTTTGCATCTTTGTCCAATGAATCGAATAGCTTCTCGAGCTCGTTTTCATACATGAATCCTGGAAGACGCTTCTCTTTTTTTGGATTTGGCAGATTCGTAAACGGATTGCCGGATACCTCTCCCCTGTCCATAAGATAATTATAGAAACTTCTCAAGGAAGAGATTTTACGGGATACGGTGGATTTGCTCAACCCTTTTTTATATAGCATATTCAAGTAGTTTCTTGCATCCATGTACTTGAAAGAAGCATATTCGAGCCCTTCCTGATCAAGGAACTTGAAGAATTCTGTGATATCTATCCTATATGCATCTACAGTATGTGGTGATAAATTACGCTGATATAGAAGCTGTTCAAGGAAATTTTCAAGATGGGACATGAACACACCGCCTTTTATCAGAATCTTATCACAATTAAGCCGCTGGCATCAATTGATAGCGGTATGCTGATTCCACCGCTCAATCAATGCTTGTAGCTCCAATAGTATATAATAACCTATTTTGCACTGAAATGCACAAAGAAATATGAATATTGCCAATATTTTATGAAGGTCATAGAAAAATACCCATACAAAGATGGGTATTCATCTACTCCGCTTTCTCTTCATAGTCACAATTTGTACATTTAACTTTTGCCGTCTTACCTTTTTTCGTCTCTACCAGATAGTGGTCGCACCTTGGACAATTCCGTCCAATCGGACGGTCCCAAGAGATGAAGTCACATTCAGGATATCTGTCGCAACCATAGAATATCCGATTTTTCTTGGACTTCCGCTCAACGACCTGGCCTTTTTCACATTTAGGACAAGTAACACCTATTTCTTTGACGATTGCTTTTGTATTGCGGCAATCCGGGAAATTTGAGCATGCCATGAACTTACCATAGCGTCCCATCTTGTAGACCATCGGAGAACCGCACTTCTCACAATCTTCACCGGCCGGCTCATCTTTTATTTCTATTTTTTCCATTTCTTCATCGGCACGTGCCACCTGGGGCTCGAAGTTTTTATAGAATTCGTCGATGACTGCTACCCATGATGCATCACCTTCCGCGATATCGTCGAGACTTTTTTCCATAGTCCGCGTAAACTCGGCTTCAATTATATCAGGGAAATATTGTGTCACCGATTCATTAACGATCTCACCAAGTTCAGTCGGGAAGAAACGCTTCTGATCGATTTTGACATAATTCCGCTTCTGGATCGTATCGAGGGTCGGAGCATAAGTTGAAGGACGTCCTATACCTTGCTCTTCCAACGTCTTCACAAGGCGCGCCTCCGTATACCTTGGGGGTGGCTGGGTGAAGTGCTGATTGGGCTTGATATCTTTTGAAACAACCGTTTCGCCTTCCTTGATATCCGGCAGCTTGTTCTCCAACTCTTCCTCTTCATCGTCTTTTCCTTCGACATAGATCTGCATGAATCCTTTGAATTTGATCGTTTGACCGTTACTGCGGAAGATGACTCCATTATTGGACATCTCCATGCGTACAGTGTCCAATATCGCCGGCGCCATCATGCTGGCGATGAAACGTTCCCATATAAGCTTATAGAGCCTATACTGATCTCTGGATAAGTACTGTTTCATATTGGCTGGAGATCGGTTGGCACTGGTCGGCCTTACAGCTTCGTGGGCATCCTGGCTTCCTTCCGCCTGCGCCTTTGAAGGCTTTTTGCCGATGAACTCCTTGCCGTACTCCGCTTCGATATACTCGACGGCTTCCTTCTGGGCGACTGGCGAGATGCGGGTGGAGTCTGTCCTCATATAGGTGATGAGCCCGACAGTGCCTCCTTTTTTAATATCGATTCCCTCATAGAGCTGTTGGGCGACCATCATCGTCTTACGCGCCTTAAAGTTCAGCTTACGGGCAGCTTCCTGCTGCAGGGAAGATGTTGTGAAGGGCTTGGAAGGATTTCTCTTCTTCTCCTTCTTCTGTACAGAGTCTACAGTGAAATCGTTCCCTTTCAGCTGTTTCATCACGTGTTCGACGTCATCTTTCGTCTTCAGTTTCATTTTGGCGTCTTCAAGGCGGTTGTACTTTCCTTCAAAATCACTTTTTGAATAATTGAAGAGTCCTGTAATCGTCCAATATTCTTCCGGCTTGAAATTCCTTATTTCGTTTTCCCGGTCTATGATCAGTTTTAGAGCAACGGACTGGACACGGCCTGCAGACAACCCTTTTTTGACTTTCTTCCATAAGACTGGAGAGATGTTGTAGCCCACAAGGCGGTCAAGTATACGCCTGGCCTGTTGGGCATCCACCAATTTCTGATTGATTTCTCCAGGCTGCTTGAAGCTTTCTTTGACGGCTTCTTTAGTTATTTCATTGAACACTACCCTGTAATATTCCTTATCGTCACCTAAAGCATGACTGAGGTGCCATGCTATGGCTTCGCCTTCACGGTCCGGGTCACTCGCCAAGTATATTCTTTTCGCTTTTTTCGCTTCTTTCTTCAATTCTTTGAGAAGAGGACCTTTGCCTCTAATCGTTATATATTTAGGTTCGTAATTGTTTTCAGTATCGATTCCTGTCTGACTACGGGGCAGGTCGCGGACATGCCCCATGGACGCAACGACTTTATACCTTTTTCCGAGATACTTCTCTATTGTTTTTGCTTTAGCAGGCGATTCCACTATTACCAGATTATCTGCCATAAGCCGTCCGCCTCCTTATTTGTGTTTTCAAATCCAAATAATACAGTGAATTAAAATTGTTTGTCAACTATAATTATTTTTAATATTTTCATTTGCTTTATCGGCCGATGAAAATTTCTTCCATTATATCACTCGGACCAAGCACCATTTTGGCACCATCCTGTATTCTTATATTTGTGCCTTTTGAGAGCGGTGAATGAATATTCCCAGGTATGCAGAATCCAATGCGGTTCTCATCCAAAGCCATCTCCAGTGTGATCATGCTGCCACCGCCGACTTCAGCTTCAGTGACCAGCACGCCAACCGACATTCCCGCTATGATCCTATTACGCGCAACGAAGCGCCACTTCTCTATCGAAGTGCCGGGCGGGTACTCGCTTACGACCAGATGATCGGCTTCCATGAGGGTGCGGACATGTTGGGTGCTTTTAGGATAATGCACGTCATGCCCGAACGCCAGCACACCGATTGTAGTCCTGCCATCTTTCAAGGCCGCTTCATGCGCAATGGCATCCGCGCCATAGGCGAGGCCGGAAACAATCGTTATCTCCTGTGCAAGTCCTGGTATGATACCATCCAATGCCCGGCGTGTATAAAATCCTGCCTTACGGCTCCCCACTACAGCTAGCTTGCAATGTGCAAAAAGCGTCGGGTCACCGCGATAATAAAGTATGTAGGGGGGATCATATATTTCCTTTAGGAGTGCTGGATAATCCGCATCATCAATCGTAATATATCCTATGCGCTGTTCCTCTAAGATTTTAAGCAACGCTTCCCCATCCATTTTCTGTGCACGGGAAATCTTTTCCGACAGCCCTTTTGGAGGGAATGCACTTCCTACAATATATTTCCTATACTCCTGTACAGTAACTCCTGCAAAGCTTAATTTTAAATGATTCAAATATATTCCTCCCATCTCTTTTTGAATTATAGGAGAATTAACCCGACACGCCATGACATTTATGTTAAATCTTATGGAATTAACTGCCAAAAAAAGCAGAACCCCATATAGGGTTCTGCTTTTTTTGTAGAAGTTCATATGATTTATATGACGTTTATTTTACAGTGAGGCATTTTTCGTAAAGACCATCTTCTTTCTTGATTCGGTTGATTAGAGTTTCACCGATTTCAGAAGGCGTATCAGCCGTTTCGATGCCACACGCGTTCATCGTTTTGATTTTTTCATCAGCTGTACCTTTACCACCGGAAATGATTGCACCTGCGTGACCCATACGTTTGCCTGGAGGAGCTGTCACCCCACCGATGAATCCTACGACAGGCTTGTTCATGTTTTCTTTGACCCACTCTGCAGCTTCTTCTTCTGCAGTACCGCCGATTTCTCCGATCATGACCACCGCTTCTGTCTCAGGGTCTTCATTGAACGCTTTCAGCGTGTCGATGAAGTTTGTACCATTGACCGGGTCACCGCCGATACCGACAGCAGTAGTCTGCCCGATTCCGGCTTCAGTCAATTGGTGCACCGCTTCATATGTCAACGTGCCGGAGCGGCTTACTACGCCGACATGACCTTTTTTGTGTATATATCCTGGCATGATGCCGATTTTGCATTCGTCGGCAGTGATTACGCCCGGACAGTTCGGTCCGACAAGGCGCGTCTTCTTGCCTTCCATATAACGCTTGACTTTAACCATATCAAGTACAGGAATGTGCTCAGTGATACAGATCGCCATATCCAGTTCTGCATCGGCACATTCGACTATCGCATCAGCCGCAAAAGGTGCCGGCACATAGATGACAGATACTGATGCACCTGTTTCTTTCTTCGCTTCTTCAACAGTATTAAATACTGGCACGCCTTCTACTTCCTGGCCACCTTTACCTGGTGTCACCCCTGCAACAATCTGGGTTCCATACTCAAGCATCTGCTTTGTATGGAACAATGCAGTTGCTCCGGTGATGCCCTGAACTAGTACTTTAGTATTTTTATCGATAAATACGCCCACAGTAGATTCCTCCGTTTTTATTTATTATTGACCGCTTCGATGATTTTCTTGGCACCTTCAGCCATCGTCTGTGCAGAAATTATATCAAAATCGGACTGTGCAAGGATTTCCTTACCTTTTTCAACGTTGGTACCTTCCAGACGCACAACCAACGGGATATCAAGCCCGACATTCTTGACCGCTTCCACGACACCTTCAGCGATGACGTCACATTTCATGATGCCGCCGAAAATGTTGACGAAAATACCTTCAACACCTTCATCCCCGAGGATGATCTTGAATGCTTCAGTTACTTTCTCAGTTGTAGCGCCGCCCCCTACGTCTAGGAAGTTGGCAGGCTCGCCGCCGAAGTGATTGATGGTATCCATTGTTGCCATAGCAAGACCGGCACCGTTTACCATACAACCGATATTACCATCCAGCGCAACATAGGACAGATCATATTTGGATGCTTCAATCTCTTTTGGATCTTCTTCATCCAAGTCGCGGAGTTCTACTATATCTTTATTCCTAAAGAGCGCATTCTCATCAAAGTTCACTTTCGCATCCAATGCGAGCACTTCACCTTCGCCCGTTGTGACGAGCGGGTTGATTTCCATGATGGAACAGTCTTTTTCAGTAAATACTTTGTATAGGGAGAGCATCAATTTAGTCGCCTTGCCGACAGATTCCTTTGGAATGTTGATGTTGAAGGCAAGTCTTCTGGCCTGATAAGGCATGAGTCCGACTACAGGGTCGATGACTTCCTTGAAGATTTTTTCAGGAGTCGCTTCAGCAACTTCCTCAATCTCGGTACCGCCTTCTTCAGAACCCATCAATACGACGCGGTCTGTTGCACGGTCTACGACTAGACCGATATAGTATTCATTCTGGATGTCGCATCCTTCTTCGATCAGGAGACGTTTAACTTCTTTTCCTTCAGGACCGGTCTGGTGGGTAACGAGCACTTTGCCGAGCAGTTCCTTGGCGTACTCCTTAACTTCATCCAGTGTCTTGGCGATTTTGACACCGCCTGCTTTACCGCGTCCGCCCGCGTGGATCTGTGCTTTTACGACGTATACATCAGAGTCCAGTGTTTTAGCTGCTTTCACTGCTTCCTCCGGTGTATAGGCTACACTGCCGTTAGGCACGGCCACGCCCATGGAGCGAAAGATTTCTTTCCCTTGATACTCATGGATATTCATGTTCATCCTCCTAAGACTTTTTTAACCTTACCCCCCAATTATAGAAAAGGTGCTCATTAAAGTAAACTGCATTCCAAAAATTAATATTTTAGTCGCATGGATTTCACCGGTTCAAATGTATGGCGGTGTATTTCGCAGGGGCCAAGTGAGTCAAGTGCGGCCAAATGCTCCGTTGTGCCGTATCCCTTATGGGCGGAGAATCCATAATCTGGATAAACTGTGTCGTAATGCTCCATATACAGATCCCTTTCTGTTTTGGCGAGCACACTGGCAGCAGCAATCGAGACGGAATTTGCATCTCCTTTTATGATTGAGGTCTCTTCAATTCCCATGCCGATGGTCATCGCATCCACAAGAAGATGGTCGGGAGCAGCGGCCAACTCATCAACGGCACGCTTCATCGCCAGACGGCTTGCCTGGTAGATATTGAGCCGATCTATCTCATAGACGCTTGCGGTGCCTATACCGTAGTCCGCCTCCGCGATGATTATCTCACGGAAGGCCATCCTTTTCTTCAGGGAAAGCTTCTTTGAATCATCCAGACCGGGCAGCATGAAGCCTTCCGGCAGAACGACCGCAGCTGCCACCACTTCCCCCGCAATGGGTCCGCGCCCCGCTTCGTCGACACCCGCAATATACTCAGCCTTGCCTTTTAGATTACGTTCGTATCGGCTCATATATTCATATTTTTCTCTCATCAGGGCTTCATTTTCCAGCCTCTTCCTATGGCGTTCTAATGATTTGGCTACCCCTTTCCTCGGATCATCACGCCATGGGGACCTGTTCAATTCATCAAGTGTTGTATAGTCTCCGAGTTCTGTTTCGATCTCTGATATCTTCACTGTGCATCCACCTTATCGAATGTATAGCGGCCAATCTTGCCATTTCTGATATCGTGGATGACCCGATTGGTCACAGCTTCATAGTTGATTTCATTTCCGCTTGACTTCATACCTCTAGACTTGCCTATGGCATCGAATACTGTGACGATGTCATCATCTTGGCTCGCAGAAATGTTGTAGAATGCATTAAAGCGCTCGGGGTCCCATTCAAGCAGGTGCTGCATGCCAAAGATTGCAACTTCATCAAGTGGCACAACCGTATCCTTAATTGCACCGGTCAAGGCAAGCTTCTTTCCTGTCGCCTCATCCTCGAATTTCGGCCAGAGGATACCTGGTGTATCCAGCAGCTCCATCTGCTGTCCGGCTTTGATCCATTGCTGCTGTTTAGTGACACCTGGGGTGTTCCCGGTCTTCGCTCCTTTCTTTCTGGCGATATTGTTGATGACTGTGGATTTGCCGACATTGGGTATACCTATGATCATAGCTCTTATGGCACGGCGCCTGATGCCTTTTTCTTCCATTCTATTGAAGTCCTCGGCAGTAGCCTTTACCGCCAACGGCTCGATTTTTTTGATTATCTGGTTATGGCGGCCATCCAGGGCGACTGGATATTTCCCTTCACTCTTGAATTTAGATAACCAGCGATCCGTAGCTTTCGGATCGGCCATATCCACTTTATTCAACACTACGACACGAGGTTTATGCTTTGTGATTTCATCCATCATGGGGTTATGGCTTGAATTTGGGATGCGGGCATCCAGTATTTCAATCACCACATCCACCTTCTTCAAATTCTCTTCCACTTCCCTTCTCGCTTTGGCCATATGACCCGGGAACCAGTTTATGCTCATATAAAAGCACTCCTATCTATAAATCTTCTATTTTATTTCATTAATTCATCCCTGTATTATATAATACAATCACCATTTAATAAACGACGGGAGGTGAGGGTCGATGATTTCGGTTGTAATTCCAGTTTTCAATGAAGCAGAAAATATTCCGGTGCTTGATGCAGAAATCTCATCAGTCATGCATGCAATCGAACATACCTACGAAATCATCTTCATCGATGACGGCTCACAAGACGCCACCTTGCCAAAAATCAGGGGGCTCTCCAACCCAAACGTCAGATTCGTTTCGTTTTCTCGTAATTTTGGTAAAGAGGCGGCTCTTCTGGCTGGCCTCAAAATGGCGCGGGGGGATGCAATCGTCATCATGGATGGCGATATGCAACATCCACCTTCCCTCATTCCAGATCTGATCAGGCCCTACGAGGCAGGATTCGATCAGGTGGTCGCCAAGCGCAACAAGGTGGAGGAACCGCTTTCCAGACGCCTGCCATCAAAGCTATTCTATCGCCTGATGAATGTTACGAGTACAGTGAAGCTTGTCGATGGAGAGGGTGATTTCCGCCTCATCTCAAGGAAAGTAGCTGATGCGATACTGTTGCTTAGCGAAAATAACCGGTTTTCAAAGGGAATATTCGAATGGGTGGGCTTCAATAAGACCGTCGTCGAATTCGATCATATCAAGCGGGGTTCAGGAATCAGTACATTCAATCCACTCAAACTTTTGGATTACGCAATCGATGGCATCAGTGCGTTCAATCATCGGCCACTGAGAAGCTGTTTTTATTTAGGGTTGGTTGTGCTGGTTATCTCACTCATCTATATATTGTACATGTTTGTTAATATTATGTTTAATGGCATCGATGTCCCGGGTTACTTTACAATCATTGCCAGCCTGTTGCTTTTAGGCAGTATCCAGCTGTTCTCGCTCGGCATCATCGGCGAATATGTCGGTCGTATCTATATAGAGACCAAAGATCGTCCAAAATATATCATCGAGACATCTTCAGACAGCGATCTCGCACAAGGAGGTCATCATGGAACTGAATAGTGATGTCAATGAAGTTCTCCGTTTCATTTTCGTCGGCTTTATCAACACCATCAATTACTATGTGTTCTACATTCTGTTGATAACGATGGGGGCACCTTATCTGGCGGCGCATCTCATAGGCTTCGCTGTAGCCTTCATCATTTCCTACTTCCTGAATTGCAGGTATGTATATAAAGTACGGCCGACATTGGCAAAATTCTTGAAATTCCCCTTGAGCCAGGTTTTCAATATAGGGCTCCAGACTGCTCTACTTTACCTGTTCGTTGAATCTTTCGGCTGGCCCGAGCCTTTCGCACCGCTGCCCGTACTGATCATCACTGTACCGCTCACATACATCATCACCCGATGGATCCTGAAAGATTAGGAGGAGTAAATTGAAGAAAATGAAGGCGCCTTTTTCAGCTATACGTCTCATCGTCCTCATCAGTGTACTATCGGTGCTATCCCATTCCTACCTCCTGTGGCGCTTCCTGTCACCGACTGACGATAAATTGAAGGTGTTCATGACGGGCGCCAATGATGGCCTGGAACAGATGCTCCCCATGCAGCTCTACCTCTATGAAAAATTCAAGGAGGGTACATGGTTCTATGACACCGATTTTGGTCTGGGTGGGGATTTCTATACGGATCTCGCCTACTACTATTCGACAAACATCATCCATCACATCAACATGGTTATGGTACGTGTGGCGGAGTTCTTCATTGGCTTAGATGTCGCAAGCATCGATTTTTGGGCTTATAATGCATTTTTCATTTCCATGCTGAAAACATTCCTGATCATTTATTTTACATACCGCTTTTTGAAATCGATCGGAAGCGCCCCTCTCCCTGCACTGGTCGGTGGATTTATTTTCGCTGCATCCCCCACCTATTTCAGGTTCACCATCTTCTGGTCCTTTTTTAGTGACGTCTTCATCTGGCTGCCCTTGACTCTTTGGGCAATCGAGGTACTCATCAGAAAAGGTCGGCCCGGGTTATTTATATTTGCCGTTGCAGCCACGATGATAAACAATTTCTATTTTGCCTATTATCAATTCATCATCGCCCTTGTCTACTTGGGCGTGCGTCTGTTATTCAAACAGAGAGGTGATGCTTCCCGGATTGATACATTGAAGCGGGCCATTCCGTCGGGACTACTCGGCGCAGGTATTTCCTGCGTTGCCTTCTTCCATGCTGTGCGGGGATTCTTCAACAACGATGACAGGGAATATGAAGTCACCGTACCGCTTGTCTCGGAGCTAGGATGGCAGGATAACATATTTTATGAAAACTATTTGATAATCATCCTGTTCCTCGCCATCCAGGCTTTATTCACCATGAAACTCTACCGTCACTATTTCTTTCGGCTATTTGCAGTGCTGACGATCGTCTTCATGCTATTTACGTTGTCGCCGTACGTCGACACTTTCTTCAACGGTTTCCAACAGCCCCAGAAAAGATGGCATTATATGCTAGTCTTCTTCCAAGCTGCACTGATCGCACTGTATCTATCAAAATTCAGGACCATCCCGCTCAAACAGTATCTCACAAGCCTCATTCCGGTCTATATCATAATTGCGCTGTCCGCCTGGATTAAAGGTGACATTGTGATTTGGGTGTGGATGATTCCGCTGATCCAGCTCCTGGGTCTCCTATTGTACTTCAGATGGGGAAGGAAGCCCCTGGTTCAGGTGGCGCATATCTTTGCCATCATCACCTTTGTCATGATGGTCGCCGCTTCACACACCGAGTCACAGATCTACCATGATGGCATCACCGACCGAAATCATCTGTTCTATATCAACAGTAACCACTACGCGAGTGATCTCCAGGAATATAACATCGACTGGATACAACAGAGGAAACAGCCTGAACAGAAGATAGACTACAAGGTCAAAGAACAAGATAATACGCCCCTATATATGGGCTTCAACGGCACCAGCCTCTATTCGAGCATCATAGACGGCGAAATCATCGACTTCTATTATAATGATTTGAAGGTCAATATCCGCTATGAATCCATTAGCCGCTACTCGACATTTCAATCGCGGAGCAACCTGTTCTCCCTCTTCAACGTCGATTATATGATGCGCAGCAAGGACCATTACGGCATTCCGCTGAAATTCTCACCCATCAAGGAGGATGGCACTTATACGGTATATGAGAATACCCTGCCACTTCCCTTCGTCAGGCGAGTCTCCCGCATCTATGACCCGGATGAACTGGAGGGCCCTCTAGAGCGTGAACGTGCCATGCTAAAAGGAATAGTGACCGATGCAAGGCCTCCGAATGCTTCTGAACCATCCCCTGAAAATATAATCGATGAGATAGAAATTGCACCACAAAATGCCTCCTACACTAACGGCATTCTGGATGTCCCTTCAGACGACGGCGGCTTCATGTTCGACTTCTCCAATATTGAAATTGCTGAAGAAAGTGATGTATATATTGAAATATCCATCGAACTCATGGAGCCAGTCAAACGGTTCACCATCGATGTTGATGGCTATCCGAATGAAAGGTTGTTTGCCACCAGCAAATACCGGACGTATGCAGATGACCTGCTCTACCGGGTCAAACTGGAAGATAAGATCCCTATTTCATTTCCAGAAGGCCGATATGCGGTGGACATTGAAGGCGTGTACATCGAAGATTATGATGTACTTGAGCAACAGAGCAGAAAAGAGTCTCCAAATTATACCGTAACCGAAAAGGAAAACTCCTACGTCATAGAACTCGACGATCTTGAGCCTGGTTTAATTACTGTCCCCATGATCTTCAGGGAAGGCATGACTGCTACTGGAGATGCTTCCGGTAGGTTGGATACATTCAGGGCGAACTACTTGATGACGGGCTTTGAAACGGGGAACGACAGTGTCATCACCATTTCCTATACCCCGCCGTATTACTGGACCACTTTGCTGGTCAGTATAATCTCACTGATCCTCTCCATTTTTTGGATTATGGCAAAGGAGTTTCGCAAAAAAGGCAAATAAAAAAGCCTGACATTGAATGTCAGGCTTTTTACGTTTTCTATCTGCGCTCTCTGATACGGGCAGCTTTACCACGCAGGTTACGCAAGTAGTAGAGCTTCGCACGACGTACACGGCCACGGCGTGTCAATTCGATTCTTTCGAGTTTAGGGGAGTGTACAGGGAATGTACGTTCAACACCTACGCCGTAAGAAATTTTGCGGACTGTGAATGTTTCGGAAATTCCACCGCCGCGACGTTTGATTACGACACCTTCGAAAACCTGGATACGCTCACGGGAACCCTCTACGATACGTACGTGGACACGGACGTTGTCTCCGGCCCTGAAATCAGGCAGGTCAGTCTTAAGCTGGTCCTGCGTCAGTTCATTGATTAATTGCTGTGACATGTTATCTTCTCCTTCTTCCAATTATCTTGCCGATCATAGCAGCGGATGATTGTGTATATGTGTGTTTCACACTCGTATAATATTACCACAATAGCCATCGTGTTTCAACGGCTTAAATGCAAATTATCGGACGGCCCTGATCACTCGAGCAGATCCGGACGCCTCTCCCTGGTACGCTTTAGGCTTTCTTCATGGCGCCATTCTTCAATCAGCTTATGATTGCCGTTAAGCAACACTTCAGGTACTTTCATACCCCTGTATTCGCGAGGTCTGGTGTAGTGCGGATGCTCGAGAAGCCCCGTGCTGAAGGAGTCCTCCTGATGACTCTCTTCGCGATTCAGCACGCCGGGGATCAGTCTGACTACTGCGTCCGTCATCGTCATGCTGGCGAGTTCCCCACCCGTCAGCACGTAGTCCCCGATGGAGACCTCATCGGTCACAAGGCTTCTAATCCGCTCGTCGTAGCCTTCGTAATGGCCACAGATGAAGACGATATCATTTTCTGTGCTCAATTCCTCAGCCATCTTCTGATCGAAGGGCCGTCCTTGCGGACACAACAATATGACCCGCGGGTCATCGAGTTCAAGGGATTCCATGGCATTGAAGACAGGTTCGGGTTTGAGCACCATACCCGCACCGCCGCCATATGGATAGTCATCGACCTTATTGTGCTTATTGCCGGAAAAATCACGGAAGTTGATCGTGTGATAGTCGACGATGCCTTTTTCTTTGGCACGGCCGAGTATCGAGGTGTTCAAGATGCCATCATACATTTCTGGGAAAAGCGTCAAGTAGTGAATATTCAATCCAACAGTCCCTCCATGGGATGGATGATGATATGTCCTGCCTCAAGATCCACCTTTTTTACTACGTCTTCGATATAGGGAATCATATATTCCCGCTCTCCTTTGACGACCCAGACATCGTTGGCCCCTGTTTCGAATATATCCGTAACAGTTCCGATCGGCTTCATGGAGTCTTCGAGCTTAGCTTCCAAACCGATGATATCTTTGTAATGAAATTCATTTTCCGCAAGCGGCAATTGGACTGCATCAGTTTCCTGCATCACTTCCTTTCCCTTCAACTCCTCTACATCATTGAGGCTCGATACCCCTTCAAATTGCAGCAGATGGAAATTTTTATGAGTACGATACTGTGCAATTTCAAAGTTTTTCCCATCTATTTCCACGATATTGCCTGGACTGAATCTTTCTTTTGAGAAGTCAGAGTCACTGAGCACTTTGACTTCTCCTTTCACACCATGGAAATTCACCAGCCGGCCTATACTTATTCTCATCATATCCCCCATTTCCTCATATATCTTGTATTAAAAAAGGCACACCGCGAGGTGTGCCTAGTCAACATCAACAAACACTTTCTTTGAACCGCCATGATTGGCATTGGCCATGATCGTGCGCACTGCCCTGATCATACGTCCGCGCTTGCCTATGACACGGCCGATATCGTCTTTATGGACGGTAATGCTGTAGGAGATTGCGTGATCGGTCTCTTCCTCAGCGATTGTGAGCATCTCAGGATGTTCAAGCACCGGCTCAAGAATTGTTTGAAGTAGTTTCTGCATCGGGACTATTTCCCATGTTTTGCATTATGATAACGTTCCATAACACCTTTTTTGCTCAGGATGTCACGTACCGTATCACTTGGTTTAGCACCATTCTGAAGCCATTCAAGGGCTTTTTCCTCATCGAGGTCAACAATGTTGTCCCCTTTTGAGATAGGATTGTATGCACCGATCTGCTCGATGATGCGTCCGTCCCTCGGGCTGCGGGAATCCGCAACTACAATGCGGTAGTAAGGTTTCTTTTTAGAACCCATGCGTGTCAGTCTAAGTTTAACTGCCATCTTATATTAACTCCTTTCGATTCCTGTATTATTCGTTTTCACTTTTACTACTATAACAGATGGTTAAAATCCTGTAAAGACTTTTTACTTTACGAATTTCAATCTAGAATGGCAGTCCCATGTTGCCGAAAGGATTTTTCTTCTTTCCTTTCTGACTTGTCATCTGCTTCATCATCTTCTTCATCTCACCAAATTGTTTGAGGAGGCGGTTTACTTCCTGCAGGCTGCGTCCTGAACCCTTGGCGATCCTCTTCTTGCGGCTCGCATTGATGATTGCAGGGTTTTCACGCTCCTGCATGGTCATAGACCGGATGATGGCCTGGACGTGATCGATTTCCTTGCCGCTCATCTGCATGCTGTCGAGGCCTTTTATCTTCTTGGCGCCAGGCATCATTTTAAGGAGTTCATCGAGAGGTCCGAGATTCTTCACCTGATCCATCTGATCCAGGAAGTCATCCAACGTGAAGCTTTGATCCTTTATCTTTTTCTCAAGCGCCTTCTGATCTCCTTCATCGACGTTGGCCTGCGCTTTTTCAATGATGGATAATACATCCCCCATGCCCAATATGCGCTGTGCCATGCGATCTGGGTGGAATGCTTCCAGACCATCCAGCTTTTCCGACATACCGACGAACTTGATCGGCTTTTCGGTGACCGAACGGATTGATAGGGCTGCACCACCCCGGGTGTCGCCATCCAGTTTAGTCAGCGTGACGCCTGTGATGTCGAGGAGATCATTGAACGACTCCGCAACATTGACTGCGTCCTGGCCCGTCATGGCATCCACGACAAGCATGATTTCATCAGGTTCTACAATGCCTTTGATATCCTTCAATTCATTCATCAGCTTTTCATCGATATGGAGGCGTCCTGCAGTATCGATGATTACGGTGTCCAGATGCTCATCCTTCGCATGTGCCATCGCCTCGGTGACGATCTGCTGCGGTTTAACCTGATCACCCAATGAGAACACAGGTACATCAATCTGTTTACCGACCGTCTCCAACTGATCGATCGCCGCCGGGCGGTAGATGTCGCCAGCTACCAGAAGCGGTTTCTTATTGAACTGTTTACGCAGGTGAAGGGCCAATTTACCGGCTGTTGTGGTTTTACCCGCACCTTGGAGGCCGACCATCATGATGACAGTCGGCGGCTTCTGGCTGAAGATGATCTTCTGGTTCTCGCCACCCATCAAGTCGGTCAACTCTTCCCTGACGATCTTGATGACCTGCTGACCTGGGGTCAACGACTGCATGACGTCCGTGCCGAGCGCGCGCTCCTTCACTTGATTGATGAATTGTTTGACAACTTTAAAGTTGACGTCAGCTTCTAAAAGGGCAAGGCGGACTTCACGCATCATCAGTTTGATGTCTGATTCCGATACCTTCCCTTTGCTCTTGATGCGGTCCATAGTTGCTTGAAGCCTTTCCCCTAAACCTTCAAAAGCCATAATATCTCCTCCTAGTCGAGCGCCTCAAGCGTCTCGAGAATTCTTTCTACATCGTGGGAGCGGTCCTCACCCAATATCTCACCAAGTTCTTTTATCAGTGACTGCCTGGAGATGAAATTCCTGTACATCCCCAAGTTCTTTTCATAATGTTCAAGCAAGTCTTTCGACCGTTTCAAATTATCATAGACTGCCTGTCTTGTCACATCAAGTTCCTCTGCAATTTCACTGAATGTGAAATCTTCCAAGTAATAAAGCTCTATATATTTCCTTTGTCTGCTGGTCAACAGCGTATGGTAGAAATCATAGAGATAGTTCATGCGCATGGTGCGTTCAAGTTCTTCAAGCACGTTCTTCATCATCCCCTTCGGCATTCGACACCATATCTGCAAACAAGCCGTAAACATAGTTCTCTGCATTGAATTCCTGCAGATCATCAAGCTGTTCACCAAGACCGACGAACTTCACCGGAATGCCGAGCTCATTTTTGATGGCCAGCACGATACCGCCTTTAGCCGTACCATCCAGTTTGGTCAGCACAATGCCGGAGACATCGGTTACATCCTTGAAGGACTTGGCCTGGCTTAATGCATTCTGACCAGTCGTGGCATCAAGCACAAGTAAAGACTCATGGGGTGCTTCGGGAACAACTTTCTGTATGACTTTCTTCATTTTGGAAAGCTCATTCATCAGATTCCCTTTATTTTGGAGACGCCCCGCCGTATCACAGATGAGGACATCAGCCCCTCGCTTCTTCGCCGCGTTGATTGCGTCGAACATGACTGCGGCTGGGTCGCTGCCCTCAGCCTGGCTGACTACATCGACATCCACTCGTTCTCCCCAGACTTTAAGCTGGTTGATCGCACCGGCCCGGAAAGTATCACCGGCCGCAAGCATTACATTTTTGCCTTCTTGCTTGTATTTGTGTGCCAACTTGCCTATGCTCGTCGTTTTGCCGACACCATTCACCCCGACGACGAGGATGACAGTCAAGCCCTCTTCCTGGATATTGACCGTTTCGGGAAGATTGTCATTACGCTCATAGATCTCCACCATTTTTTCGACGATCGTCTCACGCAGCTCCGAAGTATCTGTAATGTTATTCACCTTTGCAACATGACGCAGTTCATCCGTCAGTTCCATCACGGTATTGAACCCGACATCAGCCGAAATCAGGACTTCCTCCAACGCTTCAAAGAAATCCTCATCGACGGTACGATAGCGGGCCATGAGTTCATTGATTTCACTCTGGAACCTTTCCCTGCTCTTTTCGAGGCCCGCTTTAAATTTATAGCCTATCTGCTCCTGTTCCCATTCCTCGAATTCATCTATGCTTATCAGACCGTCATCAAGTGCCTCGGTCTGTGATTCAAGCGATTCATCCGAAAGATCTTTTACCTCATTGGACTTCGGTTGGAACTTGTCTTTCAGTCGTTTAAATAAGCTCACACCGTCTCTTCCTCTCTTATGTTTTCTTCATAATCCTTAAGATCTACGCTGATCAGTTGACTGACGCCTCGTTCTTGCATCGTCACCCCGAACAGCCGGTCGCTCTCTTCCATCGTTCCTTTACGGTGGGTGATTACAATGAATTGCGTCTCTTTTGACAAGGATTTCAGATACTGTGCGTAGCGCAGCACATTCGACTCATCGAGGGCAGCTTCCACTTCATCCAATATGATGAACGGACTGACCCGGACCTGCAGAATGCTGAACAGCAGGCTAATTGCAGTCAATGCCCGCTCTCCCCCTGACAGCAATGATAATGTCGACAATCTTTTGCCGGGAGGCTGGGCGTAAATTTCCACTCCGGATTCGAGGTAATCGTCTTCTATAGTCAACCTCAACTCCGCCTGTCCGCCCCCAAACATCTTCTGGAACACTTCACCGAAGCGTATATTGATCTGCTTGAAGGTTTCTTTAAAGCGCATTGCCACTTCGCCATCCATTTCACGGATCACTTCAAGTAGTGTATCTCTTGCCTCGAGCAGATCTTCTTCCTGTGTCTTCAGGAATTGATAGCGTTCACCCACACGCGCATATTCTTCTATCGATGCCAGATTAACTGGTCCGAGCTCATCGATGCTTTTCCTGTTCAAAGAAATTTTCATTCGTTTCTGATCGATATCCGTCAAATCCTGGTGTGTTTCTTTAGCTCTATCATACGTTATTTTATACGTTTCTGACAGATATTCAATCTTTTGTTCCACCTGGATATCAAGCTTCTCTCTTTTTGTTTTATGGGCGTGGAAAGTTTCCTGCAGTTCATCGCGCACCGGCAGGAGTTCGCGCCTGTCTGACTCCAGTTCCTCATATTCCTTTCTGAGCGCATATAGGACTGATGACTTCTCTTCTGCAGAGTGGTTGAGCGCTTCAACTTCCTGTGATAGGTAAGCACGTTCTTTCTCCAAACGCTCAATATCCATCTCATTCAGATCTTCACTGATCATTTTCTGCTGTTCCTTGGCTTCATTGATCAGCGCAGTGATTTCTTCCTGCTCTTCTTCAAGGCGGGAAGTTTCATCTTGTGCATGCCTGAGCCGTTCCTTTACTGCTGCTAACTCCCGGCTGGTGGCGTGACCTTCGTCAGTCAGATGCTGGAGCGTTTCCTTCTTATCTTTATCGGATGCATTCATCTGTGTGATGCGACGATTGAGATGGTCTAGTGAGACCTCGATCTGGACGATTCTCTCTTTCTTCTCTGCAGTATCTTCTGGGGCGCCCAGCCCTGAAAGTTCTTCCCTCAGAATCTTGATATTGTCCGCCCTCGCCTCAAGCTGATAACCGAGCCTCAGGATGTTGCCATGATATTTGTCTTTTTCTGCAGCCAGCTGCTGGCTGGTCTGGTCCAATTTGTTTTTCTTCTCCATCTGACTTGCCAAGTCGTCACCAAGCTGTTTCACCGTCGCCTCGATCTTCCGGGTTTTCATACGGTAGGCTTCCAGGCTCTCCTTTGTTTCCTGCAGTTCCTGCTGGTTCTCGATGATTGAGCCTTTAGTACTTTTGGAGCCACCGGACATCGCTCCGCCCGGCATGATGGTATCGCCACCCAATGTAACGATCCGCAGCCTATGGTTGATTTCAGAAGCCAATGCTGTGGCATCATCAATTGTCTCCACGACAAGTGTCGTCCCGAGGAGGTGGCCCACGACGTCCGCTATTGAGTCGTCATGAATGGCGATTTCCGACATGGTGTGCACCTTGATGCTTGTGCGCTCCAGTATGCCACGAATATCCTTATGGAGATGCCTTTGACGTATGGTGGTCCTTGGCAAGAATGTAGCAAATCCGGCTTTGGCGGACTTCAGTTTACTGATTGCCGCTTTGGCGCTCTGCTCATCTTGGGTGATGATGTTTTGGGCTTGTGCCCCAAGTGCCGTATCCAATGCCTTGACATATCGTTTGTCAGCGGAAACCATCTCCCCTACAGCGCCTATGATGCCGTCCAACTGTGCCCTATTCTTCAATGTGAAACGTGCACCCGGATAATATCCACGGTACTCATTATGCATGGCAGACAACATATCAACCTTCGACTTCTGCTGCTCGATATAATGTCTGGCTGTATCAAGCCTATTCTTCTCGTTGTCGTAATCTGCTTCGAGTGCTTTCAGTGCCGCTGATGCCGACTGCAACGCTTTATGGTTATCATCCATCTTCTTCAGTATTTTTTCATGGCGGGTTTTTTCCTCAGCATGCTGGGCGTTGTCCGTCTTCTGGAGATGCTCGAGTTCTACGACCCGCTCCTTTTTCTGGCGTATATTATCATCAAGCCTGCTCTTTTCGGATTCCGCCCGTCTGCATTCATTCTCAAGCGTCGTCTTTTCCACCATCAGATCATAGTATTCGTCCTTAAGCGTTTCGATTTCACCCGACTGATCCTGCAGAAGTTCTTTTTTATGTGCGGCGATTTCTTCTTGAGCCCCAGTCAATTCGTTGACCGCAGTGGAAAGTTCAGCAGCTTTCTTTAAGGATTCACGATGCTTTGAATCTATGGAGGCAGCGCGTGCCTGATGGGCAGCAAGGCGTTTTGACAGCTCTTCACTCGTCTGTCCTTTAGTATCCTTCCGTTCTTTATACAATTCAATCCGACCACTAGCCTGCTCCAATTTCTTTGTCAATTCGACCAGACGCCTGTTTAGCCCAGCGTTCTCCTCATCATGCCTATCACGTTGCCGGGCAATCTCGGCCATCCTTTTTTCCTTATGCTCCAATCGGCTGTGCATTTCTTTGATTTTAGCTTCTGACGATTGGAGACCCTCAGTCTCTTCATTAAGCATGGCCATAAGCGTCTCCACATCATATACCGTCACTTCTATGTCACTGTTGCGCATCTCCTCTTTCAGCGCCAGATACTCCTCGGCAGTTGCACTCTCCTTCTCAAGCCTATGCACCCGGCCTTCGAGTTCATGGATGATGTCGTGCACCCGGTCGAGGTTATCTGCAGTTTCTTCAAGTCTTTTTTCGGATTCCTTTTTGCGTAATTTGTATTTCATCACGCCTGCCGCTTCTTCAATGAGGCCTCTTCTCTGCTCCGGTTTCGCCTTCAAAACTTCATCCACTTCCCCTTGGGAAATGATATTATATGCATTTCGCCCCAAACCGGAATCGAGGAAAAGCTCATTTATTTTCTTGAGCCTGGTGCGTTCCTTATTGATGTAATATTCACTGTCGCCATTTCTGTATAGCTTGCGTGTAATGTGGACTTCATCAGCATCCATCTGCAAAGTTCGTGATGCATTATCCAATACAAGCCGGACATATGCATAATTCATCGCCTTGCGGTCTGCGGTGCCATTGAAGATAACATCTTCCATTTTGACACCTCTGATGGAACGTGCCGATTGTTCTCCAAGCACCCAGCGTATGGCATCGGTGATATTGCTTTTGCCACTGCCATTCGGACCGACCACAGCCGTAACCCCGGCATCAAAATTGATGTCCGCCTTATCGGCGAATGATTTGAATCCGTGCGCTTCCATCTTTTTCAAATAAACCATTAATCCTTCTCTCCATCATCAAAATTCTTAAATGCATATTCAGCAGCCTTCTGCTCGGAGTCCTTTTTTGAACGTCCGCTCCCTTTGCCTATCATGATGCCATCTGCAAAGACCGCAGTGACGAATCTCTTATCATGGCTCGGTCCGGTCGCTTCAATAAGGCGATACTCGACGCTTTGCTGACTTTTTTGATGCATCTGTTCCTGGAGCGCTGTCTTATAGTCCATTACAGCATTATAATTATCATCGCCTATTTCAGGGTATACATGGGCTTTTAGGAAGCTGACTACTGAAGCTGTGCCCTGATCCAGATATAACGCTCCAAGGAAGGCCTCGAATGTATCAGAGACGATTGACGGCCGTTCCCTGCCACCCGTCTTCTCTTCACCTCTGCCAAGCAGGATGAGTGGAGCCATATCCAGTTTCGATGCAAATACTACAAGTGATGGTTCACATACGATATTGGCCCTCAGTTTTGTCAAATCACCTTCCGGCAATTTTTCAAACCGGTTATAGATATAATCTGAAACCATCAATTCTAGTACGGCATCCCCTAAAAATTCGAGCCGTTCGTTATTATGGATCTTGTCCAGTTGAAGATCGTTTATATAGGAACTGTGCATAAATGCCTGGATATATAGGCTTTCATCATCGACGGAAATGCCTGTCCGATCGATAAAATCCGTAAACTTCCTTCTGAAATCTTGAAGCCTCTGCCTGGCATGCGGATCTTTATTGATCCGTCTTTCTATTTCATTGAAATCCATCTGTTTACCTCCATTTAATTCATTCTAAAGGAATGAGATATTTAATAAAAGATTTTATAACAAAAATAAAATCCACTTTGAAAGTGGATTTTAACATTATTTCGCTTCTAGTTTGTCGATGTAGTTGAGGGCGTCGCCTACTGTATTGATTTTCTCAGCTTCCTCGTCCGGGATTTCCATCTCGAACTCGTCCTCGAGCTCCATCACAAGCTCAGCGATATCCAGAGAGTCAGCACCGAGGTCATCTTTGAATGATGCATCCTTAGTCACTTTCTCTTCATCAATTCCCAATTTGTCGACGATTATGTCTTTTACTTTGTCGAAGTTTGCCATTATAATTCACCTCCCTCCAATATTATCACAGGGTTTACCCCATGTACATACCGCCATTTACATGGATTGTCTGTCCGGTAATGTAACGTGCCTTATCCGATGCCAAGAACATGACTGTTTCTGAAATATCATCGGCATCACCAAAGAATTTAAGCGGTATCTGTTCAAGCATCTTTCCTTTAACTTCATCGGACAATACATCAGTCATATCACTTTCGATGAAGCCCGGGGAAACAGAATTCACTGTGATGCCTTTTGGAGCGAGTTCCCGTGCGACGGATTTTGTGATGCCGTCTATCCCAGCCTTGGAGGCGACATAATTCGTCTGGCCCGCGTTTCCAATCGATCCGACGATGCTGGAGATATTGATGATTCTTCCACCTTTTTGGCGAATCATCGGACGTGAGACACTTTGGATGACGTTGAACGTGCCTTTTAGGTTTACATCAACGACTTTATCCCATTCGTCCTCTTTCATGCGCATGAGCAGATTGTCCTGGGTCACACCGGCATTGTTGACGACAAGGTCGATTGCCTTGTACCGGTCGGTGATGTCTTTGATCATCGCTTTGACTTCTTCATGGTCCTGGACCTGACATTGAATCGCCTCAGCTTGACCGCCTCCTGTTTTGATGGCTTCTACAACTGCTTCGGCCTTATCCTTCGATCCTGAATAATTCACGATTACATTGTAGCCGGCCTGCCCGAGCTTAAGTGCGATGCTTTTTCCGATGCCTCTTGACGCTCCTGTTACAAGTGCTGTTTTAGCCATTTTCTAACTCCTTTACATGTGCCATTGTATCAATATGTGAAACGCTGATCGAGCGGTCGATTTTTCTAACCAGACCACTCAAAACTTTTTTCGGACCGACTTCCACTGCCTCACCGACCCCCAATTCAGATGCTGTCTGAATCGATTCGGTGAAGCGGACAGGATGGGTGAGCTGATCGATCAGTTGGGCACGGATCGTGTCCGGATTCATCTCTGATGCTGCCGATACATTTTGGATGACCGGGATGGTTGGTGAAGCAAATGGGATATCTTTGATGAATGAAGCGAACGCTTCCCGTGCATCTTCCATAAGATACGAGTGGAATGCACCCGATACATTCAATTTCATCACGCGTCTTGCCCCATGTGATTTGCCCTGTTCGACAAAATCATCGATCAGGCTTTCATCACCCGAAATCACTATCTGATCAGGCGCATTGATATTTGCCGGCTGTATCTTTCTTTCATCATCCGACAATGAATCGCATAACTTTTTTAAAGGATCATATTCCATACCGATCACTGCAGCCATGCCGCCCCCTTCGCTCTGCGCCATAAGCTCACCACGCTTTGCCACTATCGAAATTCCGTCCTTAACCGTGATGACGCCAGCATGTACAAGAGCAGGTAGCTCCCCGAGGCTGTGGCCGAGTACAACATCGCCTTTCAGGCCTGTAGCCGCAAGTACCGCAAGACTGTGGGCAAATAGTGCCGGCTGAGTATACTGTGTCATGTTGAGGCGCTCGTCCTCTTCGAACATTATCGACTTCAGATCAAAATCAACGTTCAAAAAGACTTCATCCAGCAATGTCCGGCCTTCCGGTGACTGCTCGTATATATCTTTCCCCATACCTGCGTATTGGGAGCCTTGCCCTGGGAATAAAATCATCTTCTTCATTCGTTTCCCACCTTCTCTTTAATTTTGACGATTGCATCGGATTCAGCCATTTTTTTGGCTTGACGGATTGCCGAGACTATTGCTTCTGCATCACTTGAACCATGGGCCTTCAGTACGTTTCCATCAAGACCGAGCAGCGGTGCCCCGCCATATTGCCTGTAATCCAGAAGTTCCCTGACGGACTGCACATCCCTTTTTAGGATAAGGGCCGCCAACTTGTTCTTGGCATTCTTGAGGAATGCATGCTTGACTTCCCCCATCAATGCCTTGGCAGTACCTTCAATCGTCTTAAGAATTATGTTGCCCGTAAATCCGTCGGTAACAGCGATATCGACGTCACCTGAGAGGATGTCGCGTGTCTCAAAATTCCCTGTGAAGTTCAGGTCGCTTTCCTTTAGAAGCTTGAAAGTCTCCTTCGTAAGCTCGCTTCCTTTGTTATCTTCACTGCCGTTATTGACGAGGCCGATCCTTGGATTGCTGCGCTTTTCATTCTCACGCATATACAGATCAGCCATCACTGCAAATTGATGCAGATGCTGGGGTTTATTGTCGACGTTCGCCCCCATGTCCAATAGCATCATGCCATTTCTTTCACCACCGGTCGTCGGCAGCAAGGTGCCGATGGCGGGCCGTTCAATCCCCTTGATGCGTCCCACCACGAACAGTCCGGCACTCATCAATGCACCCGTGTTCCCTGCTGAAACACATGCATCCGCTTCTTTATCCTTCACTGCTTTACACGCACGCACAAGGGAACTGTCCTTCTTACGGCGTACCGAGCGAACTGGGTCATCATCCGATTCAATCTTCTGTGTGACTGTTATGAATGTCACCCTGGGATGGTTTCCCGAATAGGATCCTTCGAGCCCATACAGGAGAATTTCAAGGCTGTCATCCGCTTCAACAGCTTGTAGTACGCCTTTCTCTATCTCTTTTGGGGCATTGTCTCCGCCCATGAGATCCACCGCAATTCTAACCATCATATTCACCTTCACCTGTATAATACATTTCAAAACGCCCTTTAAAAACGAGGCGTTGTTCCACTTTGGATACTACTTGAATGGTGGCGATCCGACCATCCATATTTTCAACCACTGCCTTTGATATCACCTTATCACCCAGTTTGACGGGGCGTACAAAGTCGATATGGGCAGTTTTCGTCAACGCCAGCGGCTGATCTATGACAGCCACACATAAAGAGTTTGCCTGTGCAAATAGATAGTGGCCGCGGGCAATCTTGTTCTTTTTAAAGACATGGCCTTCCTCTGCTATAAACAGGGATAGGGCATGATCATTCAATTCAATGTCTATGATTTCACCGATGACTTCCTGCAATGACAGGCTCCGTATCTTATCGGTCTCTTCCCGTGCAACGTGCTTGATGCGCTCCCGCACTTCCGGGATATCGAGTTCCAGGCGGTCGAGCCTTATGGTCTGAATGCTGACTTTAAATATTTCAGCCAGACGCTCATCAGTCAAAAACGGGTCTGAAGATACCCTCTCAAGTAACAGTTCCTGCCGTTCCGTCTTTTTGTATTTAACCATATTCAACCTCGTTTAGTAGTTGGTACTAGAATCAGTATATATAAGTGCCTTGTGGATTTCAAACACTTTGTGGGCCTTTCAAAAAAAAGCACTGTATGGTTTATACAGTGCATGCTTCAATCTATTATCACAATCTTATTGGCCATATGGTTCCATAGTGTGAAATGTCTGGAGCTTGAGTTTCACAGCCGATCAGCGCGTAGCACTGACCGCCGCCACCTTTGAATTCCATACGGAATGATGCTCTACGAATTCAGATTTTCTGCGTACTCTATTGCACTTTGGCGTGCATGCTCAAGCACTCTGTAGTCTTCTGCCAAATCTGCAACCTTGAATTGGGGCAGACCGCTTTGGCGTACACCGAAGTAATCACCGGGTCCACGCATATCAAGGTCACGCTCACTCAGTTCGAAACCATCTGTCGTACTGGTCATGATATCCATCCTGAGTTTTGCATTCTCTGTCTTCGGATCACTGATGAGTACACAGTAACTCTGCTTGTCGCTCCGGCCGACACGGCCCCTCAGTTGGTGGAGCGTCGAGAGTCCGAATCGTTCCGCATTGAAGATCACCATGAATGTGGCACTCGGGACGTTGATGCCGACCTCTATCACTGTCGTTGAAACGAGTATGGGTTTTTCACCCGATTCAAATCGCTCCATGCCCTCTGCTTTTTCATCCGCTTTCATACGGCCGTGCACAAGCTCGACATCCTCTTCACCAAATCGGTTCTTGAACAGTTCGTGGATTTCCTGCACATTCTTCAGATCAAGCGTTTCAGATTCTTCTATCAGCGGTGCCACGATATAGGCACTGTGTCCTTTTTTGATTTCCTCTGAAAGTTGCTGAAGTACTTCATCGGTCTCTTCAAAGCGACGCCAGTATGTCTGTACCGGTTTCCGGCCCTTGGGCATCTGTCTGATGACTGAAATATCCATATCACCAAAAGCGGTTATGGACAGCGTCCTTGGTATGGGTGTTGCCGTCATGTACAGGACATTTTTCCTGAGTGCCTTATCATTCAGGCGTCTCCTCTGATTGACCCCGAAGCGGTGCTGTTCGTCGGTGATGATCAGCGACAGGCTTTTGAATACGACATCGTCTTCTATCAGTGCGTGGGTACCGATGATCAAGTCTATCCCGCCTCGTGCCAATTCCATGAGTATCCGGTCTTTTTCCTTGCGTGGTGTATTGCCTGTCAGTTTTTCGATATTGAGTTCTCCGGCGAATATTTCAAGGAAAGACTGATAATGCTGATTAGCCAGTACCTCAGTAGGCACCATCAACGCGGTCTGTTCTCCGATGGTTTTGACGGCGTAGCTCGCCAAGCCCGCCACAATCGTCTTGCCGCTGCCAACATCACCTTGGAGAAGCCGGTGCATCGAGATGTTCTGCTTAAGGTCCCTGCAAATCTCATTCACACTGCGCTTTTGATCGCCCGTCAGTTCAAAAGGCAAAGTGGCGATGAACGCCTTCAGGGCATTGATGTCATAATCGATGATGTATTGTTCGTTGCGTACCCTCTCCCGGCGGCGCTTTTCCATAAGCTGCAGCTGGAATATGAAAAGTTCATAAAATTTTATGGTCCGCCTCGCTTCGTTGATGTCATGCGGATTTTCGGGAAAATGGAGGTGCCACAAAGCTTCCTTGATAGACAACAATCGATATTTCCGCTTATATTCCTCCGGCAGATCGTAGATGAACCTAGCATCTTCAAATACCCTGGCAACGATTTTGCTGAATGTTTTTGAATGCATGACCCCGCCGAGGGGATACTTTATGCGATAGCCGCCGGAAGGATCGAATATCATCCTCTGACCGTTTATTTCAAGCCTGTTCCTATCGAATTTACCGGTGAAATTGACGGTTTCCCCAACAATCAGTTTATCCTTCAAATAAGGTTGATTGAAAAAGATCACTTTTATATTCAAGCCATCAATTTCGACAAAGACAGTCAGACGGCTTTTCCCCCTACGAAAAAAAGAGACGGTGGGTTCAGTCCTGACCCTCCCTGAAACGGTCACTTTATCATTATGCTTGGCATCATTGAGATTCATCACTGCGAGATTCTCATAGCCGCTCGGCAGATGGAACAGGATGGTGTCTGAATCAGTCAGTTCCAGTTCATTGAGCTTCTCATGTAACTTCGGTCCAACACCTTTCAGCTTTTCAACCGGCCGCGAAGACTTTGACACCCGGTAGAGCTGCATCATTACTGACCACCGAAAATCTCAGCTTTTAGCCGTTCTCCAGTCGGTGTACCGGCAAGTCCGCCACGACCCGTTTCACGAAGTGCGGAAGGCATGGTGAGTCCTATCTTGTACATTGCTTCCACCACTTCATCAGCAGGTATTCTGGATTCGATGCCGGCAAGCGACATATCCGCCGCCGTCAGAGCATTGCTGGCACCGGCTGCGTTCCTCTTGACGCAAGGCACTTCCACCAGCCCTGCCACCGGATCGCATACGAGGCCAAGCATATTCTTCAAGGCAATCGCAAAACCGTGACCGCTCATCTCAGGCGTCCCCCCTGCCATTTCAACAAGGGCAGCCGCTGCCATGGCACTTGCACTGCCCACTTCTGCCTGGCAACCTCCCGCAGCTCCGGAGATGCTTGCGTTATTCGCTACAACAAATCCGAAGGCACCTGATGTGAACAGGAATCTGACCATCTCTTCGCGGGAAACATCATGCTTTTCCTTCATCGCAAACAGGACGCCTGGTACGACACCAGCAGAGCCGGCGGTCGGTGTGGCGCATATCTTACCCATCGCAGCATTCACTTCATTTGTGCTCACGGCATGGGCGATGGCGTACAGAGTAAGGTCTCCGCTCAAGCCTTTGCCGCTGTCGATGTATTTCTTCATCTTTACAGCATCCATGCCGGTCAGGCCTGTAGTACTGGTTACGCCGTCAAACCCTTCTTCAACGGCATTCTCCATAACTTCAAGATTGCGCTCCATATCTTTATAGACGTCAAGATACGAACGTCCCGTCACTTCCATTTCCTGCTCGATCATAATGTCGGCGATGGCTTTGTTTTCGGCAGTTGCTTTATCTATCAGTTCTTCTATCGTCCTAAACATATCTGTCCCCCCTAGCTTTCTTTCATTTCAATTACTCGATCGACACCTTCTGCCGCGGCGACTTCGTCGATGACCTCCTGGCTGATCTTTTCATCAAGCTCGATCGTCATCAGTGCAATATCCCCTTTTTCCTTGCGCGCGACATTCATCTGGCTGACGTTGATCTGATGGCCTCCGAGAATTGTCGTGACTCTGGCGATGGTCCCGAAGGTATCCTTATGGAAAACCAGAAGGGCTGGATAATTGCCGGATAGGCTGATCGGATAGTCGTTGATGCTGACCACTTCAATCTTGCCGCCACCTATTGATATCCCTTCAACCGTCAGTCTGTCTGACCCTTTGACCAAGTGCAGCAATGCAGTATTCGGATGGGAACGTTCCTCTCCCATTTCGATGAACTGTATATGCATACCCGCTTCATCTGCATGATCTTTAGCGGTGATTATGCGGTCATCATCGGTGTCGAAACCGAGCAGTCCACCAATCAATGCAACATCCGTACCATGTCCTCTGTACGTATCTTTAAAGGATCCATACAGATAGATATCCGCATGGTCCGGCTGTTCCCCAAAAAGACTGCGCGCGAGCAGGCCAATCCGTGCTGCTCCTGCAGTATGTGAAGAAGATGGTCCGACCATTACCGGTCCGATGATGTCAAAAACACTTTTATACTTCATTCGATCCCCTCCATAAAAAAATCCATCGATCCAGGCGAACCGATGGGGTCTCATGACTATTCTACAGAAAGTAGATAACTGTACACCGGTTGATGTCCTTCATGGACTTCAAATTCCACTTCGTCATGTTCTGCTTCAACTGCTTCAATGATGCGGTTTACTTCATCCCGATCTCCTTCGTCGCCGATAAGTACAGTGACGATTTCAGATTCATCATCAATCATCGATTCAAGCAGCTGTTTCAATGCCGCTTCCCTGGAATCGTCTGCGCCGGTTATCTTGCCATTGTTGATGCCCATGTGCTGATTTTTTTTGATGTCGACTCCGTCTATCTTGGTGTCGCGTACTGCATATGTTACCTGTCCTGTCTTGACGTGTTCAAGTGCTTCCTTCATTGCAGTACTGTTGTCTTCCAGCCCAGCATCTGGAGAATACATCAGCAGGCTCGCCAATCCTTCAGGTATCGATGCGCTCGGTATTACGGCAGCCGGGATATCAAGTAGATCACATGCCTGCTCAGCGGCCATGATGATGTTTTTATTGTTGGGCAGGATGATGACATTTTTGACATCATCCCCTTCTATCGTCTTCAGGATATCTTCCGTAGCGGGATTCATCGTTTGGCCGCCGTTTATGATATGCGTTGCACCGATGCTCCTGAACAATTCATTGATGCCTTCTCCGGATGAAACGGTTATAATTGCCGTTTCATAGGATTGCTTGTCCTTTGTCTCGGTTTTGGCCGGACCTTTCTTGTCCTGTATCTCCCTGAACTGTTCACGCATGTTTTCAATCTTCATCTTGATCAGTTCACCATACTCGGCGCCATAAGTCATAGCTTCTCCTGGTGTTTCAGTATGGACGTGGACCTTGACGATCTCATCGTCTGATATGACAAGCAGCGAGTCGCCGAATTCACTCATCTCTTCGCGGAACGCATCTTCGTTGAACTCACGGCCCTTATCATCGAAGCGCACCATGAATTCGGTGCAGAAACCATACTCGATGTCGTCTGCCGTCATGAACTGATCGAACTCGTGATGATCATCAACGAAGTCCTTCATGTTCTTCTGCTCATCCTTGACTTCAATCTTTTCGCCCTTCAATGCAGAAAGGAAGCCTTCATAGACATATAATAATCCCTGTCCACCGGAATCTACGACGCCCACTTCTTTAAGTACCGGCAACAGGTCTGGTGTCCTGTCCAAGGATGCTTTCGCTTCCTTGATGATGCCTTCCATCAAGGAGGTGAGTGACGTTTCTGTTTCAGCCAGTTCCTCAGCCTTTGTGGCAGAATCTTTAGCGACTGTCAGGATAGTGCCTTCGACAGGCTTCATGACTGCTTTATAGGCAGTGCGTACACCGGCACTGAGCGCAGCTGTAAAAGTTGCTGCATCTATTTCCTCCTCGTCCTCTATGGACTTGGAAAAACCACGGAAGAGCTGGGAGAGTATCACGCCAGAGTTCCCCCGCGCACCCATCAGCAGACCTTTGGAAAAGTATTTGCCGATATCTCCGATATGGCTTTCACTTTTATCTTCCACTTCATTGGCTCCTGAAGTCATCGATAAATTCATATTGGTGCCCGTGTCACCGTCTGGAACCGGGAAGACGTTCAATGAATCCACATACTCGGCGCGCTGCCGCAAGTTCTCGGCACCACTTAAAATCATATTTTTAAACATTACACCATCTATCTTATCCATTGCTTAGTAAATCCTCCCTGATCAGTCCTCAGTATTGATGATTCTGACACCTTGAACATGAATGTTAACTGACTTTATGTTCAACCCAAGTGTCTTTTCGAGCTTATATTTGACGGTCGATTGCAGATTCGTCGCCACCTCTGAAATCTTGACGCCGTAGCTGACGATTATATATAGATCGATATCCACTTCGCCTTCGTTGTTTTCCACGATGACGCCGCGCGAATAATTCTCTTTGCCGAGGAGTTCGGCAAAGCCGTCACGCACCTGGTGCTTAGAAGCCATACCGACGACACCGTAGCTTTCCACCACTGCACCGCCTGCAATATTCGCAATTACGTCCATGGCGATATCAATACTGCCCATTTCATTTTTTATTTCAAGAGTCATTGTCTTTCCTCCTCATACATCATTTAATTATAAGCGGAAACCGCATATAAATACAAGTATGCCTATAACACCATAGTGCCGGCCGCCTAGCGTACCCTCGGAATATCGCTTGTAAAATCTTTTCTTATCATGTATTATATTATAGTATGCAAATAAAGCTATAATCAATATTTATGGTAATCTTTATAAAGGGAGATGACAATATGTCTAAAGAATGCTATTTCACTGGCCGTAAAGCAAGCACAGGCAACAACCGTTCACACGCAATGAACGCCAACAAAAGGACTTTCGGCGCCAACCTGCAAAAAGTAAGGGTACTCGTCGACGGCAAGCCTAAAAGAGTCTGGGCATCAGCCCGCGCACTCAAATCCGGCAAAGTCCAACGCGTATAATCTTGGCAATATTGAATCCATCCGATCAGATCGGATGGATTTTTTTATTTTATTTAGAATATGTTGATGAGATAAACCATCAGCATCGCTGTGAAGATTGCGGGTATCATATTGCCCACCCTCATTTTAGTGATGTTGAGCATATTTAAGGCAATCGCAAGAAGTATTACGCCACCAGTACTCGTCACCTGCTGGATCATCTGATCGAGGATGAACTCCGGTATGAACTTGGCTATCTGCTGGGCAGAAAGTATGATGCCTGATTCATAAAAGAATGTCGGCACGCCTGAGATGATGACGCCGAGGCCATAGGTGGTCGTCATGACTATTGCGATGAAGAAATCCATGATCGATTTTGTGATCAGTACTTCATTCGAGCCTCTAAGGCCTGCATCCAATCCTCCGACAATTGCCATGGCACCTACAATGAAGACCAGAGTACCGGAGACAAACCCTTGTGACAGGTTACCGGCATGCTTGTCGCCGAGCTTGATCTCCATCCAGTGGCCGAAGCGGTTCAGCATCTCTTCAAGACGGATGACTTCCCCGATGACCACCCCAACGATCAGGCTGAGTAATGTTATGATGATATCATCGGCCTGGACGACCATCTGAATCCCCAGAGTCAGAATGATCAATGCCTGTATTTTCATTATGGAATCCTTTATCGGAGCCGGAATGAATGTAAATATCAAACCCAGCAATCCACCGACTATGATTGCCATACCATTTGTGAATGCACCTGCTAAAATCATTCTGCCCCTCCTTTAACGGTCATCTCTGGATTGTATCATAATTATTGTAGCATCCGTATGCACCGAAGCATATTCCTCTTTAAATTCGTTGCTTATCGTCAATGTTCGGCCAACCTCGAGTTCGACATTATCCAAATCATATTCAAATCCCCCCAAGCTCAAGTTCCCACCTGCAGCCAACGGCAAAAAGGAGACATAGCGCATGCCTTCAGCTTTTGCTACTGTATGCTGGCCTGCCGGGAGCAGCTGCATGATGTTCTGGTGATCGATGAGCCTGATGTTGGCCTTGCTGAAGCTGCTGCGCGTCAACAGAAAGATGTTCGCAAGAGTATGGTCGAGCCGACCACCCGTCGCCCCGTATACATCTATGCTCAAGTAGCCTTTTGCCACAAGATCTTTCAGGCATATCTCCAAATCCGTATCATCTTTCCGTGTCGGAACAGGTGTCACCGCCATATGTCTGGTGATGAACGCCCATTCTCCATCGTCTACAGAATCGAAATCCCCATAAGTATACTTTGGGTGGATGCCTTCCTTGAGCAGAAGATATGCACCGCGATCCACCCCAGCCCATTCGCCGGGCCTGATGGCTTCCACTATGCCCTTTTTAGATTCACGGACTAACACGTTGATATGCATGCCATCATCCCCTCAACCGGCTGATTGCTGCGGCAGGGTCCTCGGCCTTGAACAGATGGGAGCCGCTGACAAACAGGTTTGCCCCCTCACGCCTGCATATAGCCGCCGTTTCATCATTTATGCCGCCATCGACTTCGATGTCAAATTGATAGTTATGCGCTCTCCTCATCCCCTCAAGTTCGGTGATCTTATCCACACATTGGCTGATGAATTGCTGTCCGCCAAAGCCTGGATTGACTGTCATGATGAGGACGAAATCAAGGTCTGGCAGCAGATATTCAAGCTCAGATATGGAACTATGTGGATTTAGCGCGATACCCGCCTTCATGCCATTCTGCTGGATTTTTTGGATCAGTCGGTGCGGGTGATGCGTCGCTTCAACGTGAAAGGACACCATAGCAACGCCCATCCGCTTCAGTTCTTCGATGAACTGGTCGGGCTGAAGGGTCATCAGATGCACATCAAGCGGTATGTTGGAGACCTTGCTGATGGCTTCGATCACAGGCAGTCCATATGATATGTTCGGCACAAACTGGCCATCCATGACATCAAGGTGGAACATATCGGCACCAGCTGCCTCCATCCTATCAATATCGCGTTCCAGATTCGCAAAATCCCCGGCAAGCAGGGATGGTAAAATTTTATCCATTCAATATCTTACCTTTCTGTTTTCAATTTCATGATAGATCGTTACATAGCTGTCATAGCGCGTCTTGGCCAGCACTTCGTTCGCCACGGCTTCCTTGACGCCGCACTTAGGTTCTTTAATATGTTGACACTCCCTGAATTTGCATTTCTCACTGTGCACATTGAAATCCGGAAAACAGAACTTGAGGTTGTATTTATCGAGACTTGTGAATTCTATCGTGCTGAATCCTGGGGTGTCTGCAATCTTGCCTCCGGCAATATCCATCAGCTCCACATGCCGCGTCGTATGTTTTCCACGATTTAAAGCGTTGGAGATTTCTGCAGTCTCAAGATCGAGTGCCGGCAGGAATGTATTCAGTAGAGTCGATTTACCCACCCCGGACTGACCAGCCAAGACACTGATCCTATCCCTGAAGATCATTTCCAAATCCCGGGCGATGGAACCTCGGTCGGTGAAATGGACAGGGTAGATATCACTATAGACCGATTTCAGCGCTTCGGCATCGAAATCGTCATCAGCGAGGTCCATCTTGGTGATGATGACTACTGGCTCCATATCATGCGCTTCTGCGTAGGCAAGGAATCGGTCCAGAAGATAATAGTTGAATTCAGGGGATTTCATGCTCATTGTAATCAATAGCTGATCGATATTGGCGACTGGTGGCCGCACAAGTGAATTTTTGCGCGGATCTATCGCTGTTATATACCCTTCCATATCGTTCTCCACCTGAAATGTTACAATATCGCCGACAAGCGGGGATTCCTTGGTTTTTCTAAACAGGCCCCTCGCCCTCGCTGCGTATATACTCCCTTCGGACTCTACATAGTAGAATCCGCTCAATGCTTTGATTATTCTTCCTTTAAGCATACGTCACCCCTGATTGATTTTACTTTATTATAACAGTTACCCTCTTTATGATAAAATATCACTAGCATCATAAAAGGAGGTACTACTATGTCAGAGTCAATTGAAGCGAACGAACTGCAAGATGTAATCCAAGATGAGGATAAAGTCCTGATTGATGTCAGGGAAAAGAATGAACTGGAAGAGACAGGCTTCGTGCCTGGTGCTGAACATTATCCGATGTCGGACTTCGAGAATGCCATTTCCTCCCTCGATAAGGACAAGACGTATTATGTAATGTGCAGATCCGGCAAGAGAAGTGAGAAAGTACAGCACCATTTAATTGATAACGGCTACAAAGCGTTGAATGTCGAAGGCGGCATACTGGCTTATGACGGCCCACTCGATACATTCTAGCCATATGCACGAAGGAGTCTATCCCAAGGCGGGAGAGACTCCTTTTTCATTGCGCCACCATTTCTTGGTAGGCAGGGCCAAATGACAATTTGCCCATAAATGAATGCCCCCTTCCGCCATATGGCGGAAGGGGGCATTTGAATTTATTTACGGTCGACGTTTTCTCTGACATTTTCAATGATGAAGCCACTTTTAACGTAGCCTGGGATGCTGTTCAGATCAACGGTGAGATCTTGCTCAGGCACATCATATGAAATTTTGCCGGCAAAGTATTTCATCGTCTCTTCCATGATGATGACTGTCATCCACTCACCCGCACAACGGTGGTTCGTATAGTAGTCGCCGCCGCCTTGTGGAATGAGGTCGAACGGACTGCCATCCCAGTCTATGAAGCGTTCAGGGCGGAATTCATTCGCATTTTCGAATACATCATCGCGATGCATTGTGCCGTAGACATCGAGCAGAAGGAAAGTGTCCTTGTCTATATCATGTCCATCGAAGTTGAAGTCCGTCTTCGCTTTGCCCGGTAGGAATGGGACGAATGGGTAGAAACGACGCACTTCTTGGGAGAACATGTACGCGTAATCTTCTTCATTGTTGATTTTTTCCCTTGAAATTGGATATTCATTCATCGCATGCAGACCGAATGATACAAATCGGTTGATCGCGATGAGAGGACGGAACGTGTTCATCAGGTCGATGGCACAGAGTCTTGAGTCCATAGGGTTCCCCTTGTAGTCTTCCCAATGTGCAAACTCATAGAGAGCCGTTCCCTCTGGCGGGTGGATCTTGCCTTTACGGGTCTGGATGATCTGATCTTCAAGCCAGTCCTCGACACGGTGACGTGCTTTGACGGACTCCCTGTAGCCTTTGAACTTGGAGCCCAAGCCTTTGAAGGAATCGATCATGATGTCCATATCCGTTGCGATTTCTTCAATCTTAGATTCTGGAGCCTGTACACCAGCCCACTTGGTACCTACTTTAGTAAGGAGGACGATGGATTCGCGATAGATGTTTACACGGCCCATCTGCTCCATGCGGTGGGTGTTCATATACCAGTGATTGCGTGTAAGTTCACGTAAGTATTTCAGGTTGCCTTCTGTCATAAGTGACATGAAGAGTGCTTTTCTGTCTATATGTTTTTTACCGGTCGTCGTATGGATGGCACCTTTACCGAACAGAGTATTGACGACGCGTTTTGGCAGAGTGCCGGACCGTTCGATCCTATCGTTATCATAGAAAGTCTCAGCAGCTGTTTTACCACTGAGGACGAGGATGCGCTTACCGCCAAGACCCCTTGTTTCAAATATGTTTTCTGCACCAAGGCGCTTTCTTTGATTCGTGGTGTATAGGTAACCTTCTTTCATTACCTTAAGCGTGTTGTCGAGACCTTTGTCTCTTTTTATTGTGCTCATAAGTTCTCCTCCAATTTCATTATTCCTAATCCATTATATATAAATGATCGTGCTTATGCCACTATTTCAATCACTTGTAGGGCACCTTATCCTCTTTGACGGTCTCACCATCGACATCGATGCGGTAGTGGCCGGTTTCATCTTCTTCGATAATCATATTGATCGTATACTCGTGATCCGAATCGATTTCCAGTGTATCGAATACATCATCTATATCGTTATCTTTGTCATCAATGTATATTTCCACAGTACGGGTTGGACGTTCTTCCTTGGAGTCTGTATCTTTATCGTCGTATGGAATCAAGACTTCCTTGGCAAATTGCTTCTCATTTTTTGGTTCGGGCCCTAAAGATTTGATTATATCGATTGTGGAACCCTTTGTGAATTCCCCATAATGTGGGGACTGGCCCATGACCTGGCCCTCTTCAAAGTCTGCGCTGTGGGCTTCCTGGATGATATCCACTTCAAATCCTGACTCAATCAGTGCTGCCTCTGCTTCCTCCAGCTGCTGTCCCCTATAATCTTCCACTTCTATCATTTCCAAGCCTTTTGACACTGTCAGCTTCAAATTGTCTGAAGACGGATCGACAAGGGTATCTGGTTCTATTGACTGTTCTACTATAGTCCCGGGTTCAGATGGATCATATACTTCTTCAACTTCGAATGAGCTGAATTCCATCGCTTCAATATCAGCCTGCATATCTTCAAGATAAAGTCCCGTCAACAAAGGCATTTCCATTCCTGAAGACACCTCAAGGACCAGCTCATGTTCTTCAGGAGTGACTTCCATTCCAGCTCCAATGGACTGCGAAAGTACCGTGTCAGGTTTTGAAGCATCGGGTATCTTTTCCACTTCGACGCTGCTGAATCCAAGTGCATCCAGATCACCTTTGATATCTTCATAGTAGCCCCCGACAAAATCCTCCATTTTATAGGGTGCTTCTCCTCGGCTGACGATAATATCAATCGGAGTGCCTTTATCTACTTTCCCACCAGCCCCTGGTACGGTGCTGATGATCGAGCCAGTACTCATTTCAGGGTCATATTCCTCGATTGTCTCACCCATCTCCAAACCATTTTCTTCAAGTATCTCTCCGGCATCTTCAATCGGCATACCGTTCATGTCCGGGAGGATGGTCGATTGGTCCATAACAAAGAAAAAGAATAATGTCGGCAGCAGAAGCAACATTGCCAACAATGGAATGAGCCATAGCTTTCGATTCTTCTTCCTATCTTCTTGATGGCTGCTCAGGGGGCTTGGCCCAAGGTGGGTCTGAGACACTGTACCGGAATTGAATGCAGCGATATCATTGAGTATTTCATCTACTTGACGATAGCGGTTATGGGGATCTTTTTCAGTGCACTTACCGATTATGCGGACAAGCGCTTCCGGCACTTCCCTGAATTCCAGTATGTCCGGAAAGGGCTCTGATATATGCTTCAATGCCACTGAAACCGGGGTTTCCCCTTCAAACGGCAGCCGGCCGGCAAGTAATTCGAACAATACAATCCCGAATGAATAGATATCTGTCCGTTCATCCGTCTGGTTGCCTTTTGCCTGTTCCGGGGATATGTACTGCACAGAACCCATGACCTGGTTAGTTTCAGTCATGCGTGTATCACTCAGGGCCTTAGCAATGCCGAAGTCTGTAATCTTCACTTGTCCTTTACCATCCATCAGAATGTTTTGGGGTTTGATATCCCTATGGATGATGCCTGCACCGTGGGCATGCCTGATGCCACGCAGCACCATCCCACATATCCTCAGCACTTCAGCTACCGGCACAGGATGATTATCTTCGATGAACTGTTTCAACGTCGGACCATGGATCACTTCGGTTACAAGCAGATGATACATATCCGTCTCATCGACGTCCAGAACGCTGACGATGTTTGGATGGGAGAGTTGGATCGTACTTTCGACCTCACGTTGGAACCGCGCCACGGATTTCTCGCGGTTATGATGATCCACTTTGATCAGCTTTACGACCACTTCCCGGTTCAAGATGATATCCTCAGCCAAGTAAACGGAGCTCATGCCACCGCCGAGGTATTCAATCACCTTGTAGCGCTCTGAAACGATTTCCCCAATCACACCTGATTGCCTGCCTTCAGTTCAGCCAATACAAGGCTGATATTATCCGTAGAGCCATTTTTGAGTGCACGTTCTATAAGATACCCCGGCTTATCCTCAAACGGGATGTCCGGCTTTGACACGATTGTATGAATTTCTCCACTATCCATTTCATCCGTCAGGCCGTCAGAAGCCAGCAGGAGATGATTATACTGTTTGTTCCGTAACCTGAAGACATCTGCTTGGATGAGACGGTCGGTGCCGAGTGCTTTTGTGATTATATTCCTTTTAGGGTGCACTTTTGCATCTGCTTCGGTAATTTCTCCGGCATCGACCAGCATGTTGACGAATGAGTGATCTTTCGTCACCTGTTCGATGGAGCGGGCGTTCATCACATATGCCCTGGAATCCCCCACATTCAAAATAAGCAGGGTTTCGTCAATCACTGCCGCGAGGACAAGGGTCGTGCCCATTCCGCGATACTCTGCATATTCTTCCTGGTATTCATGCATCCTGCGGTTGACATCCATCACAAGATGCCTCAAAAATTCGACCGCCTGCTCGACGTCGAACAGATTCTGCTCTTCCCATGCTGCCTTCACTTCATCATGTGCAAACCTGCTGGCGACATCACCATGCTCATGGCCGCCCATCCCGTCCGAAACGAGCAGCAGCATCTGATCTGTTCCATTATAGAAGATGCCGGTGGCATCTTCATTCAAGCTGCGGTAGTCTCCCTTGATGCTGTCTTCTACTGCCTTCATTGCTATTCCCCCGTTTCTTCCTTGGATTCCTTGGCACGGAGCTGGCCGCATGCGGCATCTATATCGGTTCCTTGCTCTCTTCTGAGCGTCGCGTTCACCCCGCACTCATTGAGTGTCTCCAAAAATGTGAAGATATCATCCCTTGTAGTGCGTACATAGTTCCGCTCCGGCACATGGTTGACAGGTATGAGATTGACATGGCATTTCAAGCCGCTGATCAATTCACTAAGCTCTCGTGCATGTTCAGGCTGGTCATTGACGCCACCGAAAAGGCCATATTCAAAAGTGATCCTACGGCCGGTCTCCTGTTGGTAATACTTCAAGGCATCCATCAATTTCTCTATATCATAAGCTTTATTGATCGGCATCAGGCGTGTCCTTATATCATTATCCGCTGCATGCAGGCTCACGGCAAAGTTGATCTGTATATCTTCTTCCGCAAAATCATAGATGCGGGGCACTATGCCACTAGTGGACACCGTGATATGACGAGCGCCGATATTCAATCCATCGTCATGATTGACGATACGCAGGAACTTCATCATCTGGTTGTAGTTTTCAAACGGTTCACCGATGCCCATGATGACGATGCTGCTCACACGTTCGCCCGTTTCGTCCAGCGCTTTCTGAATCTGGACGATCTGCGAGACAATTTCGCCCGCTTCGAGATTACGCTTCAATCCCCCGAGCGTCGACGCGCAGAAACTGCAGCCTATACGACAGCCAACTTGGGTCGTTACACACACGGAGTTGCCGTAATCATGGCGCATCAATACAGTTTCGATGGTATAGCCATCCCGTAGGCGGAACAGGAACTTCATGGTGCCATCCTTACTTTCCTGCCTGACCACCGTCTCCAGCGGCGCTATGCTGTACATCTCGGACAGTCTTTGGCGCATATCCTTAGGCAGGTTCAACATTTCTTCAAACTGGTCTACACGATGAATATAGAGCCATTCGAATATTTGCGCACCGCGATACCGCTCTTCTCCCCATTCGACTGCCAATGCCTCCAATTCATCGAGGTTTAACGTGTAGATCGACGGTCGATCGAAGTTCGGCAGCTGAAAATCTTTAATCGGTTTCTTTTCTGGTCTTTTTATCATTTCTATTCCTTCTTCCTGAATCTGGCTATAAAGAAGCCATCTGTATCTGCTTCCTGGGGCAGAATCTGGCGATATGGCCCTTCAAAATCGAATGCTTCCAATCTGAACGGATCAAACTCGATATCGTCATTTTCCTTTTTGAACGTATAGGCCACATTTTCATTTTCCATCTGATGGATGGTGCATGTCGAATATATGAGCACGCCGCCTTTTTTCAAGTATTGCTTTACGTTGGATAAAATTTCAAGCTGGAGACCAACAAGCGCTTCTACATCTTCCGCAGTGCGCTCGTACCTGATTTCCGGCTTCCTGCGCATCACCCCGAGCCCTGAGCACGGGGCGTCGACTATGATTTTATCATACAGTCTCGGATATTCATCCTGGGCTGCGTCTGCCAGAAAAACTTCGAGGTTCGACAACCCCAGGCGTTTGGCATGTTGGGTCACAAGCGGCAATTTATGCGCGTGTACATCACTCAGATCGACATGCCCGCTGGTGGCTTTCTCTAGCGCGTGCAGCCCTTTACCGCCTGGCGCACTGCAGGCATCAAGGATGATATCATCCACTGCCGGTTCAAGGGCTTCATTGACAAGCATCGAACTGACATCCTGGATGCTGAATAATCCTGCTTCATAGCCCTCCGACTTCAGGATATCACCATCCACTTCAATGGCGTCTTGATGAATATCTGAAGGGATCGCCTTCAAGCCTTCCGCTGTCAATTTCGAGATGAGCGACTCCCGTGTAATGCGTGATGTATTGGTGCGTATATACATCTGGGGACGGCTGTCCAATGCTTCCGCTATCCGACGGGCCCCATCGATGCCGTGGTGGGTCTTCCAATGGGAAATGATCCATTCGGGGATGCTCGTTTCAACAGACAACCGCTTTGTTGCGCTTTTGATGGTATCGGCATCTTGCCTCGGCGACCTTTCGAAATTCCTCAGTATGCCATTGATGGCATTGGCGTCTTTTGGGCCGCCTGATGCCTTGGCGATCTCCACCGCTTCATTGATTGCGGCGTAGTTCGGCACACGGTCCAGCCACATGATCTGATAGACTGTAATCTCTATCAGATTGCGCTGCCACCGCTTGAGCCTTGTGCGTATAAAGGGCCTGATCTGATATTGGATGTGCAGCCGCTTTGCGATCGTGCCGTAGACGATTTCAGTCAGCAGTCCTTTATCATTCGCTTCCAATGGATGGCTCTTGATTATATCGTTCAAGACGATGTTGGAATAACCCCCCTCATCCATCACCCGGCTGTATGCATCGAGGGCCAGTTTACGTAATGACATTATCTGATACCCCCAAGTATTGTGCCTTCTAGATTTTGTCTGCCTGCTGTGAATTCCGATGCATCAGTCCGCTTTTTCCCAGCCAGCTGGACTTGTGTGACCTCAATCAACCGACGATCTCCGGAGACTACGGTGAAGCCATCTTCCGTCACCGAATCGATGGTGCCGGGTTGACGCTTTGAGTGCTTTTCAAGAAGTCGCGCACCGTAGATCTTCAGGCGTTTGCCATCCATTTCAGTATAGGCACCGGGCCATGGGGACAATCCCCGTATATGATTGAACAGATGCTTTGCATCGTCCCCCCAGTCCAACTGTTCATCCTCTTTGGAAATGTTCGGACTGATTGTGACCTGCCCTTCATCTTGTGGAACACGGGTATTCGTCCCTGCCAGTAAGGCAGGAAGTGTCTCATTGAGAAGCTCTGCACCAAGGTGTGAGAGGCGGTCATGTAAAGTTCCTGTATCATCTTCAGGCGTGATGTTGGTCTTTACGCTTGTGATGATATCTCCACTGTCGAGCCCTTCAGCCATATACATGAGCGTCACACCGGTTTCTGCATCACCTTCCATGATCGCCCTGTGGATCGGGGCGCCGCCTCTATGTTTCGGCAGCAGGGAGGCATGCACATTGACCGCTCCGAGACGCGGAATGTCAAGCAGTGCCTTTGGGAGTATCTGTCCGTAGGCTGCTGTGACGATCAGATCCGGAGCCATTTCCCTGATCTTCTCCACCGCTTCCTCCTGTCTGATATCTTGAGGTTGTAAAAGTGGAATATCGAGGGTTTTTGCTGCTTCTGCGACCGGCGGAGAGGTCAGCACCCTTTTTCTGCCGACCGGCTTATCCGGCTGGCTGATGACCAGCGCGACGTTATGCTTTTCGTGGAGCTTCTTTAATATGGGTACTGAGAAATCGGGGGTCCCCATAAAAATGATTGTTTCCGTCATTATAAATTCCTCCTACATGATGACTTGCGGATCCACATCTATCCGGAGTGAGACACCTTCCGTACGATATGCTTCATGATAGTATTCATCCAATTCACCCAAAACTTCGAGCAGTGCCGGCTCCCTCTTATATTTCAACATTATCTGGAAACGATACTGCCGGTTGATCCTCTCAAGAGGACTTGGGGATGGCCCCACTATGATGGACTTGTCCGTAACGGCGTCCACCAGGGCATCATGGATATGACTTGTTGCTTTGAGGCATTTTGAAATATCCTCGCTCGAAACGGTAAATAATACATGAAAATAAAATGGTGAGTAGCGAGCCAGACGTCTGAATGCCATCTCCTTTTCATAGAACTGCCTGTAGTCGTTCCCTTTTGCCAGCTGGATTGCATAATGGCTCGGATTGTAGGTCTGGAAGATCACTTCTCCAGACAAAGCATGCCGTCCTGCGCGGCCCGATACTTGAGTGAGCAGCTGGTATGTTTTTTCATTGGCTCTGAAATCAGGAAGATTGAGCATCGTGTCTGCGTTCAGCACACCCACAAGCGTCACCTTGGGATAGTCGAGCCCTTTTGCAATCATCTGAGTGCCGAGCAGAATGGGTATTTCTTCTTCTTCAAAGCGATCAAGCAGCTTTTCATGCATGCCTTTTCGCCTTGTTGTATCGTTGTCCATCCTGACGATTTCAGCATCGAACATATCGCGCAGTATTTCTTCCACTTTCTCGGTACCCGTGCCCCTGAAGGTGACATCGTCACTTTGGCAGTTTTCGCATGTACGTCGGACTGCCGATTCATAACCGCAGTAATGGCACAGGAGGCTGCTGTTTGATTTATGGTAGGTGAGGGAGATGTCACAGTTTGGACAGATTGGCACATAGCCGCAGTTTTGGCATATCTGAAAGTTCGAATATCCCCGCCTATTAAGCAGCAGCACAGTCTGTTCACCCCGCTCGATGCGCTGGTCGATGGCTTCTTTGAGCGTCTGTGAAATTATCGAGGTATTGCCCCCGCGATGCTCTTCTGCCATATCCACAACATGGATCTCGGGCAGCACTTTCGTCCCGGCCCGCTGCGTCAGTTCAAGCCGCTCATAGACGCCCCGCTCACTACGGGCATATGTTTCGAGGCTCGGTGTCGCCGTTCCCAGTATCAGGGGACAATTATGGTATCGGCTCCTGAACTTCGCCACTTCAGTAGCATGGTACATCGGCCGATCTCCTTGCTTATATGTCGTTTCATGCTCCTCATCCACTATGATGGCACCGATATTCTCGAAGGGAGCAAAGACACTGCTTCTGGCCCCGACCGATACACGTGCACGGCCTTCTTTTATTTTGCGCCATTCATCGTATTTCTCCCCGTGGGAAAGCCCGGAATGGAGCACCGCCACATCATCACCGAATCGGCTTTTGAAGCGGTTGACCATCTGCGGGGTCAAAGCGATCTCCGGCACCAGCATGATGGCATTTTGTCCTTCATCCATCACCTTTTGAATGACCTGAAGATATACTTCAGTCTTGCCGCTGCCTGTAATCCCGTGGAGCAGGAAGGTGTGGGGCTCCCTGGCATCCATCGTTTCAGCGATGCGGTCATAGGCATGCTGCTGTTCTTCATTCAACACTTTCGGCGGGTCCAGTGTAAATACCCTATCAGCATACGGATCCCGTTCCATCTGCCGTTCGACCTTCTCTACATATCCTTTCCGGACAAGTTCATTGACCAGATGGTTGGAGAACCCTTCAGCGGCAAGGTCTCTGATAAATATCGGCTCCGAACTGGATTCGATTACGTCGAGCAGCTCCTGCTGCTTTTTGGCGCGTGACAGTTCGACTGCAGGATGACGTAGGGAATAGACTGCAAGGGCCGTCTTCTTTTTCGTATGCTGCGTGATTACTGTCTCTTCCTTTATTTCCCCAGACGCGAGGTAGGGTGCAAGTTCCTCCAGCACTGGGGCAGGCAGATGTCTCGTCTCCACCTCCCCACCCTGCTGATGGGATTCAAGAAGTCTTTTTGCTGTCGCTCCATGCCCTTCAGCCAAGCGCAGCACCTTTTTGTAGTTTGCCTTCAGCGCTGCCGGCAAAATGGTTTCTATAACGCTTATATACTGATCGATGTAGTAGTCTGCAAGATGTTTGGCGATGACCACCATCTCTTCTGTCAGCACTGGCTCAATGTCGAGAGTGCGTGCGATTTCCTTGATCCGCTCCGGATCGAAGTCGGTCTTTTCGCTGAGCTTCATCACATACCCTTGGATGGTACGTCGCCCGAAAGGTACGAGTACGCGGTGGCCGACCTTGAGTATATCCAGCATGCCTTCCGGGACACGATAGTCAAAGACTTGGTTTACGCTTTTACTCGGGATATCCACTATTACAGAAGCATACATCAGTCCAGCCACCTGTCGAGCAGCGTATCCATGATGACAGAAGCGAGCAATTGCTTATCCATCTTTTCGAATGGTACCGGCTCCCCCTCTTTAAACAGCATGACCACCTCGTTATCCGGGCTGTTCATGCCGATATCAGGGTTGGATACATCATTCATGATGATGCAGTCAGCATTCTTCCGCTTCAGTTTATCCAACGCATACGCTTCAACATTTTCGGTTTCTGCTGCAAATCCCACGACATACATATCTCTGGCATGGAGTCCGGCATGCTTCAATATATCCGGTGTCTTTTTCATCTCAATGGTCATACGCTCTGTCCCCTGCTCTTTCTTCATCTTCTGGTCCTGCATGGAGACAGGTGCAAAGTCACTGACTGCAGCAGTGAACAAGCCAAGATCAGCATCCATATGGTCATCTGCTGCACGCCGCATCTGTTCTGCCGTTACGACATCGACGACTTCAACACCCCGTGGTGCATCGATATTGACTGGGCCACTGACCAGTACAACTTCTGCACCTCTCTCAGCCGCAGCCTCGGCCAAAGCGTATCCCATCCTGCCGCTTGAATGGTTGGTGATGTAGCGCACCGGATCCAGAGGTTCCTGTGTCGGTCCTGCTGTTATCAGCACTTTCTTGCCAGACATCCGGTCATCTTGTTCAAGCTGGGCTTCTATATAGGCTTTTATTTCCGGTACATTTGCCATGCGTCCTTTGGCATTATAACCGCATGCCAAGAACCCGGATTCTGCATCGATGAATTGGTATCCATCTTTAGTAAGCACTTCCATATTCCTCTGTACTGCAGGCTGGTTATACATGTGGACATTCATTGCCGGCGCAAGCACCACCGGTTTTGGATTTGCCGCCAGCATATTGAGCAGCATATTGTCATAGATGCCGTTGGCCAGCTTGCTGATAGTATTTGCAGTCACTGGCACTACTGCTATGATATCCGCCCACTCCCCGATGTTGATGTGGGAAATCACCGACGGGTCTTCCTCTTTGAAGGTATCGGTGTATACATGATTGCGGCTTATTGCCTGAAATGCGAGCGGTGTGATGAATTCAAGTGCATTTTCCGTCAGGACGACACGGACCTGGTGTCCACCTTGAATCAGTTTACTTGTTAAGTCGACTGCCTTATAGGCGGCGATGCCGCCTGTTACACCGATAACGATATTTGACATGCTCTCACCTCTTTGAATATAGCCCTTCTATCGCGATGGGCTGTTAAAAAAAGCTGACAAAATTTGTCAGCTAGTTTTTTGCCTTAACTTTATTTGCAGCAATTTCTTCAAGTGACCGGCTGACCGTCTTCAAAGTTTTGTACTCTTCCAAGATAAGATCATCCGGTTCATCTTGTAGATGACGTGCCCGTTTGGCAGCCATTGTCACTACCAGATATTTCGAATCGACATTCTTCTTCAGATCGTGTATGGATGGATATAACATTATTGATTGACCTCCAGTAGCATTTTTCTCAATTTGGATTCTACACGTGCCCGTTTCATATGGGACGCTTCGACAATGCATTGGACCCGTCCGCGTGCAGTGTCCACATCGTCGTTGATTACGACATAATCGTAAAGGTTCATCATTTTAAGTTCTCTTTTTGCTTCATCAATGCGGTGTTTGATGATCTCAGGGGAGTCTGTTCCTCTGTTCACAAGACGCTGCTCCAATTGGCTAAGGTCCGGTGGGGCCAGGAAGATGAACAAGGCTTCAGGAAACTTTTCCCTTACCTGTTTTGCCCCTTCGACTTCTATCTCCAGGAATACATCATGCCCTTTTGACATGGTCTCCTCCACATAATCCACCGGAGTGCCGTAGTAGTTGCCCACATACTCGGCATACTCAATGAATTTATCTGCTTCAATCAATGCTTCGAATTCTGCTTTGCTTTTGAAGAAATAATCGACGCCATCCGTCTCCCCTTCTCGCCTCTCCCTTGTCGTCATGGAGATCGAGTACTTGAAGTCAGTATCAGGATGATCGAAAATCGCCTTTCTGACCGTGCCTTTCCCAACACCCGATGGGCCGGAGAGTACAATCAGCAATCCCTTTTCTGAAGTCATAACACGTAACCTTTCTATTTGTGATTATCTCCTAATGTACCATAACCGGGAGAAAAATTCATCATCAAATGACGGCTTGCGACAAACATGGCACAATTCGTGTTAAAATGTTCATTAGTCTAAAACAGGAGGATGAAACCATGGCATTCGACGGTAATTTTGTCCACGCCCTATTGGGAGAATTGAATAGTCTCCATAGCGGGAAGATAAATAAGATACAACAGATGGATGACACAAGCATGATATTCAAGGTCAGGGCACAAGGTGCAAACCATAACCTTCTGATAAGTGCGCATCCCATGTATGCACGCTTCCATCTGACAGACCATAAATACGAATTTCCATTCGATCCGCCGATGTTTGTGCGTGTTGCCAGAAAACATCTTGAGGGCGGCATCATTGAGACCATCAGACAAATCGGCAACGACCGCCGGGTTGAAATGCACATTCAATCGCGGAATGAACTAGGAGACCCAATCAAACGCATACTCATCCTGGAAATCATGGGACGGCATTCGAACATCATCATAACGGATGCCGACTATATCATCCAGGATGGCATCAAGCACCTCACGCCGAACAACAACAGCAGGACCATCATGCCAGGCTTCCCATATACAGCCCCACCCACTGAGCCGAAACTGAATCCGAGGACGGCGGATATAGAGTCACTTACAGCACGCATCGACTTCAACAGGGGGAAGGTAGGCCGGCAGATCCTCCACAATGTAGAAGGATTCAGTCCACTCTTCGTCAAGGAAGTCGAATATCTCGCGGGTTACTTCACCACTGAAACCATCGTACCGGCAATAAAAGAAGCCATGCATCAGGCGGAAGAGATAAAGCCTGTGCTCTATACGTCCGGTGACGCTGAAATATTCTATTTCACTCCACTCAGCCACCTTGGTGCACCGGATGCAACATATGATTCGCTCTCTGGATTGATGGACGACTATTACCATGACAGATACAGGAAGTCGCTGATCAGACAGAAGGCACAAGATTATGTCCATTTGATCGAACGTGAATATGACCGTACAGAACGTAAGATAGAAAAGCTCAAGGCGGACCTCGCTGAAGCGGAGAAGATGGATGAATACCAAAAGTACGGGGAACTGCTCACTGCATATATGCACCAGGTCAAACCATACGATGAAAGCATCGAAGTCATCGATTATTATACCGATGAACCTCTGAGCATCCCCCTCGATAAGAATCGTACAGCGAGTGAAAATGCCCAACGCTACTATAAGATGTACAATAAACTGAAGACGCGCGAAAGCAGCGCCGCTACACAGCTGGAGCGCTCATACCAGGACATTAAATACCTCGCTTCACTGCTGCATCAGATGGAAAGCATCAGCACTGAAGAAGAAGTTGAAGAGATAAGGGAGGAATTGGGCGAGCAGGGCATCATCAAGAACAATCGTAGACAACCGAAGAAGAAAAAGCATAAAATTCAGCTTCATCCTTACCGGACAACGAATGGACTGGATGTACTGGTCGGTAAAAACAACAAGCAGAACGACTATCTGACGAGTAAAAAAGCACAGAACAACCATCTGTGGTTCCACACAAAAGACATCCCAGGTTCCCACGTCGTCATCTTGCATACTGAAGGCGAAATAGAAGAACAGGATATTCTGGAAGCTGCGATGATAGCAGCCTATCACTCCAAGGCCCGAGACTCGGAGTCGGTGCCTGTCGATTTTACAAAAGTCCGGCATGTGCATAAAGTCAGCGGTGCAAAACCTGGTTTTGTGACCTATACTGACCAGCAGACCGTAAATGTCACTCCAGACCGCGGAAAAGTGATGAAAATGGCACAGCCGGAAGCATAATAAGAAAAGCCACCTCCACAATATATTGTGGAGGTGGCTTTTCTTTAATAGAGGCTCATATAGCGTTCGGCAGATTTTGCCCAACTGTAGTCCGATTGCATCATGTTATTGAACAAGGCATCCATATGCGCCTTGTCATGGTAGATGGATCGGCTGTACCTCATGGCATCGAGCAGTTCATGGGCATTGTAGCTTTCGAATGAAAATCCGTTCCCTACATGATTGAACTCGTTATATGGCACGACCGTATCCTTCAATCCACCAGTTTCCCTGACGATTGGAACCGTTAGATATCTGATGGCGATCAGCTGGCCCAGACCGCACGGTTCAAACAGGCTCGGCATGATGAAGAAATCACTGGAAGCATAGATTTTCCTGGCATAGGATTCACTGAATCCGATTGTCGCATGCACCTTCCCGGGGAAATTATGGACAAGTGATTTGAAATAATCCTCATACTGCTGCTCTCCTGATCCGAGTACGACGAGTTGGACATCCTCCATCAGGAATTCATGCATGACATGTGTGATGAGATCCAGACCTTTTTGTGAAACGAGACGAGTCACAATGCCGTACATGGGGATTGCCTCATCCACTTCCAATCCGAGAGCACTCTGAAGCGCCGTCTTATTTTTCAGTTTGGTCTTGCATGATGATCGGTATCTATAGTCAAGTGCATCATCTTTCAGGGGATTATATTCTGTCACATCCAGACCATTGATGATGCCATGCAGATCATGCCTCCTGTATTCGAGCACCGTCTCCAGACCTTCACCGAAAAATGGCGTCAGAATCTCTTCGGCATATGTTTCGGACACGGTCGTAATGACATCCGCATGATGGATGGCGGTTTTCATCATGTTAAGCATGCCCTGCCACTCGAATCCCGCGAAATGCTCCATGCCGAAGTTGAACATATCCCCGAAGGCCGAGTGATCCATCCATCCCTGATACTGGATATTATGGATCGTGTAGACAATCTTCATGCCGGGGTGTGGCCGTTTGATGCTGCCGATTGCAACGGCAGCCCCAGTCTGCCAATCATGACAATGGAGCACATCATAATTTTCATCTGTACGGTACATGAATTCAATGATCGCATTCGAAAAGTAGGCAAAGCGCTCCCCATCATCGATATATCCGTAGAGGCCGTCACGGTTGAAGTAGTACTCATTATCTACAAAATAGTAGGTGACTCTCCTATCTGTATATTTCAAGATGCGGGTATACTGGTTGCGCCATCCTACCGGGGTATTGTAGATCATCACTTCCTCCATATCCCGGCGGTAATCTGAATGGATGATTCCCTTATATAGAGGCAAAATGACCGACACCTCTGCCCCTTCCTTGACAAGTGCCTGCGGCAGGCTGCCGATGACATCGGCCAACCCACCTGACTTGATGAACGGTGTGCATTCACTTGCAGCAAAAAGTACATGTTTCATGCTGTCACTTCTTCCCATATCAAATTAGATCTCGGTACGCTTGGCCAGAACATAAGGTTTTTCTTCAGAACCCATCAGCTGGCGTCCTTCTGTAATCCTGACATCTTTATCCAATATCACATTCTCAAGGTGGACATCGGGTTCGATTCTGCAATTTGCAAAAATGATGGAGTTTTTAATGACTGCTCCTTTGCCGATCTTGACATTGCGGCCGATTATCGAGCGTTCGACAGTTCCTTCGACCGTGACGCCATTTGCCAAGATTGATTTTTTGACGTTGCTGGTCTTCTTATAGAGCGTCGGTGGGCTGGTGCTCACTTTCGTCTTCACTCTATTCTTGCCGAAGAAGAATTTGCGGTAGCGGTCTTTTTCCAGCAATGCCATGCTGTTGTTGAAATATGTTTCAATCGAATGGAAGTAATGTGTTTTTGCCGTTATATCAAAAAAACCTGTATTATACTCTTCAAGCTTCTCTCTTATGCCATTATGGAAGAAACTCGGCTTGTAATTGTTGATGCAGAACGTGACGATGTTCATAAGGACAGATTTTTTAATGATGTATACGCCTGTATAAAGGTGCGAGTTTTCTTGATCGTGTGTAAATCCAGTAACCTGATCCCCTTCTGTAATGAGGCGAAGGATCGGGCCTTCTGGAGGGGTTTCAACTTTTTCTGAAACGAATGTCACGTCCCTATCATTCTTGATATGCTGTTCAACCGCTTCAGAGTAATCGGTATTCGATATGAACTGGGAGCCGGAGACGAGCACATGATTTCCTTTAAAACGGCTGAACAGATCGGAGTGGTTATGGAAATGCTTAAGATCTCCCTGTGATACGTCAGTCGGATCATTCCAGTCAGGGGGAAGGACGAATATTTTAGATTGTCTTCCTTCAATGCCGAAATCTTCTTTGCGGTTCAGATGATCGAGTAATGATCTGAATTTATTGCCAGCAAATACTCCTATGACATTGACGCCTGAATTATTCATGCTGGTGATTGCGAAATCAATCAGTCTATAGCGCCCCATGAATGGCACCGACCCACTGCTCCTAAAATAAGTCAATTCATCCAGGTAATCCTGTTCAGGCTGTAGATTGATCAGTCCAAGTATTTCGTTATCCATTATGATTGCCCCCCTTTTGGCAGATAGTCGTCTAAAGTATCATGACTGATGACGATAGGCTCTTCGTCCTCGGCGAGTATTTCAGCACCATCCGGCACCTCAACACCTGAAGTGACGATTACACGCTCAAGTCGGACACCTTCGCCGATTACTGCATCAGGTAGTATGATGGAGTCTTTGATGCTTGAGCCTGCCCCCGTCTCCACACCGATGAAGAGTATCGAATTATCGATTTTTCCTTCAATGAAAGAACCTGGAGAAATGAGTGAATCCTTTATCTCCGCTGTTTCTCCGATGTACTCCGGTGGACGGTTTTCTTCGTTCGGATAAGTAGGCCATTCTTTGGACATCAGCAAAGTCTGGAAATCGTCTTTCAGCAGATCCATATTTGCTTCCCAATAACTTTTGATTGTGCCTACATCTTTCCAGTAGCCTTCAAAATTGTAGGCGAACAATCTCTTCTCATCCGACAGCATCATTGGGATGATGTCCTTCCCGAAATCATGTTCGCTGTCTTCCTTCTTTTCATCTTCGAGCAGGTATGGTCTAATCGTTTCCCATTTGAAGATGTAGACTCCCATTGAAGCCATATTGTTTTTTGGCTCCTCGGGCTTCTCATCAAATTCATATATGCTCATATCTTCATTCGTGTTCAGAATGCCGAATCGGCTGGCATCTTCCCATGGTACCTCAATTGCCGAGATGGTGGTATCGGCATCATTGGCCCGGTGGAATTCGAGCATTTTAGTATAATCCATCTGATAGATATGATCGCCACTCAGGACAATCAGATTATCAGGCTCGTATTGATCGATAAAATGCAGATTCTTGACGATTGCATCTGCCGTACCACTGAACCAGGCACTGCCCTCACGGTTGGAATGCGGCGAGAGTACACTGACGCCCCCATATTGCCTGTCAAGGCCCCAAGGTTTGCCGATGCCGATGTGCTTATTGAGCATTAAGGGTGAGTATTGTACGAGCACCCCGACTGTCGAAATACCCGAGTTGGCCAGGTTGCTCATTGTAAAATCGATGATTCTATACTTCCCTCCAAACGGTACAGCTGGCTTGGCGATATCCTTCGTCAGTTCGCCAAGCCGCGTGCCCTTTCCCCCTGCCAGCAGCATGGCTACAGTATTAGATGTCATATTACTTCCTCCTGTCTGTGTCATCTTCAAGATCGAATACTTGAAAAGCAAGTGGTGCGATGGATACTTTTATATATTGGTCTTCGCGGATATAATGTTCATCCGTTGAAAAATGCCTGCCGTCATTCATGACGTCGGAACCTGAATATTTGTCTTCATCACTATTGAAGATTTCCCGATAGACGCCGGGTTCAGGCACTGGGATTTTAAAATCATGATATACTTCCGGACGGTAGTTGAATATGCATACTTTAAAAGTCTCCTTGTATCTGCGTACATAGCTGAGGACGGAATGCGTATTATCGTCGACGAGCAGCCATTTGAACCCTTCAGGCATGTAATCCCATTTATGGAACTCAGGATGCGTCCTATAGAACGCGTTCAGGTCAGCGGTATATTTCTGCAGGGAGTGATGGTACGGATATTCGAGAAGATGCCAGTCGACCTGCCCCTTATCCTTCCATTCATGGAACATCCCTATTTCCTGCCCCATGAACAGTAGCTGTTTTCCTGGTTCTGTGGTCTGATTGCCATATAACAGCCGGGTCTGGGCAAATTTTTGCCATTGGTCTCCAGCCATCTTATCGACTATGGATTTCTTACCATGGACAACCTCATCGTGGGACAGAGGCAATAGATAATTCTCATTGTACTTATATGCCATCGAAAACGTGAGTTTATTGTGGATGTTTGCCCGCGCGTAGAAATCCTGTTCCATATAATCAAGCCGATCATGCATCCAGCCGAGATCCCATTTGAAATTGAAGCCGAGTCCGCCGGTGTGGACCGGGTGGGTGATTTTCGCCTCATCGGAAGAATCTTCCGCCATCATAAGGAGCGTTTCATCATACATGAAGGCAGCTTTATTCAATTTCTTCAGGAACTCCACCCCGGCAATGTTCGTCTCACTGCCGTCTTCGTTATAGATTTTATCCCGGGCTTCATGGTTTTCGAAGTTCAGGTCAATCATGCTGTGCACAGCATCGATCCTAAGACCATCGATGTGGAATTCACGCAACCAATACATCGCCGAAGAGATGAGGAAAGATTGTACTTCAGGCCGTCCGTAATCGAACGTCAACGTTCCCCACTGGCGTTTTTCAGCAATTCTCGGATCAGGATGTTCATAGACAGGCATGCCGTCGAACATCCTTAATCCATGCGCGTCTTTACAGAAATGGGCGGGTACAAAGTCCATGACGACACCGATTCCCGCTTCATGCAGACGGTTGATCAGGCGCTTCAATCCAGCCGGCTCCCCAAAACGGCTGGTCGGAGAGAAGTAGCCTGTCACCTGGTAACCCCAGGACAAGTCAAAGGGATGTTCAGTCAAAGGCATGAACTCAACATGTGTGTATCCCATCTTCTCCACATATGGCACCAATGCTTCAGCAATTTCATCATAGCTGAAATGGGCAGCATCAGTCAGCTCATCGACGGTGTTATAATCTGCACTGTCCACGGCATGTCTCATCCAAGTCCCCAGATGGACTTCATAAATGCTGATCGGGGCTTGATAGACATTGCTTCTGCTTCTTTTCGCCATCCATTCATCATCCGTAAAGGTGAAATCATCGTGGTGGACGATGCTGGCTGTTGCCGGTCGCCGTTCATGGTAGAATCCATAGGGATCTGATTTCAGATGGGATGTGCCCTGAAAATAAATCTTATACTTATAGGCGTCCCCTTTTTTCATGTTGGGGGTTTTGAAAATCCATAGACCTTGATCGCCCAAAGGCTCAAAATCCATGCCTTCACCACTGTAGTCATTGTGCTCACACGCGAGCTGCACATGCGTAGCATTCGGCGCCCAGGTGATGAATCGCACCTCATCACCCAAAACGTGAGCCCCCATGAATTGGTAGGCATTGTAGTGGGTGCCCTGGTGAAACAGATATTTATCCATTTCCAACCGCTCTGCACTCAAAATATCTCCCCCTTTACGTTATACTATGTCCATACCCATTTTTATGGTGTTACAACTTATAAATTTGGAATGATACATTTACAGCAATTTCAGAATATTTATTTAAATGATAATTATACATGCAACAATCATTTACTACAACTAGATGGAGGAACTTTATGTATGACGCATATCTAGATGCATCAGATCAGATTACTATAGTCAAAAAAAATGCCAGTTCGGAAAATACAGCGTCCATTTCCGTCATGCAGAATGGCGAAGCGCTTGAAATCCACCCGGCCCATATCAGCGATAAGTGCACCACCATTTCGTTAGCACATCCCCTGAACCTCGATCATTTCACTTTTCTGATTATAGGCGGGCGGCATATCCCACTTGAGATGGGCCGCTATACCTTTTCTACAGAATTCGACTTGAAGTATGCAACCGATCAGCAGATGGGTGCCATCTATACAAAAGAACAGACCATCTTCAGAGTATTTGCTCCGACAGTCTTCCAGTGCAGACTGCTCCTTGATGGTCAACCTTATAATATGGATAAAATTGGCGGCTACTTTGAAAAAGTCATTTCCCACGACTGTCATGGCAAAAATTATCATTTCGAAGCGAGCCACAATCATGTGACGCATTTCGTCATCGATCCGTATGTCAAGGCAGTGTCAGCCAACGCAAAAGAGGCTATGGTTGTCGATTTCGAACGCATCAACCCCAACTACCGGAAACATCATGTACCAGATATACCGAATGATTCAGCAATCATCTACGAAACCCATGTAAGGGACATCACCAGTCATCCGAACAGTGGTGTCAGTGAAGCATGGAGAGGCCTCTTCCTCGGGATGACGGAAGATACGGAGACCGGCCACCGGCTGAGCAGCGGACTCAATTATCTGAAGGAGCTAGGTGTCACCCACATAGAATTGATGCCGGTCAATGACTTTTCGACCGTTGATGAATTGAATCGGGATAAAAGTTATAACTGGGGATATGACCCTCATTTCTTTATGGTGCCTGAAGGCAGTTATGCAACAAATCCTTCAGACCCGATCAGCCGCATCGTCGAACTCCAAAACCTTATACTTACATTACATGAGAATGGCATGAAAGTCGTTTTGGATGTAGTCTTGAATCATGTATATAGGGTGGAACACTCGAGTTTCGAGAAATTGGTACCCGGCTATTACTTCAGACATAATGCTGATCTATCCTTGTCGAACGGCACGGGAGTCGGCAATGATTTCGCCTCAGAAAAAATGATGGCCCGCCGCTTCATTCTTGAAACGATGGAATTCTGGCTCGATTTCTACCGGGTCGACGGTTACCGGTTTGATCTTATGGGGGCGCTCGATATCGAAACAATGCAAGGTATAGAACATATTTCAAAAGAACAGGACCGGGAAATTTTCCTCCTGGGAGAAGGTTGGGACTTGCCGACAGCCTTGGAGTATCATAAAAAGACACTCCCTGAATTTTCAGATCGCATTCCGAGTGTCCATTTCTTTAACGACCATTTCCGCGATGTGATCAAAGGCAGCAATTTTGAACTGAGCGAAAAGGGGTATGTAAATGGAGATGGACAAGGCGCCCAAGCTATCAGGGAAATGTTCACTGGGAGTTTCAAAGCATTCAATCCGGGTATGAGCATCAATTATGTGGAAGTTCATGACAACCATACGTTATATGACCGCCTCAAGTATTCCTCGGACAAGCGGCAGTATGTGCTTGAGAGTCAACATCAGCTTGCAACTGCGTTGACCCTGCTATCGTTCGGCACACCATTTCTGCACGCCGGACAGGAATTCTTCAGGACCAAATATGGTCATGGAAATACGTATAATCTAAGCGACCTGTTGAACCGCATGGACTGGAACCGCAGAGCCAAGTATCAGGATAATATTGAATTCATCAAAGCAGTAATACGTTTCAGGCTAGAAGAAGATGTCTTCCGCCTGAAAAATCCTGACGAAATTAAAAAGGCGCTTACATTCATGACGTTCAACAACTTGCCGCAAGCCTTCGGGGTGCAGATCAGCCACGAGGAGAGCGAGTTTATGATCATCATCAATCCGACGGAAAAATCCGTCGAACTTGGATATGGCTCGGATGATTCCTATAGGATCATACTCTCAAACCAGCGTTGGCATGATAAGGCCGTATATGCCAATAGTCTCTATATTAAAGGGTATGAAGTCGTTATACTGAGGAAGATGGCCGATGCCGCCTAATACACAACAGACCAGGAAGGTGATTGAAGTGGAAAGAACACAATGGGAAAATAATATTGAGGGAAGTTTCATCACACAGGAGCAATATGATCGTCTACCAGAAGAAGAGAAGAATGACGCATTTACCGGTACTCTTGCATTCGGGACAGCAGGCATAAGGGGGAAAATCGGACTCGGGCCGAACCGTCTGAACCGATATACAGTCGAGAAAGTGGCGCTTGGCATTGCACATAGCTTAAAAGATGATGATGATTCACTCGTCGTCATAGGTTATGATACCCGCCACTTTTCACCAGAATTTGCCCAAGCCATGACGAGTGTCCTTGTTACCAACAATGTATCAGTCAAGCTCTCAAAACAATATATTTCAACGCCGGAGCTCTCGTTCCATGTCAGGGAACACAATGCAGACCTCGGGGTCATGATAACGGCAAGCCATAATCCACCGGAGTATAATGGCATTAAAGTGTACGGTGCGGATGGTGCCCAGCTGATCGATCGGCCGGCTTCACTACTGAGTGAGAAGATCAACGCGATAGAAGATATATTCAACATTGCTGCCATTCCTTTTGAAGAAGCGTTGGAAAACGGCGACGCTGGATACATTTCTACTGAAATGGAAGAGCTCTATAAGCAGAGAATTACTGCGTTCATTCCAGAAATTCCAAAATCCGACCTTAAAGTCGTATTCACAAGCCTGCATGGAACGAGTGTGCCGATTGTGCCCGAGCTGCTCGATACACTTGGATTCAACGGTTATCAACTGGTCGAGGAACAATGTCGCCCCGACGGTGATTTTCCTTCGGTCGAATCTCCAAACCCGGAGAACGAGTCTGCATTTGAAGAGGCACGGACACTTGGCAAAAAGGATGAAGCCGATCTGCTCATTGCCACAGATCCCGACGCCGACAGAATTGGAGTGCAGGTCCTGCATAATGGTGAGTATGTCCATTTGAACGGCAACCAGCTCGGTATACTGCTTCTCAACCATCGCTTGGATAACCACGACGGCCCAAGTCCGGTCGTCATCAAATCAATTGTGACAAGCGACTTAGGCCGTAAGATTGCAGAAGATAAAGGTGCAGAGATGATAGAAGTTCTGACTGGTTTCAAGTATATCGGTGAGCAGATCAAGATGCTTGAAGACAATCCCGAAAAACAGTTCATATTCGGCTACGAAGAAAGCTACGGTTTTCTCCTTGAACCATTCGTGCGTGACAAAGACGCCATACAGATTGTGCCGTACCTTGTCTCGATGGCAAGCGCACTGAAGAATGAAGGCCGGACGCTTGTGGATGTCTTGGAATCAATCTACGAAACGTACGGCAGGCGTATGGAAGTTCTTTTCAGTCATACCTTCGAAGGGACGAGCGGCAAGGAGGAAATCAATGAAATCATGAGGCAGTTCCGCACCAACACCCCTAAAAAGCTCGACCGGAGGGAAGTGGTCATGTCTGAAGATTTTAAGACTCAGACTCGGACGTATCAAGATGGCCGGACAGAAAAGATTGAACTCCCACAAGCCGATGTCATCAAAATTCATTTCCAGGATGGCTGGATTGCTCTAAGGCCGTCAGGTACAGAACCAAAAATAAAACTTTATGCCTCCTTAGATAGTGAACACATTGAACAGGAAGCCAAATTCATAAACGATATGATATTTGGTGTATGATGAAAAAAGCTCAAACTGGAACTGAAGTTCCAGTTTGAGCTTTTATTTTGATAGTGATGTCTTGAAATCCATGACCGTCTTCTGTTGACCATCAGAAAGAGTCCCGCGATTGGCACTTACCTCGACCAATGCATCGAGATTACTCAATGTAAAGAGAGTAAAACCTGACTGGCTGAATGCTTCAGCCGCCTGGGGCAGGCCATAAGTGAAGATTCCGATCACCTTAAGCACCTCAGCTCCACCTTCCTTCAAGGCTTCAGCCGCTTCAATACTCGAACCACCGGTGGAAATCAGATCTTCGATGAGCACTACTTTTTTACCGGAGATATCCGCGCCTTCAATCTGATTCCCCTTACCATGCTTTTTCTTGCTTCCCCGGACATAACACATCGGCAATTGCAGACGCTCGCTGACGAACGCAGCGTGTGGAATTCCAGCGGTGGAGGTTCCGGCAATGACTTCTGCTTCAGGCATCTGCTCTTTGATTACTGAGGCGAATGCATCCGCAATTTCGTTTCTTGCCTGTATATCCCCTATTATTTTGCGGTTGTCACAGTATATGGGAGATTCTATGCCACTCGCCCAAGTGAAAGGTGCTTCAGGACTGAGCTCTACGGCTCCTACATCAAGAAGTATTTCTGCAGTGCGTAATTCCATCTATTGTTCCCCGCTTTCAAATTCTTTTTTGATCTTATAATATTTTTCTGATGGATTCGGGTCTCTGGTGATGGAGCGCCCTACCACAATATAGTCGCACCCGGCACTTTTAGCTCCTTCAGGTGTAATGATACGCACCTGGTCATCCTGTGTGTCCGACTGCATGCGGATGCCTGGTGTGACGGTTTTAAATTCCTTGCCACAAGCTTCATGGACAAGCTCTGCTTCAAGTGGGGAACACACTACACCATCAAGGCCTGCAGATTGCGCAAGTTTCGCAAAATGAACGACGCTCTCATCGAGGCTCAATCTGGAACCCAGTTCTTCATGGACCAGCTCTTCGCTCATCGATGTGAGCTGGGTGACAGCGATGAGCAGCCCGTCAGGGTTGTAGTTTTTGAAGGATTCCGCAGCGCGCTTCATCATCGCCACTCCCCCCTGTGCATGGACATTCGTCATCTGGACATCGAGTGCCGCGAGCCCTTCCATCGCCTTGCCTACTGTATTCGGAATATCGTGGAGCTTCAGATCAAGGAAGACATCATGCCCCATGCTGCGCAGTTCTTTTATGACCTCCGGCCCATTCTGCAGATAAAGCTCCATGCCTACTTTGACGAACAGCGCTTCATCGAAGCGTTTTAGAAATTCGCGTACATGCTCCATCGTACTGAAATCAAGTGCAATTATCGGTCTGTCCATTAGTCTTCCTCCCGTTTGTAGGCGCGCCCCTTCAAGTCATGGATGTGGGCGACACCCATATCTTTCAAGCGTTCTTCCAACCCTCTGATGAGAGTTGGACAGATCATGGGATCAGTAAAGTTCATCGTACCTATTGCCACAGCATCAGCACCTACTGAAATATAGTCGAGTATATCATCCACTGTCGAAATGCCGCCCATCCCGATTATCGGTATGTCGGGCATGTGCTGCCGGACTTGGTAGATCATGTTCAGGCTGACCGGTTTGATGGCCGGACCGCTCAATCCGCCAGTGATGTTAGATAGGATCGGTCGCCCTGTCGTGTCGAGCCTCATGCCTACAAGTGTGTTGATCATTGTCAATCCGTCCGCTATATCTCCGACGCTCTTTGCCATTTCGACGATGTTTGTGACGTTCGGTGAAAGTTTTACATAGACTGGTACGTCAGAAGCTTCTTTGACTGCAGCGGTCAAGCGCCGCGCTGTTTCTGGATCAGTGCCGAATTGGATGCCTCCGGCTTTGACGTTCGGGCATGAAATGTTCAATTCCAGCGCATTGACGTTACCTGCCTTGGATATTTTATCTGCGACCATCACGTAATCATCTATCTCAGTGCCTGCAACATTCGCTATGATGGGCACATCGTACTGTTCAAGGAATTTGAGTTCATGCTCGATGATGTGATCAACCCCAGGGTTCTGCAACCCGATGGCGTTCAGCATGCCACTTGAAGTCTCTGCCACGCGCGGGGTGGGATTGCCTTTTCTTGCCTCATGCGTTGCAGCTTTGATCATTATTGCACCAAGCTGTGAAAGATCATAGAGTCGGGAGAATTCCTCACCAAAACTGAAGCAGCCTGATGCCGGCATTACCGGATTCTTAAGGTTTAACCCCGGCAGGGAGATATGCATCGCCTCTTTGTTCATAACACTATCTCCCCTTTCCTGAAGACCGGGCCATCAGTGCAAAGCTTGACATATTCACCCTCCGTTGTTTCGCATACACATGCGTAGCACACACCAAAGCCGCATCCCATCCGTTCCTCAAGCGAAATATAACCATCAATCTCCATCGTCTCGGAAAGTGCCCTCAGCATTACTTTCGGACCACAAGCGTAAAAGCGGTCGAAAGGTCCATCAAGTGCTTCGATGACATCTGTAACGAATCCTTTCGTGCCGTATGAACCATCAGCCGTGGAGACAAATGTTTCACCGAGTGCACTGAATTTATCTTCATAGAAAACATCTTTCTGTGAATTGAATCCCAGTACATGGGTAGTTTTCACGCCTCGCGCGTTCAACTGTTTGGATAATTCATAAAGAGGTGGAACACCGATGCCCCCGCCTATTATGAGTACATGTCTGTCACGTTCCAATGGATAGCCGTTGCCGAGGGGGGATAATATATCCAAGTTCTCCCCGGCACGTCTGTCCGCTAATTTGGAAGTCCCTGCGCCATCCGCCCTATATATGATGGTAAAGCGCGAAGCTTCCTGATCGATGCTGGCGATTGAGATGGGCCGCCTCAGTACATGCTCGGTCGACTCGTCGATGCGCACGTGGACGAACTGTCCCGGTGTCTTCATATCTGAAGTGAGCGCCCCTTCAAGCTCCATCTCGAATACCCGGTCGGCAATCTCGTCATTGGCAATTATGGTCATGAGTGTCTTCATATGATCACCTACATCTTTTCCATATTGAATGTCATGCTTTCAATCACTTCAACCAAGGTACGTGCCGTATCAAGTGATGTCAGGCATGGAATACCGTTCTCGACAGACTCTCTTCTGATCCTGAATCCGTCTCTTTCGACCTGTTTCCCTTTTGTCATTGTGTTGATCACGATCTGCACGCTGCCGTTTTGGATATCCTTAAGCAGACTGTTCTCCTTTTCCCGCACCTTATCGACGGTGAGGCAGGAAATGCCGCGTGACTCCAATGCCTTTCCGGTACCTTCCGTAGCCATTATCCTGAATCCGCATTGTGACAGTCTATGGGCGAGTGCCACTGCTTCTTCCTTATCCTTATCTGCCACTGTGAACAGGACGGTTCCGTGGTCTTTAACTTCCAATCCGCTTGCTGCCAATGCCTTATACAACGCTTTGTTCAAGCTCATATCCTTGCCCATCACTTCACCGGTCGATTTCATCTCTGGTCCAAGTGTAATATCCACATTCTTCAGTTTGCTGAAGCTGAAGACCGGTGCTTTAACGTGATAACCATCCTGGAATGGCACCAATCCCATCGGATGTCCAGTATCCTTCAAGTTCACTCCCAGTATTGCTTTCATGGCAAGGGCGGCCATAGGCACTTCAGTGATCTTGCTCATGAACGGCACTGTACGGCTGGCGCGCGGGTTCACTTCGAGGACATACACTTCGCCGTCGGCTATGACGAACTGAATATTGATGAGTCCTACTGTCTTCAATCCAAGCGCCAATTTCACCGTATAGTCCTTAAGCCTATCGATTTCTGCTTCGCTTAGTGTGACAGGCGGGTAGACCGCGATAGAATCTCCGGAGTGCACACCGGCCCGTTCGATATGTTCCATGATTCCAGGAATGATGACATTTTCGCCGTCACTGATCGCATCCACCTCTATCTCCTTGCCAGTCAGATATCGGTCTATCAGAACCGGGTGCTGCGGTGAGGCCTTTACGGCATCACGCATGTAATTCTTCAATTCCCCACTGCTATGGACGATCTCCATCGCACGGCCTCCCAAGACATAGCTTGGACGGACTAGAACCGGGTAGCCGATCAGTTCAGCGTTCTCCAATGCCTCCTGTTCGTTGGTGGCAGTCTTGCCGAGAGGCTGCGGTACATCTATATCGCGCAGCAGTGCCTCAAAGCGTTTCCTGTCTTCGGCGCGGTCCAGATCATCAAGGGATGTGCCGAGGATCTGGACCCCCGCTTCTTCCAAGCCGTCGGCCAGATTGATGGCCGTCTGGCCGCCGAACTGGACGACTACGCCTTTTGGCTGCTCCAACTCGATGATGTTCATGACATCTTCATGGGTCAGCGGTTCAAAGTACAGTTTATCGGATATTGAGAAATCCGTGGAGACGGTCTCGGGGTTATTGTTGATGATTATAGCTTCATAACCGGCTTCCTGGATTGCCCATACTGCATGGACGGTGGCGTAGTCGAACTCCACACCCTGACCGATCCGGATCGGACCGCTTCCAAGTACGATTATCTTTTCCCTCGTGCTGACCACTGATTCATTTTCAAGTTCGTAAGTACCATAGAAATATGGAGTATTCGACTCGAATTCAGCCGCACATGTATCGACCATCTTGTAGACTGGCATGATGCCCTTCTCCCTGCGCATGCCGAAGATTTCCTCTTCTTCCATATTCCAGCGGTGTCCGATGACCTTATCGCTGAAGCCGTAGGTTTTAGCCCATTTGAGATGATCGAGCGACCCCGGGTTTTCCTTCAGCTCATGCTCTATTTCGATGATGTGTTCAAATTTCCTCAGGAAGAATAGATCTATTTTCGTCCACTCATGGATGGTCTTCTTATCTACGCCCCGCCTTAATGCCTCACCAATATAGAACAGTCGTTCATCACTCTGCTTCTTTATCATGTCGTTGATGTAGTCCAGTTCGAATTGGTCTCCATTAGGTAACCCGAGGTGATGGACACCGTATTCCAGTGAGCGGATTGCCTTCAGCAGGGATTCTTCATATGTCCGTCCGATAGCCATGACTTCACCGGTAGCCTTCATCTGTGTGCCGAGTTTCCGTTCTCCCTTTTCGAACTTATCGAACGGGAAGCGCGGAATTTTTGACACTACGTAGTCGAGGGTCGGTTCAAAGGCGGCATAGCTTGTACCCGTCACCGGATTGATCATTTCATCAAGTGTCATGCCGATGGCGATTTTTGCTGCAAGTTTTGCGATCGGATATCCGGTTGCCTTGGAAGCAAGGGCGGATGAGCGTGATACCCGTGGGTTCACTTCGATGATGTAGTAGTCGAAGGAATGGGGATCAAGTGCAAGCTGGACGTTGCATCCCCCTTCTATGCCCAGCTCGCGTATGACGTTGAGCGACACATCACGGAGCATCTGATGCTCTTTATCGGTTAATGTCTGGGTGGGTGCGACGACGATGGAATCTCCGGTGTGGATGCCGACGGGGTCGATGTTCTCCATATTACAGACCACAATGGCATTATCGTTCGAGTCGCGCATGACTTCATATTCTATTTCCTTGAATCCTGCGATTGATTTCTCCACAAGGCACTGGCCGACAGGGGAGTACTTCAGCCCATTTGCGACAATCTCATTCAAGTCGGCATCGTTATAGCAGATGCCTCCACCTGTACCGCCCATCGTGAATGCCGGGCGCACGATGAATGGATATCCCACGCGCTCCTGGAATGTTTTCGCTTCATCGAGCGTGGTAATGATGTCCGAATCCGGTACCGGTACCGCCATCTGGTTCATCAGCTGCCTGAAAAGATCCCGGTCTTCTGCCTGTTTGATGGATTCGAGCCTTGTCCCGAGCAGTTCAACACCGTTTTCCTCAAGGATGCCCAGACGGTCGAGCTCAACCGCCATATTCAGGCCAACCTGCCCACCGAGCGTCGGCAATAGTGCATCCGGCTGCTCCTTGCGGATGATCCTGGCAATGAAGTCCGGCGTCAGTGGTTCGATATATACAACATCAGCTATTTCCTTATCCGTCATGATGGTCGCTGGGTTGGAGTTGACGAGAATGACGCGGTACCCCTCTTCCTTCAATGCCAGGCATGCTTGGGTGCCTGCGTAATCGAACTCTGCAGCTTGGCCGATGATGATCGGACCGCTGCCGATGACTAGAATTGTTTTTATATCTTGACGTTTAGGCATGGTTGGCCTCCTTTTGTTTCATCAATTTCACAAATTCGTCGAACAAGTATTCAGAGTCATGGGGCCCTGCACCCGCTTCCGGGTGGAACTGCACCGAGAATGCCGGGTACTCAGTATGGCGTAGTCCTTCTATCGTCCTGTCGTTAAGTGCCAGGTGGGTGACCTCGAGGCCTGTACCGACCAGTGAGGCACCATCTATCGAAAAGCCGTGGTTCTGTGAAGTGATTTCAATCTTTCCGGTGGCGAGATTCTTAACCGGATGGTTGCTGCCCCGGTGACCGAACTTCATCTTATATGTCGAAGCACCGCAAGCGATTCCAAGTATCTGATGGCCTAGGCAGATTCCAAAGAGCGGGATGCCAAGGAGTGCCTTGACGGTCTTGACCTGGCCTGGTATATCGGCCGGGTCCCCAGGACCATTCGAAAGCATTATGCCATCAGGTCTCATCTGGATGATCTCATCCGCTGTCGTGTCGTGTGGCACGACCGTCACATCACAGTCGAGTGCATTCAGCTGTCTGACGATATTTTCCTTCTTTCCGTAATCTATCAGCACCACCCGCGGGCCGGTGCCTGTAGAGATATACGGATTCTTGGTGGATGCACGCTTTACCTGGTCGGTCCTGAAGGAGGAATGCTGCAGAAGCTCGATCAGGTCTTCGTGATAGGCCTCATCTGTAATCACTGCCTTCATGACCCCGCCGTTCCTCAGTTTTCTTGTGATGCTGCGCGTGTCGATGCCGCTGATTCCCGGTATATCATGTCGCTTCAGGAATGTATCCAGCGTTTCCGTCGTGCGGAAGTTCGATGGGTCTGTACAAGCTTCCCTTACAACAACCCCCCTAGCCGTCGCCTTCAGAGATTCGTTGTCCTCTATATTGACGCCAGTGTTACCGATCAGCGGATAGCTGAAGGTGATGATCTGATCGGTATAGGAGAGGTCGGTGATGATTTCCTGAGCCCCAGTCATGGCAGTGTTGAAGACGAGCTCGCCTTCCGCTGCCTTCTGGGCGCCGAAAGGATACCCCTCATATACGGTGCCATCTTCCAAAACAAGATATCTTCTCTCTTTAATCATCATGCTTCCCCCTTATAAGTGATATTTCCGTCGACGATGGTCATGTAGATGTCCGAAGTCAGTTCAATTCCGTGGAAGGGCGTGTTGCGTGCCTTTGATAAAAATTTTGATTTGTCGAGGACATATCTCTTTTCGAGATCAACAATCGTGATATCGGCGGCTCTGCCGACCTTGAGCACGCCCATCTCAAGTCCAAACACTTCCGCTGGCCTGACTGTCAACCAATCGATTAGCTGCTGCAGTGTGAACACCCCCGACTTGACAAGCTTCGTATATAGGAGCTGGAATGCATTCTCACTGCCGGTGATGCCAAACGGTGCCGTGTCCATGCCGACCGACTTCTCTTCCTCTGCATGCGGAGCGTGATCTGTTGCAATGAAGTCTATGGTCCCATCCTTCAGGCCTTCAATCAGGGCGTGACGATCGTCTGATGCTCTGAGTGGTGGGTTCATCTTGAAGTTCGGGTCGTCCTCCCTGATGTCTCCTTCGTCAAGCACCAGGTGATGTGGCGTCACTTCCGCCGTCACACGGATGCCCGCTCGTTTGGCGTCCCGTATGACCCGCACACTTTCTTTGGTGCTTACATGACAGACGTGATAATGGCACCCCGCTGCTTCCGCCAGCAGTACATCGCGTGCAATCTGTACGGATTCAGTCACTGACGGGATCCCCTTTAATCCCAACCGCTCGCTGACCCCGCCTTCATGGACTGCGCCGCCGTGAATCAGTGTGTTCTCTTCAGTATGGGCGACTATCGCCATGTCTATACGGGCTGCTTCCTTCATTGCACGAAGCATCATATCGGCACTTTGGACGCCTACACCATCATCTGTGAAGGCAAATGCACCAGCGGCTTTAAGTGCGTCAAAATCGACCAGTTCATTGCCAAGTTGACGCGTCGTGATGGATGCATAAGGCAGTACCTTTACACTGGCGCTTTCTTCGATGCGCCTTTTGATATCGGCCATCGTCTTCTCATTGTCTGGCACAGGTCGTGTGTTTGGCATTGGACATACTGCGGTGAACCCTCCGCGAGCTGCCGCTCTTGTGCCAGTTTCAATCGTCTCCTTATGCTCACCGCCGGGTTCCCTCAAATGAACGTGGACGTCGACGAAACCTGGCGTGATGAGCTTGCCCCTACAATCGATGATCTCATCCCCCTGCTCGATTTGAGGGGCCATGTCCACTATTTCTCCGCCGTCAATAAGGATGTCCATCCTGACCTCACCATTTTCTGTCGCCACTGTGCCATTCTTCAAAAGTACTGTCATTATCCTTCACTCCTAAGTATGTCTTGTATTACACTCATGCGCATGAACACACCATTATTCATCTGCTCGAAAATGACTGATCGCGGGCTCTCTATCAAACGCCCATCTATTTCAACGCCGCGGTTGACTGGTGCAGGATGCATGATGATGGCGCCCTGCTTCATCCTTTGGTACCGCTTCAGGGTCAGCCCGTATTGATTATGGTAACTGCGCTTCGTAAAATCCGCCTGATCACCATGGCGTTCGTGCTGGACACGCAGCAGCATGATGACATCGCACGACTCCACCGCATCGTCGAAGTCCACGTACTCCCCATCCATTTCCTTGTCGCGCCACGCTTCCGGTCCGCTGAAAACGACCGTCGCACCGAGCTTCTTTAGTGCCTGTTGGTTGCTGCGGGCGACTCTGCTGTGTGATATATCACCCGCCATAACCACTTTCAACCCTTCAAAAGTACCGAATCTATCGTATATCGTCATTAAGTCGAGAAGCGACTGGGTTGGATGTGATCCGCTGCCATCCCCGCCATTGATGACTGGGATCGATAGGCCATCCAGATCGTCATAGTAGGCGGTCATAGCGTGGCGTACAACAAGTGCATCACATCCTATGGCTTCCATGGTGCGGCACGTGTCGTACAATGATTCTCCTTTAAGCACCGAACTGTGGTCCGCATTGAAGGGGATCGAGTGGATGCCGAGCCGGCTTTCAGCCATTTCAAAACTGGCCTTGGTCCGTGTGGAAGGTTCAAAAAATAGATTTGATATATACTTCTTTTCCTTAAATGGCTCAAATTTCCCGGCTTTTATCGCCTGGGCGCGTTTGATGAGCCTCATGATATCGTCAGTCTGTAGTTGTGTCATCGACAACAGGTTGTCCATCACTAACCGGCACCTCCTTAGGCAGGATCGCATTTAGCAGTATCCCTGCAACAGCCGCAAGCGCCATCCCTTCAAGGTTGAAAGGTATGTTGCCGATCGTGAAATCAAGGTGCGCTTTTCCGATTCCTACGACCAAGATTACAGAAGATATGACCAGATTGCGTTTTGAATCCAAGTTCACCTGCTCATCTATAAGCATCCTCAAGCCGCTTGAGGCGATGATGCCAAAAAGTAGGATCGACACCCCACCCATGACAGGGGTCGGTATGCTCTGGACAATGGCTGTGAACTTTCCTATGAAGCCTAGTATGACTGCAAGGACGCCGGCCCCTCCGATGACCCAGACGCTGAATACGCGCGTGATCGCCAGTACTCCGATGTTTTCCCCGTAGGTCGTAGTCGGTGGTCCTCCAATCAGGCTTGAAAACATTGTCGAGACTCCGTCCCCGACTAGGGAACGGTGCAGGCCCGGCTTTTTGAAGAAATTGCGTCCGACGATCTTATTGATGACCATCTGGTGGCCGATATGCTCACTCACTGTGACGAACACGATCGGCAGCATCACGACCATAAGTCCGAGGTTCCAGGTCGGATTGTATGAGACGAACGGGAGATGGACGTCCGGGAGCATGAACCAGCTCGTTTCGATAATCTGTGTGAAGTCGACGATGCCCACTAGTACAGCTGTGATGTATCCTCCGATGATACCGATCAGGATGGGGATCAGGGATAGTACCCCGCGCAGGAATATCGAAGCGCAGATCGTGATGATGAGCGTCACCGCCGCTACAAATATGTAGAGCATACTGTAGCCTTCCTGATTGCCCGAATCCGTATACATCGCCATATCGACCGCAACCGGTGCAAGGCCGAGCCCGATGACCATGATGACCGGTCCGACGACTACTGGAGGCAGCAGGTTCATCAGCCAATCTATGCCGAAGCCCCTTATCGCGATACCGATGATGATATATAGTACTCCGCTGAAGAATAACGCTGTCAGCACTTCGCCTAGACTATTTGCTCCAAGCGCAATTGTAATGGGCAGTATGAATGCGAAGCTTGAGCCAAGGTATGCTGGTATCTGCCCTTTCGTAATGAGTATGTAGAGCAGGGTGCCGATGCCGCTTGCAATCAGAGCCGCGGATACCGGCAACCCCGTCAAGTACGGCACAAGCACCGTAGCACCGAACATTGCAAATAGATGCTGTGAACTGAGCATCAACCATTGGGCAGGCTTTGGCTTATCCTGCACATCGAGTATGGGGGAGACACTTTTTGAGTAGATTTCTTCTGGTGATTCTTTGGTCTGCATTTCAGCCGTCCTCCTGTTATCTGCTTAATAGAACTTCGTTGACTGCGTCGTGCTCCTCTAGATGGACATCTATCTTCTCTTCTTTGGCAGTCGGGATATTCTTACCGACAAAATCGGCGCGGATCGGCAGTTCCCGATGCCCTCGGTCGATTAGTACAGCCAAGGAAATCTTTGAAGGTCTGACTTCATTCAATATCGCATCCATCGCGGCGCGGATCGTCCTGCCCGTAAAGAGTACATCATCGACGATGACTACATGCTTGTCATCAAGTGACACTCCGATGTCTATGGCACTGCCGGCGCGTTCTTTCTTCCTGTCATCACGATAGCCTGTTATATCGATTGTGCCTGTCGGTATCTCCACGCCGTCTATCTCAGTAATCTTCTTTTGAAGACGTTCCGCAAGATACTCACCGCGTGTTTTGACTCCAAGGAACACCAGTCCTTTAGTCCCTTTATTATGTTCCAGTATTTCATGCGACATGCGGGTAAGCGAGCGTGTAATTTGTGATTCATCCAGTATCGTTCGTTTGTCCACCTAAATCCTCTCCTCTAAAAATGTATAAAAAAATACTCATGTCCAAAGACATGAGTATACACGTATCCTGATAAATATACACTTATCCCTAAGTGTACCCGGTTATATCACGTCTTTGAAGCCTCACGGGACTCCTTTTAAAGACATTCATATTCACTTTTCTTCAATAGTCTAGCCTTAATACAGAGTGAAGTCAAGCATTATTCCGATAAAGGTGTCAATGTTTCTAATACATCTTCGAATGGTTCAGGCAATGAATCGCTGAATTCCATGTACTCACCATTTGTTGGATGGATGAAGCCGAGCGTCCCCGCATGCAACATCTGGCCATCTGTATTCAACGTCTTCCTTGGACCATATTTCGGATCCCCGACAAGCGGATAGCCGATATATTTCATATGGACGCGGATCTGGTGGGTCCGGCCCGTCTCAAGGATGCATTCTATCAACGTATACCCTTCATATCTTTCTAGCACATTGAAATGCGTTGTAGCATCCCGTCCAGAATCGATGACTGCCATTTCCTGGCGTTCCTTTGGATTTCTGCCGATCGGCGCTTCAATGGTTCCCTTATCGTGTGGGATGGTACCGTGTACAAGTGCTGTATACTTCCTGGTGACACTTTTATCGACGAGCTGATCGACCAGTGCACGATGGGCCACATCATTCTTTGCGACCATCAGCAACCCACTCGTATCCTTATCGATGCGGTGCACGATGCCTGGCCTCAGTTCTCCATTTATACCTGAGAGGTCATCAAGCTGAAACATCAGGCCATTGACAAGCGTTTCCGAATGGTGGCCGGCAGCAGGATGGACCACCATGCCTTTAGGCTTATTCACAACGGCTACATCATCATCCTCATAGAGGATTTCAAGGTTCAGGTCCTGGGGGGTGATGTCAGCCTCCACCAGTTCACGTTGATGGACTATGATGACATCATCAATTTTGACCTTATAGTTCGGCTTGACGGCCTCACCATTCACTTCAACAAGTCCATCCCTGATCCTGCCCTGCATATCACTGCGTGAAGTATCGTCCAATTTCTCTGCCAGCAGCCTGTCGATTCTTTGGCCACTGTCCATTTCATTTGCTTTAATTTCCTGCATCCGTGTCACCTTTTCCTATTATAAAGAATTCCAAAATCATCAATATCACACCAATTGTGAGTGCGCTATCAGCAATGTTGAATATCGGGAAATCGTAGAACACGATCAGCACATCGATGAAGTCCACTACTTCCTGGAATAATATGCGATCGATGAAGTTTCCGAGGGCACCGGCCAACAGCAGGGTGAGCGCAAGCTGCAGCAGTGTATTCCCTTTCGCCTCCTTGACATAAACGTAGATCAATATACCAAGGACCAGCAACGTCACCAAATAGAAGAACAGCATCTGACCCTGGAACATGCCCCATGCCGCCCCACTGTTGCGGTGGGAAGTCAGCATGAAGTACTTGCCGAGGACCGGCACGGATTCCCCTTCCTGCATGCCGGTCACAACAAAGTATTTCGTCAGCTGATCGATTGCCAGTACAGCTAGACCGATCAAACTCATTGGAATGATTCTATATGATTTCATAATAGCCCCCTAGAGCTGATCCACCACTTCGCGGCAACGTGGACAGATGTCGTCTTCGCCACCATCGATGGATGGCGCTGTGGAATAGTTCCAGCAACGCTCGCAGCGTGTGCCTTCAGCATGTACGACTTTGACTTTGATATTATCATATTGTCTACCATCTTCAAGTGACTCTACAACTTCCACTTGAGAGACGATAAAGAGCTGTTCGAGACGACCATTGATGTCAGAATAATTCATGTCGTCTGGCTGTGTCACATATACTTTCGCTTCAAGTGACTTGCCGATGACCTTGTCATTACGGGCTTCTTCAAGCGCCTTCAGCACATCATCCCTGACATCCATGAAATGTTTCCATTTTGCAGTGAGTGCCGTATCGACTTCTTTCGCCTCAGGCAGGTACTCGAGATGGACACTTTCCATTTCGGTATACGGCGTATGCTGGTAGATCTCTTCAGCCGTGTGTACCAGAACAGGTGCAAGCAGACGGTTCAATCCAGTCAATATGGAATACAGCACTGTCTGCATGCTGCGGCGTATATGAGCATCCTGTTTCTCAATGTAAAGGATGTCTTTACCGTAGTCGAGATAGAAGTTCGACAAGTCGACATTGATGAAGTTCTGAAGTGACTGGTACATGGTGACGTAATCATAGCGGTCATAACAGTCACGCATCAGATTCACCATTTCGTTGAAGCGTTGCATCATGAACTGGTCGACTTCCTTCAATTCATCATAAGCGATTGCATCCGTTGAAGGATTGAAATCAGACACATTCCCGAGCAGGAAGCGGAAAGTATTCCTTACTTTGCGGTAGACTTCAGACACCTGCTTCAGGATATCATCTGAAATCCTGACGTCTTCCTCAAAGTCAGAAGACATCACCCATAGCCTGATGATATCTGCCCCCATCTGTTTCATGATCTTCTCCGGCAGGATGACATTGCCGAGGGATTTCGACATCTTCTTGCCTTGACCATCCATGACGAATCCATGGCTCAGGAGTTCTTTATAAGGTGCGATGCCTTTAGTTGCAACACTGGTGATGATTGAGGAGTTGAACCACCCACGGTACTGGTCGGACCCCTCGAAATAAAGGTCCGCTGGGTATGTCAGGTTATCGCGTACTGTCAGTACACCACGGTGGGTCGAGCCAGAATCGAACCAGACATCCATTATATCTTTTTCTTTTGTGAATTCACCGTTTGGCGAACCTTCATGTGTGAAACCTTCAGGCATGAGGTCTTTTGCATCCCACTCGAACCAAATGTTCGATCCATGTACTTCAAACAATGATGCGACATGCTCGATGACTGCAGCATCAACTATCTCCTGTCCATCTTCTGCATAGAAGAAAGGCAATGGTACACCCCATACACGCTGACGTGAAATTACCCAATCACCACGGTTTTTGATCATGTTGTACATGCGTTTCTGGTTCCATTCCACTTGGAATTCAGTGTCCATGACCGCCTGGAGGATATCTTCACGAACATTTTTGATTGATGCGAACCACTGTGGCGTTGCCCGGAATATAACCGGTGTTTTAGTGCGCCAGTCATGAGGATAAGAATGCGTATAGAAGCCGAGCTTAACCAGAGCACCTGCTGCTTCAAGGTCTTCCGTGATCACTTTATTGGCGTCATCATAGAAAAGCCCTGAATACTTGCCCGCTTCATCCGTGAAGACGCCTTTATCGTCTACAGGACTGATTACATCGAGTTCATATTTCTGGCCGATGATGAAGTCATCGTCACCATGTCCAGGAGCAGTATGGACACACCCTGTACCTGCTTCCGTTGTGACATGTTCACCCAGCACGACAAGGCTTGTGCGGTCATATAGTGGGTGTTTGGTCGTGACGTACTCCATTTCTGAGCCTTTGATTTCTTTTGTACGCGTCACTTTATCCTTATCGAATTCGACTTCTTCGCAGAAATGGTCCAGAAGCGCTTCAGCCACTACATATTCCTGACCTTCGTAATTGATTTGGACATAGTTCAACTCAGGATGTACTGCAATGCCTGAATTGGATGGAATCGTCCATGGCGTCGTCGTCCAGATGACCATCTGCACGCCTTCATCAAGTACGCCTTTGCCATCAGCCACTTTAAAGCCAACATAGATTGAAGGAGAGCGCTTATCCTTATATTCGAGCTCCGCTTCAGCCAATGATGACTCACTGACCGGGGACCAGTAGATCGGTTTTTTCCCTTTATAGATAAGACCCTTTTCGACCATATCCTTCAACACACGAATCTGTGCGGCTTCGAATTCAGGTTTATAAGTGACATAGGGGTTGTCCCACTCGCCATCGATGCCCATGCGTTTGAAGCCTTCGCGCTGCTGGTCGATCTGCGTGTCGGCAAATTCGATGCATTTGTTTCTGAATTCCTCGATCGACATACTTTTACGGTCGACACCTTTATTGGTGAGTGCCTGTTCTATCGGCAGTCCATGCGTGTCCCAGCCGGGTACATATGGTGAGTAGTAGCCGCGCATCTGCTTATTACGGATGATGATGTCCTTGATGATCTTATTCAAGGCGTGTCCCATGTGCAGGGCACCATTGGCATAAGGCGGGCCATCGTGGAGCACATAAGGGGTGTTTCCTTCATTGAGTTTCAATTTTTTCTCATAAAGGTTTATTTCTTCCCATTTCTTCTGCATCTCCGGCTCTTTGTTTACAAGGCCGCCACGCATTTTGAACTTGGTTTTCGGCATGAGCAGTGTATCTTTATAGTCCATTTTCCAAACTCCTTTTTTATTTGGTAGATGATTTAAAAAAACTCTGGCCAGTGTCAATAGGGGCGAAATTCTCCGCGGTACCACCCTGATTGACTCTGGTCCAGAGTCCACTCGTTACAGTCATTAAAATACATCATTAGTGATTTCAGAAGCACCTTATGTGCCGGGGCTCCCACCTTCCCCCGGTCGCTGCATCCATAATGCATGCTTCCCTGTCTAACAATACTATTATTATGCTAAATATCCTTCAATACGTCAACACATCATTATTCCTGGTTGCGCTCTTTATCCTCCAGATCATCGACGCGGTGTTCCTGATTCTTTTCGAAGTCGAGCAGGTAATCCCAGTCATCCGATTGCAGCAGGTCGAGCTGTGCCTCCACGAGCATCTTGAACCGTGCACGGAAAATTTTGGATTGCCTTTTCATATCTTCCGTCTGGCTCGAGATATGCCGGGCTCTGGCAAGCGCATCATCAATGATGCGTTCGCGTTCAGCATCTGCAGCTCGGATGATTTCTTCTGAACGCGCCTGTGCCGTTCGTTTCGCTTCATCCCCTGCCCGCTGCGCCGTCAGGATGGCCTCGTTGATGCTTGTTTCGACGGTCCTGAAGCTGTTCAGATTCTCTTCCTTCTCATCGAGCATGCCTTCCAACTGCTTTATCTTCTCATCGCGACTGTCGATTTCAGACTGCATCGCCTGTAGATGCTCTCTTACTTCCCTTTCATCCAAACCACGGTAAACTGTTGGAAATTTACGATTCAGAGCTTCTTCTCTATCCATTTTCTTCACCTCAATTGACTAATACCCTACCCGTCCCTATATATCCGGGCCATAAGGCGATATTTACCCTTTTTTGTTTCAGCAATTATTGATGTAATCTTAAAACGGCCAAAATGCCGGACAGAAATGATGTCACCGGATTCAACCAGGAACGCCGGATTCGAAGTCAGGGTGTGATTCACCTTCACCCTGCCCTTTTCCACGCGTTCCTTGGATTTTGAACGCCCTTCACCGACGGCTTCTGAAATAATTGCGTCCAATCTGAAGGATGAGACGAGCATGTGTTTATCTTTTCCTTCATCAACTGCTTCCATGAACGCGGCGTGCGGCACATCATTAAGTGTGACTGGTGCATTTTTGATCCTCTCAAGGCCTTGTTCGAAGACTTGACGATACGGTGCTGCATAAGCGAATTGAATGTGGGCTGAAACGACTATATCACCAATCAGTGAACGGTCGACTCCAACATTCATAATGGCACCGAGGATGTTGCGGTGTGTAAGGCTGACGAACTTTTTGGGATAATCGACTTCGAAGATCCCGATTTCAAATTCTTCAGGAGTAACTTCCAGAAATTCCGGAATAATCATCGCCCTTTGACGCTCGCGTTCACCGGGTCCACCATAAAACTCGACGTACAGATCGGGGTGGCGCCCAGACAGACTCTCGACGATCAACCTCTCTCTCGGATCCAAAAAATCGAGGAGTACCGGATAATAATCCCTCGCAGCAATCTCGAACTTGCCATTGAAATACGTTATTTTCTCATATTCTTCTTTTCTGAAATGCTGATAGACTTCCCTCAATCCAGAGCCCTCCTGTAAAATATCGGAAACGCCCTCATGATAATCATCGGGAAACGATTAGATCATAAGGGCGTCCGGCATCATTAGTAATTCAGGTTCTTCAGACCAATGCCTGTACGATAACCCTGAATATCGCATTCAGGCCGCTCAAGAAAAGGTTCATGGTCAAAATCGCAATGATCGGCGACAAGTCCAACACTCCTCCAATTGGTGGGATGAGTTTTCTGAACGGCTCAAGTATCGGCTCATATACTTTTCCGAGGATTCTTCCGAAAGCAGACTCCCGGAGGCCCGGCAGCCAAGAACTCAGAATATAGATGATCAATCCCCAGAAAAATATTGGAAAGACGGTGTTTATGAACCTTTGAACGAAAAATACTATATCTATTAACAGTTGGTTATCCAAACTCATTCTCCTTACATTTCTTCAGTCTGATTCTTTTCCTGGCTGATTTCCCCTTTAACGCCGACACTATTTGGCGTACATAGGAAAATATCAGCGCCGACTTTTTGGATATCTCCGTCCAAAGCATAGACCGTGCCGCTCAGGAAGTCAACGATGCGCTTTTTCTGGCTGTGATCGACTTTGGAGAGGTTGACGAGAGCCGCCCGTTCATTCTTAAGCTCATCTGCAATGTCCTGCGTTTCCGAGAACACTCTCGGTTCAAATAGGCATACTTTTGTATTGCTTGCTTCAGCACTCATCAAAGTAGTCTCCTTGTCCCTTGTATTGGATTGCTTCTTCTGGTGTCTTGGTTCTCCGGAGCGGCGGTCTTTCTTCCTGAATGATGGAGAGACCGGGGCACTGCCCTGCTCCATCTGTCGAGGTTCGCCAGACCCTTCATTGACTTTTTTCTTTTTTGACTGGTCAAGTTGCGTCACTTTGCTGTTCTGCTGTTTTGGCTTGTTTTCTTCAACGGACTCTTCTTCATCATACTCCACAATGAAGATGTCCTTGAAAAACTTTTTTATGGCCATGGCATTCACCTGCTTCCCATTAGTTTGCTGCCAATGCGTACATAAGTCGCCCCGTGCTTTACTGCAAGAGTGTAATCGTTGCTCATCCCCATGCTGAGTTCGTCGATCTGGACGTTATCCCCATTGACTTCAGCAAGGGAATCACGCAACTCCGCCAGGCGCTGGAAGACACCTTCCACACGGGTCGCATCGTCCGTGTCCGGAGCCATGGTCATCAGACCGATGACTTCCACCTTTTCATAAGATTTCATTCTCTCCAGGAAATCGGGGACATCTTCCGGCGCCAAACCATGTTTGGATGCTTCTCCGGATACATTCACCTGTAAGAAGCATTTTACAGCATGAGAGCTGTATTGTTCAATTTTTTTCGCGATGCTCTCCCTATCCAAAGAATGGAGATAGTTGAGATGCGTAATGACTTCCTTGACCTTACGGGATTGGAGTGTACCTATGAAGTGTATTTCAGCATCTTCCGGAAGTGCCCTGCGCTTTTCAAGGAAGCCTTCCACACGGTTTTCACCAAAGTGACGGATGCCAGCCTCATAAGCCTCCAACGCTTCATCCACAGTGTGGTATTTGGTCACTGCAATCAAGTTGACGGCATCACCGATTTCATTTTTAATATCTTCATAATTCTTTTTGATCATTGTTCTTCCTCCCAATAAAGGCAAGGGCCCGTCCCGTATTGCCTTGTTCAGTCCTATATGAAAAGAAGGTGCTGGTATCTTCAGTGCCAAGAGGTGTTAGATGAATTCTTTCATTCAGTACACCAGCAAGCCGGGCCTGATGTCCATTCACCTTTTTCAGATCGAGCTTAAAACCTTCGGCTGTCCGGGTGATGGCATCATCAGGCACACTTGTCATCCCCAGTGCATTGATGACATTTTCGTCCACCTCATAGCAACTTCCATTGATTGCCACGCCTATAACAATATTCAAGTCAGCCGGATCACCACGATAGGATCCGATCAGTTTTCTTGTTATTTCTGATGCAGTGCCCCGCCAGCCTGCATGGGCCAGTCCGATGAAACCATCCGTCTCGCTGAAAGCATAGACAGGCACACAATCTGCATAATTCATGGTCAACAAGGTATCCGCATCATATGTATATAAGGCGTCCACACCTGTAAGCATATCTGTGCGCCTACGAATATTGGAACCCCCATCTTCAGCATGGACTTCTTTGACGGTACTGCCATGCTGTTGGATTGGGGCTACCCAACTTTCTGGAGGAAAACCGATATGGCTAGCCAGCACATCCTGATGATGATGAATGTTTTTAACATCATCATCGATGTATAGAGCCATATTGAAAGCTTCTGATGGGTAGGGACTGGTCCCACCGGTGCGCTTCGTATAGCCGAAAGCGATATTGCCGAGACTATTGCCAACATGATGGCGATAGTTATTGAACTTCATGGTCCACCTCACAAAACAAGTCAGAAAGGGACACCTTTCTGACTTGAAAACTTTTCTATCTTCTGCGTCTCGAACGGTTCCTTAAGAACGTAGGCACTTCGTAATCATCGTCCTGTGGTGTGTTGTCTCTCGCCTGGAAGTCACGCTCTCTAGGTTCTTCGTTTCTGGAAGGGTTCGGTTGGATGATTGGATCCTTCTTCTCTTCCCTCTCAGGAGAACGGTTGACGGATTTCTCATTAAAACCTGTAGCGATGACAGTTACGATGATTTCATCCTCAAGTTCTGGGTTGATCACCGTACCGAAGATCATATTGACATCCTCATCTGCAGCGTCCTGTACAACGTCTGCCGCTTCCTGGGCTTCAAACAGGGAAAGGGATTCCCCACCGGTGATATTCATGAGCACACCTTGCGCTCCGACGATGGAAGTTTCCAACAGCGGACTGGAAATTGCTTTCTTCGACGCTTCTATTGCGCGGTTCTCACCGCTTGAAACACCTATACCCATCAACGCGGAACCTTGGTTGTACATGATTGTCTTAACGTCCGCAAAGTCCAGGTTCACTTCCCCTGAAACCGCGATCAGGTCGGAAATACCCTGAACACCTTGACGGAGTACATTATCCGCTTCTTTGAATGCTTCCATCATAGGAGTGGATTTGTCGACGATATCAAGTAGGCGGTCATTCGGAATCACTATCAGCGTATCGACAGCCGCCTTCATCGCATCAACTCCAGCTGATGCCTGAGTTTGACGCTTCCTGCCTTCGAAAGAGAAAGGACGCGTGACGACGCCGACTGTCAGCGCCCCCATCTCCTTTGCTATTTTGGCGACAACTGGGGCAGCACCTGTGCCCGTGCCACCGCCCATGCCTGCTGTTACAAAGACCATATCAGCACCTTGTATCGCATCTTCGATCTGTTCCCTGGATTCTTCAGCTGCTTTCTTCCCGATATCAGGATTAGCGCCTGCGCCCAGTCCACGTGTCAATTTTTCACCAATCTGGATTTTCGATTCTGCCTTCGACAGATTGAGTGCCTGACCATCTGTGTTGATGGCGATGAATTCAACATTCTGCATACCGTCGTCTATCATGCGGTTGACTGCGTTGTTACCGCCGCCACCGACACCGATCACTTTAAGTGTTGCCATATGGTTGAAGCCTTGCTCGAATTCTAACATTATTTTATTTCCTCCCAGTCATTCATCTTACTGATTCTACTCGAATAGATTTTTAAAGAGTTTTTTCATATAGCCACGGTAGTTTTTGTCTTCACCCTGACGTTTGTCTGCACTATCCCGGTTGTCCATGTCTTCCGATCTATCATCATATGAATAATCGGCGTATTCTTCGGAAGCGTTTTTTGATTGATCAACAGACCCGCTGTCCGCGTCGTGTGATTCCTGCTCTCTGCGCTTGTTGAAGAGTCCGGTGAAGAAGTTTCCTGATGACTCCTCATCAGCGGCATGCCGGACAGTATCCGACTCTGTATCATAATTATCAATTGTAACATATTCAAGGAGTTCATCAAACATTATTCCGCTTGAAACTGTAGCGATGGCGCTTGAAAACTCTGGTTTCCTGGCACCCATTTGATTCGGTATATGAACGCGGACTTTTTCTGATACGAGATCCTGCATCAGTTCTTTGATGCCAAGAAGGTTCGCTGTGCCTCCTGTAACGACAAAGCCACCACTTACTTTGGTGATCTGATTTTCCTGTAGGACCCCAAAAACATCCATAAAGACTTCTTCCATCCTCATCTCTATGATGTCTGACATATCCTGAGGCGTAATCTCGATATCAGCTTCGCCATCGCGCTGAGGCAGACGCACGATGTCCTCAGCTGAGGCCAGATCATAGAAGGCATGCCCGTAGTGATGTTTCGCTTTTTCTGCAGCCTCGAGGGTAGTATTGAACGCTTCAGACAAATCCTTCGTTATATGCTTACCGCCTACTGGAAGGCTGCCTGAGGTTTTTAGCGTACCGCGCTCATAATATCCGAACTGCGTCAGTTCATGACCGATATCGATGACCACACCACCGAGCTCGACCTCTGATTCGCTTAGTATATGCGCATAGTTCACAGCATCGGAATAGACATCAAGCACAGTCAATCCAGCTTCTTCCACACACTTCACCGCGTTCATTAAAACAGTCCGGCTGGAAAGCAGTATCCCCGCACTGACAAAGAGTGACTGGGTAGCCATCATCTCTTTCGGATCGGAGACTTCGTGGAGGTCGTCCACTTTGAAGTACACCGGGTAGACGGTCACTACTTCCTTATCACTTTGCACAACCCGTTCCCGGATCGTTTCAAGCATATCTTCGATATGGGTGCCGTTTATTTCGGTTGAATTGCCTCCAAAACGGATTTCTTCCTCTGCAAACTTCAATTCCGTGCCGGCAAGCGGCATTTTCAAAAAGACCTCATCAATATCGACGCCAGATGAAATCTTTGCTTTTTTCACAGTATCTATAATTGCACTTCTCGTCAGGTCAAAATCTCTTATCGTCCCTTTGGATACGCCATCAGTATACGTCTGTCCAGTACCGATGATGTTGACACCGTCATGGAATTTCTCGCCGACTACGGCTTTGACACTGTTTGAGCCGATATCCAGGGCGACATAATAATGTTCCTTCAACTCTTCTGCCTCCTAGTAAGCCATTTCACTCTCTTATATAGTTTACAGTATACTTTTTACATTGTGAACTATTTAAACGTAATAGTCCAGTATAAATGCGGATCGGCAATCATTCATTTTCTTCGCCGATTGACGTCAGTTGCGACTTCAAGTCACCTAGAGTCTTCTCGATATCTTCGATGTAACGAGGCTTTACGGGGTTCTCATAGATTCCTTTTTTTACATCATCCGCCTCTTCGCTGCCATAAGGGAGGAAACTGCTGCCGATTTCGATGTCGATTATGCCACCACCAGGCTCCCCGATTTCTTCTTGCATGCTCAAGTAGTAATCCATCTTCTCATCGATTGTACGGTAATCAGCAACGATTTCCTGGCCATTGTTCATGAAGATATGGATGCGGGTGTCGGTGTTTTCTGAGGGACGGTAATAGATTTCCGAAATCCCCTCAAGAACCTCCCTCTCCATTTTGTTCAGATTATCGATTAGCGCATCGAATTCCTGGCCTTCAAAAAAGTGGAGGATAGGGGCAGTTTCGGGCAGAGCCGGGTGGCCCCTCAACACTTGGGCATTCTCAAGCACAGGGTAGAACAGATCACCCGATGCTACATAGGCCACGGACTCGCGCTCTGAGATGGAAACATTTATCGTGTTTAACCACTGACGTTCAATCGTCACTTCGTCAATTGCCGGAAGCATCGCAATGTTTTCCTCAGCCCTGGAAAGGTTCGCACTGAACATCTTGTCACCCTCTTCAAATTGGAGCCGTTCCATCACTTCCTGATCACTGATCATTTCATTGCCTTCTAAGGCGATTTCCTTTACATCACTTGCACTGCTTACTGCATAATAAATCAGGCCACAGACCGCGAGGAGCAGCGTGATGATGATGCCCAGGAAGAGATGGGTGCGGGTGAGCACCGGCATTTTTAGCTTTGCCTTTTTTCTTTCAGGTATATCCTTGTCCTTTTTAGACCCATCATTTTTTGTAGGCTTTTCGCCCATTCTAAAGGAGATGGTTTTACCTTGGTGGAAGGTCTCTATTTCCTCGTCTGGAATAACCGCCTCTTTCCCCGTTCTGCTTCTAGGTACCTCTTTACGATTCTCACCGTCGACATTAGATGTCCTTTTATCCACACTCTTTTTTGGTTTTTCCACCGGCGGGGGAGTATCCTGCTGCAGCCGTTCTTCTAGCTTGCATGCTTTCTTGTCGCGTTCTCTTTGCTTCAACTTCTGCTTCAGCTCATCTATATCATTATGATTGTCCATGGAATCCCCCCTACCCATCAGTTGTCGAGTGCTGTAAAACCTTCTTTGAAATGATCACCGCGGGCCTCAAAATCTTTGTACTGGTCCCAACTGGCACATGCTGGAGAGAAAAGCACAACATCCCCCGGATGTGCATGATCTGCTGCCCTTATGACACCATCATGCGGGTTTTCCACCACTACCGAGTCAATGCCGAGTTCATCCGCCAACGAAACGAACTTTTCTTTCATCTCACCAAATGCGATGATCAGACGCACATGTTCAAGGTCTGGCACGAGTGATGCAAGAGACTGTCCGCGATCAAGTCCTCCAGCAATCCAGATGACAGGGGAATGGAAACTTTTCAGTGCAAAAGAAGTCGCCAGATTATTTGTCGCCTTGGAATCATTATAATAGCCTACACCTTGGTTAAGCCCCAAATACTCCATGCGGTGAGGTATACTCCCGAAGTGCTTCAGGGTTTCGATGACTGCTGTGTCGGAAGCACCATGGTTTTTAGCGGCCAACAGTGCCGCCAATATATTCTCATGGTTGTGTTCGCCTTCTAGCAGCACCTCATCAACGTCTATCAGTGGACGATTCCGGTAGATGATCATATTATCTCTGATCATGGCTTCTGCGTCCCCCTCAGTCGCAAAGTATTCGATCGAGAGCGTCGTCATTTCTTCGACTATATTCCGTTGACGGCTGTTGAAGACGACTTTTTCTTCCCGCCCCATATTCCTGAGCAGATTCAACTTCGCTTTCACATATGCTTCCTTCGACCCGTGATAATCAAGATGCGCTTCATAGATATTTGTGAATACTGCGGTATCCGGACGGAAATCCCTTACACCCATCAACTGGAAGGACGAGAGTTCCATAACCAATATATTACCAGGCACAGCTTCTCTGGCAGCCTGGGAAGCGGGGTAGCCTATGTTGCCGCACAGTATCGGTTCGAAACCTGAACGTTCCAGCATTTCTCCAATAAGGTGCGTAACGGTGGTTTTACCGTTGGTGCCCGTGATGCCGATGATCGGCACTGGCGAAATATGATACGCGAGTTCCACATCGGTAATTATCGGCACATCTCTTGCTGCCGCTTCTTTCAAAAAGTCGATGGTATAGGGAATGCCTGGATTTTTCACAATCAGTTCAATATCGTTCAGCAGACTCACAGGATGGTGGCCATCGACTATCTCGACTCCCCATCCCTTCAGCTGCTGGCGGATCCCCTCATCAGAAATCACTTCATTCGTTGTAAGCGTCACATTGGCGCCTAACGTGAGCAATGCAGAGATGGCACTTCTGCCACTTCTGCCATAACCAAGTACAAGTACTTTCCTATTCTGATAATCCAGCTTCTCCAATCTAGGCCACCCCCAGTAGGACACCAATGATGCCTGCAACAGCACCAACCGTCCAGAATACAATGACAATCTTCCATTCATTCCAGCCACTGAGTTCGAAATGGTGATGGATAGGCGTCATTTTAAAGATCCTTTTTCCGGTCAATTTAAAAGATGCCACCTGCATCATCACAGAAGCAGTTTCTATGACGAACATGATTCCAATGAGCAGCAGCAGGAGACTTTCATTAAGTACGATGGATACTGTCGCAATGATGCCCCCGAGGGCGAGCGAACCGGTGTCCCCCATGAACAGCCTTGCCGGATATTTATTGTATAGGAGGAAGCCAAGCAATCCGCCGATCAGTATCATCAGGAAGATGACAAGCGTCGTCTCCTCCCGTACCCACGCTATAGCCAGGAAACTTGAAAATGCAATGATTGAGAGTCCTGTCGCCAATCCGTCGAGGCCATCTGTAAGGTTAACCGCATTTGAAAATCCAACCTGCCAAAACACAATCCATACGACGAACAGCACGCCAAGGGGCAGTGTCCAATCCGTTCCTGGAATGCGTAGGGCCGTTTCTATATCCGGAATAGCCTGGGTCATAATGAAATAGACAATCACCGATAGCACAATCTGTGCAAGGAACTTCTGTTTTGAAGATAACCCCCTGTTGTCCTTTTTGACCACAATGATGTAGTCATCTATGAATCCGATGAGCCCAAATCCGATAGTCACGATGATCATGACCAGCATCTTGTAGGTATCATCCACAAATAGAAGCGCAATCAACGATAATATGATTACGGGAATTAGATATGTAAGGCCACCCATGGTCGGGGTGCCCGTTTTAACCTGATGGCTCTCTGGCCCTTCCTTACGTATCGACTGTCCGAATTTCATCCGCTTGAGCAACGGTATCGTTACAGGAACGAGTACCGCCGTCAATATAAATGCGGATATTAAAAATAAATAGTCCATGATATCCTCCTCTAGTCTTCAGGGTCGTTGGACGACAGAGTGACTTTTAATTCCTGTCCATCCTCTAAAACGACGCCCGGGTCGATTGATTGTCCGTTGACGTACCCTTCACCTTCTACAGTTACATCCATTCCGGCAAAGTCTCCAAACATAATAACTTCCCTCTTTGAAAGTCCCGTCAAATCAGGCATCTTCAGCTGTCCATCAGTTTTGACAAAAAATGTTTCATACGGTAACAGTTTATCATTTTTCGGGTAGTGGTCCACTACTTCTTCGCCATCTCCCAATATGATTGTCTGTATAGAATCATTTGCCGCTGCGGGCACATCGGAAATCATCTTGCCCGTATAATCTTCTATCTTCACTGGCTCAGGTGATTCCCCATCTTCTTCGCCGACCGTCAGATATTTCAAGGTCCGCTCCATAAGCGGATTGAAGCCGGGCATCACACCAATATCCCATGTATCCGATTTATTTTTGCTGGCAAGCTTGACGCCATAGTAGACGATAACCTCAGGGTCGTCTTCTGGTGCATACCCGATGAAGGACGTCAGGAATTGATAATCGCCCTTCAGATAACCACCTCCATCCGGATTGATCACCTGGGCGGTACCTGACTTCCCTGCGACTTCATAATCCTCGAGAAGGTATTGCGGATTACGTTCCATCGATCCTCCGACGAATGTATTGATTTCATCCTGTGTCCTATCTGCCGCTTCTTCCGATATCACTTGACGCACGACAGTTTCGTCATTCTCTTTGATCACTTCACCGCTCTCACTATCAGTGATGGATTCGACGATGTATGGCTTCTTCATTTTGCCACCATTTAGTATCGCCGTCATACCTTGGATCATCTGTATCGGGGTAACAGTAGAAGTCTGACCGAAAGAGGTAGTTTTCCTCTGCAGTTCAGCATCCCATGCCAAGGTTCCTGATTGTTCATTCGGGAATTCTGAGCCTGTCACTTGGCCAAAGCCAAAGTCCTTGTAATATTCAAGCATCTTCTCTTCCCCCACTTTTTCCTGGAGGATCATCATCAAGGCGTTTGAGGAGTACTGCATCCCTTCATTATAAGTGATATCGCCCCAGCCCTCAGGCTCCCAATCGTAGATTGTATGGCCGTCGACATCATATGATCCGGATTCATATACTGCATTCGGGTCATATACTCCAGCATCAATCGCTGCCGCCAGACCGAACACCTTAAAGGTCGAACCGGGTTCAAATGAATGTTGGTAAAGCATGTTGAGCCAGCTCTCTCCAAACCCTTCTCGAGTTCTGGGATTGAATGACGGTCTTTGGCCGCTTGCGAGAATTTCTCCAGTCTTGGCATCCGCCACGACCGCAAAAGTCTCCTCAGGCTCAAAATGTTCTTCCATCGTGTCGAGGGAATCCTCAAGATACATCTGAATGTTCGAATCGATTGTCAGTTGGATATCCGAACCATTCTTCGCTTCGGCAACGCTGTCGGTCCCCGGTACGATATACCCCCATAAGTCCTTGAGGTAGTCGAGTCCACCGTCCTGACCTTTCAGCTTCTCGTCGTACGCCTGTTCAATCCCAAGCGATCCTTCGAACTCCCCAGTATCCTGATTCTTTTCGGCATAGCCGATAAGGTGCGAAGCGAAATTGCCATTCGGATAGAACCGCTTCGTTTCGGCGATGAAGACTATGCCAGGGATTTCAGCCTCCTCGAGGGTCTTTTTATCGTTATAGGATAATTCGCGTCCTTCTTTGCCAAGCTCAATCTGGAAGCGTTCTTCCTCTATACCTTCTTTGATGCGTTTTTCGATTTCATCTTTATCCATATCGACGACTTCTGCGATTTTCTCTGCGGCAGCTTCAGGATCGCTGACGTGGTTCGAATAGCTGGGGTCCGTAATCAGAGCAATGCGATACGCCTCCATATCGCTCGCCAGAACGTTGCCGTCACGATCCAGTATGCGCCCGCGTGCTGCTTCTATTTGTGAGGTACGTGAGAATTTTTCTTCGCCGTGGGCAACCAGATCTTCATCATCCAGGGATTTACCTATCATCAAATAGCTGAACTGCCAAAATATACAAACAAAAAGCACTCCTATACCCAGGTAGATTAGGAGCGCGCCAACAGATAGTGTTTTTGTTGTATTTCGTAGCTTGATTCTAATTCTTGCCATACTTCTCAGCAACCTTTACATTTCCATTATCCAGGTCAAGTCCAAGTTCATTTGCTTTTTCATAAATTCTATCGTAGGACGAGAGATCCGTAACCTCCGTCTTCAACTCACTTATTTCGCCTTCCTTGATTGCGGTTTCACTTTCGATTTGGCTAATCTGCGTCTGGACAGTATGGGCCTCCATCTTTAGTGATAATACGTATATCGCAACAGTTGCGATCAGAACAAAAAGGACGAGATAAGTAAGCGTCTCGATTTTTCCGAGGCCGACGACGCGGCGTCTTCTTCTAGTAGCAGGCTGTTGCTCCCTATGGCTGCCGGGCTGGGACAGGGGTTGCTGATAATGTTCTACTGCCATGTTATCACTCCCTATTTCTGCTTCTCAGCAATTCTCAATTTTGCACTGCGCGCACGCGGGTTATCGAGCACCGCTTCATCGTCTGCAGTGATTGGCTTCTTGTTCACCCGTTTCAATACAGGTTCGTAGGCTTCCGGGATGACAGGCATATTGCGCGGCAGTTCGGGCCCTGCTTCATATTCCATGAACATCTGTTTGCATATTCTGTCTTCCAGGGAATGGAATGTGATGACGGATACCCTTCCGTCCTTATTAAGAAGGTCGATTGCCGCTTCGAGCGACCTTTCGAAAACCCCGAGCTCATCATTGACCGCTATTCTGAGCGCCTGGAATATCCGCTTGGCTGGATGCCCCCCTGTTCGTCTGAATTTGTGGGGAATCTGGGATTTGATGATTTCAGTCAATTGCGTAGTGGTCTCAATAGGCGCCTCGGCCCTGGTGCGTTCAATCTCCCTAGCTATCTTTTTCGAAAATTTTTCTTCTCCGTAGCGGAAGAAGAGGCTTACCAACTGGCTGTAGGAATATGTATTTACAATTTCATAGGCATCAAGCGACTGGTCCTGGTTCATGCGCATATCGAGTCGCGCTTCCCTAGAGTGGCTGAATCCCCGTTCAGTTACATCAAGCTGCGGACTTGAAACGCCGAGGTCATACATTATGCCATCGACTCCACTGACGTTGAATTTCGCCAGTTCCGCCTTCAAATTCTCAAAATTGGAATGGACAAGTGTAATATTGTCGTTTCCTTTAAATCTTTCCTGTGCGTTCTCTATTGCCCAGGAGTCCTGGTCAAAAGCATATAGATGACCCGTGGTCAATTGTTCCAAGAGATAGGCACTATGGCCTCCGCCACCCAAAGTGGCGTCGATATATGTGCCGTCAGGGCGTATATTCAACCCATCCACTGTCTCTTTCAATAGAACGGTGTCATGTTTGAACATACCCTCACATCCTATAAGTCAAAATCAATCAATTCTTCTGCGATATCCTCATAATGGGCTTCTGAATCATCATAAAATGATGTCCATTTATCCGTATCCCAAATTTCAATCCTATGGGCAACACCGATGACGGTGCATTCTTTTTTTAATCCAGCATATTCCCTCAAATTAGCGGGGATGTTGATCCTCCCCTGCTTATCCACTTCCACTTCGGCAGCGCCCGAAAAAAACATCCTCATGAATTTTCTGGCATCTTTCCTAGTAAGCGGTAAAGTACTCATTTTTTGTTCCATTTGGGCCCACTCTTCGAGAGGGTAGCCAAATAGACACTGATCAAGGCCTCGGGTGATGATGAAATGTCCTGCGAGTCCGTCCCTGAATTTACTTGGCACTATCAAGCGTCCTTTAGCATCAAGCTGATGCTTGAACTCTCCCATGAACATCTGATCACCTCGCCTATACAAATAATTTACCACATCTCCCCACTATGTACCACAAATAATGTGCTTTCTCCTCCAATTAATTTGACACAATAAAAAAGACGGCCCTCATAAAAATGAAGACCGTCCAATATTCTAGATTCCTTTGATGATTGTAAGCTGCGTCGTATAGGCGAGGCGCCCCACTTCGAGATAGATTGGAAACATCCACGGGTGGTAGATGCGTTCCTGCAGCGATCCGCCCGGCATCAGCCTTTCTGATATCTCTTCCAAATCATTCAATTCTTTGCGCAAAGTACGTTTCACTTCAAGTTGGTATCGCCGTTTCAGGTAACTCAATTGTTTCTTGTGCACCTTCAGATTGGCTTCAATCAGATCACGATGGGCTTCACGGCCCTCCTTATCCTTCAAACGGCTGTAATCGGTATCGAGATGATCCGCTATGCTGTCGACTTCGTCGAAGAAAGTGGTATCTGTTGCCGACTCGATCAGGTTCTGCTTTTTAGTTTCGGAATCTGTTGCGAGATTCTCAGAAACTTTGATTCCATATTTATCGAGAAGTTTGTTGAGCCTCATATCCTCATGGATGATCTCCATTCTCTTTAGTACAATCGGCATGTCGATATCCATCACTTCAAACACTTTATGAAGCTCGCCCCAATACTTCACTTCTGCGCCGCCACCCGTAAATATGAGGGTGTTGAATAGCATCTCCTGCATAAGTGGTCTTGTTACGACATTATTGCTGAATGAAGCAGGGTCTTGCTCAAGATATTCAAGTAACGCATCTTTGGATAACGTACCCTTATCGGCCAGGTAGCTGCCGTCCTGCTGGTCTAATAGAGTACGCGTCGTCCGTGAACCGGTGAATAGATGCACATTCGTTTCAGTATCGATCGTTGGGGATAGGTCATGCGCTTCAATGAATTCCCGCTGCCCCTGCCTGAACGCTGCATCGATGGCTTCATGATTTTCGATCATCTTTTTGAACATCGGTGCTTCAAGCTTCCTCACCGCTTCATCATGAGAGTTGAAAATCAACAATCCCGCATCCGCGAAAACATCATGGACGAGCGCATGGAACAGTTCAGTCCAATACTCGTTTTGTTCAATCATCGTTTCTATTTCTGACTTTTTCTCCTTCAGGTAACCTGAATCTCCGCACTCCTCCACTATACGATCCAGAGTGTCTTTCATTGCACTTTGGTCATACCTGTAGAACCCCAGGCTCATCGGCACCGTCAGATTCGGTTTATAGGAAATTTTGCGCCGGCGTCTATGGGTGCGATCATAGATATGGGTATGGTTCACTTCTTCAAAATCATGGTCTTCGCCTGCTATCCAGAAGACGGGCACTGCCTGGTAGTTGTAGTTTTTCTTCACTTCTTCAACCAGTACAAGCAAAGTGAGCATTTTATGCATGATCATGCTGGGACCCATGAAGAGGCCTGCCTGTTGTCCACCGACGATGACCCTGGCGCCTTCCCGGAGACGTCTAAGGTTATCTTCCTGCTTGTCACTCAGACCATAGGGCGCCATCCCCTCGGCCATGATATCAGCAAGCTTACCTGTATGCGGATGACTTGGTCTATCCATCACTTTTTTTATACTTTTTTCATCATAAGTCAAGTTTTGATAGAAGGACAGCGTTTGTCCATCCCCACCGGCGAACCGGTGTGTAAAATCGTCCTGTGTGTAATTCAAACATTCAATTTCCATAATTCGACCCCTTCTCACTCTAATGCTAACTTGATTATAAATATTATGAAGATATAAAACAATTGAACGGTTTCAAAGATATGTACTATACTAAAGAAAAGGAGAGAATGCAAAATGACAGAAGTGAAGCATCTGGCAATCAATTATAAGACAGTAGAAGAATTCAAGAAATTCCGCGAGTATGGTGCGCAGGAACTGCAGATGAAAAAAGAGCTGGAAGGCAATATCATGGATGCCAATACAGACTCGCCATTCTTTGGCATCTACGTAGGCGACACGCTGGCTGCGCGCATGTGCCTTTACCGAAAAGAAGATGATCATCAACCCATATTCGATCCGCCGCATGATTATATGGTGATATGGAAACTGGAAGTACATGAGAAATATAGAGGCCGTGGCTACGGCAGCAAGCTCATCGACTTCGCCAAAGACTATGGCATGCCAATTAAAGCCATCAGCCGTCAAAACTCACGCGGCTTCTTCGAAGCGCATGGCTTCGAAACGCTGAAGTATGATATCGAAAGGGATATGGCGGAAGACCCCTTGATCTGGTATCCGGAAGGCTTCCACCTCCAATAGCGGCAAACTCCATAGGCCTCATGAAAAAGACGCTGGCAAAATTGCCAGCGTCTTTTTCTACATAAATTATTTAGATGTAACTTCTTCACCTTTATAGCTGCCGCATTCTTTACATACACGGTGGGAAAGTTTCATTTCTCCACAGTTTGGGCATTCTACCATACCTGGTACAGAAAGCTTCAGGTGGGTACGACGTTTTCTTTTACGCGTAATCGAGGTTCTTCTCTTTGGTACCGCCATTTCTATTCCTCCTTGTTATCACTGTCGTCCAACAGTGATTTTAGCTTTGATAGTCTTGGATCCACGCTCGTCCGCTCATTTTCCAACGATTCCTCATCGGTCACGGACCATTCCTTGCCACCACTAAGCGGTTCATCGCTTTTAGTGATGACAAAAGGTATGTTGACGATGATGAGTTCCTTGATGACCGGTTCCAGATCTAAAGTGTGGGTCACTGGATGAACATTTTCAGCGAGATCATCCGCTTCTTCCGCATCCTCATCGAAAATCTCCTCCGCTTCAATATGAAGCGGCACTTGGATATCTTCGCTTGTGCGGCTGTCCAGCATATTGACCACCGTCTCTATGGTTAAATCAGCCATGATCTGGCGATTACGGACATGAAGGACGCCTTCGACGGACACTTCGTCCACTGAAGTGACATCTTTACGATCCGTCATCTCTTTAAACTGGACCTTTTCGTTTACAGCGATTGAATCCTGATTGAACTTTTTCAGTTGCGTCAATGACCATCTCATATAGTTTTCACCTCTTATGAGCACAAAAAATATTGTACCTTTCTAACAGTACTCTGTCAAGTTTTTTTCTTAACATCACTAATGATTCTGCCCCATTTCTGATACAATGGAATCGAATGGAAAGGAGCACTATTATGATTATCACATCTTTGATTACAGAGTACAATCCCTTTCATAATGGACATATCCATCATATTGAAGCATCGAAGCGCCTGACCGGGGCCGATGTCACCATCGCCATCATGTCGGGGAATTTCACGCAACGTGGTGAAATTGCAGTGACGGATAAATTCAAAAGGGCGAAAGCTGCCATCAGGCACGTCGATCTTGTGGTCGAACTGCCGTTCGTCAACGCTGTCAGCTTTGCAGATGATTTTGCGGTGGGTGGCGTCCATATTGCGAATCTGCTTAAAAGCGACAACATCGTCTTTGGTAGTGAATCCGGTGATATTGCAGAACTGTCGAGGCTACAATCCCTTATGGGAGACGCAGACATCCACTCGTCCATGCAGACGTTGCAGAAGAAAGGTTACAGTTATCCAAGAGCCCTTGCTGCAGCCTTGCAGACAGATGTGTTTAAAGGAGCCAATGATATTCTCGGCTTGTCCTACTTGAAAGCTCTGGAAAAACTGCAATCGAATATAACCCCTCATACAATACAAAGGATCGGCAATGACTATAATGACCCTGCCCTGTCCGAGCGGCGCTTCTCCAGCGCGACCAGCCTGAGGAATGCTCTTTGGGAAGGTGATCTAGAAGGTGCATCACGTTTCATGCCCGCCCCACTTGCACAGGAGATCCATAAAGATGGCCCCCTCACCAATGAAGTCCTGTTTCCTTCACTGAAACTCCTGATCCACAGGAGCACACCGGAAGAACTGCGCAAAATCTACACGATGACCGAAGGTCTTGAACATAGGCTGATTTCCAGAATAAGGAGGCATTCGACTTACGCATCATTCCTTGATGACGTCAAAACGAAACGATATACGCGCACACGCCTCAACCGGCTGATGCTCTACATCCTCTTCAACCTGACCAGTACAAAGGTGGATGATTATTCCTTGCCGCAGGCTGTAAGGGTCCTCGCCATGAACAGGCATGGACAAGCCTATCTGAAGACGCTATCTCAAGATCTCGAGATCATCACCAATGTAAACAGCACCAACCGTCATCACATCCAAGATGAAATAACGGCGACTGATGTCCATAATATTTTCAGTGGCTCAAAGCGCAATGACTACAACACACCCGTCATCATTGCGGATTGAATTTCCCCCGCAGTGCCGACTCCACATGGGGTGGCACTACATCTTCTATTTTGCCGCCGTACTTTGCGACCTCCTTGACCATTGAAGATGAAATGAATGAATAGTTGTTGTTGGTCATCATATAGATCGTCTCAATCGTACTGTTCAATTTCCTGTTCATGGAAGTCAGCTGCATTTCATATTCAAAATCACTTACGGCACGCAAGCCCCGCACGATTGCCTGTGCCCCCACTTCCTCACAGAAATCGATCAGCAGTCCATCGAAGATGCGCACTTCAACATTCGGCAGCCCCTTCGTCACCTCGTTGATAAGCTCCACACGCTCCTGAGGCGTAAATAGTCCTTCCTTGGAAGAGTTCTTCAGGACGGAGACATAGACTACATCAAATATTCGACTCGCCCTTTCGATGATATCGATATGGCCATATGTGATTGGATCAAAACTTCCTGGGCATACTGCAATTCTTTTCATGATTGTTCTCCTTCTTTCTTCAGGATATTGATTCGGATCGTACCATATACTGCTTCCCTGATGCTCGTATAGCCTTCTTCTGCATATCTCTCATCCTTATGTGTCTCGACGACTATACTCCCTCCTGCATCCAATATTTTAAGATCTTTTATGTATTTGAGCGACTCCTCAGCCATTCCCTTATGATAAGGTGGGTCGAGAAAAATGAGATCGAACTGCCGGTCGCGTTTCGCCATCGCCTTCAGGGCGCGCCGGTAATCATTCCGGTAGATTTCCACATCTTCATCCAGTTCATTCGTATTTTGTTTCACCATCCTGACTGCGTCGCCCGCTCCGTCTATAAACATGGCAGAGGAAGCACCACGACTCAACGCTTCGATGCCGAGCGCTCCGCTTCCTGCAAACAGATCGAGCACCCTCCCCTCTACCGGACCGAGGATATTGAAGATGTTTTCCCTCACCTTGTCTGATGTAGGTCTTGTATCCTGCGATTTCAAAGTCGAAATTGTCTTTGATTTATATTTGCCGCTGATTATTCTCATGGGCGATTCCTTTCTTTCCCTTGTCCCTTCATTTAAAATGGAATCGGGAGCTGATTAATGATGCAAAAATTCATTGTACTTGGAGAAGGCTACGGAGATGTATTTGAACTCGAAGCCATCATAGAACATAACCACCACCGGATTGATAAAGGCATATTCCTTCATGCAGATGAACGGCCTGCTACATTCGTCCTAGTGATGAAGCCTGTCCGTGGAAATTTCCAAACCCTATACACCATCTATCAGGGCGTTCCATATAAAGACGGTTCCGGCAAGAAGTATCAAATGATATCCGAATGGTGTACGGCACATGACCTACCTATTGTCGAATTCAAAACGCGCGATCCGGAGGACTTCCACGATAAAGAGCAGTTTTTCCAATATATCACTGGCGTCTTGAGGTTGAACAACCTGATACCGCCGCTTACCTGATATATTAGATGACGCGGTAATCCTTGGGTTCATAGTTTTCAGCGTTGTACTCCCTTTGGATGTGCGGATATTCCGACACAAGGACATCTTCGACGTATTTCAGGCCATTCAATGTCTGAGCGGTTTGGTCAAGCTCTGATTCGTATATATAGAGAAGTAGATACTTCTTATCTTTATTTACATATATCAGGTGGCCGTGCCGTTTCAATTGTCGGATGAACTTATTTTGTTTAAAATAAATATATATGCCGATGCGTTTCTCAAGCATATTACCCCACCTTATAAAATTTTATAAAGTTATGATACCATGTAAATGAGAAGTTTTAAATGAAACTATAACTGGAGGCAGTAATCATGAAGAAATGTACAAAAAGCCTTTTGACAACAATTGGATTAGCCGGCGGAGCAGTCGGTGGCCTGTGGATCGGTACAAAATTGACATCTGAGCAGGATATCCGCGACATCAAGCCATACTTCAGGCATCGCTCACCTTATATCCTCGCGCACCGCGGCGGTATGGGACTTGCACCGGAACACACAGCTGCAGCATTCAACAAATCTGCTGAGTTTGGTGTGGACGGATTTGAAATCGACATCCGCATGACCAAGGATGAAGAAATTGTGGTCTTCCACGATGCCTATGTAGACCGTACTTCGAATGGTGCAGGCCGTATCAGTGAGCTCACTCTGGACGAACTGAAGGAACTCGATTTCGGCTACCATTTCAGAGACGCTGAAGGCAGCCATCCATACAGGGGCAGCAATGAGGCCAAAATCATGACACTTAGGGAGCTCATCAAGAAATATCCCGATATGCTCATCAACATAGACATCAAAGATGATCCGAACACTTATGAGGGCAGTCTGATACCAAGCCTGCTCTACCGTCTGATTGATGAAACAGACGTCAGCAACAGAGTACTCATCACGAGCTTCTATGACGACCAGATCGATCGTTTCAGGCTCTATTCAGGCGAAGACATTGCACTTGGCGCCGGCGAAGATCAAGTACGCAATGCCTACCTGGCCTATGCGAGCGGCTTCGGCCACTTATTCAACCCGAAAGCCGACACACTGCAGATGCCGGCAAAGCACAACAATATCCCGCTTGATAAAGAAGGGTTCATCGAGTATCTCCAAAGCTTGAATGTCGCAGTCGGCTACTGGGTCATAAACGAAATGGATCAGATGGATGAACTGATTCAAAAAGGTGCCCATACAATCGTCACCGATTATCCGGACATCAGCAGCCATCTGCTGAAACAGCGTTACTGATTAAATAAGGGTTCCCCCGAAANAAATTCAAGGGATTGAGTCCGCTGGAATTCAGGGCATTGGCGGCATAGAAAAACGCCTGAGAATCTCCATTCTCAGGCGGGAAACATTTATATTATTTCATCTGTCAACTTGGTAGGGTTCAGATCAGGAGATTCCGGTTTTTTTAGTTACAAAATTCATATCGCTATAGCGAGTATTCAGAGAATGTGTTATTTTCAATCAATACGGTTGAAACCGTTTTCCATTTAAAAGGGGAAGTAACGTGTCAAAATTAAAGCGTACATACCGCAATATGTGGCGGGAATCGAGGCGGACAAAGTCCTTGCTGAAGTTTTTCAGTGTCGATGAGGCGAAGAAGAATGCGGATAGGGGTGGCTCGTCGCACGGCTCGGAAGGACCGGAGAAATCCTACGGGGGCATGCAGCTTGTCGGACTCATATTGGGGCCTTTGCTGTTTATCCTGACACTACTGCTGCTCGATACGAAGGGGCTTGAAGAGGGTGGCGTCTTTGTCGTCGCTTCAACATTATGGATTGCTACATGGTGGATTACGGAAGCGATTCCGATTCCTGCAACATCACTCATGCCGCTGTTTCTTTTTCCGATGGGTGGAGTCATGGATAGTGGGGCCGTAACAAGTTCCTACGGCAACGACATCATCTTTCTGTTCCTCGGTGGCTTCCTGATTGCACTCGCAATGGAACGCTGGAATCTACATACTCGCATAGCATTGACGATTATCAATGCGATCGGCACACGCACATCGATGATACTGCTTGGCTTCATGATAGCAACCGCGGCCCTGTCGATGTTCGTCAGCAACACTGCTGCCGTCATGATCATGATACCGATCGGGATGGCCATTATAAATGAAGCCCAGTCCCTTTCTTCATCAGTCCTTGAAGATGATCTGATGCGATTTGAAAAATCTCTGGTACTGGGTATAGGATATGCCGGGACAATCGGCGGTTTGGGTACACTGATCGGCACGCCGCCGCTTATCATAATGGCTGGTCAGTTGAAGGAGATTTTCGGCTATGACATGAGTTTCGCCCAATGGATAATGTTTGGTGTGCCGATCGTCATCATCTTCCTGGCGCTCGCCTGGGCGTTCATGAACTTTTTCGCCTTCCGGCACAACATGATCCAACTGCCGGGTGGACGCAAGATCATTACGGATGAATTGAATAAACTCGGTAAGATCTCCCGGGAAGAAGTACTTGTACTCATCGTCTTCCTCTTTGCCGCATTCATGTGGATCACGCGCGGATTCATATGGAGTAAGATTGAATTCACAAGCATGCTGACTGATGGTTCCATCGCAATGCTTGCATCAGTCATACTATTCCTGCTGCCGACTGCCAAAAAATCGAAGCGCATACTCGACTGGTCAGTTTCACGCGAGCTGCCGTGGGGGGTTCTGCTGCTGTTCGGCGGCGGTCTGGCACTCGCTGCGGCGATTGTCGAGACAGGCGTCGACCAATGGCTCGGTGAGATGCTGAAGGGTGTCGAAGGCATTCACATCATCCTGGTGCTGGTCGTTGTTTCTGTGACGATTTTGTTCCTCACAGAAATCACCTCCAATACGGCGACGGCAACGATGATCCTGCCTGTACTGGCTGGACTGTCGATTGCACTTGAAGTCCATCCATTGACGCTCATGGTGCCAGCTGCCATGGCGGCGAACTGCGCGTTCATGCTGCCTGTAGGCACCCCGCCGAACGCGATTGTATTCGGGACCAATAAAATCAGCATCCAGGAGATGGCGAAGACCGGATTTGCCCTGAACATCATCGGGGTCATCCTGATAGTGGCGTTCGTCTATGTGATGATGCCACTCATATTCGGCATCAATCTGCTCGACTATAAGGGCTGATTTATGGAAATGAAAATGGCGTATCAGAAAAGGCGCAGACCAGCTGGTCTGCGCCTTTTTCATATCCTCTAATTATCGATGTCTTCAAAATCATCCAGCGGCACGACATAGATGTTGCCGTCCTGACTGCCGATAAAGAGCGTATCGTTTACAATGACCGGTCCGGCGGGCGCAAGCACACCTTCAAGCGCCATTCTTTTGACGGGTGTGCCGCGTGTGATGTCCAGGCCGACGACTTCACCTTCAACATTTGAGAAATAGACGATGCCATCTTTGGCGACCGGCGGTGCTTTCGCGGCCTCATCCTCGTACGCCCAGAGCTGTTCGCCGCTATTTAGATCGTAGGCGTAATAGGTTTTGGTTATGGGGCTTGCAACGAAGATCTTGCTTTCATGGATGATCGGGGCGCCTGATTTATTGTTTTTGACGAACTGGCCCGTCCCCCAGTTATCTTGCCAGGCCATTTCACCGGTAGAGATGTCTAATGCATAAATTTCATGCTCCAATTCCCCGTCCTTGTTGGAGACCAATCCCGTGGTGATGACCAGACCGTTGCTGACTGCCGGTGGCACATCATCGAGACCCATGTCGACATCGGGAAATTCAGTCTGCCATTTCATGTCATCTTTCTTCAGATCATATGCCGAGAAAGTATAGGGGAGGGGGCCGCTGCCGCCGACATAGAGCGTAGCCTCATGGATGTTCGGGGAGGACATGCTGACGGTGGATCCGATGTCTTCCTTATGGATGAGCGCCCCTTCATCGAGTGTCAGCTTATACAAAGTGCGGTCGCCGGTCGTAATGTAGAGGTGATCTTTGTATATGGCAGGAGTGGGCATGACCTCGCCCCTTGTCTCATAGCGCCACACCAGCTTCCCGGTATCTGCATCAAGTGCCATGACGCCACTCTCCCCAGTGCCTCGGATCGCCCTGTGCCGAAACAGATTATGGAGCCCGAAATTTTTGAAGAAGCTGTAGGCCCGGTTCTTCTGGAAGAACCTGTTGCCGTAGCCGACGTACACCAAACCTTCGTGATAGATGGCCTCAGAGTGTATCCAGTTTGGCGCCGTATTGTGCCACACCCGCTTACCGGTTTCTAGGTCGAATGCCATGACATCACCTGAGTTATGGTTGCCGATGAACACTTTGCCATCTGCCACCACCGGCGTCACCCGCACTTCGTCTTCCGTCTCCAATGTCATATACTCAAGCGGTTCATGGCCTGAATCTATGACGGCATTCTTGTCCGGTGAGAAGCGGTACTGCGTCCACTCCTGTGCCCCGAAGGCCGCAGCAGAAGCGTTTTCTGCACCAGTGTGAGAAATCACAAACAGCGTGCTGGCAGCGATTAAATATTTCAAGAATTTTTTCATTTTCATCATACCCTTCAATTTGTGTGCCAATTGTAAATTTTACGTTTAGCATGTACTCTGTTAGGATATAAAACATAAAAGGGAAAAGGGAGCTAAAATACATATGGAAATTGAAAATAAAATAACAGATATGGAGAGAACGGAACTCGACAGTACAATGTCAAAACGTTTCGTTTGGGCAGTGGCCTACGGTTCAAGCATCGGTTGGGGGGCATTTATCCTGCCTGGGGATTGGCTATTGTCCTCTGGGACGCTCGGTTCCACACTTGGCATCACCATTGGTGGTATCCTGATGCTCATCATCGCGGTGGCGTATGGAGGACTGACGACACGCTTTCCGGTGTCCGGCGGTGAATTCGCCTTCAGTTACGTCGGTTTCGGTAAGTATGTGAGCTTTATCGCTTCATGGTTCCTGGCACTCGGCTACATATCGGTGGTCGCTTTGAATGCCAGTGCCTTCAGCCTACTGTTTAAATTTATTTTACCCGATTTCCTGGAAATAGGCTATCTCTATACGATTGCCGGCTGGGACGTCTATATCATGGAGGTCATACTGTCATCACTCGTACTGATCCTGTTTGCCTTCATCTCGATCAAGAGTAGCGGATTATCCGGTAATCTCCAATTCATCTTTGCATTATTTATGGCGATCGTCGTTACAATCCTGTTCGCCTGGTCGTTCTTTTCTGGAGAGTTTCAACTGACGAATGCAAAGCCGCTGTTCAACAGTGACAATGGCATCTGGACTTCGATCATTCTGATTGTCGCCATTGCCCCGTGGATGTATGTTGGATTCGACAATATCCCGCAAGCTGCTGAAGAGTTCAACTTCAGTCCGGATAAGACGTTCAAGCTTATCGTCTTCGGTATCGTGGCTTCAATCGTCACGTACGTACTGATGATTCTGGTAACGTCATGGGTCTATCCTGATGAGCAGACGATGGGGGGCGCACTTTGGGTAACTGGCTCGGTCGTCCAGAGTTCAATGGGTGGCATCGGCATGACGATGCTTGCACTCGCCATCTCATTCGGTGTGTTCACTGGGCTTAACGGATTTTATATGTCATCATCACGCCTGCTGTTCGCGCTGGGGCGTGCGAAGTTCATCCCGTCCGTCTTCATGAAGGTCGGCAAGAGCAAGACGCCTTATGTGGCAATCCTTTTTGTAATGGCCGTCTGTCTGTTAGCCCCTTGGCTTGGACGTACTGCCTTGAGTTGGATTGTCGACATGTCATCTACGGGTGTATCGATTGCCTTCCTCATCACCAGCCTGGTCGCTGTGAGATTCTTTAGGGTTAAGGATAACTATAATCTCCTCTACGTCATATTTGGTGTGCTCGGTGCCATCATATCGCTGGCCTTCCTTGTACTTCTGTTGTATCCGGGCTCACCGGCGTCGCTCTCTGCCCCGTCCTACTGGGCTTTGGCGGCCTGGACGGTACTTGGACTGCTGTTCTTCCTGTTCCAATTCAAAAGGTTGAACGCGTTGACGAAAGAAGAATTAGACTATTTGATATTGAACGAAGAAGAATGACTTAAAAGGCTCCCTGATTCATCTGAACTGTACCCCATAATATGGACAGTTTATAAAAAGAGCTCTAGGCAGCTAGAAGATGATCTCGGTATTGTACTGGGGTCATCTTATTTAATTTCCACTGATATCTCTTGTTATTATATTTCTCTATATATTGATTCACTTCATCATTGAGTTGGCTTAAGTTCTCGCATAATTCATGGTCTACCATATCTTTAAAATGACCAAAAAATGATTCCATTGGAGCGTTATCCCAACAGTTTCCTCTTCGCGACATCGATTGAAGAAGGCCAGCTTCTTTCACTCTGGATTGAAATTTAGGGTGAGTGTAATGAAATCCCTGGTCAGAGTGAATCATTGCTTCGGGATGAAAACTTCCAACGGCTCCTTCCAGTTTTTCTAATGTTCGATAAACAATATCCATCTCTAAGGAAGTAGAGATATGATGAGCGACAATTTCCTTGGTCGCACTATCTTTAACACATGATAGGTAAGCCTTTTGGCCTTTCCCATAATAGGTATAAGTGATATCTGTTAAAAAGACTCTTCCAGGTTCCTGTTGATTGAATTCCCGGTTTAGATGGTTGGGGCACGTACGGTGTTCTTGGGTCGCTTTCATCATTTTTTTATAAGGTTTGGCTTGTCTAATCTTTGCCGTAAGTCCGAATTTCTTCATTAATCTTCGAATTTTCTTATGATTCATTAAGAGGCCATAGTCATTTTCAAGCTCCATCTTAATTTGTAGAGCACCTACTTTTTCTTGGTTCTGCGTAAAGATGAATCGAATCATCTCTATATCCTTTTCATCTTTTTGACCTCTCATCTGTCTTTGCGGCTTACTCTTTAACCACGCATAATATCCACTTCGGCTCACTCCCGTAAATGAACATAAGAATGAGACCATATGACTTAAAGAATATTTACGGATGGTCTGTTCAATCAGTTGATAAACTTCAGTTGGAGCTATTTTCACTTCTTTTTCATCGCCTGCCTTTCGAGTTCGTCTAGCTTTTTTAGAAATTCATTTTCAGCCTCTAAATACTTAATACGAGCTTCAGCTTTCTTTAGCTTTTCTTCCGCAGACAGTTCCTTGGAAGAAGGGCGGCCTGTGCCACCTTTCCCTCTACGTTCTCCTTCAAGACCTAGTTCTCCGTACTTTTCAAAAGTGTCTCGCCAACGCTTTAAGCAACGTTTAGGTCGATCCTTCCCAATTATATTTAAATTAAATCCGTGTTCCTCAAAGATCTGACTTGGGAACTTGCCAGTCTGGTATTCCTGAATCGCAACTTTCTTAAAAAATGGGTGATAGGTGATGGACCGTTCTGAAACCTTTACCACATTAGGATTGGCCTCCAATTGTTTCATTTCGACATTTGAATATATTTTTTTACTCATAGTCACTCTCCGTTCAAAAACTTATATTCATTATAAACGGCTTTACTTTCTAGAAACAGAAATAACCCGAATAACGGAACACTTTTTTATAAGTGTCCATTATTCGGGTTATAGTCCAAAACGGGGGAACCCTTATTTTATTTCTAGCCTGCTGTCTGGCAGCCACAGCTGCCGCCTGTTGCACATCCAGATTCATTGGACATTGAAAAGAACGGGTTGCTGCTGACCACGTTAACATGATCGCTGATGCTGGAACTGATGTGGAAAAGTACTTCATCCAGCATTTCCTGCAGTTGGAACTCTGCCCGTCTGTATTCCATCACTACCGGGTGCATATCAAGTGTTTTCTTGAAATTATTAAGTTCCCGTCGCTTTGCACTGAAATCAGGATGATATTTGCCGAAGCGGCTGACTTCCTCGAAATCCACTTTCATTCTGTTGAATTTGGAAATGAGCCCGGCGACCTCGGTATCTTCTTCGAGCAGTCTACTGTATCGGCAATAATATTTATATATATCGGTCTCGCGGACCATTGCATTCAAATGGTCTATACGATCCATTACTTCCATTTCTATATCTGTCGTCATATATTGAACACCTCCCGTCCATAGTATCATAATGGTCCTATCGGCCGCTACCAATTTTCAGGGTCTGTATAAATACCATTTGCAACTCTACTTGGAATAGATTAAAATTAGATTAATGGTAAAAATGTTTAGGGAGGAAAATTCATGGTTTTTGAAAATTCTACTCTTGAGACGATGATCGTGTCTCAGGATATCTTACAGAATGTAATGAACAAGAACGGTCTAGTGCTCGGAGGTTCATGGGATTATGAACGCATGACTTTTGACTATAAGTATGAAGTGCCTGAAGGCATCTACTATCTCCGCATACCCGGATATGCTGTGGAAGGTGATGTTGGAGCAAGAAACGCTGTCCTCCAGCTTATGGATCCATATATGGGTAAACACTACTATCCTACGGGTGTTGAGTACGGAAGCGACGAACACTTCCCTGAACGACTGGTCGACCACGCTGTCAAAAAGATCCGTACAATTGCTGATGAACTGAAAAGTCTCATCTAATAAAAAGTAAAAAGACTGGAAGCATTANTTTACTCATAGTCACTCTCCGTTCAAAAACTTATATTCATTATAAACGGCTTTACTTTCTAGAAACAGAAATAACCCGAATAACGGAACACTTTTTTATAAGTGTCCATTATTCGGGTTATAGTCCAATTCATCAGGGGGTCTTCTTCTTTATTTGAGGCAATGAAAATGCTTTTTGAGATATTACAGTTGTGTTACAATGGGTGGGATATGAAGATAAGTGACTCTTAAGCAGAGGAGACGACCCAAGTGAAACCGATATTAACCATTTTCGCCATACTGCTGTTAAGTGCATGTACATCTAGGGCGGAACAGAATATTGGCTTTGAGGATTTCAAAGCCGAAAGGCCGACACCCAGCATAATTAATCATGAAAACTTGCAGTTGGCCGAATCCTCCATCAATGATGTAGAGGCAGCCGAACTGAATACAGTAGCCGTCATAAATCAGACAGACGGTAAAAATATAGATGACTTTTATACGCAGGAGGAACAGGATAACTTGAGTGCAATGGTTGATCATCTGGAACAGATCCAGCAGGATGTGGTGGGAATCTGGACCGATGATTTCAGTCCACTGAAAAAAAAGTATCAATGGGCAGCTCTCGACCCGAATGAATTGGCCCCTGCTTTGGAATCACTGCATGAATCCTACAATACTCTCGAGATGGAGTTGGATGGCATGCAGATTCCTGAATATCTGAAACCGGTCCATGCCGAGTATTTTGAACAGCTGAAGTCGGATTTGGGATTGGCGATCTCAAACCGTACCTTGGCACTGATCGAGTTCAAGCTTATGAATCAGGAAGAAGAATACGATATGAACGAAACAATGTTCGATGTTCATATGCGCAATAGCAGAAAATACATGTCCAATGCTTCAGACACGATCAATCATTTGGAAAATCTGAAATCTGCCTTCCATGACGAAGATCGGTATATTGTGACGGAGAAATAGAAAAAAGGGTGGTTCCTATAGGAACCACCCTTTTTGTTATGAACGACAATTACTTTTCTTCATCGTTCTTGTTTTCTTCGTCACCGTCGATGCCGTACTTGTCGACGATGCTGTCGCCTTTTTCGCTGACTGTATCCCATTTGTCACCAGCGCCTACCTTATCAGCGTGCTGATCGCCGAATTCTTTGGCGTTGTCCCATTTTTCGGAGACATTCTCACGTGTATCTTTGTCTTTCGCTTTGTCGACCAAGTCTTTTGCTTTGTCGAATAATCCTTTTTTCTCTTCTGCCATGAATAATCCACTCCTTCTATAAGAATCTAAACTGTCTTTCAAGCTACATTAAACAGTACCTATATATACAGGTTATTAAACATAAAAATGAAAATAGGGAAAATCACTGCAATAAGCAGTGATTTTCTATAATTATTTTTTATCGTTATCGAAAGCGTCTGTTGCCTTATCTTTTACATCGTTCGCTGCGTCTTTCACTTTGCCTTCTGTTTCTTGGCGTTTACCTTCTTCTTTAGTCTTTTCATCATTCATAAAATCTCCGGCAGCCTTTTTGGCTTTACCCATCAATTGATCTTTTTTGCTTTCTTCAGCCATATTAACACCCCTTAAAATTTTTCGTTACACCATTACAATGCCCGAATCCATAAGAAAATAAACATTTCCTTGTTATATCCGCTGAAATTGTCTTTGCTATCATGTAGTATATGGTTTCAGAAGGTATAAATGACAGGGGTGGAGAAATGTTTGCGATAAATGGAAGGTTCAATCAGACCTTCAGGGAATTTGATACGTATAAGAAACTGGGGATCGTCAGCTTGACGACTTCACGGCATAAAGAGAGTGTAAAACATCTGAGACGAGGCGATGAATTCGCATTGTATAGCACTAGACAAGGTTTCCTTGGCATCGGTCGGGTGGTGGAACCCGCCGTCCCATTTGAAGCATTTGAAATGTACTCGGGCGGTAAACTGATCGAGTATGATGAATATCCCTTCAAGGAAATCCAGCGCATCAATCCGCATTTTGGAAAAGAGGAATATGTATTGCGTGTGGAGTGGTTGACTGTCGTCGATTCGGATGATGATGGCCTGATGATCGGCGAATATGAAGCGGCTGATCCGGTCACGCAAATGGACGCCGACATGACCCAACGTGTGCGTAGTGCATTTGATCTTAAGTGATAAAAAAACCCTCCAAGATGGAGGGTTTTGTCATGAAGCTCTTTTGGAGAGCAGCATTTCTCCTGCTTCCGTCAATTCTATATTGCTATAGTAGAAATCATAGTCGAATGGTGTCAGTATAAGCAGTCCTTTTTGGGCCATAAGCTGCATATGGAAGTCGACGGTCCTTATATCATATTCGGCCATGCTCGTATTCGGATAGTCAAACAGATCATTTTTGACATTATATAATATTTTATATTCAAGTTCAGTATCGTAAGAAAAATTCATATCATCACTCCTGATATAGTATTATAGGAACGTATGTTCTTAATGTCAAACAAATCATTGCTATATACGTTAAATGCATATTTTATGTTTAAGGCGTGATGACATGTGGAATACTATATAATGTAACGAAAGATATTTAAGGAGTGATTCAGTTTTGACTAAAAAAGTCGCTATACTGATGACGGATATGGTAGAAGATATCGAATATACGAATCCAGTAGAAGCCATCAAAGCAGATGGCCATACAGTGGAGGTCATTGCACCGGAAGCTGGTGAACTGGAAGGTAAACAAGGCGGTAAATTTAAAGCCGATAAAGGTATAAATGACGTACAACCAAGTGATTATGACGCAGTGTTCATTCCAGGTGGCTTCTCGCCGGACCTGTTGCGTTCAGATGAAGAGGGGCGTTTCGGCAAATTTGCCAAACACTTCCTCGAAGAGGATAAGCCGACTTTCGCAATCTGTCACGGTCCGCAAGTGCTGATCGACACGGATATGCTGAAAGACCGCAATATCACATCCTTCATTTCTGTACGGAAGGACTTGGAGAACGCAGGTGCGAAAGTGCACGACAAATCAGTCGTAGTATGTGGCAACCTCGTATCCAGTCGTCAACCGGACGATCTTGAAGACTTCAACCGTGAAGTAAAGGCACAGTTGGATAAATAAAACACCCCATTGAAAAAGGTGGATCCATTTAAGGATCCACCTTTTTTATATTGCATGACGCTGTTGGAAACTGAACCGCAACAAAAAGCAGTGGACGAAAGGAGGTTACTCCACGGTAATTGTCCGTGCTTTCGCATGCGGATCTCCGAAATGGTCGAATGTGGCATAGGCGATTGTATATTCGCCTGGAGTTTCCGTATCGACTTCGCCTGAAATATGGAGGCGGTAGGTGATGTCGCTGCCGTCGACGTCTATCACCTGGACACCTTCTTTCGGATCGAAATCACTCCCTTGTTCAATCGTCTGGTCATCCAGTCCAAAGAAAGTGATTGCGGAACCCGCTTCTGATTCTTCTGCCTCATCCTCATCCTTGCCTGCAAGCTGGGACTCTGTCGGCGGGACCAGTGGGACGCGGTCACCTGCTCCATTCACCACGTCCACCATCCTCGTATAAGTGGACCAGTAGTTGCGGCTGTTCTCTACACGATAGGTGACCGTGTAGCTGCCTGGGCGGCTGGTGTCGACATTATTTTTGGTTACCTCTATATTGCCGGTGATGTTGCCATCGTATTGATCGACGGCATAGACGCCTGCCCTGGGATTAAATCGGCTGCCCACCTGGACGTTGAAGTTGCCTTTGACCCCTTTAATGGCCGGTTGATTGCCATTATGGGCGGCAATTTCTTCTTCCATCATCGGTCCCTCATAATCGGCATATCTGGAATCGGTTTCGCTACTTTCTTCGTTGGAGTCCGCCTGCTGCACCTGGAGTTCCTCGTCGAGGAGTTCTCCGGTGATGGGGGCGACGGGGAGAAGACCTGCTAAAAATTTTACGATTGTACTTGAGTCCATCGTATTCACCTCAATATCGGTTTAGGGATGATATCCCGCAAAGTATGTTTATCAAGTTCTGCAAGATATGCCTTCAATGCATCATTTAAGACAAAGCGTAACCCGCAGATAGGCGTCAGAATGCATTCATTGCCTTCCGAAAAACATTCTGCCATGTGGAAGTTATCTTCTGTCCGTCTGACGACTTCGCCGACATTTATCTCTTCTGGTCTACAGTTTAGCATAATCCCGCCACCTCGGCCACGTACAGTCTTGATGTATTCAAGCTTTGCCAGATGGTGGACCACTTTCGTCAAATGGTTTCTCGAGATGTTATAAAACTCTGCAATATCATCAATCTGCATTTTTTTATCTTCATTCATGCCGAGGTACATGAGCACTCTTAGGGAATAGTCCGTATATAATGTCAATTTCATTGCGATCAACTCCTCGCAATGATTATACACGGATTCGCAGAATCAATAAATAGAAGGGTCTTGCAGTGGGAACTTCTGTGAACAATTTGTGAAAACTTCTACATATACCTTGTAAAGAAAAGGATTACCCTTTATTATAAAGATGCATAAGAAATATATCTTTAAAAATTAAAGGGGTTCTGTTAATGATTACTGAAACTAAAAAAGATATCATCAAAGCGACGATTCCAGTATTGGAAGAGCATGGCACTACAATCACGTCCGTATTCTATGGAAGAATGTTCGAGGCACACCCTGAACTTTTGAATATCTTCAATCAGACAAACCAGAAAATAGGAGATCAGCCTAAAGCACTTGCGATGACGGTTCTCGCTGCTGCTAAACATATTGATAACCTGGATGCGATCGTACCGCATGTAGTTGGCATTGCGCACAAGCACCGTGCTTTGCAGATCTTGCCAGAACACTATCCAATCGTAGGGAAATATCTACTCGAAGGCATCAAGGAAGTGCTTGGCGATCAGGCGACTCCTGAAATCATCGATGCTTGGGGCGAATACTACAACCAGATTGCCCAAGTCTTCATCGATGTCGAAAAAGACATGTATAAGGATGCTGCATGGGATGGCTTCAAGCCTTTCATGGTCAAAAAGAAAGAAGTCATGACACCTGAAATCGTCAGATTCACAGTAGATTCTGATGATGTCGATAAAACATTCACAGCAGGCCAGTACATCACAGTCAAAGTACAGCCTTCAGGATATCCGTATGACGCACTTCGCCACTACTCGATCTGCTCCAATTCAACTGAAGACGGTATCACTTTTGGTGTCAAACGTGAAATGGCAGGCGGCGAAAAAGGTGTCGTTTCGAACTACCTGCATGACGGTATCGAAGAAGGGGATGTCCTCTATCTTTCTGCCCCTGCCGGGGACTTCAAAGTCGAGGAAGACCACGACAAACTGCTCTTCATCGCAGGCGGCGTCGGTGCCACACCAGTGATGGCAATGGCAGAAGATGCGATTGAAAAAGGCAAAGATGTAAAATTCGTCTACAGTGCAATCAACAAGGATTTCCAGCCATTCAAAGACCAGTTTGCTTCACTAGAAGAGAATGGTGCCGACATTACAGTAAAATACAGTGAGCCGGACGGCTATCTGAACCGTTCCGACTTTGGAGAACTCGATGGCCGACAAGTGTACATCTGTGGTTCCATGCGCTTCATGGATACAATGATCGCAGAGTTGGATGCACTGGGTATCGATGAATCCCGCATCCACTTCGAGCCATTCGGCCCGAAAATGAGTCTCCAGACTGTCTAGGTTTCCAACCTGAATCATCCAACACATTTCATATAGACATATACACCCATCCGCCCCTAATCGGATGGGTGTATTTTTGTATGTGTTTTTGTTTATATTATGTTTATATCATTGTGATAAGATATTTACGGAAGGAGTGGGGAGACGTGCAGAAGGTGATGGTAGTGGAAGACGATCCGCATATCAGGCAACTTGTATCCATATATCTTAAGCAGGATGGCTACAAAGCCATATTGGCAGAATCGGCGGACGACGCGCTTGGCCAACTTGAGGATGATGAAGTGGATCTCGCTGTTGTGGATGTCATGATGCCAGGTATGGATGGCTTCAAGCTTACTGAGATACTAAGTGGTGACCTGGATATTCCGGTCATTCTGCTTACGGCCAAGGGTCAGCTGGAAGATAAAGGACGCGGGTTTACAGCAGGAGCTGAGGACTACATCCTCAAACCATTTGAACCGGAAGAGCTTATCTACAGGGTGCGGGCCGTGCTCAAGCGCACACAGCCGGACAGCCATTCAGTGTTGAGCTACAACGGGGTCGTCCTTGACCGCATCCATTACGAGGTCAGGGCCCATGATAAGACGTTCATGCTGCCGGTCAAGGAACTCGAGCTGTTTGCCTGTCTGATGGAGACTCCAGAGCGGGTGGTGACCCGTGATTATCTTGCAGAAGCGGTGTGGGGAGACATTGAATCGGGTGCCTACACGATCAATACACATATCAACCGGCTCAGGCAGAAGCTTGAGAAGCACCGTGTGCCTCTTGAGATCGTCACCGTCCGTGGCATTGGCTATAAATTGGAGGGGGAGGCATGAAACAGTCCCTGAACAGAAAATTCATAATCGGGCTGGTCATCGTCATCGCTTTAAGCGCATTGACTGCATTGCTTGCAGCAAATATCCTCTATATGCTCCACTCGAAGCCAAAGATGGATCAGGCACTTGTCGACACTGCGGAAACTTTCGTCGCAGGTCTGGAAAAGGCTGACATGACTGAAGCAGTGCTCGATGAGCATCTGCAACTCTTTACATCCCTCGGTTATCAAGGAGCTATAGTAAAGCGGGAAGATGTAGAGGGGAAAGATTCTGATGTGGTCGATTTTGACACTGCTGCCGTCACTTTAGCGGGTGAGCCATTCGACCGGACGGAACTCTCTTTGGCAAATGTCCGGGATGTCATGGATGGTGGTGTATACCAGGGCGAAGCGGCAACGCTTGCCAATTGGTTCATGATGGGCCATTTCATGAATGATGTAAGGAATACGGTTGGCGTCCCGCTTGAGGTTGAAGGGGGACAGTATGCCCTCTTCATCAAGCAGGACAGTGCCTTGATGTTCAGCGAATTCCATATCATTGGATTGGTTTTTTTCTTGACCGTCTTCATAGTCGGTCTCATATCGATCATCATAATGTCCCGGCGTATGGCGACGGTGCTCGGGAGGTTGTCTACGGCGGCGGATGAAATCAGAAGGGAGAACTTCGATTACGCTATCGAGCCGGAAAACTATGCACCGGATGAAATCGGTCAACTGGCCGTCAGTCTCGACGCCATGCAGGGACAGTTGAGTGAGAACCGCTATATGCGGCAGAAGTTCATCAGTGATGTCACCCATGATCTGCAGTCGCCGCTGCTCAATATCCAAGGCTATTCCAAGCTGATGATGGATCAGGACTTGCCTAAGGGACTCCGCCAGCCGGCGGAAGTGGTCCACCAGGAAGCGAGGCGCCTGTCTGCACTGGCCAGGCAATTGACGGTACTCAACCGCTTTGACGATCAAACGTATCAGGTGAAGCATGAAGAAATCAGGCTCGACCGACAAGTGCAGGAAGTCATCCGTGCATTTTCATGGCGTCTCGATCAGGAAGAGATAGATTTGTCCTATACCCTTGATGAGGTATCGGTCAAGTCCGATCCGCATCTGCTCTACAACGTCTGGGATAACCTTGTGTCGAACGCCATCAAGTACTCGGGGCCGGGTGATGAAATATTCATCAGGCTCACTGACGCAGGTGACCGGGTGAAAGTGATTTTCAGCGATACGGGAGTGGGTATCAGAAAAGAAGATATGGACCAGCTGTTCGAGCGTTTCTACCGCGTGGACCAGTCGCGTTCGACGAATGGTTCAGGCCTTGGGCTTGCGATCGTCAAGGAGACGCTTGATATGCTTGGAGGCGAAGTGGAAATCGAGAGTGAATTTGGTTCAGGCACGACATTTACAATTACATTGAAGAAATAACAGGAGGATTTATAATGGAAAGAAAATGGGGCATTAATTTTATCAGGGTGGCAGCGGCATTTGGGCTGCTCGGTGTATTCATCGGTTCGCAGATGGCGGGGGAGATGGATTACGCGATCCGGCCGATTCACACGCACGTACTTCTGGTGGGCTGGCTTTCCATGTTTGCATGGGGAATCTTCTACAGCGTCTACACGGTGCGGCATAAAGTGCTTGTGCATATCCATGGTGTAACGGGTATTTTGGGGGCGGTGCTGCTGACTGTCGGCATGTATTTCTATATGCTTGATCCATTCAATATGAATGAAACGTTCACAACAGTCCTGTTCATCGTCGGCGGCAGCGTACTGCTGCTTGCCTTCCTGATGTTCCTTGTCATCACCTTCTTCGTCGAACCGCGTACAGAAAAATAAAATAATCGCTCCCCTTTTAAGGCACAGGGGAGCGTTTTATGTTTTAATGCATATTAAGAATATATCAAATCCATGATACGGAAATGAGGTGGGACGCTTGGCCTACATATTGCTTATAATCGGTTTCGTCCTTCTGATCAAGGGCGCAGATTACTTTGTGCAGGGCGCTTCGAATATTGCAGTCAAACTTAATGTGTCGCCGCTGCTTGTCGGCTTGACAATCGTCGCGCTTGGGACGAGTTCCCCGGAGGCGACCGTCGCCATCCTCGCGGCTTTGGATGGCAGTGCAGGCGTTGTCCTCGGCAACGTCATCGGCAGTAACATCGTAAATATGACTGTTGTGGTCGGCTTGACGGCGGTCATCGCCCCGCTTACGGTACAGAGTGAAACAGTGCGCAAAGAGATTCCCTTCGCCCTGCTCGGGGCGGTTGTGATGATGGTCCTTATGATGGACACATTCCTCCAAGATAGCCCGAGCAATGCGATTACACGTGGAGACGGCATCATCATCCTGCTGTTTTTCCTGATATTTCTGTACTATGTATTTGAAATGGCACGCAAAAACCGGTCCGGTACAGTGGCTGAAGCACCAACCGACTACGGCGAGCCTTGGTGGAAGAATATCCTATTCACTTTAGGCGGCTTGGCCGCCATCATCATCGGAGGTGAAATGGTCGTGTCCAGCGCGACTGAAATCGCCTTGGCACTCGGCATGAGCGAGGCGCTGGTCGGCTTGACGATTGTGGCAGTCGGGACCTCCCTGCCGGAAATCATGACTTCTGTAACCGCCGCATTGAAGGGTAAGGGGGATATGGCAATCGGCAACGTGGTCGGCAGCAATATCTTTAACATATTCTTCGTCACCGGTACTGCTGCGACCGTAAGTTCGATAGCCGCAGAATCGAAACTGTTCCTGGACGGCTTTGTCATGGTTGGTTTGACCGTGCTGCTTCTGATATTTTCGCGGACGCACTTCTCCATCGGCAGAAGGGAAGGGGCGTTCATGCTGGTGGCATACACGGCTTATCTCACTTATATCATCATTCGAAATTGAATAGTGGACGGTGACGGACTAAACCCCGGCTGGATCTGATGACAATCAGATCCAGCCGGGGTTTTTGGCGTCATTTGGATTGGTTCTGCCTTTTGGCGGCGATCAGTGTGTTGTTTAGTACCATGGTGATTGTGAGCGGGCCGACGCCGCCCGGTACTGGGGTGATGTAGCTTGCAGTCTCACTGGCGGAATCGAAGTCGACATCACCGACGAGCTTGCCATCTACGACGCTGTTGCCGACATCTATGACGATGGCGCCTTCCTTCAGATGTTCACCTGTAATGAGGCCCGGCTGTCCGACGGCGCTTACTATGACGTCATAGTCTTTCAGCTTATCGGTCATATTACGGGTGCGGGAGTGCATGAGTGTGACCGTGGCGTTCTGATCGGTCAGCAGTTTTGCGACCGGCTGCCCGACGATATGTGAGCGTCCGATGACGGCGACATCCTTGCCTTCTAGTGGACCTGTATGCTTGAGGAGCTCCATTATGCCAAGTGGTGTACATGGTGCGAATGTCTCTTGTCCGGTGTAGAGGCGTCCAATGTTGATAGGGTGGAAGCCGTCGACATCTTTATCTGGGGCAATCGCCTCCAGCACCTTTTCTTCGCTGACCTGGCTAGGAAGCGGGACCTGGACAAGGATACCATTGACTGTATCATCATCATTCAGCCGTGCGATGATGTCCAGCACTTCCTGCTCAGTCACCGTTCCGTCGAGCTGCACAATTTCTGAAGTCATGCCAATCTTTTCGGCTGCCTTATTCTTTGACCGCACGTAGCTGAGAGATGCGCCATCGTCGCCTGCGATGACGACGGTCAAGTTGGGTGTCGTACCTGCTTCCTTCAACTTTTCGACTTCGGCGGCAAGATCAGCGCGGTAGTCCTTCGCTATTTCTCTGCCGTTCAATAGTTCTGCTGTCATATGAAAGCCCTCCTGGTTTCTATCTATTTCTCCTCCATTATCCAACAACTGAGCATAAATTTCCAGATTGAAGACCATAAAATTCTGAAATCAATAGAGTCCAATCAGAGTGTATTGCCGTATAATAAATCTGTAAGGCAAAAATAATTTAGTCTATATACAAACTATATTAATATAAAATAATTTATTGTTCGTTTTTGAGTTGATTATATAGAACTCTATTGTTAAACTGAATCTGAAGAAATAAACATCCGGATAAAAGAGAGGGTTTCGTTTATGACAGTAGGAGTGATTATGGGAAGTTCTTCAGACTGGTCGACGATGAAACATGCGTGCGACATGCTGGATCAGCTATCCGTCCCTTATGAAAAGAAAGTGGTCAGTGCCCACAGGACACCTGAAATGATGATGGACTACGCCAGGGATGCAAAGGATCGGGGCATCAAAGTGATCATCGCGGGTGCAGGGGGTGCCGCTCATCTGCCCGGCATGGTAGCGTCGATGACGCACATACCGGTCATAGGCGTCCCGATCGAATCGAAGGCGCTGAATGGCCTCGACTCACTGCTGTCCATCGTCCAGATGCCAGGCGGCATCCCTGTCGCGACAACGGCGATAGGTAAGGCGGGAAGCACGAATGCAGGCATACTCGCGGCAAAGATGTTGGCGATTGGCGATGATGCCCTCTACAGCCGACTGGAAGCCTATACGGAGACTTTAGAAGAGAAAGTGGAGGGAATGCAGAATGAGCTCGATTGAACTAGGCGGTACGATAGGCATAATAGGTGGCGGGCAACTCGGAAAGATGCTTGCGCAGAGCGCTTTAAGGATGGGGTATAGGGTCGCGGTGCTCGACCCTTCTGAAGATGCGCCGGCGAGAAGTACTTGTCATACATTCATCCATGCGGAATTCAGTGATTTTGAGTCACTTAAGGAACTATGCAGATTGTCGGACATCGTCACATATGAATTCGAGAATATCGATGCCCACATACTGCGCACCTTAGTGGATGATTACCATATCCCCCAAGGTGCTGAGACGGTTCTGACGCTGCAGAACAGGGATTACGAGAAGACGGCGATAGAAGAGGCGGGTGCGGCCATCGTTCCTTATGCGAAAGTATCGACACGAGACGCACTCGCGTCATTCGCCGACACCAATGGCTACCCTGTCATCGTCAAGACCGCAACGGGCGGCTATGACGGCAAGGGTCAGATGGTGATCGAATCACAGGCGCATATGGAAAGCATCGAGGTTCCATTCGATCAGGCAGAATGGGTTGCCGAAAAATACTTGCAGTTGGAACGCGAAGTATCATTGACTGTCGCCAGAAGTACGACAGGCCAAGTCGAATATTTCCCACTTCAGGAAAATCTGCACAAGGACCAGGTCCTCTACCGCACAATCGCACCGGCAGGTGTTGATGCGCAATATACAGCCAAAGCGCAGGAAGCGGCACGTAAAATCATGGATAAGCTGCATTTCACCGGCGTGTTCACGATAGAATTCTTCATCGGTCAGGACGGCGCGCTGTATGTGAACGAAATCGCCCCGAGGCCCCACAACTCAGCCCACCATACAATCGAATCATGCAACATCAGCCAGTTTGATGCACATATACTGGCGATCCTCGGCCATCCGATGCCTGCCGTTCATCAGCACCAGCATGCAGTCATGATGAATCTGCTCGGTGCCGATCTCGACCGCCTTGAACAGACGCTTTTCACAAATCCGGAGTGGCACGTCCACGTCTACGGCAAGACAGCGCGCAAGCCGGCAAGGAAAATGGGGCACGTGACGGTGCTCACTGACGATGTCTTAGAAACACTTGATCGGCTGGAAGAGAATTTCATCAAGGAGGAGTCATGATGCTCGTTTACGAAGGGAAGGCAAAACGTGTCTACAGGACGGAAGAAGAGGCATACCGGATTGAATATAAAGATGAAGTGACGGCCGGTAATGGGGAAAAGCACGACTACATGACAGGCAAAGGACGTCTCAATAACCTGATCTCTTCAGGCATATTCGCATATATGAAAAAGCATGGCATCGACTCCCACTATATAGAACGCATCAGTGAGACCGAGCAGCTGGTCAAGCCCCTTGATATCATCCCACTCGAAGTGGTCGTACGGAACTATGCCGCGGGCAGCATAGTCAAACGTCTTGGCCTCAAAACACATCAGCCGATGACCCCACCTTTAGTCGAGTTCTTCTATAAAGAAGACGCACTCGGCGATCCGCTTCTCACGGATGACCATATCGCCATGCTCAACCTCGCAAGTGTGGCGGAAGTCGCCCACCTTAAAGCGCAGGCCCTTAAGATCAATGAAGTGTTGACAGCGATGATGAAGGAAATGGGGCTGTCGCTGATCGACTTCAAGATCGAGTTCGGCAAAGATCGTGACGGTGTCATTATGCTCGCAGATGAAATCTCGCCGGATACATGCCGCATCGTGGATATGGAGAGCAAAGAGAATTTCGATAAAGACGTCTACCGCAACAGTACAGGATCACTGATTGACACCTACAGGGCATTTTATAAAAAGATGGAGGCACTCATATAATGAAAAAGATTGAACTGATCGTCACACTGCAGCCGCAAGTATTGGATACACAAGGTGAGGCCCTGAACCGGGCGGTCCACGAACTGGGGCATGAGGAAATCAACGACATCCGTGTCGGCAAGGTGCTCTACTTCGACATCGATGAAACAGACGAGACGAAAATCGATGAAAGCGTCCGTCGGCTGTCCGAGAAACTATTCGCCAATACAGTCATCGAAACATATTCCTATACTATCATCGACGAGGTGGCTGAATGATGAAATTCGCTGTGATACGCTTTCCAGGATCGAACTGTGACAGGGATATGCTGAACGCTATCCTGAAGTCCGGCGGGGAAGCGGACTACGTCGATTACCGGGAGACGTCGCTTGAAGGTTATGATGGTGTCCTGATTCCAGGTGGCTTCAGTTTTGGGGACTATTTGAGGAGCGGTGCGATGGCTGCTGTGGCACCGGTGACGAAAGCAATCGTCGAAGCGGCAGAAGCCGGCAAGCCGGTAGCTGGCATATGCAACGGCTTCCAGATACTGACTGAGATCGGCCTGTTGCCAGGTGCGCTCATATTCAATGACACCCACACATTCATCTCAAGGGATGAAAAGCTGAAAGTGTCCAACAACCGCACTGCATTCACAACGGGTTATCAGCCTGATGAAACGGTAACTTTTCCGATTGCGCATGGGGAAGGGCATTACTACTGTGATGATGAGACTTATGACACGCTCAAGCAGAATAATCAGATTGTCCTGGAATACATGGACAACCCGAACGGCTCGCGCGGCGACATTGCAGGCATCATCAATGAAGCGGGCAATGTCCTCGGCATGATGCCGCACCCGGAACGCGCACTTGAAGCGTTGCTCGGCAGTGATGATGGTAAGAGAATGTTTGAAAATATGGCAAACTGGGAGGCCACTCATAATGAAATTCAATGAACCGACAGAACAGATGATCAAAGACGACAAGCTCTATAAAGAGATGGGCTTGACGGATGCAGAATACAAGCATGTCGTGGAAATACTCGGCAGGGAACCGAACTATACGGAAACCGGCATATTCTCGGTCATGTGGAGTGAGCATTGTTCGTATAAGCATTCGAAACCGTTCCTCGGGCAGTTCCCGACATCAGGGGAACGCGTACTGATGGGACCGGGTGAAGGTGCAGGCGTCGTCGACATCGGCGACGACCAGGCCATCGTCTTCAAAGTCGAATCCCATAACCACCCTTCTGCAGTCGAACCCTACCAAGGGGCAGCGACGGGTGTCGGCGGCATCATCCGCGATATCGTATCGATGGGCGCGCGCCCGATCGGATTATTGAATTCCCTCCGTTTCGGCGAGCTATCTGAACCAAACAACCGTTGGCTGCTCAGAGGCGTCGTATCTGGTATCGGCGGCTACGGCAACTGCATCGGCATCCCGACTGTCTCAGGAGAAGTCGAATTCGATTCTTCATATGACGGCAACCCGCTTGTCAACGCCATGTGTGTCGGGGTCATCGACCACGACCAGATACAAAAAGGGACGGCCAAAGGTGTCGGCAACAAAGTCATCTATGTCGGCCTGAAGACAGGACGGGACGGCATCCACGGCGCAACTTTCGCGTCTGAAGAGTTATCTGAGGAATCAGAGTCGAAGCGTCCATCTGTGCAGATTGGAGACCCATTCACCGGCAAAAAACTGATGGAAGCGACTCTTGACGCCATCAACCAGCCTGAACTCGTCGGCATCCAGGATATGGGGGCGGCAGGTTTGACATCATCAAGTGCCGAAATGGCAGCCAAAGGTGAATCGGGCATGGCGCTCTACCTCGACCAGGTGCCTGTCAGGGAAGACGGCATCTCCCCATACGAAATGATGTTGTCGGAAACACAGGAACGCATGCTGCTTGTCGTACAGGACGGCACAGAGGATAAATTCCTCAAGATGTTCGACGGATATGAACTCGATTCCGCGGTCATCGGTGAAGTGACGGACTCCGACCGTCTGGAACTCTTCTATGAAGGCGAGAAGTACGCGGATATTCCCGTACAGCCACTGTCCGATGAGGCACCTGTCTATGTGCTGGAAGGCAAAAACCCAGGAGTCGACGACAAAACATATGACTACAGTAAAGAAGATCTGAACGCGGCATTCGATGCACTGCTCAGCCATCCGAACCATGGTTCAAAGCGCTATATATATGAACAATACGATAATCAGGTCGGTTCGAACACCATCCAGAAGTCAGGTTTCGGCTCAGGGATCGTCAGAGTGGAAGGGACGGATAAGGCCATCGCGATGACGGTCGACGGCAAGAGCCGCTATGTCTATGCCGATCCGTTCAATGGCGGTAAAGAAGTCGTCGCGCAGGCGTTCAGGGACATCATATCGACTGGTGCACTCCCGCTTGCCATGACTGACTGCCTGAATTACGGCAGTCCTGAAAACCCTGAAATCTACCATCAGCTCGATGCTTCGACGCGCGGTATGGCAGAAGCGTGCCGGACGCTGTCGACACCGGTCGTATCCGGCAACGTCAGCCTATACAATGAATCCAAAGGCACAATACTACCAACGCCGGTCATCGGCATGGTCGGTCTGATAGAAGATGTGCGCTTCATGGAAGACGTCCAGATACAGGCGGGGGATTCAATCTATCTGGTGGGTGAGACACACAAAAGCTTTGCCGGCAGTCAGCTTGAAAAGCTGATTGATGGAGATATTTCGAAGCAGGAACGCCACATCGACCTGGAAATCGAATACAGCCGCGGCATGGATCTCAGGGATCGTCTGAAGAACGGTGGCATCAAAAAGATCGCACCAATTGGCCGTGGCGGCATCGCCATCAAACTGGCGCAGCTCGCAGCCTTCCATCATCTCGGAGTGGATGCATCACTCGATATGGACGGGGAAGATCTCTTTGCAGAAAATGCCTCCCGCTACATCGTCATCGGAGCAGGTGGACAAGACATTGAAGGCGCTGTCGAAATCGGGGTCCTGACAGAAGATGCATTCAAAGTAGCATCGCGTGATATGACGATAGAACGTAGCCTGGACGCCATCTCAAACACATGGGAAGGGGCAATCCCGAAATGTATGACATCCGTGGACTAAATGAAGAGTGTGGCATATTCGGTGTGTACGGCCATCCGGATGCCGCCGAATTGACTTATATCGCACTGCACAGCCTCCAGCATCGGGGGCAGGAAGGGGCCGGCATCGTCTGTTCGAACGAAGAGTACCTTTTCGGCGCACGCGGCATGGGCCTTTTGACCGAAGCGCTCTCCAGGGAACAGCTGGCATCGCTGCATGGCTTTCCGCATGCCATCGGCCATGTAAGGTACGCAACAAGCGGTGGCAGCGAGCTGTCGAACGTCCAGCCATTCCTGTTCAAAAGCCATAAGGGGGACCTTGGCCTTGCGCATAACGGCAATCTTGTCAATGCCATGAGCGTCCGTGAGGCTTTAGAAGACGACGGGGCGATTTTCCAGACTTCATCGGACACCGAAACATTGGCACATCTGATCCGTAAAAATAAAAGCCCGGACAGGAAAACGCGCATCAAGACGGCGCTCAGGCAGATCAAGGGGGCTTTCGCCTTCGTCATCCTGGACGAAGAGGCGTTGACCATCGCCCTGGATGATCATGGTGTGCGTCCGCTCATGCTCGGCATGATAGACGGTGCCTATTGCGTTGCCAGCGAAACGTGTGCCTTCACCGCAATCGGTGCAGAGTACATACGTGATATCGAACCCGGCGAACTGATTACATTGAGTGAAGCAGGCATCGACTTCGACCGTTATACGGACGCGTCGCATCCGAATATGTGCTCGATGGAGTACATCTACTTTGCGCGTGCCGACTCGGAATTCCGCAATACATCCACATACACCATCAGAAAATCGCTCGGTCAGCAGTTGGCTAAGGAAATGGATGTGGATGCGGATATAGTGATCGGCGTGCCGGACTCGAGCCTTGCTGCTGCAAAAGGATTTTCTGAAGAATCCGGAATCCCACAGGAGCAGGGACTGTTGAAAAACCGCTATGTGGGACGGACATTCCTCTCCAAAGGGCAGGAAGCACGCGAGCGGGCAGTGCGCATGAAGCTCTCCCCGGTGCGTGATGTTGTTGAGGGCAAGCGCATCATCGTCATCGATGATTCGATCGTGCGTGGGACGACCAGCCGGTATATCGTCAAGGCATTGAAGAAGGCGGGCGCTAAAGAAGTCCATATGGGCGTCTCATCCCCGCCGCTTAAAAATCCATGCTTCTATGGCATCGATGTCTCAACCCATGCTGAAATCATCGCTTCATCGAAATCGACAGAGGAGATCCGCCGTGAGATCGGTGCTGACTCCTTGAGTTATCTGTCGGTCGACGCGATGCATGATGTGTACCATTCATATGGTTCGAAAGGCCAATGCGATGCCTGCTTTACAGGCAATTATCCAATAGAGATTATCGACCGGCTCCTGCCGCAGGAGAAGGATCAGAAGACGAAAGGGGTATGAGCATGTCAGAACAGTATAAGGATGCCGGAGTCGACATCACGGCCGGATATCAGGCAGTCGATAAGATCCAAGCACATGTAAAACGGACGATGCGTCCGGAGGTCATCGGAGGGATTGGGGGGTTCGGTGCCGCTTTCGACCTGTCACAGCTGAATATGAAAGCCCCTGTCCTTGTTTCCGGCACTGATGGTGTCGGTACGAAATTGAAGCTGGCGATCGATTCAAACCGTCACCGTACAATCGGTGTGGACGCCGTGGCGATGTGCGTCAACGACATCATCACAACCGGTGCAGAGCCACTGTACTTCCTTGATTACATCGCGGTCGATAAGGTCATTCCTGAGCACATCTCCGACATCGTCGAAGGCATTTCAAATGGCTGTACGGACGCAGAATGCGCCCTGATCGGCGGTGAGACCGCGGAGATGGGGGATATGTACGGTGCAGGCGAATATGATATCGCCGGTTTTGCTGTAGGCGCCGTCGAGAAGGATGCCTATATAGATGGGACAGCTGCAAAGCCTGGGGACACGATCATCGGACTGGCTTCAAGCGGCATCCATTCGAACGGCTACAGCCTGGTCAGGAAATGGCTTGCCGACTACTCGGTCGACGTCGAAGGGATGCTGGACGGCAGACCGATCATCGATCATCTGCTTGAGCCGACGCGCATCTATGTCAAGGCGATCAAAAAAGTCAGGGAAGAGATCAGCATCAAGGCGATGAGCCATATCACAGGTGGTGGCTTCATCGAAAACATACCGCGGGCGTTCCCCGGGCATCTGGGTGCAGATATCGATGTGGCGAATGTCGAAGTGCCGAAAATCATAGAATGGCTGATTGAACTCGGCGGCATGGATATGCGGGAGGCATACAATGTGTTCAATATGGGCATCGGCTTCATGATTGCAGTGAACGACAAAGATCAAGCACGCACCTTGGAGATACTGGAAGCCGCCGGAGAGCGTCCGGTAGTGCTTGGCCGCGTGACTGCGGACGGCGGGTTGCGTGTCCATGGCTACTAGAGTTGCAGTATTCGCCTCCGGTGGCGGCACGAATTTCAGCAATCTGGCCCGTCACGCACAAGAGATCGGCATCGAGATCGTCCTTTTGATCAGCGACAATCGTGAAGCCTACGCCTTACGGCGTGCAGAGGCACTCGGCATAGAAAGCCTCGTCTGCACCATCTCCGACTATGGATCGAAGGCGACGCAGGAAGCGGCGATGATAAGGGCGCTTCAACGCCTCGATGTTGAATATATACTGCTTGCAGGCTACATGCGCATACTTGGGGCGGCGTTCATCAGCACATATGAAGATAGGATCATCAATCTGCATCCCTCACTGCTGCCAGCCTTCAAAGGCCGCAATGGCATCGAGGATGCCTATGACTACGGGGTTAAAGTGACAGGAGTGACGATCCATCTTGTGGATGCCGGCATCGATACGGGCCGGATCATCGCCCAGGAGCCTGTACGCATCAATCCTGAAGATTCACTTGAAGATCTGGAGAGGAAGATTCATCAGCTCGAGTATAAGCTGTACCCACAGGCACTCAAAAAATTTTTGGAAGGGGAGAGAAGATGAAGAAAGCACTGATCAGCGTATCCGATAAGAGAGGGCTCGAGCCGTTTGTCCGGGGCCTCTCTCGCAATGGCTATGAACTCTATTCAACAGGCGGCACATTGAAGGCGATAGAATCCTTCGGGGTCCCTGTTGAGAATGTCAGCATGCTGACAGGATTTGAGGAAATATTGGATGGCCGCGTCAAAACGCTGCACCCGGCAGTCCACGCCGGCATACTCGCCAATCGGGATAATGCTGCCCATATGGCGGAACTCGATGAAAAGAATATCGCCCCGATCGATCTGGTGGCGGTCAACCTCTATCCGTTCAAGGAAACGGTCGCAACTGAAGGCGTCACAGAAGCCGAGGCGGTTGAGAACATCGATATCGGCGGACCGACGATGCTGCGGGCGGCAGCCAAGAACTTCAGGCATGTGACGACCATCGTCTCCCCAGAAGACTACGAAGAGGTCATCAGCCGTATCGAATCGGAGACGCTTGACGATACTTACCGGCGTGCACTCATGATAAAAGTGTTCCGCCATACGAATGATTATGACCAGGCGATCGTCAACCACTTCAGCCAGGCTGAGGAATCCCTGCGCTACGGTGAAAACCCGCATCAGACGGCACGTCTGGTCCGGACGACTGAAGCACGCAATACGATATTGAACGCCGATGTCCTAAACGGCAAGGCGCTGTCCTACAACAACTACCGCGATGCGGATGCAGCATTCCAGTTGGCCAAAAAGTTCTTTATGCCGGCAGCAGTCGCGGTAAAACATATGAATCCATGTGGTGTGGGTACGGGAGAAACGATTGCGGAAGCTTTCAAAAATGCCCATGAAGCAGATAGCCAGTCGATTTTCGGCGGTATTGTGGCGCTCAACAAGACGGTGGACCGGGAGACGGCCGAACAGCTGCACTCTATTTTCCTGGAAGTCGTCATCGCGCCGTCCTTCGACGAGGCGGCGCTTGAGGTGTTGACCCAGAAGAAGAACCTCAGATTGCTTGAAGCGGATTTCCATGAGGATGCCCATGCTGAAGAGATGGTCAGTGTCTCGGGTGGATACCTCGTGCAGAGCCAGGACACCGGCGCTCTCGACGAGAGGGACATCAAAGTCGTCACAGAAAAGCAGCCGACGAAAGAACAGTTGACGGCGATGGCGCTTGCATGGGAAGTATCGAAGCATGTCAAAAGCAACGCGATTGTCCTGTCCAATGAACGCCGGACAGTAGGCATCGGGGCCGGACAGATGAACCGAGTTGGAGCGCTTAAGATCGCCATCGATCGCGCTGTGGGGCTCGGGAGCGATGTGGTCATGGCGAGCGATGGTTTCTTCCCGATGCCGGACTCCGTTGAACTGGCCTATGAAAATGGCATACGTGCAGTCATCCAGCCGGGTGGTTCGAAAAGGGATCAGGAATCCATCGACTACTGCAATGCGCATGGCATGACGATGGTATTTACAGGCATGCGGCATTTCAAGCATTAGGACCGGAGCGATTCCGGATTTGATTACATGAACAGAGAGGGGCATTTCCATGAATGTAGCAGTGATCGGCGGAGGCGGACGTGAATATGCACTGGCAAAAAAATTGGCCCAATCGACACGGAGCGATATCGTCTACGCCATCCCCGGAAATGACGGCATGAAAGAATTTGCTGTTACGGTGCCGGAATTGAACGAGACGGATTGCCGGGGCATCGGGGAATTCTGCCTGGATAATGATATCCAGTGGGTGGTCATCGGACCAGAAGCATCTCTTGAAGCTGGGCTTGCGGATCATCTGGAAGAGTTGGGAGTGGATGTATTCGGTCCAAAGAAGAATGAAGCCAAGATTGAGTGCTCCAAAGCTTTCGCCAAAGACATCATGAAGCGGTACGATATTCCGACCGCTTCCCATCGCATGTTCACAGACCAGGACTCGGCACGGGACTATATAAATGAAACTGGTGCACCGGTAGTCTTGAAGAAAGATGGACTGGCGGCAGGCAAAGGCGTGATTGTGGCCATGGACATGGCAGAAGCATTAGCAGGTATAGAGATGTTGAAGCCGGAGCAGGACGCCCCTGTCGTTATCGAGGAATTCCTCGAAGGCGAAGAATTCTCCTTGATGGTGCTGGTCAATGGATCTTATACCCACTCCTTTGAAATAATGGCCCAGGACCACAAACGGGCGTATGACGGGGACACAGGACCCAACACAGGGGGGATGGGAGTCTATGCACCCGTCCATCATATTGATGAATCGCTGAGGCAAGAAGCTGTGGACAAGATTGTGGAGCCCATGGCCCAGGCGATGGTCGATGAGGGACTCGATTATTTCGGGGTACTTTATCTGGGAGCGATCGTCACCCGTGATGGCGTCAAAGTCATTGAATTCAATGCCCGCTTTGGAGACCCTGAAGCCCAAGTCCTTCTGGATCTCATGGAAGATGATTTCATTGATGTGCTGGAGAAGGTTAAGGCCAAGGAACCGTTCAGCCTGACCTTCAGAGACGGCTACAAGGCGGGTGTCATGCTGGCCTCAGGCGGTTATCCGGCTGCCTATGAAAAGGGATGTGAAGTCGATTTCAGCGCCGTCAGGGCAGACTGCGCTGTGAGCGGCCTCAAACAATCCGGCGATGCCTGGCGGACGGATGGTGGCCGGGTATTGCTCGTAACCGGTGAGGGGTGCACCATTGAAGAGGCGGTCGAAGCTGCATATTCAAACGTTGCCCAAGTCACGTTCACTGAAGGCGGCTTGTTCTACAGGCGGGATATCGGTGGGCGGGCACTCAAAGGCTGAGCAGCACCTTTAAAGGTTATATACATGCAAAAAGAGATTGTCGGCATTGTGCCGGCAATCTCTTTTATTCGAAAGCGTCTTGAATGTCATCTTTAGTCTTTTCAGTGCTTTTATCGTCCTCATTTTTTTCTCGGTCTTCGTTGGAGTCTTCTCCTCTATAAGCTTCTTCAGCTTCCTTTTTTGTTTCTTCTTGTCTGTCTTTATCGCTGAAATCCATGATAATCACTCCTGTTTTATAAGTATCGATATCATATATTATTATTTCTTATCTGCTGTTAGTTGGTTTATACCCGTGCATTTCAGAGCCTAAACATGACACTCCACAATTTATTGTGATTTATTTCATTCAGGCATGTGCCATTCGATGCATTTGATGGGCTTTTCCTCTATAATGGGAGAGGATACTGAGGTGAAATTAAAATGAAATGGTTGAAGCAACAGGGAGAAGTGATCATCAGCATCCTTCTCGGTACTTTTTTTGTTATTACAGGATTATTCATTCTTTTTAATGTTGGCAGGATAAGAGGCGAAGGTGATGCCCAGACGCCTCCAATAGATACAATCTTCGACCTGATGAATGCATTTTTCGTAGAAGTGGTCAACGTACTGGCCATGGTGATCGGTAGTTTTCCGATTATAGCCGGCATTCTGGTCATCTTGTTTGGTGGCGTGATGTTTTTGGTGGCGAAACTCATCCGCAGGACCACAGAGTTTGATACAGAGCTGTCGTTTTTCTTCCTGACACTCGCTTTTGTGCTCTTTTTAATGACGACCCTTCTGATGTTCCAGGTCTACGGCTGGCTGTCGCTTCTGTTCATGCTGGCTTTTATCGTCCACATGCTCTACAGCATATTCAACGAGCATCTGGATCCGGAGCATCGCAAGGAGCATTATATGGTCATTCTCTTTTTCTATGGGTTGGCCTACTTCTTCACCCAAAACGCAGTCTATTCGGATATCGACCGGACAAAGGCGCCTGAGGATGTTTTATCGATCAATATGTTTTTTGCCATCATATGGGTGTTGTCCCTGACGGCACTATGGGTTGGAGTGTTCCTCTCCAAATCCAAAAATCTGCTGAAGAAGCCGAAAAAAGGTGATGCAGCGACCCTTTCCCGCAGCACCGGACACAGGCTCAATCCGAACGATTATCTGAGGTTCTCACAGAAACTCTATAACTTGCGCAACGGCATGCTGAACCGGGTGAAGGATTTTATGGAATTCGACTTTCCGAAGTGGCTGCGTCCGAATTATATCGAGCTGTTGCTGGGCGCACTTGTCCTGATTTTTGTCCTGATTGAATTCAACAACAGGAACGGGGTCTTTACAGAAGGCCATTTCAGAGTGTCGGATATGCAATACATCTATGAGTGGGTCAACTTGTTCCTGGCGCTGTCACTAGTTGTCATCTACTTGTTTACAACATTTTTCAACATGACCCAGAACAAGTATTACCATACGCAGATGATCGTCATAATCGCTTTGTGGCTCAAGGTCACGGTAAGTTTGTATATTACGGTATTCCGCGACGTGGAGCTATCGTTGTTCATCTTGCCATTCAATGTGCTGCTTGTCCTACTGACTACGCCACTTGCCCTGATCAGCATATTCAAAGAATTCGACAAGGGGAGATAATATGAAGGAAATCGAAACACACCATTACACGGGACGTGTAGATGACCCGGATATAAAAGAACGTATCCATCAGCATATAAGCGGATGGACGGAGACTGTCAGAGGTGACGCCCCGGTCTTCGTCGGATTTCGTTCCGACGAAGGTGTCAGGCGTAACCAAGGACGGCCTGGTGCACAACTGGGGCCGGTCAAAGTGCGGGAAAAATTGGCTTCACTGCCATGGACAGCACCTATCTACGACTATGGCAGCATCGTTGGAGATACGGATCTTGAAGGCTCCCAAGCCGCGTTGGGACGGGCTGTGTATAAGGTGCTCCATAATAAGCAGTTCCCGCTGATAATCGGTGGCGGGCATGAAACACTCTACGGACACTACCTGGGCGTGCGGGCAGCCTACCCCGGCAAAAGAATTGCAGTGCTTAATTTCGATGCCCACTTCGACCTCAGGGACGAGCGGCCATCTTCTGGTACAATGTTCCATCAGATATTGTCTGCCGATCAGGCGATCGACTACTATGTGGTCGGCATCCAACCATCCGGCAATACAAAAAGCCTGTTTGATGCCGCCGATCGTTTTGGAGTGAAATATGCTGAGATGGAAACAGTCAGGAAAACGACCATTTTTGGCGAGATGCTGGCTGAACTTGCAGAATATGATGCTGTCTTTGCAACTTTATGCATGGACTCCGTGCAGCAGGGAGTGGCGCCAGGCACTAGCGCTCCTTCTGCTGACGGATATACGGCTGTGGAAATCCATGATATGGTTGGGAAAATGGCTGAGCTTAAGAATCTGGTGAGTTTTGATATAAGTGAAGTATCGCCACCGCTCGATGTCGACGACCGCACAAGCAGTCTCGCTGCGAGCCTGTTCCATAGCTTCATGACCAAGAAGGAGTCGTTCCAATGAATACAGTGCAATTGAAAAAAGGACATGAAAAACCGTATCTGAAAGGGCAGTTGAATCTTGACGGGGAGGATCTGAGTGATGACACTTTTCTTGGTGATGGTGAAATCGTCCGTGTCGAAGATACATACGGCCGACTAATCGGCATCGCCATGCTCAGCTTCGAGCAAAAGACAAAGGGCTGGATATTGACAAACGGTGAAGAAACGATTGATGATGCATTCATCGAGTCGCGCATCCTGAGTGCAATCGATAGAAGGGAACCACTCTACAACGAACCTGACACAACAGCATTCAGGCTGTTTAATGAAATCGGTGATGGCATCGGTGGTTTGGCAATCGATAACTATGATGGCCACCTGCTTGTGACCTTCTATTCGCGCGGCATCCATAAAATAAGAGATCTGATCATCAAGACGCTGATGATCAGGCTGAAGCCGGCCTCCATCACCGAACAGACCCGCTTCAGCGAACAGGGACGCATGAACATCGTCAACCGCAGGGTGACGGGCAATGTCGAATTCCCGGTTACAGTCAAGGAAGCAGGTTTGTCCTACAGTATTCATCTTGAAGACGGCCCCATGACCCGCCTGTTCCTCGATCAGAGGGAGACGCGCAAGGCTCTCGCCCAAAATATGGCGGGTGCGAAAACGTTCCTGAACTTGTTTGCGTACAGCGGCACATTCTCCATTGCAGCGGCAGAAAGCGGGATGGCGACGACAAGCGTTGACTTGGCGAAGCGGACCAACGAACTGATCACGGATAACTTCAATGCCAATAACCTTTCCACCGATGGGCATACGATCCACATCATGGAAACGTTCGAATACTTGAATTACGCAGCCCGCAACAACAAACGTTTCGACCAGATCCTGATAGACCCACCGAGCTTTTCCCGCTATAAGAAAAAGGTGTTCAAAGTCGAACGCGACTATCCAAAACTTATCGAACAGGCACTCATGGTACTGAAACCCAAAGGCCGTCTGGTGTTGAGCCAGAACCTTGAAACTTTCACATTGAACCAGTTCAAGCAGCAGATAGACCGCACCATCGAAAAGGCGGGGCGATCCTACTCATTGACAGACGTCAAGGGACTACCGAAGGATTTCCCAACTGTCAAAGGATACAAACGGGGCAAATACCTCAAAGTCGTCACTGTAGATCTCAATGACTAGTCTTGTTTTCATCATCCTTAAATAGGGTATATTTTGAAGTGACTTGCATATGAATAAAAGGAGTTTTGGATATGTCTGAGATGATGACGAACGACGTGGAAGAAAAGCGTAGGAAGGCACGTAAAATGGTCGACAGAAAAGCGATGTACTCTTCCGTTGCAGCCATTCTGCCCATTCCATTCCTTGATATCGGTACAGATGTCAAGTTGATGCGGGACATACGCAGTGGGGTCGAGGAGATTTTCGAGCTCAATCACCGGCAGGTCAATGAGATGTCGGATGATCTCATGAACCGCGCTGCAGTAATGGCGACCAGCATGGGAAGCGAATTCCTTGGAGGTAAGGCGAGAGGCATCCTATTTAAGACGTTCGGCAAGAAATCCGGGAAAACCCGCTTTTCATTCTTGACGATCTTGAGTAAAATCATCGGCGCGGCAATCAGCTATATGCTGATGAAGAAGCTCGGCTATGAATATATCGAACGCTGTGCCAAAGTTTCCTAAATTTGACTGGCGTATTATGATGCTCTTTTGGCAACGATGCCAAAAGGGCGTTTTTCACGGCATCGCGACCGCTCTGTGACCAACTTGTGAAAACTGGAAGATGGACAGGCAAAGTTTATTTTCCAATGCTTGTGGTATATTAGAATATCATTGCTGTACATGGTACAATAACAGCAAACATGTATGACAATCATGTAATTCCATCACGCAAATAAAAGGAGACTAACGCAATGGAACAAAAATCTTATCTCATTACAGACGAAACAGGTATACACGCAAGACCAGCAACAATTCTTGTGCAGACTGCATCCAAGTACGACTCTGACATCCAGCTTGAGTACAACAGCAAAAAAGTGAATCTGAAGTCCATCATGGGTGTCATGTCACTTGGTGTCGGCAAAGATTCCGAAGTGACTGTCTATGCTGAAGGCAACGATGAAACTGAGGCCATTGAAGCAATTACAGAAACACTCTCAAAAGAAGGATTGACTGACTGATGTCCGAGATATTAAAAGGGATTGGTGCAAGCGACGGCGTGGCCATCGCCCCCGTCTATTCATTGGAGGAGCCTGATCTGTCATTCGACGACAAGTCGATAGAAGCAGGGCAGGAAGACGCTGAAGTCGAAAAGTTCAAGGCTGCCTTCAACCAATCGAAAGTCGAAATCACGAAAATCAGGAATCATGCGGAGCAGACGGTGGGACCGGAGCACGCGGCGATATTCGACGCGCACCTGCTCGTACTCGACGACCCGGAATTCCTGGGTCCGATCGAAGCCCACATCCGCAACGACCAGAAGAGTGCGCCTCAGGCACTTCTGGAGACTCGTGATCAATTCGTGGCCATCTTTGATGGCATGGACGATGAGTATATGAAGGAACGTGCAGCAGACATCAAGGATGTGTCAAAGCGGGCACTCGCAAACATGCTTGGCCGGGAGCTGCCGAGTCCAAGCAAGATTGACACTCCTGTCGTGATAGTGGCAGAAGACTTGACGCCTTCTGATACTGCCCAATTGGATAAGAATTTTGTCAAGGGGTTCGTCACGAATGTCGGCGGCCGAACTTCCCACTCCGCAATAATGTCCCGTTCGCTGGAGATTCCTGCAGTGGTTGGCACGAAGAATATTACGGAGCGTGCCCAGGTCGGTGACGATATCATCGTAGATGGCAGTGCAGGAGAAGTCATCCTGAATCCATCCGAAGAAGAAGTCCTTGTTTATAAAGATAAAGAAGCCAGGGTAGCAGAGGAGAAGGTTGAACTTCAAAAACTTGTCGACGAGCCTTCCAAGACGATGGACGGTGTCACGGTTGAACTCGCTGCGAACATTGGTACGCCGGATGACCTTTCCGGTGTCAAGTCGAACGGCGCTGAAGCAATCGGACTGTACCGTACGGAATTCCTCTACATGGGCAGGAATGAACTGCCGACTGAAGAGGAGCAGTACGAAGCATATAGCGAAGTGTTGAAAGAGATGGATGGCAAGCCGGTTGTAGTCAGAACACTTGATATCGGCGGCGACAAAGAATTGCCTTACCTTGATCTGCCGAACGAAATGAATCCGTTCCTTGGTTTCAGGGCGATTCGTATGACACTTGATAATCAGGAGCTATTCAGAACACAGCTCCGCGCATTGCTCCGTGCAAGTCAACATGGTGATCTTAAGATCATGTTCCCTATGATTGCGACCATCGATGAGTTCAACCGTGCCAAGGCATTGCTTATCGAAGAGAAAGATAAGCTTGTCGAAGAAGGCGAGAAGGTCAAGGAAGATATCGAAGTGGGTATCATGATTGAAATACCTTCTGCAGCCATCATCGCCGACCAGTTTGCAGAAGTCGTCGATTTCTTCTCGATTGGTACAAACGATCTCATCCAGTATACAATGGCGGCAGACCGCATGAATGAATCTGTGAGCTATCTGTATCAACCGTATCATCCGGCACTCCTGCGCCTCATTAAAATGGTTATCGATGCTGCCCATAAAGAAGGTAAATGGGCAGGCATGTGCGGTGAAATGGCGGGGGATGCTCACGCCATCCCGCTTCTTCTCGGTCTTGGACTCGATGAATTTTCCATGAGTGCGTCTTCAGTGCTGAAAGCGCGCAAGCAGATATCGGGTCTCAAGAAGACAGATATGGAGCGTTTGGCAGCAAGGGCGGTTGAATGTAAGGATACAGACGAAGTGCTTGCCCTCGTTGAAGAATATGTAGGCAGAGTATAATGAATATGCGCATGGCCGTGGCCATGCGCATATTTTTATGGGTATAATGGCAGTAAATGATGAGAGGTGTGTCTCGATGAACGGACATACGCGCCGCCCGGTCGAACTGTATTTGTCTCTACCTATTTTCGCTTTTGCACTATTCGATTTTGCCAACACGATATTCAGCGCCAACATAGTGACTCTATTCTTTCCCCAATACATCACGGAAACGGTCGGGACCAATCCGAGGCTCGAGCAGATAGCATCGACTGTCATCGCCTATGCCAATGCGGTGGCGGCTTTGATGCTGATTGTCTTCGCCCCGCTCTATGGTGTGGTGATGGATCGGACCGGGAGGCGGAAGCGGTATGTCGTGGCTTTCACATTGATATGCGTCGCCGCTTCGATCGGTATGGGAATCTTCGGCGGGGAAGCGGATGAGCGATGGTTTGGCTTGCCGAATGGCTTCGTTTTGGCAGTAGTGCTCTTTGTCATCGCCAAATTCGCCTTCAATTCAGGGAATGTATTCTACGATGGCATGTTATCGAGTCTTGGCAATAAAAAGGAAATACCGCTCATTTCGGGGTACGGCGTGGCACTTGGATATTTAGGTACATTATTCGGTATATTTTCAGTCCTGCTACTGATTGGCGACCGTCCAGTCCATCATACATTCTGGCTATCCGGGGTGCTGTTCCTGATATTCAGTCTGCCGCTCTTTTTCATCCATAAGGATAAACCACAGGAAAAGAAGCCGAAACAGCATTTCCTGGCAGGCTATAAAGATATATATGCCACTTTCAGGGAAGCACGTTCATCTCCTTCCATATTTTATTTTATGATCGCCTATTTCTTCATCAATGACGCGTTGGCTACTGCAATCGCCATGATGCAGCCCTATGCGGTGACAGTCGTCGGATTTTCGCCGGGGGCTTTCCTGATCATCTTCATGACAGCCACAGTGTTCAGCATCATCGGCGCGATCGTCTTCAGCTTTTTAAGCCAGGGGCTTGGTTCAAAACGGACATTTACAATCATCGCATGCCTACTTCTCTTCGCAGTGGCAGTAGCGGCGATACCTTTACCGATGTGGACATTCTGGATTGCAGCGGCTTTATTCGGCATCGCCATGGGATCGACTTGGGTGGTTTCAAGGACACTGATCATTGAACTGTCACCGGAGGGGAAGGAAGGGCAGTTCTTCGGCCTATTCGCCTTCAGCGCCAAAATGAGTGCGGTTCTCGGCCCATTGGTGTATGGCTCAATCACCTGGCTGATGGCGGACTATGGTGTAATTGCATCGCGCGTCGCCATCTCAAGCCTGATGCTCATGATCATCATCGGCCTGCTGTTCCACAGCCGTATAAAACGTGCGGGTTCCTCGAACTAAATCTTTGAAATCAACGATGTAAAAGCGTACAATTATATCATGAGAATGATAGTTTATTCACAAATTTGTCATTGATCGTTGTCAAATCGATCAGGATAAATTGATTATAAACGTTATAATTAAGCATACGATTACAAAGAGGTGATTGAATGGAAGATGTGGTTTTGGGGCGTGTATTGACAGCGTCTACATTAGGGTTCCATATTATCTTTGCGACAATCGGAGTAGGTATACCGATTGTCTTCATGGTACTTGAGTTCCTGGGGGTGAAGAAGAAAGACGCTGCGTACTTGACGATGGCAAGAAGGATTGCCAAAGGCTACACGGTGACAGTCGCCGTTGGGGTCGTGACCGGTACGATCATCGGTCTGCAGCTTTCCTTGATATGGCCTGATTTCATGCGGCTCGGTGGGCAGATCATTGCGCTACCGCTATTTATGGAAACATTCGCCTTCTTCTTTGAAGCAATATTCCTTGGGATATTCCTATATACTTGGGACCGCTTCAAGAATCCTTGGCACCACTGGCTCTTGAACATTCCGATTGTCATCGGGTCTTCGCTCTCGGCAGTATTCATCACAACGGTGAATTCATTCATGAATACACCTGCTGGTTTCAATATGGTTGATGGAGAGCTCATCAACGTAGATCCGCTTGCGGCGATGTTCAACCCGTCGACTTGGGTCAGGGTATTCCACGTAGTGGTGACGGCGTATACGACGGCAGTATTCATCATCGCCGCCATCGGTGCGTTCAAACTCCTCCGTTCGAAATTCGAGGAAGATAGGGAGTATCACAAGAAAGGCCTTAAAGTCATGATGGTGCTTGGGCTTGTTACAGCATCACTGACCGTTCTGGCCGGAGACCTCTCAGCCAAATTCCTGCATGAGCACCAGCCTGAGAAATTGGCTGCGATGGAATGGCATTTTGAAACGGAGGACAACGCTGATCTGGTCCTTTTCGGTACAATTGATGAAGATACGAATGAGGTGAGCTATGCACTCAAGATTCCAAGTGCACTCAGCTTCCTGGCAGGCAACTCCTTCGATACCGAGGTGACCGGGCTCAATGATATACCGGACGACGAGCAGCCACCGCTCATCATCCACTACTTCTTCGACATCATGGTCTTCTTCGGGATGTACGCACTTATGGTATCGATCATATACTTCATAGCGAAGTTTTCGAAGTTCGACGAACACCATCCTGCACTGCTTTATGCCTATGTATTGACCGGCCCCCTGACCATGGCTTCAATAGAAGCAGGCTGGTTCCTGGCAGAGATGGGTCGCCAGCCATGGATCTTGCGCGGCTACATGCGGGTTTCTGAAGCCGTCACCCAGGCTGATGGACTGGGCATCACGCTGATTGCCTTCGTGTTGCTGTATGCGGTGCTCGGGGTCACCACAATCTATGTGCTGCTCCAGATGTTCAAAAATAAGAGTGCCACAGCAGAACGCATTGAAATCTATGGAGAGGACTATGAAGGAGGTCGGTTGCAATGAATTATGAAATCATCGGGGTAGCAGTCCTATGGACCTTCCTGTACGGCTACATCATAGTATCCGCAATCGATTTCGGTGCCGGCTTCTATAATTTCTATTCGAAGCTGACGGGGGACGACAGCATCATCAGTCCGATCATCAAGCGTTATCTGAACCCGGTTTGGGAAGTGACGAACGTCTTCTTCGTCTTCTTCTTCGTCGGCATCGTCGGATTCTATCCGGATACCGCCTATTACTATGGGACAGCGCTGCTGATTCCAGCGAGCATTGCGCTCATCCTATTGGCGATACGGGGGAGCTACTACGCCTTCAACTCCTACAATAGGGAGCCGAAGTTATCCTGGGCGTTCCTCTACGGTGCCACAGGGTTGCTGATCCCCGCTTCGCTGTCGATGGCGCTCGTCATTTCTGAAGGCGGCTACATCATCGAGAGTGCAGACGGTGTGCGCCTCCAGCTTGAAGAGCTCCTCTTCAGCACTTACGGCTGGTCCGTCGTCTTTTTGGCTGTGGTCATAGTACTCTATGTATCAAGCGGGTTCCTGACGTTCTACGCAGCGCGCGCCAAAGATTCACAGGCGCTCCACCTCGTACGCAGATGGTTCCTGATCTGGACGTTGCCGATGCTCTTCATCTCGCAGTTCGTCTTCTTGGGGCTCCGTGAACATAACAGGGAACACTTCCTGCGTGCGCAGGATTACTGGTATATGTTCGGGCTCAGCCTTGCAGCGATGGGGGTAGCGGTGTACCTGATCTGGAGGAAGCGCCGTTTCGGTCTGGCCTTCATAATGATCATGCTGCAGTTTGCCTTCGCCTTCTACGGCTATGGCATCAGTAAACTGCCGTATATACTGTATCCCTACATCGACATCAATACTTCGGTTGTAAACGAGAATATGGCCTTCAGTTTGACAGTGGCCTTCATATTAGGTTTACTATTATTGATACCGAGTCTCGGTATGCTGCTCAGACTCTTCCTGTTCGATAAGGATTATGTACAGGGGAAGGGCGACAACAAGTATTGATATCCTAAACGAATAGGTGATGAAGATGAAAAAGGACTATGCGGTGATCGGCCTCGGCCGTTTCGGTGCCAGCATTGTACGGGAACTGATTGAACTCGAAATGGATGTACTGGCGGTCGACATAGATGAAAACCGTGTCAATGAATATGCCGATATCGCAACCAAGTCGGCCATCGGCGACACTACTGATGAAAGAGTGCTTAAGAACCTCGGTCTCGGCAACTTCGATAATGTCATCGTCGCAATCGGTGACAATATCCAGTCGAGTATCCTGACGACGCTGCTCCTTAAAGATCTCGGGGTCAAGCATGTGAGCGTCAAGGCACAGAACAATTATCATGCCCGTGTCCTTGATAAGATCGGCGCTGATATGGTGATCCACCCTGAGCGCGATATGGGGAAACGCATCGCCCATAAGCTTGCATCCACTTCCGTACTCGATTACCTTGAACTCTCGGATGAGCATTCGATCGTTGAGATCAGAGCACAGGAGAACCTGGCGGATCAATCCTTGCTGGACTTGGATATCCGTGCAGAATACGGAGTCAGTGTAATAGCGATAAAACGGGATGAGGACATCATTGTCAGTCCAGACCCGACGGTCAACATCCAGAGGGATGATATCCTGATTGTAATAGGCGATGATCAGGATTTGACCCGGTTTGAAAAATTACTCATAGACTAGAAGAGCACCTGTGGAAACTTCCACAGGTGCTCTTATCTATTCATTACTTCTTCTTCTTTTCATTGACCCTCATGATGGTAGGCAGGATCATCGGTTTACGATGGGTCCGCTTGTAGAGGTGGTTGCTGAGTTCTTCTATGATGAGCTGCTTCACGTGGTACCATTCCACATGCTCTTTTGAGTTGAGCAGGTTGATGATATCCGCTTTTATCTTCTTCTCTGCACCACGGATCAAGCCGTAGGATTCCCGCATATAGACGAAACCACGTGAGATGATGTCCGGGCCGCTAAGAAGCGTCTTTGTATTGAAGTCTATCGAAACGACGACGATTGCGAGCCCCTCCTCAGATAGGTCCTTCCTGTCCCGGAGGACAATGTTGCCGATGTCGCCGATACCCGTACCGTCGACGAATACTGTGCCTGCCGGTACGCGGTGGCTATGTCTTGCACTATCCCGTTTCAATGCCAGAACATCACCGATTTCCATCAGGAAGACATCGTCCGGGTCCATACCTGTGTTGACTGCCAGCTGCTTGTGAAGATGCAGCATGCGGTATTCACCATGGATCGGCATGAAATATTTAGGGCGCATCAGACGGAGCATCAACTTCTGCTCTTCCTGTGAACCATGCCCTGAAGTATGGATGTTTGAGAGCTTTCCGTGGATGACATCTGCACCCGCTTTGTAGAGGGCGTTGATTGTCCGGTTGATGCTCAGCGTGTTGCCTGGAATCGGAGATGAGCTGAAGACGACCGTGTCATCAGGGATTATGCTGATTTGACGGTGCGTGCCGTTGGCTATCCTGGATAGGGCAGCCATCGGTTCACCTTGGGAGCCTGTACACAGCATCATCACTTTGTGCTTTTCGATGCTGTTGATCATTTTTGGCTCGATGAATGTTTCAGGCGGCGCTTTGATATAGCCCAGTTCCAGGCCGATTTTGATATTGTTTTCCATACTGCGGCCGAAAATGGCGATTTTACGGTCGAACTTGATCGCCGCGTCTATTGCCTGCTGTACGCGGTAGATGTTGGAGGCGAATGTAGCGAAGATGATTCGTCCTGTACACTTGCGGAAGATATCCTTTACATTCTGGCCGACTTCCTTTTCGCTTGTGGTGAAGTTCGGCACTGTAGCGTTTGTTGAATCGGAAAGGAGGCAAAGGACCCCTTCCTCCCCAAGCTGTGCCATTTTCGCAATGTTTGCAGGTTCGCCTACCGGTGTGAAGTCGAACTTGAAGTCACCTGTGTGGACGATTGTGCCTTCAGGTGTCCGCACGATGACGCCATATGCTTCAGGGATGGAGTGTGTGGTCAAATAGAATTCGACTGTCATGTGCTTGAACTTCAATACAGTGCTCTCTTCGACCGGCTTAAGCTCTGTCGATCGGAGGAGGCGGTGCTCCTCCAGCTTGTTGCGGATGAGTCCAAGGGCCAAAGGCCCGGAATAGATGGGCACATTGAATTCTTTCAGCAGGAAAGGAATGCCGCCGATATGGTCTTCGTGGCCATGGGTGACGATGAGCGCGCTGATTTTCTCCTGGTTCTCTTTAAGATATGTGTAGTCGGGAATGACATAGTCGATTCCCAGCTGTTCGTCGTCCGGAAATTTGATGCCTGCGTCGATCATGATGATTTCGTCTTTATATTCAATGCAATATGTGTTTTTGCCTATTTCCCCGAGTCCCCCGAGGGCAAAAACGCCTACTTCACCTTTTTCCAGTGTCATCAGATATCCTCAACCTTAAAGTCTGCATTGTTATTCTTTTCGTACTCCAGGTGTGCGGGACTTAATTCCTGGACGAATTCGATGTTGAGGCGGCTATCTTTCAGTGCTGTGCGCACTTCGCTCTCTGACTCTGCCTCAAAATACCGTGTTATTGTCTCTTCACGGATGATGCGGCTATCTAGTTGTTCTTGAAAAAAAACTTTAAATACTGCCATTATATGATTTCTCCTTTTGATTTGATTATATGGATGGCCATTAACAAAAAATTTGTGTTGCATAAAGCAACACAATATAACGGACTTAACGCCGTTTGAAATATTCGTTGTTCAGCAACCCTTTCCTACCGAGAATGCGTCCAAGCCTTTGCTTCAGCCTCTTCTTCCACCGTCTGAGCATTATGACCACATCCCTTATCAGCTTAACTTCATTTTACATTATAGACGGGGGACATGCAAAGACTTTATAATGGAAGGGAATGGAGGGGAACCGCATGAAAGAGAAGCGTATATTGGAAGCTGTACTGCTTGAGTGGACGCGTCAGGACCGCAACATGATCATGCTGGAATTCAATACACATCCTGACATGGTGGTGATGAACTACATCTATGACGATCATGAAGAGGCAGATGATGTCCACCGAAAGCGTCATGACCATGATCCTGAAGTCCTGGATCACGAAACATTTACGGCACTGAAGAAGGAGTTGTATGAGCAGAACATCCCATTTAGGGAGAGGCGCGATGACTTCATCTGATTGGATGGAATTCATGTGCAATGAAAAAGCGACCGCTTTGATACGGCCGCTTTTTCAATCTACAGGCTTGGCGCCTGGCTTTGGCTCCATGGGAGCGTCCGGGTCGATGTGATCATAGAACATGATGCCGTCGAGGTGGTCCAGTTCATGCTGCAATACGACGGCAAGCATGCCTTTTGCCTTCACTTCTACAGGCTTGCCTTCGGGATCGAGGGCTGTAACTTTGACCCGCTGGAAGCGATGCACAAGGCCTGGAACGTCTTCATCGACACTCAGACAGCCCTCGCCTCCCGGTAGGTACGTCTCAGTCACCGAGTGACTTTTGATTTTAGGGTTGATCAGCATATGATCATGGAGCACTTCGCCTTCGTCACCTTCTATATAGATGGCGAGCATGCGTTTATCAAGTCCGACTTGCGGCGCAGCAAGACCGACGCCCGGCCTAAGGCCTTGTTTTCCTGCAATATCGGGATTTTGGGAGCGTACGAGATAGTCCCGCATGGCGGCCAGTTCATTTATCGTTTCTTCATCGATTGTGTCGACTTCGGCCACTTTCTTGCGCAGAAACGGATCGGGATCCCGGATGATGTCTTTCATTGTTACCAAAATAAACCCTCCTGTTTATATATGTCGCGATTTATTATACTATAATACTCAGGAGAACCGGAATTCTCAACATATTATTTTTTAATTATACACTATCCAGTCAACAATCGGAGGGAATGGAAATGAAGAAACTATTAGGTGGCGCCATGGTTATGGCGATGGTGCTTGCCGGGTGTTCGTCTGCATCTGATGAACTGCTCGATTTTTATAATGCGTTTCAAGAGACCGTCGAGGTGGAAAAGGAGATAGAGGATGTCAACGCTAAATTCGAAGAGTTGGAGAGCGAGAAGGCGGAACTACAAGGCTCGCTTGAGAACGCCACTAAAGGGGAACTTGGTGAGATAAGCGATTCGCTGGTGGAAAATACGGAAGAACGCATCAAACAGTTGGATCAGGAAGTCTCGATCATGGGGGACAGCAGAAGCCGCATGGAAGCTTCGACCCAATATGTAGAAGAGATTTCCGACGAATCGAACCGTAAGCAGGCACAGTCGCTGATCGATGCGATGGACGAGAGATATATGAGCCATGGTGAAATGATCGGCAGCTACAAGTCTGTATTGAACAGCGAGAAGGATATCTTTGCATACCTTGGCGAAGAAGAAGTGTCACAAGATGAAGTGGATGAACGCCTCAACAGCTTGAGTAAAGAGTATGAGGAAGTACAGGAGAATGCAGAAGCTTTCAGCAAACGGACTGAAAAGGTCAATGCACTGAAAAAAGAGATAGAGACCATAATTGAAGGAGAATGATGTAAGCGCTGTATTATATAACAGATAAAACTGTATTAATACAGAAATCGTTGATTTAAAGCGCTTTGTGAGCAGCTGTTACAATGCTATTCATTTTACTGTTGTAACAGGATATGGTAAGATAATAGACGATAAATGAAAAATTTGAAAGGTATGGTGAACACTTTATGGCACCAAAGAATAAAAGTTTCGATCCAGTCAAGGCGCTTGAAGAGATCGAAAATAAATTTGAAATGTTCCAGATTCTCGATCAGGACGGGAAAGTTACCAATAAAGACGCAATGCCTGATCTATCCGACGATGATCTTGTAGAACTGATGAAGCGCATGGTCTGGACACGTGTGCTCGATCAGCGTTCAGTTTCATTGAACCGCCAAGGTAGACTGGGCTTCTATGCACCTACTGCCGGGCAGGAAGCATCACAGCTCGCCAGCCAGTTCGCCCTTGAAGGAGAGGACTACATCCTTCCTGGCTATCGTGATGTGCCGCAGCTCATCTGGCATGGCCTGCCGCTTACGAAGGCGTTCCTTTTCTCAAGGGGCCACTATGAAGGCAACCAGTTCCCTGAAGGCGTCAACGCACTCAGCCCGCAGATCATCATCGGCGCACAATATGTGCAGACCGCTGGTGTGGCACTCGGCATCAAGATGCGCGGAAAAGACACAGTAGCGATCACCTATACCGGTGATGGTGGTACATCCCAAGGGGACTTCTACGAAGGCATCAACTTTGCAAGTGCGTATAAGGCGCCTGCAATTTTCGTCATCCAGAATAACCACTATGCAATTTCGACGCCAAGAGACTTGCAGACTGCGGCGAAGACGCTCGCCCAAAAAGGTGTAGCTTCAGGTGTGCCAAGCATTCAGGTGGACGGCATGGACCCGCTTGCTGTATATAAAGTGACTAAAGATGCACGTGACCGTGCTGTTGCAGGAGAAGGACCGACCGTCATCGAAACGCTCTGCTACCGTTACGGTCCGCACACAATGGCAGGGGATGACCCGACACGCTACAGGACATCTGATGAAGATTCAGATTGGGAAAAGAAAGACCCGCTCGTCCGTTTCCGCACTTTCCTTGAAGAGAAGGGCCTATGGAGCGAAGATCAGGAAAACGAAGTGATGGAACAGGCTAAAGAAGACATCAAGAAAGCAATCAAAGAAGCAGACGGTGCAGAAAAACAGACTGTCACCAAACTCATGGAGCTCACTTATGATGACATGCCGAGCAACCTGAAGGAACAGTATGAAGTCTACAAAGAAAAGGAGTCGAAATAAGCAATGGCACAGATGACAATGATCCAAGCAATCACTGACGCGATGGCCACAGAACTCAGGAACGACGAGAACGTCCTGGTCTTCGGCGAAGACGTCGGCGTAAACGGCGGGGTGTTCCGCGCTACAGAAGGCCTGCAGAAAGAATTCGGTGAAGATCGCGTATTCGATACACCACTCGCAGAAAGTGGACTCGCTTCGATGGGTCTCGGCCTTACACTGGAAGGTTTCCGCCCTGTAGTGGAAATCCAGTTCTTCGGCTTCCTTTTTGAAGCAATGGACGGTGTAGCCGGCCAAATCGCCCGCAACAGACAGCGTTCAGGCGCTTCCAAGGAAACGCCTGTCGTAATCCGTGCGCCATTTGGCGGCGGTGTCCACACGCCTGAACTTCACGCGGATTCGCTGGAAGGTCTGATGGCACAGACACCAGGCCTTAAAGTGGTCATCCCGTCAAACCCAGTAGATGCAAAAGGGCTTCTGATTGAAGCAATCCGTTCGAATGACCCTGTCATCTTCCTTGAACACATGAAACTCTACCGTTCATTCCGTGAAGATGTACCGGAAGAAGAATATACTGTCGAAATCGGCAAGGCAAGCGTCAAACAAGAGGGCGACGACATTACACTGATCGCTTACGGCGCAATGGTTCAAGAAGCCATCAAAGCAGCTGATGCACTTAAAGAAGAGGGCGTCTCTGCAGAAGTGATCGACTTGAGGACCGTCTCCCCGATAGACTATGACACATTGGTCGAATCTGTCGAGAAGACAAACCGTGCAGTGGTCATCCAGGAAGCACAGCGTCAAGCAGGTGTTGCAGCGAACGTTGCAGCAGAACTGTCCGAACGTGCCATTCTTAGTCTGGAAGCACCAATCATGCGCGTCACAGCGCCTGATACGGTCTATCCATTCACACAAGCGGAAGGTGTATGGCTGCCTACCAAAGATGACATCATCGAACGTGCGAAACAGGTTATGGACTTTTAAACAGAAAGTATAAAGGAGGAAATACTGTGGCTTTTGAATTTAAACTGCCGGATATCGGTGAAGGTATCCACGAAGGTGAAATCGTCAAGTGGTTCATCAATGAAGGCGATGAAATCAAAGAAGATGATGTTCTAGCAGAAGTGCAGAATGATAAAGCAGTTGTTGAAATCCCGTCTCCAGTAGACGGGACGGTCAAACAACTCCATGTCGAAGAAGGAACCGTTACAACTGTTGGTGAAACGATTGTGACCATCGATGATGGTTCTGAAGACTCTGGCGGAGAAGAACCTGCTGAAAAAGAAGAAAAGCAAGAAGAGAAGCAAGAAGAAAAAGAAACGGAAGATTCCAAGAAAGAAGCACAGACTTCTGACGAAGGCGAAGATTCCGGTAAGGAAGACGAGTCAGAAAAAGGCGGCTCTTCCGACAAACGCATCATCGCTATGCCAAGTGTACGTAAATTTGCACGGGATAACGATGTTGACATCACAGAAGTATCGGGCACCGGCAAAAACGGCCGTGTAGTGAAGGCAGATGTGGAAGCATTCATGAATGGCGACCAGAGTTCTGCTGAGGCGACTCAAGAAACTGCCGATACCACTGATGAACAGCCAACATCCAAAGATGCCAAGCCAGCATCTTCTGAAGGCGAGTTCCCGGAAACACGCGAAAAGATGAGCGGCATGAGAAAAGCGATCGCAAAAGCGATGGTCAACTCCAAACAGACTTCCCCACATGTTACACATCTCGACGAAGTAGAAGTAAAAGCACTGTGGGACCACAGGAAGAAATTCAAATCAATCGCAGAAGAACAAGGCATCAAATTGACTTTCTTGCCGTATGTGGTAAAAGCGCTTGTGTCAATGCTCAAGAAATATCCTGAATTCAATGCATCAATCGATTCAGAAACATTTGAAGTCATACAGAAACATTATTATAATGTAGGCATTGCTGCCGATACAGAGCGTGGACTTGTTGTACCTGTAGTGAAACATGCAGACAAGAAATCCATGTTCGAAATATCCGACGAGATTAACCAGCTTGCCGGCAAAGCACGTGACGGCAAACTCTCAGGCGATGAAATGAGGGGCGGATCAATGACCATCTCAAACCTCGGTTCTGCAGGTGGACAATGGTTCACACCAGTCATCAACCAGCCTGAAGTGGCAATCCTCGGTATCGGGCGCATAGAAGAGAAGGCAATCGTCAGAGATGGGGAGATAGTGGCGGCCCCTATGCTTGCACTGTCACTCAGCTATGACCACAGACAGATTGACGGCATGACGGCACAGAACGCCCTGAACCATGTTAAGCGTCTGCTTAACAATCCAGAATTACTATTAATGGAGGGATAATTACACATGGTAGTTGGAGATTTTCCTATTGAAACTGATACTATTGTAGTCGGCGCAGGCCCAGGAGGCTACGTTGCAGCAATCCGCGCAGCACAGCTTGGACAGAAAGTGACAATCGTAGAAAAAGGTGACATCGGTGGCGTCTGCCTGAATGTCGGCTGTATCCCGTCCAAAGCAATGATTTCATCTTCCCACCGTTTCCAACAGGCACAAAGCTCTGAAGACATGGGTGTCATCACTGAAGGCGTAAAACTCGATTTCTCCAAAGTGCAGTCATTCAAAGACAGCGTAGTCAAAAAGCTTACTGGCGGTGTCGAAAGCCTGCTTAAAGGAAACAAAGTCGAGATCGTCAAAGGCGAAGCTTACTTCGTCGATGGCAATACGATGAAAGTCATGGACGAGAAGCAGTCACAGACTTATGAATTCAAAAATGCAATCGTGGCAACTGGCTCCCGTCCAATAGAAATCCCAGGTTTCAAATTCGGTAAACGTATCCTGGATTCCAGCGGTGCGCTTGCGTTGGAAGAGAAACCTGAGAAGATGGTCGTCATCGGAGGCGGCTACATCGGAACTGAGCTTGGCACTGCCTATGCGAATTTCGGTACAGAAGTGACGATTCTTGAAGGTGCCAAAGATATTCTTGGCGGGTTCGAAAAACAGATGACGCAAGTCGTCAAGAAGAACCTCAAGAAAAAAGGTGTAACCATCGAGATGGAAGCAATGGCCAAAGAAGCTGAAGAAACAGATGATGGCGTCAAAGTCACTTATGAAGTTAAAGGCGAGACTAAAGAAATCGAAGCAGACTATGTCCTTGTAACAGTAGGACGTCGTCCGAACACAGATGAGCTCGGTCTGGAAGAAGCCGGCATCAAAATGTCCGATAAAGGCCTCATCGAAGTCGATAAACAGTCCCGCACTTCAGTCGACAGCATCTTCGCCATAGGTGATATCGTGCCTGGACTTCCACTTGCCCACAAAGCAAGCTATGAAGGTAAAGTCGCTGCTGAAGCAATTGCAGGAGAAAAATCCGAAGTTGATTATCTCAGCATGCCAGCAGTCTGCTTCTCAGAACCTGAGTTGGCTACAGTCGGCTATAACGAAGCAGACGCTAAAGAAGCTGGATTTGAAGTGAAGACAGGTAAATTCCCATTCGCAGCAAATGGTCGTGCGCTTGGATTGAATGAGACTGATGGTTTCGTTAAACTTGTTTCACGTAAAGAAGACGGCTTGCTACTCGGCGCTCAAGTTGCAGGATCAGGAGCTTCTGATATAATTGCGGAACTTGGCCTTGCAGTCGAGACAGGAATGACAGCTGAGGATATCGCACTCACTATCCACGCCCACCCGACACTTGGAGAAATTCCAATGGAAGCAGCGGACGTGGTACTGGGTAGACCAATCCACACTATGTAACAGTATATTTTAAGGGCGTCCATAACGGGCGCCTTTTTTTATCTCTACCGAAAAGGAGACCTTTACTATGGAAAATTACAGTTATCCGCTTGATGAAGATTGGACCACAGATGAGATCATCAATGCCGTTCTCTTTTTTGAAGCTGTAGAAAAGGCGTATGATACCGGTGTGCCTAAAGAAGAATTGGAAATGAAGTATGATGCATTTAAATTAATTGTACCGGGGAAATCACAGGAAAAAACCAAATTTCGTGAATTCAAATCAAACAGCGGTCTTGAAGCCTATTCAGCAGTCAAAAAGCTTAAGGATGCAGAACCAGGCAGTCTAATCAAAATATAAATCATATGAAAGATGGGCCTTGCTTCCCAGTAGCCACACCTATAGGTTTGGCTGCACACTTACATAAAAGACGTAGGGAGCAGTAAATATAAATTTTGTCTGGTTAAAAAAGCGATGTGTGGGTAATATGAATTATGAAGACATAAATAACCCAGGAGGCTCTTATGGCTAAAAAAAATTATACCCAAACGGTAAAACCGGTCAGCCGGATCCCTGAAAAGATATTTGGATGGCTGGCTTGGATTGCATTGCTGGCGATTACAGTCCTACTTCTTTTCTTTGCGCTCGTCACAATGAATGATGCTCAGTTTACACAGAACATGACACAGCAACTTGAAACCCAATTCCAGGACCTTGCAGAGCAGGGACAGGATATCGGGGCTGCACCTGGAGATCTTGCTGATATGGTAGTCGGGTGGTTGAACAATGTATGGATGATTGCATTATATCTGATGATCCCACTCATTTTGGGATTGTTTGGACTTTTGACTATGCGCAGAAGAATTTTGGCAGGTTTCCTACTTCTGGTAGCGGCCATCTTCACTGCACCGCTCATTGCACCTGTAGTGACCGGCATCATACCATTATTCTTCATCATTGCGGCCATACTGCTCTTTGTCAGAAAGGATAGGGTCATTCGAAATGATGATGTCCAGCCTATTGATGAAGATCGTCGATATGATAGGGACCATGCCCGTAAATTTGAAGACGATAGAGTGACTGAAAACAGAGCGCCAAGCAGGGAAGCACGCCGTGGAGATGAATTATCAGCAGATCAGTCGTTCGACTACAATAGGCCTACGGCCCATCGTCAAGATGACGCTCCTCTTGATAGGGATGAAGTCAACGAGGATAAAGGCAATAGGGCGCCACGGAACCACCGTGACGATGACATTGAGTCGACACGCACCTTCAGCCTCGATGAATATGATGACGAAAACAGAACATCTTCCCGTGATACTATGAGGCGTTCAGATGAAACACCAGAAGACGACCGGTTTGTAGATCGCAATATCGACTCCAGTGAGCCCGTCACTCCGGTATCAGAAGAAGAGTATACAAGGCGCGGTGGCACTGCAGGTTCCGGTGGATCTGATGACCGCGCGGACGATATGCAATCGAACGATGCATCACAGCGCCGTACCGGCGACGATTACAGCTATGATGCAACGAAGGAACGCCGTGATAATGTAAACAGACGCAACAACGATTCACTATAGGTTTAGGAGACGCTCTCGCCAGAGCGTCTTTTTTTATGGAAAATTTAAATAAGCAGTGTAGATATTAAAGAAAGCGTTTTATTTTAAAGATTCTAAAAATTAAGTCAAAAAGCCTGTCCGGTTCATGTTTTATCTGTTAAGATAGCTTCTATAGTTTCAAGCATAATTGAATGGAAGGAAGGGAATTGGATTAAGAGAATCGTAAGAGTGAGTCAATTTGTAGGTAATACGTTCGGCATCTGGGTGATCCTATTTGCAGTTTTGGCCTTTATAATGCCTGGCGGCTTTACATGGATAACACCATACATAAAATTGCTGCTTGGGATCATCATGTTCGGTATGGGCATGACATTAAGCCTCTCAGATTTCAAAAGAGTATTGAAGGCACCTGGGAAAATTTTCATAATCGTATTGGCACAATACACTATAATGCCCCTTTTAGCTTTGGGGTTGGCTGTCTTGTTCCGTCTGCCTCCTGAAATTGCAGTCGGCGTCATCCTAGTGGGATGCACACCGGGAGGGACATCTTCAAATGTCATGACTTTTCTGGCAAAAGGCAATACAGCATTATCCGTAACTGCAACTGCGGTTTCGACGGTCCTTGCACCGATTCTGACGCCGGCGCTTACACTGCTGCTTGCAAGCGCATGGCTTCCGGTTTCTTTCATGGAACTTTTCATCTCGATCGTCCAGATCGTCCTGGTACCCATTGCCTTGGGGCTTGCGGTGAGGGTGATGTTGGGCGGACGCGTTGAGAGTTATATACCGGTCCTGCCGCTGGTGTCTGTAATCGGCATCGTTGGAGTGGTTGCAGCTGTTGTTGCGAATAATACAGAAGCCATTGTGCAGTCTGGCCTGTTGATATTCGGTGTGGTCATGTTGCACAATGTGCTCGGTTATATCATCGGTTTCGGATTGGCTAAAGCACTGCGTTTTGACCTCGCCGACCAGAAGGCGGCCTCAATCGAAGTGGGGATGCAGAATTCAGGTCTTGCGGCGGCGCTTGCAGCAGCACACTTCTCACTGCTTTCCGCCGTCCCGGCTGCACTCTTCAGTGTATGGCACAATATTTCCGGTTCTGTAGTTGCAACATGGATGAGTAAGTTTAACGAAAAAGATGAACAGACGACCCCAGCCGAAAATAAAACAGTACGAGCATGATCAGTAAAAATCTAAAAGGTGGTAATTGGATGTCAACAGAAGGAAAAAACAAAAAAGATCTACGCATCAAAAGCAATGTCTATACAGAAAGCGATGTCAAAGCACCCAACCGTGCGATGTTGAGAGCCGTCGGCTTCACTGATGAAAGTTTTACAAAACCTCAGATAGGCATCGCGAGCACATGGGCGGAGGTGACGCCATGCAATATTCATCTGAATGATCTGGCGGTGGAAGCCAAATCGGGAGCTGGAGCAGCCGGGGGAGTACCGCTCCAGTTCAATACAATTACAGTTTCAGATGGCATTTCAATGGGAACCCAAGGTATGCGGTATTCGCTCCCTTCACGTGACTTGATCGCTGATTCCATAGAAACCGTAGTCGGTGCTGAAAATCTAGATGCACTCGTTGCCATCGGGGCATGTGACAAAAACATTCCAGGTTGTGCGATTGCCATAGCTAATGCTGATGTACCCGCCATTTTTGTGTACGGCGGAACCATCGCTCCCGGTCAGCACCGCGGCAAGGATATCGATCTCGTCAGTGTCTTTGAAGGGGTGGGTAAGTTGAATGCTGGAGATATTGATGAGGCGGAGCTCAATCAAATCGAATGCAATGCGTGTCCAGGAGCGGGAGCATGCGGAGGGATGTATACTGCGAACACCATGGCGGCCGCAATGGAGGCACTCGGATTAAGTCTCCCGGGAAGCGCATCCAATCCTGCGGAATCGGAAGATAAGTATAAAGATGTAAAAGCTGCAGGGGAAGCCGTCTATAATCTCTTGGAAGCAGGCATCTATCCAAAAGATATCATGACAAAAGAAGCATTCGAGAATGCCATCACTGTTGTAATGGCGCTTGGAGGTTCCACGAATGCAACGATGCATCTGCTTGCCATCGCACATGCAGCAGAAGTCGATCTGACCATCGATGATTTCAACAGAATACAGGAAAAAGTACCGCACCTGGCAGATCTGAAGCCGAGTGGACGTTATGTCATGCAGGACCTTTATAAAGCTGGTGGCGTGCAAGGTGTGATGAAGATGCTGCATGAAGCAGGCTATCTAAACGGAGAATGCATGACAGTCACAGGGAAGACGATAGCTGAGAATCTGGCGCAGGTGGAAGGACTGAAAGCGGGACAGGATGTCATCATGCCGCTTGATGCACCGAAGCGTGCCGACGGACCTCTGATTGTCCTGAAGGGTAATTTGTCGCCATCGGGTGCCGTTGCGAAAGTATCCGGCGTCAAAGTGGCGCGTCACGAAGGACCAGCCCGTGTATTCAACAATGAAAAAGACGCCTCGGATGCTGTCCTGAACAATAAAATCAATGAAGGTGATGTGCTGGTCATCCGCTACGTAGGACCTAAAGGCGGACCGGGGATGCCTGAAATGTTATCCATTTCAAGTCTGCTTGTCGGTAAAGGACTCGGGGAGAAGGTCGCTTTATTGACGGATGGTAGATTTTCAGGCGGCACCCATGGGCTGGTCGTCGGCCATATCGCACCTGAAGCGCAGAGCGGTGGGCCGATCGCCCTGCTGCATGAAGGTGATCTGGTGACGATCGATTCTACCAAGAAAGAAATTTCCTGTGCGGTGTCAGAAGAGGAGATGTCAGAAAGGCGAAAAGGCTTTTCAGCGCCGCCCCTTTACAGAAAAGGTGTGCTCGGAAAATATGCACACAATGTGACATGTGCTTCGAAAGGAGCAGTGACAGACTATTTGAGCAGATGATGTGGAAGGTGCGCCTGAAAGATGGCGCATCTTTTTTTATGGCTGCATTATTGAAAAAAGATAAAAAATATTATGAAATCGTTAAACATGGGCACGGCAACATTGTAAACGGTTACATTATCAGAATAATTAGATATTTTAAAAAATAATTGAAAAAAGGTGTTGATTTATTTTATTGGGCGTTATAAGATTACGTTCAATATCACATATCAGAAAAGTTTGAATAATAAAAAAGCATTGATGGGAACGTAGTTTAAGCAGCTCGATGGACAGAGACCTGGTGGTGGCTGAGAACCGGGATCGACGCTTTATTCTATCTCAACCTTGAGCGCCGGACTGAAAGGTCGACGATTAGGCCCGGCCGGGTGAAGACCACCCGTTACCAAAACGGACTTTTAGATGAAGTCCATAAGGTGCCTTCTGTAAAGGAGGCGTAAAACTGGGTGGTACCGTGAAATGACTCTTTTCACCCCATGACAGGTCGCAGTTTCGACTGGCGGCCCATCGTGGGGAAAAAGGGTCATTTTTTATATTTTATGGCATCGGACCAACCATTAGGATTTAGGGGGAGGCAAATGATGATGAAAACACAGAGTGGAACATATACTCGAGAAACTGAACAGAAGCTGATGACCGGGGCTGATCTATTCATTCAAAGTTTGGTTGAAGCGGATGTTGAAACTGTATTTGGCTATCCGGGTGGTGCAGTGCTGCCGATCTATGATGCACTGCACAAGGCGCGGGATTCCTTCCAACATATCTTATGCAGACATGAACAGGGACTCATCCATGCTGCTGAAGGATATGCAAGGGTGACGGGGAAACCGGGAGTCGTCATTGCCACTTCCGGACCGGGGGCTACAAACCTGATTACCGGTATTACGGACGCGATGATGGATTCTTTGCCAGTAGTTGTTTTTACAGGACAAGTCTCCACTGCAGTCATCGGTTCTGACGCATTCCAGGAAGCGGATGTCATCGGACTGACTACTCCGATAACGAAACATAACTATCAGGTCAATGATATCAGGGACCTGCCGCGCATCGTCAAAGAAGCATTCCATATCGCAACGACAGGGCGTAAAGGCCCCGTCGTGGTCGATATACCAAAAAATATTGCACAGGAGATTACCCAGGAAGAATATGATACGGCATTCAAACTCTCCGGCTACCAACCTACCACGAAACCGAACCCGCTCCAGATCAAGCGTCTGGCAGAACAGATTGAAACAGCTGAGAAACCTCTTCTGCTGGCTGGAGCCGGCATTCATGCTGCAGATGCCGCGGATGAACTTAAAACTTTTGCCGAACGGCACCACCTGCCGGTAGCGAACACGCTGCTTGGCCTCGGCAGCTTCCCGGGGTCGCATGAACTATCGCTCGGCATGGCGGGCATGCACGGGTCATATTGCGCGAACATGGCAATCTACGAATGCGATCTGCTCATCAACATCGGAGCCCGCTTCGACGATCGTCTGACAGGTTCGCTACAGCATTTCGCCCCGCATGCCACCATCGCCCATATCGATATCGATCCTGCTGAAATCGGCAAGAACATTGAAACTAAAATACCGGTCGTCTCGGATGCCAAAGAAGCCCTGCTTGCACTTTTGGCCACGGAAACAAAAACGAAGGACCGGACGACGTGGCTCATTGAAACTTTGACCAATAAGAAAGAAAATCCTTTCTGGTTCGAACGTTCAGACGATCTGATTTCACCGCAGTGGCTGATCGAGTCGATCTATGAGAAGACAGGCGGCGAGGCGGTCATCACGACGGATGTCGGCCAGCATCAGATGTGGGCTGCCCAGTTCTATCAATTTGATCAGCCGCATAAATGGGTGACCTCAGGCGGCCTTGGCACGATGGGCTTCGGGTTGCCAGCAGCAATCGGTGCCCAGCTCGGCAAGCCCAAAGAGACGGTGATCGCCATCGTAGGGGACGGCGGTTTCCAGATGACCATGCAGGAGATGGCAGTACTGAAGCAATATAATCTTCCAATCAAAGTCGTCATCGTCAACAATGAAGCACTTGGCATGGTCAGGCAGTGGCAGGAGACCTTCTATGAAGAACGCTATTCCTCCTCCCTGATGACCGACAACCCCGACTTCATCAAACTGGCTGAAGGCTTCGGCGTAAAAGGCCTCAGAGTCGCCCGGGAAATTGAGGTGGCCAATGTCATGGAAGAGATGCTCGCCTATGACGGGCCAGTGCTCGTCGATGCCAGAGTGCAGAAGTTGGATAAGGTGTTTCCGATGGTCGCACCCGGCAAGGGCAATCATGAAATGGTGGGGGTGAGGAGATGCAGAGGATAATTACAGCCACCGTACAGAATACAAGCGGTGTCCTGAACAGGATTACAGGCATGCTGTCAAAAAGAGGATTCAATATAGAGAGCATTACGGTGGGCACTACCGAATCTCCAGGCATCTCGAAAATGACATTTGTCGTGGCGGTGCCCGATGAGAAGAAGGTTGAACAGCTGACTAAACAACTGAATAAGCAGATAGATGTCTTGAAGGTAAACGACATCACAGAGAAAGCAATCGTCCAAAGGGAGCTGGCCCTGATCAAAGTCGGAAACTCCAGTGCAGCACGTGCAGAGATCCAAAGCGTAATCGAGCCGTTCCGTGCCAGGGTACTGGATGTATCGAGGGACAGTCTGATCATCGAGGTGACTGGCAAACCCGATAAGATTGCAGCACTCGTGGATCTGCTACACCCTTACGGCATCAAAGAGATGACGCGGACAGGGGTCACCGCTTTCCCAAGGGGCAAGCAACCGGGGCAGGTACAGGAATTCAGCCTAAGCATCTGAACGAGGGATTAACGAACCATAACAATAAACACACATATGAGAGGGAGATCAATTATGACAAAAGTATTCTATGACAAAGATATCAATAAGGCGGCACTCGAGGGAATGAAGATCACAATCGTCGGTTACGGTTCGCAGGGTCACGCCCATGCACAGAACTTGCGGGATAGCGGATATGAGGTGACCATCGGCTTGAGGCCCGGTAAATCGGAGGATAAAGCGATGGAAGATAGCTTCGCGGTGAAATCCGTAGCAGAAGCTGTCAGTGAGGCCGATGTCACCATGGTGCTGCTTCCGGACGAGAATCAGCCCAAGGTCTATGAAGAAAGCATAAAAGAATATATGAAGCCGGGCAGCGCCCTTGCGTTCGCACACGGTTTCAATATCCATTTCAATCAGGTGGTTCCGCGCGAAGATGTGGATGTGTTCCTTGTCGCACCGAAGGGACCGGGTCATCTGGTGAGGCGCACCTACGAAGAGTCAGCAGGGGTCCCTGCACTATACGGTGTTTTCCAGAATGTTTCAGGTGAAGCGGGAGATCTGGCCATGGCCTATGCGGCAGGAATCGGGGCTGCACGGGCAGGTGTACTTGAAACCTCCTTCCAGGAAGAGACGGAAACGGACCTGTTCGGTGAACAGGCAGTGCTCTGCGGCGGCCTGACGAGCCTTGTAAAAGCAGGATTCGAAACATTGACGGATGCAGGATACCAGCCGGAAGTCGCATACTTCGAGTGCCTGCACGAAATGAAGCTCATCGTAGATCTCATGTATGAAGGCGGTATGGAAAACATGAGGCATTCGATCTCAGATACTGCGCAATGGGGGGATTTCGTATCAGGACCACGCGTAATCAATGATGAAACGAAATCGCGCATGAAGGATATCCTGGAAGAGATCCAAAATGGAAAATTCGCCCAAGGCTGGATCCTCGAAAACCAGGCGGGCAGACCAAGGTATAATGCCATCAATAATAATGAATACAATCATCCGATAACCAAAGTCGGCCAGGATCTGAGAGATTTGATGCCATTCGTTAAACAGCCTGCAGCCGATGGGAAGAAAGGCGGGAAGGTGCATGCCACGAATTAAAGTATTTGATACGACGCTTAGGGATGGCGAGCAGTCCCCAGGGGTCAATTTGAATAAGATGGAGAAGCTGGAGATAGCGAAGCAGTTGGAACGTTTGGGCGTCGATGTCATGGAGGCTGGCTTCCCAGCTGCATCAGAAGGCGATTTCCAGGCAGTGAAATTGATAGCGGACACCATCAAGGATGTTTCGGTCACGGCCCTTGCCCGGACAAGGAAAGCAGATATCGACCGCGCGTATGAAGCGTTGAAGAATACAGCGCATCCAAGGATACACGTGTTCCTCGCAACTTCTCCGATCCATATGCAATACAAGTTGAAGATGACGCCGGAACAAGTCGCAAGCCAATCTGTCGATATGGTCACTTATGCGAAAGAAAGATTCGAGGAAGTGGAATGGTCGGCAGAAGATGCCACCCGCTCCGACTGGGCATTTCTGGCCGAAGTCATCGAGCAAGTCATAGATGCCGGTGCAACAGTCATCAACCTCCCCGACACTGTAGGATTCACGATGCCGGATGAATATGGCCGCATGTTCAAATATATGAAGGAGAATGTACCGAACATCGACCGTGCAGATCTATCCTGCCACTGCCACAATGATCTCGGCATGGCGGCGGCGAATACCATGGCCGCTATAGAAAATGGGGCGACGCAGATAGAAGGCACGATTAACGGCATCGGGGAGCGCGCAGGGAATGTCGCTTTGGAGGAAGTTGCTGTTGCACTCAAAATCAGAAGCGACCATTACGGCTACGACACTGGACTGAAACTAGATGAAATTAAACGATCGAGCGATCTTGTGGCAAAATTGACTGGCATGTATGTCCAGGCGAATAAGGCAATCATCGGACGGAACGCATATGCACATGAATCGGGCATCCATCAGGACGGTGTGCTCAAAAACAGTGAGACATACGAGATAATCACTCCGGAGCTTGTTGGAGTCTCCTCGAACACATTGTTTATGGGCAAGCATTCTGGCCGTCATGCATTTAAGGATAAGGTGGGCGAATTCGGTATTGAAATGTCGGAAGAGGCCCTGACAGCAGCATTCAAGAGCTTCAAGGCCCTGACGGACCACAAAAAAGAAGTGACTGATGATGATATCTATACATTGATCATGGAAGTCAAGACCGATCAGTCGGAAATGAGCAGATACACTCTTGAGACCTTCCAGGTGAACTACGGGACCCGTAATATTACAACAGCTACGGTCTCCCTCCGTACCCCGGATGGTGAAAGTGTGCAGACTGCCGCTACCGGCAACGGCAGCATAGAAGCACTGTACAGCACAATCTCCGAGCTGATCGATCACGATATGAAGCTTCTGGATTATCAGATCAATTCTGTCGGCGGAGGCAAGGACGCTTTGGCTGAATCGCACGTCCAGCTCATGGTCGAAGGCCAGACGGTAAATGGGCGCGGGACAGCCCAGGATGTCATCGAGGCATCAGCAAATGCCTACATCAACGCAGTCAACCGTTATATCCTGAATGTCCAGGCAAATAAAGCGCAAGTCATGAACATCTGACAGTTAATCTACAGGATAGGGGCGATATTATGAAGAAACAAGTGATCCTATTGCCGGGCGACGGTGTAGGACCGGAAATCATGGCAGGTGCCAAAGCAGTACTTGATGCCGTTGCGATGGAATTCAACCATGAATTCACCTACCACGAACATGCCATAGGCGGTGATGCTATCGACCGCTTTGATACTCCGTTGCCTGAAGATACTATAAAAGCATGCCAAACAGCTGATGCTGTACTCCTTGGCGCTGTAGGCGGCCCGAAATGGAGCGGACGACCTGCCAGTGGAAGTCCTGAGAGTGGTTTGCTCGGCATCCGTAAGGCACTTGGTCTTTTTGCCAACCTCAGACCAGTGCAGAGCTTCACACCGCTTATGCATGCATCTCCGCTGAAGACTGAACTGGTGGCCGGCTGCGACATCATGATCGTACGCGAACTGACGTCCGGACTTTATTTCGGACGGCCGAGTGGCCGCAGTGCAGATGGCAGTGAAGTCGTGGATACATTGCACTATACCCGAGAAGAGATTGAACGCATTGTGGTAAGGGGATTTGAAGCAGCCAGGAAAAGAAAAGGCAGGCTGACATCCGTCGATAAGGCGAATGTTTTGGAATCGAGTCGCATGTGGCGTGAAATAGTCGAGGAAAAAGCACGGGATTATCCCGATGTGACGGTGGAACATCAACTGGTCGATGCGGCAGCGATGAAATTGATTACAAATCCCAGACATTTCGATGTCATTGTAACAGAGAACATGTTTGGAGATATTTTAAGCGATGAAGCATCAGTGTTGACCGGCTCGATAGGCATGCTGCCTTCAGCAAGCCTCAGGGCAGATGGACTGGGGCTTTATGAACCGGTCCATGGTTCGGCACCGGATATCGCCGGCGAAGGGATTGCAAATCCCCTCGGAATGATTCTTTCTGCCGCAATGATGCTCAAATACTCATTCGGAATGGAAGAGGAAGCAGAGGCAGTCGAAAAAGCAGTCATCGATTGTCTGGAGGCAGGTAATCATACGCACGATCTTGATGTGAAGAATGGAAATGTATTCGGTACGGATATGATGGTCAGGAAAGTGGTAGAAAACTTGTCGTCCAGAAGCATCACAGACGCCATATGCAGTTCTTATATGTAATGAAAAGGTGTGTCGGTCATGGAAAAAGGAAAAACGGTAATTGAGAAAGTTTGGGAATCACATGTTGTGCATCAGCAGGAAGATAAGCCGGATCTTATCTATATCGATCAGCATCTCATTCATGAAGTGACATCCCCCCAGGCGTTTGAAGGGCTCAGGCTCAACAACCGGAAGGTGCGGCGGCCGGATTTGACTTATGCAACCATGGACCATAACGTCCCCACCCAGAATAGGACGGTAATGACGGATGAAGTTGCCAAGGTACAGATGGAGACGCTGCAGCACAATTGCGAGGAGTTCGGCATCACTCTGGCAGATATGGACCATCCGGACCAGGGCATCGTCCATGTCATAGGGCCACAGCTCGGCTTGACCCAACCAGGACGCACAATCGTTTGTGGAGACAGCCATACATCGACCCATGGCGCATTCGGAGCACTCGCCTTCGGTATCGGCACAAGTGAAGTCGAACATGTCCTTGCCACCCAGACGCTGATGCAGGAACGGCCAAAAACCATGAATGTGAAAGTGGATGGTGAGCTGGCTAAAGGGGTCACTGCAAAAGACCTGATACTTGCGATCATCTCGAAATTCGGTGTCAAATTTGGTACAGGGCATGTCATAGAATATACAGGTGAAGCCATCCGCGGGCTTTCGATGGAGGGCAGGATGACGGTATGCAATATGTCAATCGAGGGCGGCGCCCGCGCCGGATTGATCAGCCCGGATGAGAAGACGGTCGAATTCTTGAGGGGGCGCCGTCATGTGCCGCAAGGAGAGGCGTTTGAAGAAAAAGCCGCCGAGTGGCTGGCGTTTGCGACGGATGCTGACGCCCAGTACGATGTCACCCTTGAGATTAATGCACAAGAAGTGGAGCCGCAGGTTTCATGGGGGACCAACCCTGGCATGACCGTACCGATCAGCGGAAGCACTCCATTGCTTGACGAAGTGGAGAACCGGGATGAAGTCAAAAGAGCGCTCCAGTATATGGGACTCCGGGAGGGACAGCCGGTCACAGCCATTGAAGTCGATCATGTGTTCATCGGTTCTTGTACCAATTCGAGGCTGTCCGACCTTGAAAGTGCAGCAGATATCATCAAGGGGCATAAAGTAAAAGACGGTGTACGTGCCATTGTCGTCCCCGGTTCATTCAAAGTGAAATTGCAGGCAGAGGAGCTCGGCCTTGACGAAGTCTTTAAGCAGGCAGGGTTCGAATGGCGTGAATCCGGCTGCAGCATGTGTCTGGCGATGAATGATGATATTGTCCCAGCCGGTGGCCGGTGTGCCTCTACATCAAACCGCAACTTTGAAGGACGGCAGGGCAACGGGGCAAGAACACACCTTGTCAGTCCCGAAATGGCGGCAGTCGCTGCAATTGAAGGTACATTTACGGATGTCAGGAAATTTCAGGAGAAAGTACTGAGTCAGGAGGGATCGTTTGGAAGCAGTTCGTAGACATCATGGCAAAGTATTTCCGCTTGATCGTGACAATGTCGATACTGACCAGATCATTCCAAAACAATTCTTGAAGCGGGTGGAACGTACGGGCTTCGGCCAATTCGTCTTCCACAATTGGCGGTTCGGGAACGATGATGGAGAAAGTTTTGGACTCGATGGTGAAGATTACAAGGATGCTTCGATTCTTGTAGCCGGAGAAAATTTCGGGTGTGGATCTTCGAGGGAACATGCACCCTGGGCACTGAAGGACTATGGTTTCAAAGCCATCATTGCACCAAGTTTTGCAGATATATTCTACAGTAACGCCTTGAAGAATGGCATCATCCTCATTACAGCAGATCGGGGTCAAATCAGGGAGTGGATGCGTTGCGCTGAAGGCGGAGGGCTCCATCTTGATATAGACCTGGAACAGCAGATTGTTACATGGGAAGCGGGCCGGATGGAGTTTGACCTGCCTCCGCACCACCGGGAAAGACTTTTGAATGGCTGGGATGATATTGCACTGACGCTGCTCCTTGAAGAGAAAATAGAAGCATACGAGACGAGGCATAAAGGATAAATATGACAAGAACAATAGAGGAGTGTGATTACATGGGGATTTCCTAACCGGCGGATTGGTTCACGATGCATGGAGACACCTGAGCCCTACCGTCCACCAGACACCACTGCGGACATCAGCCACTACGAATCAGCAGACCGGTAAAAATATATATTTCAAGATGGAGAACGAACAGAAGACAGGAGCCTTCAAATTCAGGGGGGCAAGCTATAAATTGATGCGCCTGTCTCCGGAGGAACTGTCAGCAGGCGTCATCACTGCTTCGGCCGGGAATCATGCGCAAGGATTGGCATTGGCGGCTTATAAGCTTGGAATCGAAGCGACCATATACATGTCAGAGTGTACACCGAAAGCGAAAATACAGGCGACGAAAGGGTACGGTGCCTCCGTTGTGCTTACGGGCGAGAGTTTCCAGGAAGCTTATGAAGCATCGCTTGAACACCAGAAAAAAAGTGGGGCGACATATGTGCATCCCTTTGATGATTACGACATAATGGCCGGACAAGGAACAATCGCCTTGGAAATGCTGAGGCAGGAGAATAGGATCGACACGCTGATCGTACCGATCGGCGGGGGTGGACTGATCAGCGGCATAGCAGTGGCAGCCAAATCCGTGAAGCCAGGAATCAGAGTGATAGGCGTCCAGGCTGAAGCAGCTGCAGCCACCCACGTTGCCTATCATCAGGGCATAGTGGACAAACTTTCGAATGTCTCTACGATCGCAGAAGGCATAGCAGTCAAACAGCCTGGTGAAAAGACGCTGCCTCTTATAAACCGCTATGTGGACGACATCATCACTGTGAGTGAGACGGAGATCGCTGCAGCCATAGTGGCCATGCTTCAACGCAGCAAGACACTGGTAGAGGGCTCGGGGGCTGCGGCACTTGCCGGACTGCTGTCCCATAATGATAGAATCGACTCTGAGCACTGTGGATTGGTAGTCAGTGGAGGGAATGTGGATATCGCTGACATCGCCCGTATACAGTCTTTGGCAGATCAGCTGAAAGTGCAGGTGACCTAATCTTCCTCCTATTGGAAAAGCCTCGATACATGCCGTGTATCGAGGCTTTTCCAATGCTCCATTTGAATCAATAGAGCTTTAACAGTTCAGTCATGACCGTCTCCAGCTCTTTTAGGAATATATCATCGGTTTCCAAAACGGGGTTCGAAGGCAGATACATTTTCCCGATCAGGAACTCACCCTTCTTCACATCCTTCAGGCGGGTGAGCGCAGATTCAAAGTCATCATAACTCATATCTTTGATGGCTGTCTTTTCGGGTTTCATATGATCCAGAGAGATTACGTAATTATTTGGCATGCTGCGCATCTCCTCGATCATATCCAGCCATTTGTCAGCAACCTGCTGTTTTTCAGGAGACTCATATATGACCCCGTACATGCAGAATGCATGATCTCCAAAAAGGCCGATCTGGAAATGGGGCATCATTTTATAGCCTCTTGGATTGGTGCTGAAGCTGACCCATGTATCGTCTGGGGGATTCACTTTCCGACGTGCGTGCTTGGCAACATGGGCGAAATGCTCATCTCCGGTCAAAGTGGTGAGATATTCACTGAAATATTCACCGAGGTTCTCAAGTTTAGGTCGTATGGTCTCTTTCAGGGCATCCATCCGCGGCTCCAGACCGTCGATGTCGAAAACCCGGAAGTCCTCCTTTGTAAAATGGTACTTAGGCATTTGGCTTCTCCTTTCAGATCATTATCTATATGATAGAATAAGTGGTAATGTCAATCAATCATTTGGGGTGGATGCAATGGAAATATATGAATTCGGACAGCGTATCATCAGGGAAGCGGGGGACTTCATCAAACTCCGTATGAAGGAGGATTTCAAGGTTGATGCCAAGCTTAATCCTCATGACCTGGTGACGGATGTCGATAAGGAAACAGAAACATATATATATGAACGGATACTTGAACGCTACCCGGACCACCGCATCATTGGTGAGGAAGGACACGGCACAGATATTGAAGATATGTCGGGTGTGCTGTGGATCGTTGATCCGATAGACGGTACCTTGAATTTTGTGCACCAGCTCCAGAACTTCGCTGTCTCCATCGGCGTCTATGTAGACGGAGAACCTTACTGTGGGTTGATTTTGGATGTCATGGGAGGCGTGCTGTACCATGCAAGGGTCGGTAGTGGTGCTTTCAAGGATGATATCCGCCTTGATGAAATGCGGGACACGACGCTTGACCGGTCGCTCATCGGCATGAATGCCAATTGGGTCATCAAAGATCAGATAGGACCTGCATTTAAGAAAATAGTGGAGCAAACAAGAAGTACACGATCATACGGTTCTGCTGCCCTTGAAATGGCATATGTCGCGACCGGCATCCTCAGCGCCTCTGTGTTCTTCAGACTGCACCCTTGGGATTATTCAGCAGGTATGATCATCATCGATGAAGCTGGCGGCAGGACAACCAACCTGCTTGGTGAAGAGATCGATATATTGAAGAAGGATAGCATCCTGACTGGCAATAAAGCGATCCACAAGGAACTTACAGATTACTTTACAAGTGATGCGGCATTTATAGCCGGCCACAGGCGTGTACACGGGGAGAAGCGATAGATGCGGGTATGTCCCTCCAATTTTATAAAGTGCTGTCGGATGATCTTCTGAAGCGTATATTCCGACAGCTCGAGCTTGAGATGGTCTATGATATCACGGCGTTTGTAGTGTGTATCAGGGCTGATCATGTGGAGGCGGCTGAAGTATTCAGCTGTTATCGCATGTATACCAACAACTTTGCCACATGCATCACATCGTCCGAAATTGCCGCCTATCGTCTGCCAATCAAAACTGTGGCAGAACGGACATTTGATGCCCCTTTTGAAGTTGAAGTGGACCATTCTGACCGTCACCCGGGCGCCTGTAATCAGTGCGAGGCCGGGTGACGGTTCTTTTTTCTGATCACAGCGGAATGTTCGATGGTCTTCAAATAATGGGGGAGATCACTTAATTTCAAAAACAGTTCAGAACGGGCCGGTTCAATTTTGAAGCTTGGATCCATCATCACATATTTGAGGATGATCGGACGCTGATAGCGCCCTTCATCTATGAGTTGCCCGCGGAACATTTCGAATATCGCGCGGCTGCGGTTGAGGTCGATTACAGCTTCATGTCCAGCAGTACATAGTATATTGAACTGATTAATGTAGTGTGGGCCACTAAGATCATGCAGCACGAAAAGATAATAGCAGTAGTCGGTGGCAATCAGGACATTGACGATTTCGAACGCGTTGCCGATGTGCATTTCGGCATGCCAGTGGATGGACATATTCTGTGTGTTAATGTTCATAAGATGGCGTTCGAATTCACTCTCAAGGTGTTCCATCTTCTGCATGGAATGATATTCTGCCGTTTCATCATCTGAAAAAGGCACCCTGTTGTACAAAAACTCATAAACTTTCAAGCGATCGTGTTTTTCCCTCATGGCACAACTCCTTAATGGTGGTGCCGTCATTATCTGTGAGTTCAAACGATGGGTCAAAATACAGAAAAAGAGGCAATCCATACAAAAAAGGACAAACGGGGAAGAAGTTCCAGTAAATCCCCATTTGTCCTTGGACAAGTTATGCAAAATATCAATTTCAGCAGCCTACAGCCAGCCGTTTTCACGATATTTCTTCTTCAGTGTAAAACCGATGCCGAATATCACGATGAACAGTACGACGGACAATATGGCCATGAGTGGCATCGCTTCGGCGACGAAGGCGGAGAAGGCAAGCATCATCAGGACAGCCAGCACAGCCAGCACCATGAATATGGCTTTTGATTTTTTTTGTTCCATTTTGACGGTCCTTTCGAAGTGTATTTGATGAATATTATAGCATAAGACAACATTTTATTACACCCAATGCTTGTCAAGGAGTGGAAAAGGACACCGATGTCGTGTTATAATAAATAAGTTATGAAATGAAAGCACCAAAACGATTTTAAAAACGAAGGGAAAGACTTGATGAATTTAAGAGAAGATATCCGTAATATCGCAATCATTGCACACGTTGACCACGGAAAAACGACACTAGTAGACGAACTGCTGAAGCAGTCCGGCATATTCCGGGAGAATGAGCATGTCGCCGAGCGCGCGATGGATTCCAATGATATTGAACGGGAACGTGGAATAACGATTCTCGCTAAAAATACAGCAATTGACTATAAAGATAAACGCATCAACATTCTTGATACTCCTGGCCACGCCGATTTCGGTGGCGAAGTTGAGAGGATCATGAAGATGGTTGATGGTGTAATCCTAGTTGTGGATGCCTATGAAGGTACTATGCCACAAACACGTTTCGTATTGAAGAAAGCATTGGATCAGGACCTTAAGCCACTTGTTGTTGTAAACAAGATTGATAAGGAAACGGCCCGCGCAGAAGCAGTCATCGATGAAGTGCTTGAGCTTTTCATTGAACTGGATGCAAACGACGAACAGCTCGAATTTCCAGTGGCGTATGCCTCCGCAATAAACGGTACGGCAAGTCTCGAGGTGGATAAGCAGGAAGAGAACATGCAGTCCATATTCGATATGATCTTGGAATATGTGCCAGCTCCTGTAGATAATAGCGACGAACCGCTACAGTTCCAGGTCGCACTCCTCGACTATAACGATTATGTCGGCAGAATCGGCATCGGACGGGTATTCCGAGGGAAAATCGAAGTTGGCCAGCAAGTGTCGCTCATGAAGAATGATGGCACGGTCAAAAATTTCCGCGTGACCAAATTGTTTGGTTTTTTTGGACTCCAGCGCCTCGAAATCGAGAGTGCCAAAGCAGGCGATCTGATAGCAGTCAGCGGCATGGAGGACATCAACGTCGGAGAGACTGTGACGCCGATTGACAATCAGGAGGCATTGCCTCTTCTGCATATCGACGAACCGACCTTGCAGATGACATTCTCAGTCAACAGCTCGCCATTCGCCGGCAAAGAAGGCAAGCATGTTACAGCGCGGAAGATAGAGGAAAGATTGGAGGAACAGCTCGAAACGGACGTCTCCCTGAAAGTTGAACCTACTGATCAACCGGATGCATGGACAGTTTCCGGCAGGGGCGAACTCCACTTATCCATCCTTATCGAAAACATGCGTCGTGAAGGGTTCGAACTTCAAGTCTCGAAACCGCAAGTCATCGTCAAAATGGTTGACGGTGTCAAATGTGAACCGTTTGAACGTGTCCAGATCGACGTGCCTGAAGAGTATACCGGAAGCATCATAGAATCACTCGGCCAACGGAAAGGTGAAATGGTGGACATGGTCAATACAGGCAATGGCCAAAGCCGTGTCACTTTCCTTGTACCAGCACGTGGTCTGATCGGATACCGTACGGAATTCATGTCCATGACACGTGGCTACGGCATCCTCAACCATACGTTCGAGGATTACCGTCCACTCATTAAAGGACGCATAGGCGGTAGACGTAATGGTGTTCTCGTATCCATCGATAAAGGAGCGGCTTCGACTTATTCCATCCTACAGCTGGAAAGCCGTGGCACCAACTTTATGGAACCAGGCACTGAAGTCTATGAAGGCATGATTGTCGGCGAAAACTCACGGGACAACGATTTGACTGTCAACATTACTAAAGTGAAAGCAGCGAACAATATACGTTCTGCTACAAAAGAGCAGACGACGACCATGAAAAAACCTAAAGTGATGACGCTGGAGGAAGCGCTCGAGTATATCAATGATGATGAGCTTGTGGAAGTGACCCCGGAATCCATCCGCCTCAGAAAAAGCATACTTGCCAAGAATGAGCGGGAAAAATCACAAAAACATGAAAAGATTAAACTTGAATCGGAGTGAATTTAATTGTATCTCCCTGATTTGATGAGTGTGAATGTTACAGAGCGCCTGACTTTCTTCGGCAGGTTATTCAGGTTGGATTCCAACCCTGAAAGTGGAATGTGGTACCTTTTCATCACCATCTTCATACTGTCGATCCTAGTGTATAATCTCGGTTTCGCACGTAAAGTCAAGGTGTGGCAAAATGCCATCATTTACGTCGTCATGTTTTTAGGATGCATCATATTGACCTTTTTCGGTGCATTCCTCCCCGTTGCAGAAAGTCTGATAGTCGCTACGGCCGTTTTGGCTTTATATCGCTTCAGATTGCACCAGGAACGGAAAGCTGGAAACATTAAAACTTCCGGCAAATAAAAATCAGCCTATCCATCTGGATAGGCTGATTTTTATTATTCAAAGGCGATGCCGGTAACATGCACGAGTTTTTCTTCCATATTACCATCCTTGATGACCAGCACATCGATCATGCCATCATCATAGATGCGCTTCCCATCTTGACTGAAATGGGCATAATATGTATCGCGCGCATTATAGGGAAGAGTAGTCGTCCCTTCGTCATGCGTGAACACAATCATTGCATCTTCGCCTTGATGGGGCTCGGTATATTCCAGGAAAGGCTTTAGGCAAATGATGAAAGTGCCTTCCAAGAGTTCTTTATTTTTGAACTTTTTCTCGGTTTTTAAAGTAGGCGGTTTAGTCGTGCCCTCAATAATCTGCCTGTTCCATTCTGTGTTGTCCGAAAAATTGATCTGCTCCTCTTCCGGTTCCTGAGCCAACACCTTTTCTAGTTCTTCCTTGCGGTCGTCGAATATCCAGGTGGATGGATCGAGTGTAATCTGGTAACGTACATTGCCCAATATTTGTATAATCATCTGCATTCTCTCCTTACTGCTTAATTATAGCAGAAATATATGTGTTGTTTAAGCCGTTTCAATCGTATCATACTCTTGTATTTACTTGCTTTTTTGGTGTTCCTGATATAAAATTTTATAGAGAGTTTATAGAAAGGGGTAATTTCGTGTCCACTAAAGATGAATTGAGCAGACAGGCTTATGAACAGCTGGAAAAAGATGCCGAAAAGATTGTCCAGCTGATCGAAGTGCAGATGGACAACTTGACAATGCCCCAATGCCCGGTCTATGAAGAAGTTCTGGACACACAGATGTTTGGATTATCAAAAGAAGTCCATTTCGCTGCAAGACTCGGCCTGATCGATCCCGAAGACGGACATGCTGTATTGGAGAAACTGGAAAAGGAAGTATCCAAAGTGCATGAAGCATATATGGAAAAGGAAAAATTCGAGTCTAAAGAAATATAATCTTTAGACTTTTTTAAATGAGGCGATAAATTGTCATACATAAAAGACTTCTTCGACTATGTAAAAGTATACTCCAAACACGTTGATTTCGTCATCGTGATCAGCTATATCCTGCTTAGCCTCATCGGTCTCACCATGGTCTACAGTGCGAGTATGGTGATTGCATCGAAAAGCGATATTACAGGCGGGAATCCTGAACATTATTATATCAGGCAACTGTTCTCCATAATTCTCGGTTTCATCGTGGTATTCATCATGACCTACTTCATGTCCGGGGAGTTTCTGCGCAATAAATACTTCCAGATTGCAGCAACGGGTGGTATTTTTGTCCTTCTGTTGTTTACGGCTTTCTTCGGTACAGAAGTTAACGGGGAAAGGAACTGGATCCGCTTAGCGGGCTTCAACTTCCAGACTTCGGAGTTTTTCAAGATAGTGACCATTTTATATCTGGCGTACATATACGATAGAAAGAAAGACCGCCTCAAGCAACTTGAAGCAGGTCATCTGGTACCTTTGTTGTTCATAGGTTTCTGTACCATGATGGTCATCTCGAACGATTTCGGCACTGGGCTCGTCATCACTGGCATCATCGCAGGGATATTCCTGTACTCCGGCATCTCGATCCGATTTCTCGCTAAAGCAGGTGGAGTGATCGCCATGGCGGCAGTAGCGATAGGCATCATCATCTTCATGATCAAGGGGAGTATCCTCTCACCACACCAGCAAGCCCGCATAGACACGTTCCTCCATCCATTTAATGATCCGACCGGGACGGGGTACCAATTGACGAATGCATTGGTATCCATATCCCATGGTGGTATTTTCGGCAATGGGCTGGGCAATGGTGTAATGAAGCTCGGCTATCTTCCAGAACCGCATACTGACTTCATATTTGCTGTTGTTGCAGAAGAATTGGGGCTGATCGGAGTGATATTCATCCTACTTCTGTACTTGGTCCTTGTATTGAAGGCATTATGGTATGCAGCAGTCTCAGAGGATATGTTCTATCGCCTCATCTGTGTAGGCGTCGCCATATACATCACTTTCCAGTTATTCGTCAACCTCGGCGGCATCTCAAAACTCATTCCTCTTACCGGTGTGCCTTTGCCGCTGCTCAGTTACGGGGGCTCGTCATTCCTCAGTATATCCATCGCAATCGGCCTGCTCATCATATCGGCTAAACATGTAAAAAAACAAAAGACGTTGACTAACCTTTAGACCAGAATTCATTTTCTGGTCTTTTTTGTCATTTATCAATTTTAGGGCAATAATGAATTAGATTGTATATTTTTTGAATATTTATTATAATTGAAATGATAACAGAGGAGGAATGTCATGAATAAAATCAACAAACTGATGGTTGCCAACAGGGGAGAAATCGCCATCCGTATCTTCCGTGCATGTACGGAGCTCGATATTACGACAGTAGCGATATACAGTAATGAGGATAAAGGGGCATTACATAGATACAAGGCCGACGAAGCATATCTTGTCGGCGAAGAGCTGTCGCCTACAGAGAGTTATCTGGATATTGAAGCCATCATAAAAGTGGCGAAAAAAGCAGAAGTGGATGCCATACATCCAGGCTATGGCTTCTTGAGTGAGAACATGACGTTCGCGAAGCGCTGTGAAGAAGAGGGCATCATATTTGTCGGACCAAAGCAGCGTCATTTGGATATGTTCGGCGATAAAGTCAAGGCACGCGCAACAGCAGTAGCTGCCGGACTCCCGATCATCCCCGGTTCAGACGGTGCAGTCCAGTCATTCGAAGAAGTCGAGCAGTTCATTGAAAAGCATGGGTTGCCTATCATCATCAAGGCCATTTCAGGTGGTGGCGGGAAAGGGATGCGTATTGTCGATGAAGGCGATGACGTCAGGGACAGTTACGACCGGGCCAAGAGTGAAGCATCCAAGTCCTTCGGCAATAGTGAAGTCTATCTTGAAAAGTATATCGCCACTCCGAAGCATATCGAAGTCCAAATCATTGGGGATGATGAGGGCAACGTCCTCCACCTCTATGAACGCGATTGTTCAGTCCAGCGCCGCCATCAGAAGGTTGTGGAAGTAGCACCGTCAGTCGGCCTGAGTGAAGAGATGCGTGCCAGAATCTGCGGGGCGGCAAAGGACATGGCTGAAAAAGTCGGTTACGTCAACGCCGGAACCATTGAATTCCTGGTGGCTGAAGACGATTTCCATTTCATTGAAGTGAACCCGCGTGTACAGGTTGAGCATACAATCACAGAAATGGTTACCGGCATCGACATTGTCAAAACACAAATCCAAATAGCCGACGGCAATACGCTGTTTGGGGAAACAATCAACCTGCCGCAGCAGGAAGATATTCCATTGATGGGATATGCTGTCCAGTGCCGGATTACCACTGAAGATCCATTGAATGATTTTATGCCTGACACAGGCCAGATCATGGCGTATCGTTCAAGCGGCGGGTTCGGCGTACGGCTGGATGCCGGAGATGGCTTCCAAGGGGCGGTCATCTCGCCTTACTACGATTCGCTTTTGGTCAAACTATCTACACATGGACTCACATATAAGGATGCCAACGAAAAGATGCTGCGCAGCTTAAAAGAAATGCGTATAAGGGGAATTAAGACCAATCTCCAGTTTCTGGCCAATGTCATCAGCAATGAGGATTTCCGGAAAGGAGATTATTCGACCAAATTCATCGATAACACACCTTCACTTTTCGAGTTCGAGAAGCCAAAGGATAGAGGAACCAAGACGCTTGAGTACATTTCGACAATCACGGTCAATGGATTCCCAGGGGTCGAACAACGCCAAAAGCCACATTTCGACCCCCCACGCATGCCAGGCTATGAACCGAAAATAGTAGAGGGAACAAAGCAGATACTGGATAATGAAGGGCCGGAAGGATTGGTGAAATGGTTGAAGGCACAAGAGGATGTGCTTTTGACGGACACCACAATGAGGGATGCGCATCAGTCATTGCTTACAACACGGATCCGCACTTATGACATGAAGAAGATTGCGCCCTATACGGCACATGATCTGAAAGATGCATTTTCCCTTGAAATGTGGGGAGGGGCCACCTTTGATGTTGCATATAACTTCCTTAAGGAAGATCCGTGGAGACGGCTTGAAACATTGCGTAGTGAAATACCGAATGTCCTATTCCAGATGCTCCTTCGCGCTTCCAATGCAGTGGGCTATAAAAACTATCCGGACAATGTCGTAGAGAAATTTATACAGGAAAGTGCAGAAGCAGGCATAGATGTTTTCCGCATATTCGATTCTCTGAACTGGATGGAAGCAATGAAGCATCCAATCGAATCCGTGCTCAAAAGCGGTAAGGTGGTGGAAGCGGCCATCTGCTATACAGGGGATATCCTAGATCCACAGCGTTCAGCCGTCTATACTCTGGACTACTACAAGAAGATGGCGCAAGAACTTGAGGCAGAAGGTGCGCATATACTTGCGATTAAAGATATGGCAGGACTTCTCAAGCCGCAAGCAGCCTACGAGCTTATTGGGGAATTGAAGGCGACGGTGGATCTTCCAATCCATCTGCATACCCACGATACGAGTGGGAATGGCATCCTTATGTATCACAAGGCGATTGAAGCGGGTGTGGATGTGGTCGATACGGCGCTTGGCTCATTAAGCGGCCTGACATCCCAGCCAAGTGCAAACAGCCTATATTATGCACAAAGCAATCAAAACAGGAAAGTCCGTGCAGATATAGAAGGTCTTGAACGCTTAAGCGAATACTGGGAGGATGTCAGGAAGTATTATGCCGATTTTGAAAGTGACATCAAAAGTCCAAATACTGAAATCTACAGACACGAAATGCCGGGAGGGCAATACTCAAACCTCTACAGCCAGGCGAAGTCGCTTGGACTTGGTGACCGCTATGGTGATGTCAAGAAGATGTACCAGAAGGTCAATATGCTGTTCGGCGACATCATCAAAGTGACCCCATCATCCAAAGTAGTGGGGGATATGGCGTTGTTCATGGTACAAAACGAACTCGATGAGGAAAGTGTCATCGAGCGTGGTCAGCATCTTGACTTCCCCGACTCAGTCGTCAGTTTCTTCAAAGGGGAAATCGGCAGACCTGAAACAGGGTTCAATGAAGCCTTGCAGAAAGTTGTGCTAAAAGGCACTGAACCATTGAGTGTACGGGCAGGTGAGGTGATGGAGCCCGTGGACTTCGATCAGCTACGTGAAGAAGTGGCTGAATTCTGCGACTACAAGATCACCGAGAAAGATGTATTGTCCTATGCACTCTATCCGAAAGTCTTCAAAGACTTCATTATGACCAACAACAAGTGGGGCAATGTTGAAGTGTTGGATACGCCAACCTTCCTGTTCGGAATGCGTAAGAATGAACAGCTTGAGATTGAAATAGATAAGGGCAAGACGCTGATTGTAAACTTATTATCGATCGGGCATGTGCACGAAGATGGTTACCGTTGGATGTATTTTGAATTGAACGGTTTCCCCCGCAAGGTCTATATAAATGATGAAAGTGTCGAATCGAAAGAAGCGAGACTCAAAAAAGCCGACCCTGCAAGCATAGGCGATATCGGAGCGCAGATGCCCGGTACCGTGAGTACGGTGAAGTATAGAGCAGGGGAAACATTCAAAAAAGGGGAGGTCATCATAATCACAGAAGCAATGAAGATGGAAAGCTCTGTAAAGGCCCCCTTCGACGGTAAAGTAACGGATGTATTCGTCGAAGCGGGTGATAAAGTAGCCTCGATGGATCTTATGATGACCGTGGAAAAAGCGTAAGGTGAAATTCTGGAACATATAAAAGGCGTGCCCTTCATCTCTTGATTTGTAGATGAAGGGCACGCCTTTTGTTTTACAATTTCTGTTTGCAACCACTATATTACCTGGAGCGGTACAGTAGAAGTATGAAGTAGCAGAGCAGTCCGAACAGCAGAGTGATGAATAGGGCATGCAATAGGGCGATGAAGATGTTCACCAGCGTGAATACGCTGAGCATGCCGGTGGTCGCCTGCAGTAGTACAAGGACGAATGCAATGATCCAGCCATACTTCAGGACTCTATAATTACTATAGTGATTAAGGACATGAAGCATGATGATGAAGATCCAGATGATGATGACCCCGGCCAAAACCCGGTGCCCCATCTGCACCCATTCGTAGAATGTATCAGCCCATAGCTTGCCGGGACTACAGTGCGGCCAGCTCAGGCAGGCAAGTGATGAGTCGGTATGCCTGACCAGGGCGCCGCTGTATACAACAAGGTAGATATAGATTGTCAGAAATATGGTGTGATATCTGAGATAAGGTCCAATGACCAGCGTTTGCGCCTCAAACTTCTGATCGACTTCGAACACGAGGAGCGTCAAGAGGAAGACCGAGGCAAAACTGATCAGTGAAATCCCGAAATGGGCTGCAAGTACGAAGTCATTCTGGCCCCACATCACAGCTGCAGCACCAAGGAGCGCTTGGATGATGATGAAGGCGATACTTAGGCCCACAAGGAATTTGGTTTCTTTTTTATGGGCCATCAGCTTAAGGGCCATAAAGCTCAGTACACCAACCAGTATGATCGCAATACCAGACACACCGCGGTGGGCCAGCTCTATAATCGTCTCGATCGGCCACTCGCTCGGGATGATGCGCCCGTGGCAAAGGGGCCAAGACTGGCCACAACCATCCGCGGAGCCTGTTTTGGTTACCAGAGCGCCGCCTATCTGAACGAACACCATCGCAAGCGTGGTGATGACAGCAAGTATTTTTAAGTTTTTATACAATGGTAACACCTCTATAGCTCTTATGCTGTTAGTAGTCACAAATATTCAATATATATGAAAGAACTTGTCTTCGCAATCATTAATATTTTTAATTGCTCTTAACAATTCTAGAATATATGGTAAAATCGATTATGTACAACAAACAACTATTCCCAGTATAAAACATATTCGGAATAAGAATGTGGCACATTGATGAACAATTTTTGAACAATATAAAATGTAACAATTTTATTTCAAAAATATATAGTAAATGTGTCATGTTTAATTTATCATTATTTATAATGTATCTGTGGTGAAAGGAGGCGTATGAATGCAAAATGATGTATATGGTAATGATGTGCATCATGGTAATAGGACGATGACCTATAAGGCGGTCAAAACTCTGGTCAAAGATGGTATAATCAAAGCGAATTTGATTCCGGCTTTTGCCGCAGGTTTTCTGGCTGTCATGTACTACAACCAGTCTTTCTTCTCGAATGTCCCGCTTCTGCTGCTGATGGTCGTAGCGACTGCTCTTGTAATAGGCGGTGTAGCTGCACTGAACAACTATTATGACAGGGACATAGACATGATCATGGAATCGAAGCAGTCCCGTCCGAGTGTAGATGGCACTTTCTCGGGTCGAGACATACTGTACATAGGATTTGGATCTTTCATCATTGGAGAGATACTTCTTTTCATGATCAACGCGACTGCTGGAACACTTGGATTGATCGCTGCTTTTGGATATGTAGTCGTCTATTCCATTTATGCGAAAAGGCATCTGGTGTCGAACACTGTCATCGGGTCGATACCCGGGGCGATGCCCCCACTCATCGGTTGGGCAGTAGTAGACCCTGGTCTGCACGTGCTCGCCTGGGCGATGTTCGTTGTCATGTTCCTCTGGCAACCTCCGCACTTCTATGCATTGGCTATCCGAAGAAGCGAGGAATACAGTAAAGCTAGTATACCGATGCTTCCTTCTGTGAAAGGAAACCGCCGGGCTAAGGCGTCAATCATCTTCTGGGTGGCACTGTTACTGTTCACGCCGCTCATGATGACGGAACTTGGGCTATGGTTCGTGATCCTTGCGACAGCACTGAACATCACCTGGTTAGTCATAACATTGAACAAGTTCCGCCCGGCCAAAGATGATTACCGCCATGCCGGCAGGGTCTTCATCTTCTCGCTGAATTACATCATCATTTTTTTCGTAATGATCATTGTTGCCGGCCTATTAGGGAATTTTTAAAAGCTCAAGTATGAAAGAGAGGTCTATTTAAATGAAAAATCGTTGGATGAGTGCCAAATGGATTGGTCTTATCGTTTTCCTGGCCGCCTTTGCTTCCGGGTGCGGGAAGAATAATCTCAGTACGCTGAGGCCAGCCGGTGAAGTTGGACAAGAACAATTCTATTTGATGGTGTTGTCTATAGCCATCATGCTACTCGTTGTAGTATCAGTCATAATTCTATTTACTTTCGCAGTGATGAAAAGTCGCAGAAGTAAATTAGGTGAAGACCACAAACCAAAAGATGTGGCTGGTAACCACGTATATGAAGTGATCTGGACTTCCATCCCGATCCTGCTCATCATCATCCTTGCAGTACCAACAGTCTACCTGGTCTTCAAACAAGGTGATGTCCGCGGCATGGAAAATGAAGATGGAGGAATCAATACAGAAGAGACAATCGTCAATGTCACCGCCAATCAGTACTGGTGGGAATTTGAATATCCCAACGAGGAAGTCGTAACAAGCCAAGAGCTTGTGGTACCTACCGACAGGAGAGTTTACTTCAACCTTAAGGGAGGCGACGTTAAACACTCATTCTGGGTACCGGCTGCCGGTGGTAAGCTGGATACGAACGTAGATGGAATCAACAGCTTCTATCTGGTGTTCGATGATGACAGTGCCGAAGAGTCCAACCGTCTCTTCTACGGAAAATGTGCGGAACTTTGCGGACCATCCCACGCGTTGATGGACTTTAAGGTAAAGGCATTGCCGGAAGAAGAATATGATCAATGGCTCGCTGACATGAAGGCTGTTGAGGAACCGGCCCAAGCATCGACGGACGATGCGGCTGAAGGCCAGGAAATCTTCAACAACTCATGTATCGGCTGTCACGCAGTAACACCGCAGGGCGCGGGTGCTGTAGGGCCTAACTTGGCGAACTTCGGAGACCGCGATCTCATCGCAGGCTTCCTTGAACATAACGAAGAGAACCTTGTCGACTGGATCAAAGATCCGGAATCCTTCAAACCAGGAAACAAGATGACGGATCAGTATGATCTGTCAGATGAAGAAATCGATAAGGTAGCGTCTTATCTGATGGAACTGAAAGTTGAAGAAGGTTCCGGAGATGTTGAATCTCTGAGGGAAAAACCTGAAGAAGATTCAGAAGAGGGAGGTAACTAGTAATGGCAACTACTGCTAAAAAGAAAGGCTTCGGTTCCGTAATCTGGGAATATATGACTACGGTCGACCATAAGAAAATCGCAATACTTTATTTGATTGCTGGTGGCTTCTTCTTCGTACTTGGCGGTATTGAAGCAATGCTGATACGTATTCAGCTCGCAGTACCGAACAACGACTTCCTATCTGGAGGATTGTTCAACGAAGTCATCACAATGCATGGTACCACCATGATATTCCTGGCTGCCATGCCACTTTTATTCGCATTTATGAACGCTACTGTACCTTTGCAGATAGGAGCGCGCGACGTCGCGTTCCCATTCCTTAACTCGCTCGGTGTATGGCTGTTCATATTGGGTGGTATATTCATCAACCTATCATGGTTCCTTGGTGGTGCGCCGGATGCTGGTTGGACAAGCTACGCATCCCTATCCATCGACTCGCCGGGACACGGTATCGATTTCTACGCCGTTGGACTGCAGATTACAGGTGCCGGAACGCTGATATCCGGTATCAACTTCGTAACGACAATCATCAATATGAGGGCACCGGGTATGACATATATGAGGATGCCGTTGATGACATGGACGACATTAGTTGCATCAGTCCTGATCGTCTTTGCATTCCCACCGCTCACAATCGGTTTGTTCCTGCTCATATTTGACCGTATGTTCGGCTCCAGCTTCTTCCTGGTGGAGACGGGTGGTAATACGATAATCTGGGAGCATCTATTCTGGATCTTCGGACACCCTGAAGTTTATATCCTGATTCTTCCTGCGTTCGGGATATTCTCAGAAGTGTTTTCCACATTCTCCCGGAAAAGGCTGTTTGGGTACTCAGCAATGGTGTTCTCTACGGTACTTATCGGATTCTTCGGATTCATGGTATGGGCGCACCACATGTTTACAGTAGGTCTCGGACCGACTGCAAACGCCATATTTGCTCTTGCTACGATGGCGATCGCTGTCCCTACCGGTGTCAAGATATTCAACTGGATATTGACTGTGTGGGGCGGTAGCATTGAATTTACGACACCAATGCTCTACGCACTTGCATTCATTCCATCCTTCGTCATGGGCGGTGTCACAGGTGTTATGCAGGGTGCTGCACCAGCAGACTATCAGTACCACGATTCATACTTCATCGTTGCGCACTTCCACTACGTTATCGTCGGTGGTGTGGTATTCGGACTGCTTGCAGGGCTCCATTATTACTGGCCTCTGATGTTCAGTACGATGCTCAGTGAGAAACTTGGGAAAATCACCTTCGTACTTTTCGTTGCTGGTTTCCACGTAACATTCCTGATCCAGCACTTCCTCGGTCTTTGGGGAATGCCAAGACGTGTATTCACCTACCTTGACGGGCAAGGATATAACACGGCGAACATGATTTCCACGATAGGTGCTTTCATGATGGCATTAGCAGTTATCATACTTGTCATCAATATCATCATCACAGTAGCGAAAAACAAACAAGTCGGACGCGATCCGTGGGGCGACGGCCGTTCACTCGAATGGTCACTTCCAATACCTGTGCCTTACTACAACTTTGCACAGATCCCACTTGTCCGTGGAATGGATGCTTTCTGGATCGAAAAAGAAGCGAACGATGGCAAGATGATGCCGGCAGAGTCACTGGATGACTTCCATATGCCTAACAATTCAATCCTGCCATTCATCATATCGCTTGGACTCTTCATAGCTGGTTTCGGAGCGCTTTACTTCGCTTCCGGTAAAGAATGGGCAGTCTCTGCAGTATCCGATCTACCGCAGCATCCTTGGGCAGTTTGGGTACTCATCATCGGACTTGCGATCACTGCTGGCGCTATGATTACACGTTCACTTAAGGATGATCTTGGTTATTATGTCACTAAGGAAGAAGTATTAAGAGATCTTGAAGAAGAAGAAAGGGGTGCGAAATAATGGCTCACATGGAATATAATGTACCCAGTGAAAGATGGCCTGTCCATCCGGAAACTGCGACGCTTGAAGGCAAGAACAAGTTTGTCGGATTCTGGATTTTCCTAGCAGGTGAGACTGCGCTGTTCGCATCTCTCTTTGCAACCTACCTTGCATTGAAAGATTCAGTTCCAGGAGATGACCATCTTCTGGCTGCTGAACTCTTCGCTTTGCCGCTTGCTTTCGTCATGACAATGTTCCTCCTGACTTCATCGCTTACAAGCGTGTATGCGGTCTACCATATGCGGAACAATAACTTTAAGCAGATGCAGTTGTGGCTTGTTGTTACTGTATTGCTCGGACTTGGTTTCCTATCTTTGGAAATCTACGAGTTCGTAGAGTATGTACATCTTGGACATACATTCAGAACTAGTGCGTTCGGTAGCGCCTTCTACTTCCTGCTTGGCACGCATGGTTTCCACGTAGCGATCGGATTGGTCTGGATTACTGGCCTCATCCTCCGCAACGCCAAGCGTGGCCTATCAGTCTATACGGCGGCTAAAGTCAATACAGCTGCACTTTACTGGCACTTTATCGACGTTGTGTGGGTATTCATCTTCACAATAGTTTACTTGCTGGGAGTGATGTAATATGGCAGAAATCAAACAGGAACCTATGTCCAAGTCGAAGCTTGAGTATTTGCGCACTCAACGTACAAAAGAGATGCGTCAGCAGATGGTCTCTTTCGGCATGATGATCTTCCTGACCTTTGTTGCATTCGGAATGGTGGCAATGGATCTTGATTCGAGATTTGTCATCCCGGTCGTGTTGTTCATGGCTGTAGTACAAGTCATTCTTCAATTCTACTACTTCATGCACATGAAAGATAAAGGTCACGAGTTCGCTAAACTATTCATCATGACAGGTATGTACTTCGGCATTGCATTCGTTGTAACATTCCTATATATCACTTGGATTGGAAGCCCAATCTAAATAATGAAGGCCGGCATATATGCCGGCCTTTATTTTGTCATTATATTGTCATGCACCCACCTTGCCTTAAGTCAAAGCGGAACTTATAATTAACAGTAAGTGATTTTAAAAAAAGGGATGATCCTAAATGGACAATTTATCATCTATATCTATATTCGGTTTCGTTGCCAACTGGAGTCCGTACTATTTTAGTTTCGTGGTATTTATGACTGTCGTCTATTTTCTGTTGACAAGAAAGTGGTACAGTAATTTTGAAGGCGGACGCCCATCCACCAACAGGGAGGCAGCGACGTTCGGCATCGCCATGGTGCTGCTCTACACGATGTATGGCTCACCAGTCGATATTCTAAGCCATATACTATTCAGTTTCCATATGCTGCAGATGGCGTTCGTATTCCTACTTATAGCTCCGCTCCTATATTTCGGTGTGCCTGCTTATCTTTGGGCATATTTCGTCAGCCTGCCGGGCTTCAGGCAGTTTTTTGCAATTGCCAGGAAGCCCCTTATACCGCTGATCTTATTCACTGGGGTTTTCTCAGTATACCATTTGCCGGTCGTCCTTGATTTCCTGAAGCAGGAAGTAATCCTGCATGCCGCATTCAACGTGCTACTGTTCATGTTGGCTCTGCTGATGTTCTATCCGGTGTTCAACAAGGTGGAACCTGAGGAGAAGCATATGGGCGGTTTGTTTAAACTTCTTTATATATTCGGCATCGGGGCGTTGTTGACTCCTGCGTGTGGGCTGATCATATTTGCTGAGAATGCAGTGTATTCAACATATACCGATGGTGACGCATGGCTCTCTGCCATGGAATTATGTGTACCTTCAGGTGTGTTGGATGGATTGAAGGGGCAAGGACTCATTTCTGGACCCGAGTACTTCACAGATGCTTCACCGCGGATGGATCAGCAGACAGGTGGAGTGATAATGAAAGTGCTCCAGGAAGTCTTCTTCGGTTTCATGCTAGGTCACCTATTCTTCAATTGGTATAGGAATGAGCGTAAAGACGAAGACGAAGTAACGCGTCGTTCGATGGAAGAGGCCCGTCTGCAAAAAGAACTTTTCAATCAATACAGATAATAGAGTTAGGAGCGTCTTATTGTGCACATATTACCTACACTAAGCACATTCTTCATCATCTTAAGCGCCATCTTCATGGCTGTGGGGATAAGTAGAGTCAAAAAGGGTGAAGTGGAGGCCCACCAGAAAATGATGACTTTGGCAGCAACGAGTGCATTGCTGTTTTTCATCATCTACGCTTCAAGGACAGCCTTTATAGGGAATACAGCTTTTGGCGGTCCTGATGCGCTGGTGCCTTATTATACGGCTTTCCTCATCTTCCATATTACTTTGGCCACAGGTGGTGGTCTGCTAGGTGGCATACAAGTCTACTTAGGTTACAAAAACAAATTGTCGAAGCATAGGAAGCTTGCTCCGTGGGCATCTACCATCTGGTTTGCAACAGCCATCACGGGAACTATGGTATACATTCTGCTATATATCCTGTATCCGGGTGGAGAAACGACTTCACTGATCAAGGCAATTCTGCAGGGATAATAAAAAAGACTGGAAGCATTATTTTGATTTGACCCCCTCCAGGTTTACAGATGAAATAAAACATCTGTAAACCTGGAGGGGGTTCTTTTATGACTGACAAATATTATTCATTTGAAGAAAAGCTGAAAATGATTCAGGAATTGAGGGTA